>DASUAO010000001.1:0-43492 GCA_035763745.1 Acidimicrobiia bacterium
GGTGAAAAGTACCCCGGGAGGGGAGTGAAATAGAACCTGAAACCGTTGGCTTACAAGCAGTCAGAGCAGGCGTTCGCGCTTGTGATGGCGTGCCTTTTGAAGAATGAGCCTGCGAGTTACCGTTCGTGGCAAGGTTAACCCGAGAGGGGGAGCCGGAGCGAAAGCGAGTCTGAACAGGGCGTTCAGTCGCGGGCGGTAGACCCGAAGCCGAGTGATCTATCCATGGGCAGGCTGAAGCGAGGGTAAGACCTCGTGGAGGGCCGAACCCACCAAGGTTGAAAACTTGGGGGATGACCTGTGGTTAGGGGTGAAAGGCCAAGCAAACTCGGTGATAGCTGGTTCTCCCCGAAATGCATTTAGGTGCAGCGTCGCGTGTTCAGTGCCGGAGGTAGAGCACTGGTTGGTCTAGGGGGCCTACAAGCTTACCGAAATCAGCCAAACTCCGAATGCCGGTACTCCAGAACGCGGCAGTGAGACCATGGGGGATAAGCTTCATGGTCGAGAGGGAAACAGCCCAGAACGCCAGCTAAGGCCCCTAATTCTGTGCTCAGTGGCAAAGGATGTGGGATTGCGAAGACAGCCAGGAGGTTGGCTTAGAAGCAGCCACCCTTGAAAGAGTGCGTAACAGCTCACTGGTCGAGTGATCCTGCGCCGACAATGTAACGGGGCTCAAGCACAGAGCCGAAGCTGCGTCATTTTCTGTTCTTCGGAGCAGATGATGGGTAGGGGAGCGTCGATCTCAGCTGTGAAGCGGTGGGGGAACCCACCGTGGAGCGTGGTCGAGTGCGAATGCAGGTATGAGTAGCGAACGAGGGGGGAGGAACCCCTCCGCCGAATGCCCAAGGGTTCCTGGGGAAGGCTCATCCGCCCAGGGTTAGTCGGGAGCTAAGGCGAGGCCGACAGGCGTAGTCGATGCACAACAGGTTGATATTCCTGTACCACCATGTCCGCGCCAACTCCTATGGGAAGGCGGTCGGGGGCTGCTCTTCGGAGCGAACCCGGCACGTGTCCCGGATGGAGAGCGATGGGGGGACGCAGGAGGGTAGGTCTACCGGGCGATGGTTGTCCCGGGGCAAACAGGTAGGGGGACCGATAGGCAAATCCGTCGGTCGCATACCCCGAGATGTGATGCCGAACCGCTTCAGGTGAAGTGACTGATCCCATGCTGCCGAGAAAAGCCTCTAGCGAGCTGACATGGTGCCCGTACCCCAAACCGACTCAGGTGGGCAAGTAGAGAATACTAAGGCGATCGGGAGAACTCTGGTTAAGGAACTCGGCAAACTGCCCCCGTAACTTCGGAAGAAGGGGGGCCTCTGTAGGGTGACGGACCTCGCGTCCCGAGCCCGAAGAGGCCGCAGAGACCAGGGCCAAGCGACTGTTTACTAAAAACACAGGAGCGTGCGAAGTCGCAAGACGATGTATACGCTCTGACGCCTGCCCGGTGCCGGAAGGTTACGTGGAAGGGTTAGCCGCAAGGCGAAGCTCTGAAACTAAGCCCCGGTAAACGGCGGCCGTAACTATAACGGTGAGTTTCAACTGGCCGTTACAAAACCTGGCTATATGCTGGAACATCCGAGTATCTGGCGGTACTCGTTCGTGTCACAGGGCCTTCCTAGGCTCACGGCATGAGCAGTGAAAACCCGACCAGTGCGGACGATCAGCAGGAAACCGTCAGGATCTCGCTCGAGCTCGATCCTCTCTGGGTGGTCGGCTTCGTCGACGGCGAAGGTTGCTTCTCCGTCTCGATCCACCGGAACCTCAACGCTCGGTCGACAGGTGGGTGGCAACTGCACCCCACGTTCCACGTCTACCAGCACGAGAGGCATCGAGTGGTGCTCGAAGCCCTGATCCCGTTCTTCGGCTGCGGTCGCTTGCGATCCAAGGGCCCGAGGAGCAGCGTGTGGACGTTCGCCGTCGACACGCTCGCGGATCTGGACCGGCACATCGTGCCGTTCTTCGAGCATCATCCCTTGTTGGTGAAGCAGGGCGACTTCGACCGATTCGCAACGATCGTGAGATCGATGCGGCGGAAGGAGCACCTCGAGCCGGCGGGGTTCGAGCGTCTGGTTCGTTGTGCCTACGCGATGAACGCGCAGGGAAAGCAGCGGACTCGGCGCCTCGACGAGATCCTCATGGGATCCTCAGAGACTGCACGCCAGGCGCCCCGTGAGCAACGCCAGCTCACGACGGTGAAGATACAGTCCGATCCCCATGGCGACATGGGGAGTCAGGCAGAAATGACCTGACCCCGACATGGCAACCGGTCATGGCGGAGTAACAAGGATGCCTAAGGTAGCGAAATTCCTTGTCGGGTAAGTTCCGACCTGCACGAATGGCGTAACGACTTGGCTACTGTCTCAACCAGAGACCCGGCGAAATTGCACGACGAGTAAAGATGCTCGTTTCCCGCAGAAGGACGGAAAGACCCCGTGGACCTTTACTACAATCTGATGTTGGGTTTCGGTTCGTGCTGTGTAGGATAGGTGGGAGTCTTGGAAGCCGGGGCGTCAGCCTCGGTGGAGACAACGTTGAAATACCACCCTTCACGTATTGGAGCTCTAACCCAGGCCCGTGAATCCGGGTCGGGAACAGCGTCAGGTGGGTAGTTTGACTGGGGCGGTCGCCTCCCAAAGTGTAACGGAGGCGCCCAAAGGTTCCCTCAGGCTGGTCGGCCATCAGCCGTTGAGTGCAAAGGCACAAGGGAGCTTGACTGCGAGACCTACAAGTCGAGCAGGTGCGAAAGCAGGGCTTAGTGACCCGGCTATGGCATGTGGAAGCGTAGTCGATTAACGGATAAAAGGTACCCCGGGGATAACAGGCTTATCTTGCCCAAGAGTCCACATCGACGGCAAGGTTTGGCACCTCGATGTCGGCTCGTCGCATCCTGGGGGTGAAGCATCTCCCAAGGGTTGGGCTGTTCGCCCATTAAAGCGGTACGCGAGCTGGGTTTAGAACGTCGCGAGACAGTTCGGTCCCTATCCTCTGTGGGCGTAGGAGATTTGTGAGGAGCTGTCCCTAGTACGAGAGGACCGGGACGGACGCAGCTCTCGTGTGCCAGTTGTCCTGCCAAGGGCACGGCTGGTTGGCGACCTGCGGAACGGATAAGCGCTGAAGGCATCTAAGCGCGAAGCCAGCCTCGAGATGAGATCTCCCATCGGGACAACCGAGTAAGGCCCCTGGTAGACGACCAGGTTGATAGGCCGGAGGTGTACGCACGGTGACGTGTTCAGCCGACCGGTACTAATCGGCCGAGGGCTTGGGATCTTCTTGTTCGCCCGCTGCTTCGGCGGCGGTGCCCAGTTCGCTGGGTGATGGTGCTCGTGCTCGCTCTGGAGTCCTCGACGGACTCGTCACGCTCCTTTCGGGGTGCCCACCCATCGGGCCATCCCTCGGGAGACGGTGACGACCACGTTGACAACACAGATGTTCCGGTGGCAATAGCGGCGGGGAAACACCCGTTCCCATTCCGAACACGGAAGTGAAGACCGCCAGCGCCGATGGTACTTGGGGGGAGACTCCCTGGGAGAGTAGGTCGCCGCCGGGCGTTCTCGAACACGAGGAAGCGCCTCGGCGCTCCCCACACCACTGCAGGGACCCCGCGGTCTCGGCGGGAGGTGGGTGAGCGCGGGGCGCTTCGTCGCGTCCGGGTCCGTGCGTCCGGGATCGGGAGGCGGTCGCCGGTACGCTCCGGTCATGGCTCGCCCTTCCGACCGTTCCGGCGCGCCCGGGTCCGGGCGTGGATCCGGCCGCCGCGGCGAGCGGTCGCCGGGTGCCGGCCGCAAGAAGGCGAAGGGCGACGGGCGGGGCCGATCGATGGGCGCCACCCCCGGCTCCGGTGGCCGAACCGGTGGTGTCGCCCCCCGCGGTGCGCACCGTGACCGGGCAGGCGAGGGCGGGTTCGGGCCGTTCGGTGCGCCCCAGGCGCCCGAGCGCGAGCGGCGCCCCGACGAGGAGCTGCCGGACGGTCCGCCGTCCCGTCTCCGCGTCACGGGCAGCCGGTCGGCGAAGCCCGACGGGACGCGCCGCGCCGCGCGGCCCCGACCGGCCTCGGGCGAGGATCAGTCGCGCGCCCGTCGGCGGCGGGGCCGCCCGCCCGAGGACGTCGAGCGCGAGGTCCTGCGTCTCGGAGGCCGACGCGGTGAGTACCTCCTGCGGGAGGTCATGGCGGCCGCGGACGCGTACGCGCACCAGCGCGACCGTGAGGCGCTCCGGCGGCTCCGGCCGGTCCGGGACGCCATCCCCGACTCGGCGACGGTGCGTGAGCTCCTCGGGCTCGCCCACTACCGGCTCGGCAACTACCGAGCAGCGGCCACCGAGCTGGGCCGGTTCGTCGAGATGACCGACTCCGTGGAGCAGCACCCGGTCCTGATGGACTGCTACCGGGCCCAGAAGCGATGGAGGCGCCTCGAGGAGCTCTGGGACGAGCTCGCGGTCGCATCGCCGTCGGCCGAGCTGGTGACCGAGGGGCGCATCGTCGCGGCCGGCGCGCTCGCGGACCGGGGCCGTCTCGACGAGGCGATCGCCGTCCTCGACCGCAAGGCGACCGACGTGCGTCGGCCGAAGCTGCACCACCTGCGCCTCTGGTACGCGCTCGCCGATCTCGAGGAGCGCTCGGGGAACCACGCTCGGGCCCGCTCGCTGTTCGACCGGATCGCCGCCCACGACCGGGAGTTCGCCGACGTCGCGGCCCGCCGGGCGGCGTTGCGCTGAACCGTCGCGACCTCGGCACGGCCGCCGCCGCGGTGTCCAGGTGCCGGTGTCCAGGTGCCGGTGTCCAGCTACCGGTGCCGGTGTCGTAGGGCACCGGTACCGTGCTCGGTACGCCTCGTCGCCCGCCCGGCGCATCGGTCCCGGCCCCGAGGAGCACCTCCCCGAACCGCACGACCGCGCTCCGGCGCGGCCGTCGCCTCCCGGAGGTCGCACCATGTCCACCCCCACATCCGGTTCTCCTCGATCCAGTGCTCGTCGATCCGGCGCTCCTCGGTCGGGCGCTCCTCGGTCGGGCGCTCCTCGGTCCGGCCGGCCCGCAATCGGCGCCGAGTCCGCCGACGACGGGCTCAACCTCGTCGTGCTGCGCGGGCGGGTCTCGACCCCGCCCGTGCTGCGTGTGCTCCCGTCAGGCAGCCGCCTCGTGACCCTGGCCGTGCGGGTCCCGACCGGCGACGCGACCCAGACGTCGGTGCCCGTCGCCGTCTGGGAGCCCGCCGAGTGGGTCGTCACGACCGAGCCCGACGTCGAAGTGGTCGTCGCCGGGACGGTTCGGAGACGGTTCTTCCGCACCGGCGGTGCCACGGCGTCGCGCGTCGAGGTCCAGGCAGTCGCGATCGGACGCGGGGGAGACCGCCGCCGTCGGGCCGCGGTCGCACGGCGAGCCCGCACCGAGCTCGCGAGCCTCGACTGAGCGCGGTCGGACGACTGCTCGTCGCACGCGTCGGACGCCGGTCATGGCTCGCGAGAACCTCGAACCTATGATGACCGCGAGGCCACCTGCAGGTCGGCCGACGAGCTGGGCGCGCACGAGCGAGGACGAGTGACACCGACGACGCGATCACTGGAGCCCGAGGCACTCGACGGTGTGGTCATCCGGTTCGCCGGCGACTCGGGCGACGGCATGCAGCTCACCGGTGACCGGTTCACCGACGTCAGCGCCGTCTTCGGGAACGACCTCGCCACGCTGCCGAACTACCCGGCCGAGATCCGCGCGCCCCAGGGGACGATCGCCGGCGTCTCCTCGTTCCAGGTCCACATCTCCGACCACGAGATCCTCACCCCGGGCGACGTCCCCAACGTGCTCGTGGCGATGAACCCCGCCGCGTTGAAGGCGAACGTCGGCGAGGTCGCCCCCGGTGGCACCCTCATCCTCAACTCCGACACGTTCGAGGACCGCAACCTGGACAAGGCCGGGTACGCCGCGAACCCCCTCGAGGACGGGACGCTGACCGCATACCGGCTGATCCAGGTGCCGATGACCTCGATGACCCTCGAGGCCACGAAGGAGCTCGGGGTCAAGCCACGCGACGCCGAGCGTTCCAAGAACTTCTTCGCGCTCGGACTCGTGTCATGGATGTACACCCGTCCTGTCGAGCAGACGGTGGCGTGGATCGAGGAGAAGTTCGCCAACCGCGAGATGGTGAAGGCCGCGAACCTCGCCGCCTTCCGGGCCGGGTACAACTTCGGCGAGACCGCGGAGCTCTTCGACCACCCCTACGAGATCGCGCCCGCACGGCTCGCGCCGGGCCGGTACCGCAACATCACAGGGAACGTCGCCCTCTCCTACGGGCTCCTCGCCGCGTCGCAGGCCAGCTCATTGCCGATCTGCTACGCGTCGTACCCGATCACGCCGGCATCCGACATCCTCCACGAGCTCTCGCGTCACAAGAACTTCGGGGTCCGCACCCTCCAGGCCGAGGACGAGATCGCCGCGATCGGCGTCGCCATCGGCGCCGCCTTCGCCGGCCAGCTCGGTGTCACCGCGACCAGCGGTCCCGGCGTCGACCTCAAGTCGGAGGCGCTGGGTCTCGCCGTCAGCCTCGAGCTGCCGCTCGTGCTCGTCGACGTGCAGCGCGGGGGGCCGTCGACCGGCCTCCCGACCAAGACCGAGCAGGCCGACCTGCTCCTCGCGATGTACGGGCGCCACGGTGAGGCCCCGCTGCCCATCGTGGCGGCGCGCTCCTCGAGCGACTGCTTCGACGCCGCCTTCGAGGCCGTCCGCCTGGCGCTCAAGTACCGCACGCCGGTGATCCTGCTCACCGACGGCTACCTCGCCAACGGTGCCGAGCCGTGGTTGCTCCCCGACGTGGACGCGCTCCCCGACATCTCGGTGCCATTCGCCGCCGAGGCCAACCACGTCGACGCCGACGGCAACCCCGAGTTCTGGCCCTACCTGCGGGACGAGGAGACGCTCGCCCGCCCCTGGGCGATCCCCGGCACCCCTGGCCTCGCGCACCGCATCGGCGGGATCGAGAAGGAAGACGGCTCCGGCAACGTCAACTACGACCCCGCGAACCACGAGCACATGGTCCACCTGCGGGCGCGCAAGGTCGCCGGCATCGCCGGCGACATCCCCGCCGTCGAGGTCGACGACCCCGACGGCGCCGAGCTCCTCGTGCTCGGGTGGGGGAGCACGTGGGGCGTCGCGCAGCAGGCTGTCCGCCAGGCGCGCGACCGGGGGATGGGGGTGGCACACGCGCATCTCCGCCACCTCAACCCGTTCCCGGCGAACCTGGGCGACCTCCTCGGGCGCTACGAGCGGGTCCTCGTCCCCGAGATGAACCTCGGGCAGCTCTCCCGGCTGGTCCGCGCCGAGTACCTGGTCGACGCCCGCAGCCTCACGAAGGTCCAGGGCCTGCCCTTCCGGGCATCGGAGGTCGAGGCCGCGATCGAGGAGATGGTGAAGTGAGCGACTCGTCGGGTGGCACCGCGGTGAGCCTGACCCGCAAGGACTTCCAGACCAACCAGGAGGTCCGCTGGTGCCCCGGGTGCGGTGACTACTCGATCCTCGCCGCGGTGCAGCTGCTGTTCGCCGAGCTCGGTCTCACGTCCGAGAACCAGGTGTTCGTGTCCGGGATCGGCTGCGCGGCGCGCTTCCCGTACTACATGAACGTGTACGGCGTGCACAGCATCCACGGTCGTGCTCCGGCGGTCGCCACCGGGGTCGCGCTCGCGCGTCCCGATCTCGACGTCTGGGTCGTCGGCGGCGACGGAGACATGCTCTCGATCGGCGGCAACCACCTCATCCACGCGCTGCGCCGGAACGTCAACCTCAACGTGCTGATGTTCAACAACCAGATCTACGGGCTCACGAAGGGCCAGTACTCGCCCACGAGCGAGGTGGGCAAGGTCACGAAGTCGTCGCCGTTCGGGTCGCTCGACACGCCGTTCAACCCGCTGTCCCTCGCGCTCGGGGCCGAGGCCACCTTCGTTGCCCGCACCCACGACATGGACCGCAAGCACATGATGCAAGCGATGCGACGGGCCTACGAGCACCAGGGCGCGTCGTTCGTCGAGGTGTACCAGAACTGCAACGTCTTCAACGATGCTGCGTTCGGTGCGGTCACGGCCAAGGACGCGCGTGCGGAGATGATCATCGACCTGCACCACGGTGAGCCGATCCGCTTCGGGGCCGAGTCCCAGCACGGGGTCGCGCTGAACGCCTTCGGCGAATGCGAGGTGGTGACCATCGCCGACGTCGACGAGTCGGTGCTCCTCGTCCACGACGAGCACCGCGAGGACCCGTCCCTCGCCTTCGCGCTCGCACGGCTCGCCTCGGGGCCGACGATGCCCACGCCGATGGGCGTCCTCCGAGACGTCGAACGCTCGGTGTACGAGATCGAGGTCCAACGTCAGCTGGCGAACGCGTCCGAGCGTCAGGGCTCGGGGGACCTCGCGGCGCTCCTCTCCTCCGGCGTCACCTGGGACGTCGCCTGAGGCGTCACGCCTCGTCGAGCAACCGGAAGACCATCCCCGTCCGGGGCTTGGGCGCGAAGAACGTCGTCTTCTCCGGCATGCGTTCCCCGGCATCGGCCGCGGCGCGGATGTCGTCCACCGTGACGCCCCGCAGCAGCAGGGCCGCGTCGCCCTTGCCGGACCGCACCATCGCCGCGACGTCGTGCGCGTCGTCGCGGTACGCGAGCGTCGCGTCGCCCAGCGCGGGCCGGACCGCGACGTCGAAGCGGGCCGCGTCCACGTCGTGGAGGCACTTCGCCAGCTCGGCCAGTGCCGTGCCGACACGCTCGGGGAGCGGGGCCAGCGTCGCGAGCCCACTGCCGTCGACGAGGCCGAGCACCGCCTCGGCCTGCATCCGCTCGAGGAGCGCCCCGACGCCCGCATCGGTGTTCGGGCCGCGGTCGACGACGGCGCACGTCTGCGCGAGCGCGGTCCGGAGGTCCGCGGGTGCGCCGTGGACGAGGCGGTGGATCGGGTGGACCGCGAGCTGATCCTCGGCGAGCTCGACGACGAGCGTCATGATCTCGTCGACACCCGCGGTCGTGGGCGCCTCGCGTCGGAAGTTGCACGCGGTCTCGAACCGGTGATGGCCGTCCGCGAGGACCGCCGGCGTCTTGGCCACGAGCGCGCGGATCGCATCGATCGTCGCAACGTCGTCGATGACGCCGAGCTCGTGACGGACCCCTTCGTCGTCGATCGCGACGTGGGGCCGGGCGATCGGCGCGAGCATCGCCGTCAGGCCCTCAGAGAGGGAGAGCGCCCAGATCGGGTCGAGGTTGGCCCGCGTCGCCCGGAGCAGCGCGAGGCGGTCGCTGCGCGCCTTGGGGAGGGTGCGCTCGTGCGGGAGGACGTCACCCACCCCCGGACGTTCGGGGAGCTCGAGCCCCCCGAGCACCCCGAGGGTGTGCAGCGGGCGGGCCGCGTCGGCCGGCGTCGACATCGAGTACGCGTAGAGCGCAGGGGTCGACTCGGTGGTGAGCACGCCGGCGTCGCGCCACGCGGTGAGGGTCTCGGCGGCTGCTTCGTACGGGTCGGCGTCGGTGGTCGGCCGGGGCAGGATCAGGCGCACCGCGTTGTGGGGGTCGCGGGCCTCGAGCGCGACGCGCTCGTCCTCGTCGATGACGTCGTAGGGAGGCGCGACGACCGCGTCGAGTGACGCGTCGTCGGTGTAGCGCACACCGCGAAACGGGAGGAGCTCGGGCACAGGCGTCTCTTTCGTCGGGGTGAACGCAGCGGGCGATCGATTCTCGCATACGGTCCTGCCGTGGCCCCCGACCGACCTGGCGACCGCCCCGTCGTGTGCTGCGACCTCGACGGCGTGGTGTGGAGGGGGGCCGATCCGTTGCCCGGCGCCGACGAGGCGATCGCACAGATCCGTGCGAGCGGGATCCGGGTCGGTTTCGTCTCGAACAACTCCAACGAGCCCGTCGAGGCCGTGGTCGCGAAGCTGGAGCGCGTCGGAGTCCCGGCCGACGTGGGCGACGTGCTCACGAGCGCGCTCGCAGCCGCCGCGCTCCTCACGGCCGACCTCGGTCGAGGGGCGCGCGTGCTCGCGTGCGCCGGTCCAGGCGTGGTGGCCGCGCTGCACGACGCCGGCTTCGAGGTGGTCGACGACGGTCCGGCCGACGGCGTCGTCGTCGGCTTCCACCGCGAGTTCGACTTCGAGCGGCTCGCACGCGCCTCGGCATGCGTCCGGGCCGGGGCTCGCTTCGTCGCGACGAACCTCGACGCCACGTTCCCGGTGCCGGGCGGACTGCTCCCCGGGGCAGGAGCGATCGTCGCCGCGGTGGCGACCGCCGCGGGCCGTGCCCCCGAGGTCGCCGGCAAGCCGGCCGCACCGATGGTCGACCTCGTCCGGCGGCGACTCAGCGGCTCCGGGGTCGTGGTGGGGGATCGCCCGAGCACCGACGGAGCGTTCGCGCACGCGCTCGGATGGCCGTTCGCCCTCGTGCTCTCGGGCGTCACCGCGACGCCGGCGCCGCCCGGGGGTGAGGCGATCCCGACTCCGCAGCCGCCGTACGTGGGGGAGGACCTCCTCGAACTGGCACCTCGGCTCATCGCGGCGCTGCGGGGGTCGACGGGGCCGGGCGGGGCCGCGGCGGGTGCGTAACCTTGTCGTCGTCCCTAGGAGTGCTCCGTGACGCCATCTCCCGCCGGCTCCGCCGACGACCGGCACCACTGAACCGTGCGCCGACGCCTCGACGTCGAGCTCGTCCGTCGCGGGTTCACGGAGTCCCGGTCGCGGGCCGTGGAGGCGATCGAGTCCGGGCGCGTCCTCGTGGGCAACGGGCCGGTGACCAGCCCGGCGCGTCAGGTCGGCGACGACGAGGCGATCTCGCTCACCGGTCCGCCGCCCCGCTTCGTGTCCCGCGGCGGCGACAAGCTCGACGCGGCGTTGGCGCACTTCGTGGTCGACGTCGCGGGGCTGCGCGTCCTCGACAGCGGGGCCTCGACGGGCGGGTTCACCGACTGCCTGCTCCAACGGGGGGCGAGGCACGTGACCGCGGTCGACGTCGGTCGCGGTCAGCTCGACTGGCGGCTCCGTGAGGATCAGCGCGTCACCGTCCTCGAGCGCTGCAACGTCCGCCACCTCGAGCCCGAGCAGATCGGGGGTCCGGTCCCGTTCGGCGTCGCGGACCTCTCGTTCATCTCCCTGCTCACCGTGGCGCCGGCACTGGTGCGCTGCACCACCGCCGACGCCGGACTGGTGCTGCTCGTGAAGCCGCAGTTCGAGGCCGGTCGTGCCCACATCGGCCGGGGCGGCGTCGTGCGGGACCCCGAGGTGCATCGGGACGTGCTCGCACGCGTCGCCGACGGCCTGGCCGCCGCGGGCCTCCCGGTGGTCGACGCGATGGCATCGCCGCTGCTCGGCCCCCAAGGGAACCGCGAGTTCCTCTTCCACGTCCGCCGCGGCGCGCGCGCCCGCGACGCGCGGTCGCTCGCCGGCGTCGCCGCGGAGGCGCCGTGACCCGGCCTGACCCGACGCCGCGCCGGCCACGCGTCGTGGCGCTCTTCCCCCACAACCAGCGTCCGCTCGCCGCGGACCTCGCTCGTCGCAGTGCCGACGCGCTGTCGGCGCGGGGCATCGAGGTGCGGCTCCTCGCCGCCGACGCCGCCGCCGTGGGCCTCGACCAGCTCGCGACCGAGGAGCGAGCGTGCCTCGACGGCCTCGACCTCGCGATCTCGCTCGGCGGCGACGGGACGATGCTGCGCACGGTGGCCGCGGTCTACGAGTCCGGTGCGGCGGTGCTCGGCGTGAACGTCGGTCAGCTCGGATACCTCACCGAGGTCGAACCGGTCGACCTCGATGCCGCGCTCGCACGGGTCATCGCCGCGGAGTACTCGGTCGAGGAGCGCATGGTCCTCCAGGTCGACGTCACGTCCGAGGGCGACGCCGCCGGGCGGTGGTGGGGGCTGAACGAGGCCGGGATCGACAAGGAGCAGCCGGGTCGCCTCGTGCGCCTCGCGGTCTCGATCAACCGCGCCTTCTTCACCACCTACGCCGCCGACGGTGTGATCGTGGCGACCCCGACGGGATCCACGGCGTACTCGTTCTCGGCCGGGGGACCGATCGTCTCGCCGCGTCACCGGTGCCTCCTCCTCACCCCGGTCGCACCCCACATGCTCTTCGACCGGGCGCTCGTGCTCGACGCCGACGAAGAGGTCGCCTTCACCGTCACCGACGGACGCGCGGTGGTCCTCACCGTCGACGGTCGCGAGCTCGGGCGCCTCGTCACCGGCGACGAGGTCGTGTGCACCGCGGGCTCCAAGGCGGCACGTATCGTGACGTTCGGCCCCCGCGACTTCCACCAGATCCTCAAGGTCAAGTTCGGGCTGGAGGACCGCTGACCATGCTGCACGAGCTGCACGTCACCGATCTCGGGATCGTCGACGACCTCACGGTGCTCCTCGGGCCGGGGCTCACCGCGATCACCGGTGAGACGGGCGCGGGCAAGACGCTGCTCGTCGAGGCCGTCGACCTGCTCCTCGGCGGCCGAGCCGACGCCGGCTTCGTGCGCGCGGGTGCGAGCGAGGCTCGGGTCGAAGGACGGTTCGAGGACCTCGAGGGGCGCGAGATCGTCCTCTCGCGCGTGATCCCCACCGACGGCCGCAGCCGGGCCTACCTCGACGGCCGCCTCGTCACCGTGGGGGAGCTCGCGACCATCGGGACCGGCCTGGTCGATCTGCACGGGCAGCACGCGCACCAGTCGCTGCTCGCGCCGGCGGTGCAGCGATCGGCCCTCGACCGCTTCGCGGGTCCGGCCGCGCTCGAGCCCCTCGCCACCCTGCGCGCCGCGCGCGAGGAGGTCGCAGCCCTCGATCTCGAGCTCGGGTCCCTGGGTGGGGACGCGCGGGCGCGGGCGCGAGAGATCGATCTGCTTCGCTTCCAGATCGGCGAGATCGACGAGGCCGGCATCGAGGACGCCGGTGAGGACGTCACCCTCGAGGCCGAAGAGGCGCTCCTGGCCGACGCAGCCGCGCACCGTGACGCGATCGCGGCGGCGTTCGCCGCGCTCGACGGTGCGGCGCTCGACGGTCTCGGCACGGCGGTGACCGCGCTCACCGGCCGCGCGCCGCTGGCGGCGATCGAGGCGCGGCTGCGGGCCGCCCAGGACGAAGTCGCCGACCTCGAGCGCGAGCTGCGGCTGCTGGCCGAGCAGATCGTGGAGGACCCCGACCGGGTCGAGGCGGTGCGGGCCCGGCGACGGCTGCTGCGCGAGCTGTGCCGCAAGTACGGCGAGACACTCGCCGAGGTCCTGGCGTTCGCGGCCGAGGCGCGCCGGCGTCTCGCCGAACTCGACGGGTACGAGGCCCGGGCGGCCGAGCTCGAGGCGACCCGCACGGGCGCCCAGGCCCGGGCCGACCAGAGCGCCGCCGCCCTCTCTCGGGCGCGCGCCGAGGCCGCGCCGCGCCTGGCCGACGCGGTGGGCCGCCACTTCGCCGACCTCGCGATGGCCGGGGCGACCCTCACCGTCGACGTCGGGCCAGGCCCGCCGGGCGAGGACGGGTCCGATGCGGTCACCTACCTGCTCGCCGCGAACGTGGGCGAGGCGCCCAAACCGCTCTCGAAGGCGGCATCCGGGGGCGAGCTGGCGCGCGCCATGCTCGCCCTGCGGCTGGTCCTGAGCGAGGCGCCGCCGACGCTGGTCTTCGACGAGGTCGACGCGGGGATCGGCGGCGAGGCCGGCAGTGCGGTCGGTCGGTTGCTCGCCGACCTCGGAGCCCGACACCAGGTGCTCTGTGTGACACACCTGGCCCAGGTCGCCGCGCACGCGGACGCGCAGGTGGTGGTGGAGAAGCGGGAGGAGGCGGGCCGAACCGTGGCGACGGCGACGACCGTCCAGGGCAGCACGCGCTTGGCCGAGCTCTCCCGCATGCTCGCCGGCGTCGACACCGAGCGCGCCCGGCGCCATGCCGAAGAGCTGCTGGAGCGGGCCTCCCGATGATCCGCATGCGCGGCCGTCGCAAGGGGAGCGCCGCGACCGACGAGATCGTCGGGGTCGCGCGGGTCGACCGGCGCACCAAGGACCTCGTGAAGCGGATCGCCGCGGGCGAGATCGCGATCATCGACCACGAGGACATCGACCGGGTCGCGGGCGACGGCATCGTCGAGGCGGAGGTGGCCGCGGTCGTCAACGCCAGCGCCTCGGTGTCGGGGCGCTACCCGAACCTCGGGCCGATCAGGATCCTCCGCGCCGGGATCCCGCTGATCGACCGGGTGGGGTCCGAGGTGCTCGACACCATCCGCGACGGCGACACCGTCCGCATCGTGGGCGGCGAGATCCGACGTGACGACGTCGTGGTGGCCCACGGCCAGCGGCTCGAACCGGATGTCGTCGAACAGTCGATGGAGGAAGCCCGTGCGAACATCGGCGCCGAGCTGGAGCGCTTCGCCGAGAACACGCTCGAGTACGTGCGCGAGGAGGCCAAGATCACCTTCGACCCGCTCGTGCTCCCGGAGCTGCACACGAAGTTCGAGGGACGACACGCGCTGGTGGTCGTGCGCGGCCACGACTACAAGAGCGATCTCGCCGCCCTCCGCCCGTACGTCCGCCAGTACGAGCCGGTGCTCATCGGCGTCGACGGCGGCGCCGACGCCCTGCTGGAGCACGGGTTGAAGCCCGACGTCATCATCGGCGACTTCGACTCCGTGTCGGCCCGCGCGCTCGAGACCGCGCCCGACCTCGTGCACCACGTGCACCCCGACGGGCGGGCACCGGGACGCGAGGAGCTGCACGCCTTCGGTGTGGACTACCGGGAGTTCGTCGCCGAGGGGACGAGTGAGGACGTCGCGATGCTCCTCGCGTACGAGGCCGGCGCCACGTTGATCGTCGCGGTCGGCACCCACGCGACGATGGTCGAGTTCCTCGACAAGGGCCGGAAGGGGATGGCGTCCACCTTCCTCACCCGCCTCCGGCTCGGCCCCATGCTGGTCGACGCGAAGGGCGTCAACCGCCTCTACGAGGGACGGGTGCGGCGGCGGGACTGGTTGCTCCTCGTAGGCTCGGCGCTCGTGGTCATCGCCGTCGTCGTCGCCGTGTCCGAGCCCATCCGCACGCTGCTCGACGGGCTGCGCCTGACGCTGCGCGACCTCTGGCTGTCGATCACCGGTTGAGCCCACCTTCATGATCAACTTCCGCTTCCATCTCGTCTCTCTCGTCGCGGTGTTCCTCGCGCTGGCAGTCGGCATCGTCATGGGATACGGGGTGCTCGGTCAGCCGACGATCGAGGGCCTCCAGAACCGCATCGACACCGTGGAGGCCAAGGCGAACGAGCAGCGCGACGAGAACCAGGCACTGATCGCGGCGCTCGACCGCGCCGACACCGCGATCGAGGAGAGCGCCCCGTTCGCAGTCACCGACCGGCTCGTCGACGTGCCCGTGGTCTTCGTGGCGATCCGCGACGTGGACACCGACGCCGTCGATCGCGTCGTCCGGCTCGCGCGTACGGCCGGCGCCGACGTCGCGGGGATCGTGTGGCTCGAGTCCCGGCTCGCACTCCCGACGCGCGAGGACGCGCTCGCGTTGGCATCGCTGCTCGGCCTTCCCTCCAACACCAGAGCCACGGACCTGCGCGACGCGTTCTGGCGGGTCCTCGCGGCGCGGCTCGCGACCGGCCCCGTCGTGGCCACCGGCAACGAGACCGAGGACCCGCTCGTCGAGCTCGTGAACGAAGGCTTCGTGACGCTCGCGGGTGTCGACGAGGATGCTCCGGCAGTCGATGACATCGGCGCGGCAGACGTGGTCCTCGCGGTGGCCAGGGACGCGGTGCTCGGAGCGCGCGGTGTGGTCGAGGGCTTCGCCACCGCGGCGGTGGCGCAACGCCTGGCGCTGGTCGTCGCCCTGGTCGAGTCGGGCGATGCCGACCGGGACGCGGTGCTCGCGCCGGTTCGTGAGAACGACTCGCTGGGCACGCAGGTCGCGACCGTCGACGACCTCGAGGCCGAGGTCGGCGCGATCGCGACGGTGCTCGCGCTCAGCGACCTGGGTCGCGGGGTCGTCGGACACTTCGGGATCGCGGGGGGAGCCGAGCGCATCCTCCCGGTGTGGACCGAGCCATGACCGAGCCCGCGTCGGTCGCACGAGCGGCGGCGGGCATGGGCATCGCCACGGCGGTCTCACGAGGTGTCGGGTTCGTCCGGATCCTCGTCATCGCCGCGGTGCTCGGCACCACGTTCCTCGGCAACGCGTACCAGTCGTCGAACGCGGTCGGGAACGTCCTGTTCGAGCTGCTCGCCGCGGGCGCGCTCTCGGCGGTGCTGGTGCCGACGTTCGTCGAGCACCTGGACCGCGGCGACGTCGCCGAGGCCGAGCGGCTCGCGGGGCGCATCCTCGGCGTCGCGCTCGTCGTGCTCGGAGCCGTTGCGCTGATCGGGGTCCTCGCCGCGCCGTGGATCGCACGGCTGCTGACCGCGGGGGTCACGAACCCCGCCGTCGCTGAGGCGCAACGTTCGCTCTCCACCTTCCTGCTCCGGTTCGTCGTCCCGCAGGTCCTCCTCTACGCGGTCGGGGCGGTGTCGGTCGCGGTCCTCTACGCGAAGCGACGACTCGCGGTGACCGCCATGGCCCCCATCGGTCTCACCGTGGTCGTCGTCACCGCGATGGGCGCGTTCCGTGCCGTCGCCGGACCCGACCCGGGCCTCGACCTCGGCGTGGGGGAGAAGCTCATCCTCGCCCTGGGGGCGACGCTCGGGGTCGCCGCGTTCGTCGGGATCCCGACGGTCGCGCTCCGCCGATCCGGCTTCCGGCTCGTGCCCCGCTTCGGCGTGCGTGACCCCGCGGTCGGTCGGGTGCTGCGGCTGTCGGCCTGGGCGGTGTTCCAGCACTCGATGATCGGACTGCTGCTGCTCGCGGCGATCGTGGTCGGGAACACCGTCGAAGGCGGGACGCTGGCGTACCAGGTGGCGTGGGTGTTCTTCCTCGCGCCCTACGCAGTGCTGGCACAACCGGTCCACACGGCGATCCTCCCGGACCTCGCCCGCCAGGCGGGCGATCCCGACCACTTTGCGTCCTCGCTGCGCTGGGCGCTCGATGGCATGGCCGTCCTCGTCGTGCCCGTCGCCGCGCTGCTCGTCGCAGTGGCGCTCCCGATCATGCGGGTCGCCGCATTCGGCCAGGCGACCCGTGCCGGCGGCGTCGGCTTGCTGGCGGCGGGGCTGGCGTCGCTCGCGGTCGGTCTCTACACCTACAGCGCATTCCTCCTGTTCGCACGCGCCTACTACGCGCTGGGGGACAGCCGGGTCCCGGCGCTCACTGCGCTCGCATCGGCCGGCGTCGGCATCACGGTGATGGCGGTCGGCGGTGCGCTCACCTCGGGTCCGTCGACGGTCGCCGTCCTCGGGTTCGGGCACACCGCGGCGTACGCGTTCGGCGCGATCGTGCTGTGGGTGGGCCTCTCGCGCCGCACGGGGCACCTGGTCGTGCCCCGATCCCTGCTCCGCTCGGCGCTCGTGGCCGCGCCGCTTGCGACCTGCGTGTGGCTCCTCTTCCGAGCCCTGGATCCGGCCGGTCGGATAGCTACCCTCGGCGCGCTGGTCGCGACCACCCTCGTCGCCGGAGCCCTCTACGTCGCCGCGCTCCGCGCGCTCGGGGGCGTCCCGAGCCTGCACCCGGTACCGCCGGGTCCGAACCCGAACGCCCCGAACCCGAACGCCCCGAACCCGGGCGGTCCGAACATGACCGGCCCGGATCTCCCGGGCGTGGAGCCGTCAGCATGACCGTAGAACCCGACCGAGTGCGCCGAGCCCGTGGGGTCGTCCTGGTCGTCATGGTCGTCGTGCTCGCGCTCGCGTCGTTCCTCGGTGACGCGATCGTGGGGCCGTCGGGAAGTCGCGTTGCACAGGCCGCCGATACCGAGCGTCCGGTCCAGCGCGTCCTGGTGTTCTCGCTTCCCCACGTGACCTGGGCCGACCTCGATCGGTACGACCTCCCGGCGATCAACCGCTTCCTCGACGACGCAGCCGTCGCCGGTCTCACGACCCGGGCCGACAGTCGCTCCACGAAGCTGGCCGACGGCTACCTCACCCTGGGGGCGGGGACCCGGACGGTCGGCGATCCCCAGACCGACGGCGACGTGCTCGGTGTCGACGAGGTGTTCGGCGACAACACCGCGGCCGAGGTCTTCGCGCAGCGCACGGGACGCGACGTATCGACCGGGATCGTGGCGCTCGCGATGCCCCGGGTCGTCGAGACCAACGACTCGTTGCTGTACGACTCCGAGCCGGGCGCCCTCGCGGTCGCACTGCGGGACGCGGGCATCGATCGCGGTGTCGTTGCCAACGGCGACGGCCGACAGCCCGACTCCCCACCGAGCCCGAACGTCTCGGTGCTCCGACGGCAGGCGGGGCTCGCGCTCGTGGACCCGAAGGGGAGGATCCCCGGCGGTCGGGTCGATGCCGGTCTGCTCGAAGCCGACCCCAACGCGCCCTTCGGCCTCCGCACCGACCTCGACGCGATGAGCGCGGCGTTCGAGTCGGCGTGGGCATCGCCGCGGGCCGTCGTGCTGGTCGAGGCCTCCGACCTGGTGCGCGAGGACCTCTACCGGACCTACTCGACCCCCTTCCATCGCGATGCGCTCCTCCGGCGCGCGCTCACGAGGAGTGACGCGCTGCTCGCCCGCCTCCTGGCCGAGGTCGATCCCCGCACGGACGCCGTCGTCATCGTCGGTCCGGCCCACGCGGCGAGGGAGATCAACCTCACCGTGCTCGGTGTGCAGGCGCCGAGCATCGATCCGGGTCTGCTGCGGTCGGCCACCACGCGACGCTCGGGCTTCGTGCAGCTGATCGACGTCGCGCCCACCATCCTCGATCTCCTCGGGGTGGACCGGCCGTCGTCCATGGAGGGCCGGGCGGTCGAGGTCGGCTCGACCGGCGGGTCGGCGCGCGACCGCCGCGACACGATCGTGCACGCGTCCGATGCCGCGATGTTCCGTGACCGGATCGTCGGTTCGGTCCAGGCTGCGTCGGTCATCTTCTCGGCCGCGCTCGTCGTGGGGGTCGTGCTGCTGTTCGGCGAGGGGCGGGTCCCGAGCCCGGCTCGCCGCCGCGCCTGGCGCACGCACCTCGGCACGGTCGCGCTGTGCGTGCTCGGCTTCGTCGCCGCGGTGTTCCTCGGTCGCCTCGTGCCACTCCACGAGGTCGGTGTCGTCGGCTTCTGGGCCTTCCTCGTCGGGGTCGCGGTCGCGCTCGGCCTCCTCTACCGCCGCATCGGGCGAACCCGCCCGATCGACGGGCTCATCACGGCGCTCCTCGTCCCGGCCGGCGTCCTCCTGGTCGACGTGGTCCTCGGGACCCCGCTGCAGTTCAACAGCCCACTCGGGTACTCGCCGACGGTCGCGGGGAGGTTCATCGGCTTCAGCAACCCGGCGTACGCCGCGGCTGCCGCGTGCGTTGTCGTCGCGGCTCCGCTCCTCGCCCTCCGCCTGCAGGAACGACGCGGCGGGCGGACGCCCGACACGGGCCTTGCCGAGGGGTCGGCCGCGTGGATCCCGATCGGGCTGCTCGCAGTCGTGATCGTCGTCGACGGCGCGCCGTTCTGGGGCTCCGACGTCGGCGGGATCCTCTCGATGGTCCCGGCGTTCGCGATCACCGCGCTCCTCGTCCTGGGGATGCGTGTCCGGCTGCGGGCCGTCCTCTGGTGCGTCGTCGGCCTCGCAGTGGCGCTCGCCGGCTTCGCCGCGCTCGACCTGTCGCGGCCCGCCCAGCGCCGGACCCATCTGGGTCGGCTCGTCGAGCGGATCGACGAGCGGGGGATCGGTGACTTCATCGTGGTCGTCCAGCGCAAGCTCGCCGACAACCTCGGGTCGCTCCGGCACTCGATCTGGGGGTTCATGCTCCTCGTCGCGCTCGCCCTCGCCGTGTGGCTGTACCGACGCGCACCGGAACGGGTCCCGGACCTCTTCCGCCGGCTCCCGGCGATCCGGGTCTCCGCGATCGGACTCGGGATCGTCGCCGTGCTCGGGTACCTGCTGAACGACTCGGGGGTCGCGATCCCCGGCGTGATGCTGGTCGTCGGGCTCGCGTCGCTCGTCTGGCTGCTCTGCCGGTTCGACCCCGACGCGGCGCCGGCCGGTACCGAACGCGCGCCGCAAACGCGACCCGTGGGTGCAGTCCGGCGGTGACCGTCGTCCTCGGTCTCGCGGTCGGCGCGCTCACGGTGCTGCTCCTCAAGATCGGTGCGCGACCCATGCTCACCTCACCCGTCCTGTCGCGCGCGAACTTCCGGGGAGTCCGGCTCCCGACCAGCGGTGGTGTGCTCATCGTCCTGGCCGTCCTGGTCATCGAAGCAGGTCGCGCCGTCCTCGGCTCTCTCGGCGTCGGCAGCGAGCCCGGCCTCACGGTCGAGCGCAGTGAGGTCCTGTTCGCCGTGTTCGCCTTCGGCCTCCTCGGCCTGCTCGACGACCTCCTCGGCGACGGCAGCGCCCGGGGCTTCCGCGGCCACGTGCGCGCGCTGTTCCACGGCGAGATCACCACGGGGTTCCTCAAGCTCTTCGGCGGCGCCGGGGTGGCCGTCGTGCTGGTCGCGACGCCCGGGTTCGCGACGGGCCGGCGACTCCTCGTCGACGCGGTGCTGATCGCGCTGGCGGCGAACCTCGGGAACCTGCTCGACCGGGCACCGGGGCGCACCATCAAGGCGGCGATGATCGCCTACATCCCCCTCGCGATCCTGCTCGGCGACGGTGCCGTCGGCATCGCGATCGCACCGGCGATGGGCGCAGCGTTCGCGCTCCTCCCGGACGACCTCGGCGAACGACTGATGCTGGGAGACGCGGGCGCGAACGTGATCGGCGCGACCCTCGGCCTGGGCGTCGTGCTGGGAAGGGGCGAAGTCACGCGCGTGACCGCGCTCGCGGTGCTCGTCGTCGCGAATGTGGCGGCCGAGCTCGTCTCCTTCAGCGCGATCATCGACCGGGTCGCGCCACTGCGTTGGCTCGACCGCCTCGGTCGGCGCCGTCAGGACCTCGGCGGGTCGCACTCCGTGCGTTCGTAGAGGACCCGTTCGGAGGTCCCCGCCGAGCGAGACGCGACCTCGTAACCGGCGGCGCGCAACCGGCGGTGCAGGTCCGGGAGGCTCCCGAGTCGGGCGGGGGAGAGGACGAGCACCGCGCACACCTCGGCATCAGCAGCCGCGCGCCCGACGACCGCGGCCGTGAGCTGCCCCTGCTGGAACCGCTTCATCGAGACGTCGACGAAGTTCGGGGGGACCCGACGCTCGGCGCGCCACGCGAACCCGGGATCATCGCTGATCACCATCGCTCCAGCCGGCAGGGCCCGGAGCCGCTCGACGATCGCCGCCTCGGCTGCCGGGTACGCGTCGGGCCACACGATGTCGGAGGTGTTGTGGAACCACCACGGGGTCAGCACGACGCACACCGCGACGACGAGCCGCCAGGCCGGCACCCCGAGCAGCACCGTGGCGAGTGCGAGGGGCGCGACGACCTGGGCGATGTGCGGTCGCCACATCGTGGGCTCGATCACGAGGAACACGACCTGGAGCGCGAGCCACGGGAGCACGATCCACCGTGCGAGCGCGCGGGGGACCTCGCCCGCCTCGGGGCTCGAGGGCGTGGCGACGACGATCGTCGAGGGGCCGCCCCGGATCGCACGCCAGACGATCGCGCCGAGTCCCGCGAGCAGGGCGAGGACCAGGAACGGATCCCGCTCGGCGAGCGTCTGCACCAACGTGGTGAAGTTGCCGCCGAAGCCCCGGAGGCGTTCGGAGTCCTGGTGGTAGGCGACCGACTGATCCCAGACCCGCTCGGGGCCCCACGGCAGCACCGCGGCCACGAGCACGGCGACTGCCGCGGCGACCGAGGTCCCCAGCGCCCGGAGCCCGGCGCGGGTCGGCACCCAGCGGCTCGACCCGGTCCCGGTGAGCCCGTTCCCCGAAGGCCCGATCCCGGTCATCAGGATCCCGATGGGGATGGCCGCGGGGACGACGATCAGCTTCACGCAGATCGCGGCACCCATCGCGAGGCCCACGGCGACCGCGCGGGCCGAGGACGGGCGCGCCCGGTGGCGCAGCGCGAGCACGATCGCGACGAGTGCGAGTGCGAGCGCGGGGCCGTCCCCGCTGAGTGGTCCGGTGACGTAGAGCAAGGATCCGCTGGTGGCGACGAGCACGGCCGCGAGGATCGCGGCCGACCGCGTCCCGAGGTGGCGGGCGATCGCGTAGGTCGCGACAGTGGCGACCATGCCCGCGGCGACCGGAAGCAGCCGGGGCCCGTCGAGCGTGCGGAGACCCACGACGTCGGCGACCGCGAGCAGCGGGTAGTACAGGGGTCCCTGCGACGAGAAGAGGTCGCGGAACGGGAGGTCGCCTGCGCGCAGCCCGAGGACGACCACGCCGTACTGGCCGTCGTCGAACGTCAGGTGGCGCGGCGCGAGGAGTGCCGGGAGGCGGAGCGCGACGGCCGCCATGGCCAAGAAGGCCGCGTCGATGCGCCAGACCCGCCGTCTCGCGTGATCGTCTGCGCGACCGTCGGGGCGATCGGTGGCATCGGTCGGCGTCGACGCGGGATCGTCGGCCGCGCGGGCGGGGGGCACGGGTCGACGCTAGCGAGCGGATGCGGTCGCCATCGTGTCGCCCGGCCCGCGACCGCGCACTCGGGCCCGATGTCCGGTCCGACGGCGGGGAGGTGGTACCTTCGCCCTCGGTGGCCAAACACATCTTCGTGACCGGGGGCGTAGCGTCGAGCCTCGGGAAAGGTCTCACCGCATCATCGCTCGGTCGCCTCTTCAAGGCCCAGGGCTTGCGGGTCACCCTCCAGAAGCTCGATCCGTACATCAACGTCGACCCCGGGACGATGAACCCGTTCCAGCACGGGGAGGTGTTCGTCACCGACGACGGTGGTGAGACCGACCTCGACCTCGGGCACTACGAGCGCTTCGTCGACGTCCCGCTGTCGAAGAAGTCGAACGCGACGACCGGGTCGATCTACCAGGAGGTGCTCGCCAAGGAGCGGCGCGGCGCGTACCTGGGGCAGACCGTGCAGGTGATCCCGCACATCACCGACGAGATCAAGGATCGGATCCTGCGGCTCGCCGACGAGGACGTCGACCTCGTCATCACCGAGGTGGGCGGCACGGTCGGTGACATCGAGATCCTCCCGTTCCTCGAGGCCATCCGGCAGTTCCGCAAGGACGTCGGTCGCGAGAACGTCTTCTACGTCCACGTCACGCTGGTGCCGTTCATCGGACCGTCCGGCGAGCAGAAGACCAAGCCCACGCAGCACTCCGTCACCGAGCTGCGCAGCCGTGGCATCCAGCCGGACGCGATCGTGTGCCGGTCGGACCGTCCGATCCCGACCCGGCTCAAGGAGAAGATCTCCGAGCTGTGCGACGTCCCCGAGGAGGGGATCGTCTCCGCGGTCGACGCCGAGAGCCTCTACGAGATCCCGCTCGTCCTCCACGACGAGGGACTCGACGCCTACGTGGGCCGGGTCCTGCAGCTCCCCGAGGTGGAGCCGGACCTCGTCGACTGGCGCGAGCTGGTGGCGCGCGTGCGCTCGGCCACCAGCGTCGTTCGGATCGGGTTGGTCGGCAAGTACGTCAACCTGCCCGACGCGTACCTATCGGTGGTCGAGGCGCTCAGCCACGGTGGGTACTCGTGCGGAGCGAAGGTCGAGATCGACTGGATCGCGTCCGACGACGCGGAGGGTCTCCTCGCCGACGGACGGCTCCGTGAGCTCGACGGGATCGTCATCCCAGGTGGCTTCGGCTTCCGCGGCATCGAGGGCAAGATCACCGCGGCGGGCTACGCACGCGAGCACGACATCCCATTCCTCGGGCTCTGTCTGGGGATGCAGTGCGCGGTCATCGAGTTCGCGCGCGGTGAGTGCGGGCTCGCCGGTGCGAACTCGAGCGAGTTCGACGCGCGCACCCCGCACCCGGTGATCGACCTGATGGACGAGCAACGCGAGGTCGTCGACATGGGCGGCACGATGCGGCTGGGCACCTACCCGGCGCGTTTGGTCCCGGGGACGATCGTCGCCGCCGCCTACGGGGAAGAGGTCGTCTACGAACGGCACCGCCACCGCTACGAGGTGAACAACAAGTACCGCGCTCGCCTCGAAGAGGCCGGGATGCTGTGCTCGGGCACGTCGCCCGACGGGCGTCTCGTCGAGTACGTCGAGCTCGCGACGTCGGTCCACCCGTTCTTCGCCGCCACGCAGGCCCATCCCGAGTTCACCAGCCGTCCCGACCGCCCGCACCCACTGTTCGCGGCGTTCGTCGAGGCCGCGCTGGCTCGCGCCGAAGGGCGTGCGCCCCGGCTCCCGATCGAGCTGCCGGCCGATCGCCCGACCGTCGACGGTCCAGTCGAGGCGGTACCGCCCGCATCGACGTGACGGGCTTCCGCGTCGTCGAGTCGGCGACGCGGCACGTCGCATCGTTCCTCGAGGTCGCCGACGTCGAGGTCGCGGGTGACGACGGCACCACGTTCTCGCGAGCCGTCGTCCGACACCCGGGCGCGGTGGTCGTCGTGCCGGTCACCGACGACGGGTCCCACGCCCTGCTCGTCCGACAGTTCCGAGCCGCGACGGGGGGCACGCTCCTCGAGGTCCCGGCCGGCAAGCGTGACGTCCACGGCGAGGCCCCCGAGTCGACCGCTGCACGCGAGCTGGAGGAAGAGATCGGGTACCGGCCGGGCCGGCTCGTCGCGCTGTGCGAGTTCTACAACTCCCCGGGCTTCTGCGACGAGTACACCCACCTCTACTGCGCGCTCGACCTCGAACCGCTCGACGGCCCGCGCGGGGTGACCGCCGAGGAAGCCGCCATGACGATCGAGGCGGTCCCGTTCGACGCCGTCGACCGCCTCGTGGCGGAGCGAGCGATCGTCGATGCGAAGACCATCATCGGGCTGCTCCTGGCGGGACGCTTCGTCGCGGACGGCGGTCTCGAGGCGACGTGAGCACCCGCGCCCGGGATCCGGACGCCGGACCGCGCGAGGACGGCCTCGACCGGGCCCTCGCCGAGCACGCGACCTGGCTCACCGTCGAACGGGGACTGCGACCGAACACCCTCGAGGCGTATCGACGCGACCTGCGGGCGTACGTGGCGTTCCTGCGGTCCCGCGGTGTCTCCGAGCCGAGCGAGGTGGACTCCGCAGCCGTGCGGGACTACCTCGCGGTGCGGTCGGCGGCCGACGACGACGGACGAGCGCCGGCTCCGGCGACGGTCGCCCGGTCCCTGGTCGCGCTCCGCTCCCTCCACCAGTTCCTGGTCGACGAGGGCATGGTCGCGCACGACCCGACCGAGGAGGTGCAGGCGCCCCGGGTCCCTGCGGGCATCCCGAAGGCGCTGGCGGAGGACGAGGTGCTCACGTTGCTGGGGAGCGTCGAGGGGCGCGAGCCGCGGGCGCTCCGCGACCGCGCCATGCTCGAGGTCCTCTACGCGAGCGGGATGCGCATCAGCGAGCTGGTCGGCCTCGACCGCGCCGACGTCGATCTCGAGGGCAATCTCGTCCGGGTCCTCGGCAAGGGCGCAAAGGAGCGGATCGTCCCGATCGGGCGACCGGCACGTGCCGCCGTCGAGGACTACCTCCGGTCGGCGCGACCTGTGCTCGAACGGCCCGGCGCCGGGGCCCGCGGGGCCGGCGACGCGCTGTTCCTGAACGCGCGCGGTGGTCGCCTCACGCGGCAGGGGTGCTGGTCGGTGGTGCGGTCGGCCGGGGCCCGGGCGGGCCTCGGGGAGCGGGTGCACCCGCATGTGCTGCGCCACTCGTGCGCCACCCACCTCCTCGACCACGGCGCCGACATCCGGATGGTGCAGGAGGTCCTCGGGCACGCGAGCGTGTCGACCACCCAGGTGTACACGCTCGTGTCCGCGGCGCGGCTCCGGGCCGTCTACGAGTCGGCCCACCCCCGGGCCCGCTCCTGATCGTCCCCTGACCGGCTCGGAGTCGACCCGTTGCGGGCGGTAGCATGGCGCCATGCCCGAGCAACTGTCAGGGACCGTCCGCGCCCAGCTGGAGGAGGAGCGGGATCGCCTCCGCGATCGCCTCCACGAGCTGGGCCCGTCTGCCGATGCAGAGCTGTCGTTCGACGACGGCTTCGCCGACACCAGCCAGGTGACGGCCGAGCGGGGCGAGATCGAGGCCCTCTCGAGCTCGTTGACCGAGAGTCTGCACGAGGTGGAGGACGCCCTCGCGAAGATGGACGCGGGCACCTACGGGGAGTGCGAGAGCTGCGGACAGGCCATCGCCGCGGCCCGGCTGGAGGCCAAGCCGGCCGCCCGGCTCTGCATCACCTGCGCGTCCAAGCCGCGCTGACCGGGTGCCCCTTCGAGAGGCCGTCATCCTCTTCGGCTGTCTCGTCGTCGCGGTCATCCTCCACGAGATCAGCCACGGGGTCGCGGCGCTCTGGCTCGGCGACGACACCGCGAAGCGGGCGGGTCGCCTGACGCTCAACCCCGTCTCGCACATCGACCCGTTCGGTTCCCTCGTGCTGCCGGCGCTCGGGGCCCTGTCGGGGCTCCCCGTGATCGGGTATGCCAAGCCCGTGCCGGTGGACCCGCGGCGGCTCCGCCGTCCCCGCCGCGACATGGTGCTCGTCAGTCTGGCCGGGCCCTGCTCGAACTTCTTGCTGATGGCCGGTGCCGCCCTCGTCGCGCGGTGGATGTTCGACCGAGGACGTGGGCTCGGAGGAGCGATCGACGCGACCACGTCCGACGTGCTGCTCGAGATCGTGTTCTTCTTCGCGATCGTGAACCTGCTGCTCGGCGTGTTCAACCTGCTCCCGGTGCCGCCGCTCGACGGCTCCGCGCTCCTCGAACGGCTGCTCCCGAACGAGTGGCTCCCCGCGTGGTACAGGTTCCGGCCCTACGGGCTCCTCGTGATCTTCGGCCTGGTGTTCTTCACCGGGATCGTCGGCACCATCATCGATCCCTTCTACCAGGCGCTCTACGACTTCGTCGTCCGATGAGCGTCGGCGCGCCGCGGCTCCGGCGGACCTGGCACCTCGCGAAGCGGTTCGTCGGCGCGCTCGTGCCCGGGGGCCCGTCGCACAGCGACGAGGCGTGGGTCAAGAGCGTCCTCCCGCCGGCGTTGTTCGCCGAGTGGCGCTCGATGCCGGGCCACGACCGGCGTCACTCGATCGGCGTCGCCCGGCGGACGCGTGATGGGCTCCGAGGCGTCGCGGACATGGCCGACGACCCGGAGTGGGTCGCCGCGGCGCTCGTGCACGACGTGGGCAAGCTCGATGCCGGGCTCGGTGTCCCGGGACGCGTGGTGGCCACCCTCACCCGTGGTGTGCTGGGGCAGGAGCGGACCGACCGCTGGGTCGAACGACGCGGTGTGCGCCTGCGGTTCGCTCGCTACTTCCGCCACGGGGCACTCGGCGCGGACCGCATCCGGGCCGCGGGCGGCTCCGAGGCAACGGCACGGTGGGCCGCGGCGCACCACGATCCGTCGCGGTGGGCCGAGACGGGGATCCCTCCCGCGGTGATGGCTGCGCTCGACGCCGCCGACGACGACTGAGACCGGCCGCGTCAGGACCGGGGCGTCAGGCCGACCGCGCGGCGGACTCGTCCGAGCACGTCGTTCGCGATCGCGGCCGCCTTCTCGGCGCCCAGCGCGAGCTGTGCATCGACATGGGCCGGGTCGGCCTCGAGCTCGACCACGCGGGCCTGCACCGGACGCAGGCACTCGACGACCGCGTCGGCGACGACGGCCTTGAGCGCCCCGTATTGGCTGTCGGCGTGCTCGGCGACGATGTCGTCGAGTGGCCGGCCCGAGGCCGCGGCCAGGATCTGTACGAGGTTCGACACGCCGGGCTGCGTGGCCGGGTCGAACCGGACGGCGGCGAGGTTGTCGGTGACGGCGCTCTTCACCCGCTTGGTGATCGTCTTCGGATCGTCGGTGATGGCGATCGTCCCCTGGGGCGACTCGGCCGACTTCGACATCTTGTCGGTCGGCCGCTGGAGGTCCATGACCCGCGCGCCGACGGGCGGGATCGCGGCCTCGGGCACGACGAGGGTGTCGCCGTAGCGGTGGTTGAACCGGATCGCCAGGTCCCGGGCGAGCTCGAGATGCTGGCGCTGGTCGTCGCCGACGGGGACTCGATCGGTGTCGTACACGAGGATGTCGGCCGCCATGAGCACCGGGTAGTCGAAGAGTCCGACGCTCACCGACTCCTGTCCCTTGCCCTTCTCCTTGAACTGGGTCATGCGCCGCAGCTCCCCGACCGAGGCCACGCAGTTGAGGATCCACGTGAGCTCGGTGTGGGCCGGGACATGGCTCTGCACGAACAGGGTGCAGCGCGCGGGGTCGAGTCCGGCGGCGAGCAGCAGCGTGGCCGTCCGGCGCGTGCGTTCGGAGAGGGCTGCCGGGTCGTAGGGGAGCGTCATCGCATGGAGGTCGACCACGCAGAAGATCGCGTCGTCGGTGTCCTGATCGGCGACCCAGTGCCGGAGCGCGCCCAGGTAGTTGCCGAGATGCAGCTCGCCCGTGGGCTGGATGCCGCTGAAGACCCGTGCCATGAGCGGCAACGGTACCGGAGGCGACTCGCTCCTGAGCGCGGTACGCGGTCCGACGAAGACCGTCCGATACCCTCGATCCCGATGGGTTACGAGGTCAGCACCTCTGTCTATGCCGGTCCGTTCGACCTCCTCCTCCACCTGATCCTCAAGCAAGAGGTGGACCTGTGGGAGGTGTCGCTGTCGACGATCGTCGACGCCTACCTCGACGAGCTCGATCGGCTCGAGGCGCTCGACCTCGAGGTCGCGACCGAGTTCCTGCTGATCGCCGCGACGCTGGTCGAGCTCAAGACCCGGCGCCTGCTCCCCGGACCCTCCGACCTCGAGCTCGACGAGGAGCTCCTGCGCTTCGAGGAGCGTGACCTCCTCCTCGCCCGGCTCCTCGAGTGCAAGACGTTCAAGGACGCGGCCGCGGCGATCGCATCGCGGATGCGCGTCGCCGCGCTCAGCGTCGCTCGCCACGCCGGCCCCGAGGAGCCGTACCGATCGCTCGTCCCCGACCCGCTCGATCGGCTCAAGCTCACGCGCCTGCGCGACGCCGCGCTCCGGGCGCTCTCCACCGAGCCGCGCGAGACCGTCGAGATCGGCCACATCGCGCCGATCCGCGTGACCGTGGGCGACGCCATCCGGATCGTGCTCGACCGCTTGCCCGAGCACCGATCGATGTCGTTCACCGAGCTCGCAGCCGATGCCACCTCGCGGCTCGACGTGATCGTGCGGTTCCTCGCCCTGCTGGAGCTCTTCAAGCAGGGCGCCGTGGACCTGCTCCAGGCGGTGAGCTTCGCCGAGCTGGAGGTGTGCCGCGTCGATGGTGCCGCGCCCGCGCTCGACGTACGGAGCATCGACGAGTGGGACGACGCCGACGGCGCCAGCACCGCGAGCGTCGACACGTCCGACCCGGTTCGGCCCGAGACCGCATGACCGCGCTGCCCGTCCCGTCCGATCAGTCGCGTGCGGCCGAGACGCGGCGTGCGATCGAGGCCGTCCTTCTCGCCGCGACCGCGCCCGTCGAGGCCCGCTTCCTCGCGGAGCTCGTCGAGCTCCCGGTCGCCGACATCGAGTCGCTCTGCGCCGACCTCGCGCGCGACTACGAGGAGTCGGAGCGAGGCTTCGTCCTCGCCGCGGTCGCGGGCGGCTACCGACTCCAGACCCATCCCGACCTCGCGCCCTACGTCGAGCGGTTCGTCCTCGAGGGCCAACAGGCCCGGCTCTCGGGGCCGGCGCTCGAGACCCTCGCGATCGTCGCGTACAAGCAGCCGATCAGCAGGGGTCAGATCTCGGCCATCCGGGGCGTCAACGTCGAGACCACACTGCAGACCCTGGTCGCACGGGGCTACGTCACCGACGTCGGTGTCGACCCCGGTCCCGGCCTGGCGTTGCTCTACGGGACGACCCACGCGTTCCTCGAGCGGCTCGGGATCGACTCGCTCGACGACCTCCCGCCGCTCGGCGATTTCGTCCCCGACGCGTCGGTGGTCGAGACCCTGGAGCGCGGCCTCCGGCTCGGGGACGACCCGACGGAGGCGACCGAGGAGCGCGACGACGTCGAGTGACCCCACGGCTGGCCGGCCGGATGCCGGCAGGCCGGATGCAGGACGCGAGCGCGTCCAGAAGGTGCTGGCCCGGGCCGGGTTCGGGTCGCGTCGCGCGTGCGAGGCGCTGATCGAGGCGGGCCGGGTCCGGTGCGAGGGCCTCCCCGTCTCGCTGGGCGATCGTGTCGACCCGCTCCACGACCGCCTCACCGTCGACGACGTGCCGGTCGTCACCCGTCCCGACCTGGTCTACTACCTCCTCCAGAAGCCGGTGGGCTACGTCACGACCGCCTCGGACCCCCAGGGTCGGAGCACCGTCGTCGAGCTGGTGCCGACGGATCCACGCGTCTTCCCGGTGGGCCGGCTCGACCGCGACACCGAGGGGCTGCTCGTCCTCACCAACGACGGCGACCTCGCCCAGCTGCTCACCCATCCCCGCCACGGCGTCGAGAAGACCTATCTCGCCGAAGTGACGGGGGCCGTCACGCCGGCCGTCCTGCGGGCGCTGCGGGAGGGCATCGAGCTCGACGACGGCCCGACCGCGCCCGCTCGGGCCCGCGTCCGCCAGGAGACCGACGGCCGCTCGGCGCTCGAGCTCACCATCCACGAAGGGCGCAAGCGCCAGGTGCGCCGCATGTGCAAGGCCATGGGGCTGCGGGTCGAGCGTCTCGTGCGCACGAAGATCGGCCCGGTGAGCGACCTCCGCCTCGCGACGGGGGACTGGCGCCGCCTCGAACCGGGCGAGGTCCGGGCGCTGTACGAGGCCGCGCACACCGGCTCCGGTCCGGCCGCCGAGCCCCCGGCGCCCGCGCCTCCAGCGGGCGATCCGGCGGCGGGCGATCCGGGAACCCCGCACTAGCCTCGACCGCCGTGAAGCTGCGCGCGCTCCGTGGGGCGATCACGTGTGACGAGGACTCCAAGACGGAGATCGACGCGAAGACCCAGCGACTCGTGCAGGAGCTGCTCGAGCGCAACGGGGTCGAGCACGACGACCTGGTGAGCATCGTCTTCACCGCGACGCGCGACCTCACCGCCGAATTCCCTGCGACGGGGGCTCGGGCGCTCGGACTCGGCGACGTCCCGCTCCTCTGCGCCAGCGAGCTGGAGGTCGCGCACGGGATGCCGCGCGTCGTGCGGGTCCTCGTGCACTGCTACACCGAGCATTCCCGCGACGAGCTCCACCACGTGTACCTCGATGGCGCTCGCGCGCTGCGCGACGATCTCCCCGCGTGAGACGCGTCGGGCTCATCGGGACCGGTCTCGTCGGCGGGTCGATCGGGCTGGCACTGCGGCGCGCGGGCGTCACGGTGTGTGGCTTCGACCACGATGCCGGCCGACTCGAGGCGGCGGTCGCAAGTGGTGCCGTCGACGACGCGGTGACCAGCCTCCGAGACGCGACGGGGGATGCCGACGTGGTCGTCGTCGCCGTGCCGGTCGGACAGCTCGCACCGACCGTGATCAGCGTGCTCGACGCAGGCGCGGCGGTGGTGACCGACGTCGGCTCGGTCAAGGCGCCGGTCGTCGACGAAGTGCAACGGTCCCGACCACGCCTCGCGCCCCGCTTCGTGGGCGGCCATCCGATGGCCGGGTCGGAACAGGATGGGATCAGCGGCGCCGATGCCGACCTCTTCACCGGTGCCACGTGGGTGCTCACACCCACGGACCACACCGAGGTCGGCGCGTTCACGGCGGTCCGGTCCTTCGTCGGCCTCCTCGGCGCCGAGGTCCTCGCCGTCGCGCCCGAGCACCACGACGCGCTGGTCGCGATGGTCAGCCACGTCCCCCAGCTCGCGGCCACGACGCTGATGGACGTTGCCGCGACCCGCGGCGAGGAGCACGCGACGCTGCTGCGCCTGGCGGCCGGCGGCTTCCGCGACATGACCCGGATCGCAGCCGGCCACCCCTCGATCTGGCCCGACATCTGCGTGGCCAACCGCGACGCGATCGTGGCGGCCCTCGACGAGTACCGCGGCGCCCTCGACACCGTCCGGGCGCTCGTCGACACCCGGGACCGGGCCGGCCTGCTGGAGGTGCTGGAGCGGGCTCGGACCGCGCGGAGGAGCCTGCCGAGGGGCCTCGATGCCGACGAGGGGCTGGCCGAGCTGCGGGTCCCGATCCCGGACCGCCCGGGCTCGCTGGCCGAGGTCACGACGCTCGCCGGGACGATCGGCGTCAACATCGCCGACGTGGAGATCGCGCACTCGGTCGAAGGCGGCGGAGGCGTGCTCGTGCTCATCGTCGGCGCCCGGCACGCCGACGCGTTCAGCGGCGCGCTCAGCGCTCGTGGCTACCATCCGGCCCGGACCGAGCTCCCGTGACGAGCCAGTCGCGGGACGGGCGAGCGGTCGTGGTGGCCGGGTGCCGACCGCTCCGAGGCCGGCTGCGCGTCCCGGGCTGCAAGGGGATGTCGCACCGCGCCCTGCTCTTCGCCGCCGTGGCCGACGGCACGAGTCGGGTCTCGCACCTCGCGCCCGGTGACGACGTCCGCCGCACCCGTCGGGCGCTCGGGCTCCTCGGGGTGCGCACCCGCCGAACCGGATCGCCGGGCGCGGGCGACGAGTCGATCGAGGTCCATGGCGCGGGATTCGACGGGCTGGGCGAGCCGACCGGCGTGATCGGGTGCGGGAACTCGGCGACCACCGCCCGGATGCTCCTCGGCCTGCTCGGCGGGCGCCCGTTCCTGTCGGTGCTCACCGGTGACCGGTCACTGGTCCGACGCCCGATGACCCGGGTCGTGCAGCCGATGCGGGTGCTGGGGGCCTGGATCGACGGACGCGACAACGCGAGCGTGCTGCCCCTCGCCGTGCGCGGTGGCCCGCTGCGCGGCGCGCGGATCGAGCTCGGGGTGTCGAGCGGCCAGGTGAAGACCGCCCTCGTGCTCGCGGGCCTCCAGGCGTCCGGCACCACCGAGATCGTCGAGCCAGCTCCGAGCCGGGACCACACCGAGCGCATGCTGGGGGCCCTGGGCGCGCCGGTGGAGGTCGTCGATGCCCGCACGGTTCGGGTCGTCGCCGGGGTCCCTCGGGCGTTCGAGCTCGACGTGCCGGGTGATCCGTCGTCGGCCGCGTTCTTCCTCGTCGGGGCAGCGATCACCCCGGGCTCCGATCTCGTCATCGAGGACCTGCTGCTGAACCCCGGCCGCATCGCGTTCCTCGAGGTGCTGGAGCGGATGGGTGCCGACGTCCGCGTGGAACCGAAGGGGGAGCGCCTCGGCGAGCCGTTCGGCGACGTCGGCGTCCGATCCGGTCCGCTCGCGGGCACGATCGTCGACTGTCACGAGGCGATCATCGACGAGGTCCCCGCGCTCGCCGTCGCCGCCGCGTTCGCCGACGGGGTCACCGAGTTCCGCGGCGCCGGCGAGATGCGGGTCAAGGAGACCGACCGGATCGCCACGCTCGAGTCCGAGCTCTCCAAGCTGGGCGTGGGTGTCGAGGGCACCGCTGACGGACTCGTCGTACGCGGCGGGATCGCGCGTGGGAGTGTGCCGGGTGTCGCGCTCACCAGCCATGGGGACCACCGGATCGCGCTGGCCGCCGCGATCGCGGGGAACGCCCTCGACGGCGCGGTCACCATTGAGGGGTTCTCGGCCGCGGCGGTCTCGTACCCCGACTTCCTGACCGACTTCGATGCGCTCGCGGAGGGGTCGTGACGAGCGGCTCGGCGCGCATCATCGCGATCGACGGACCGAGTGGCGCGGGCAAGTCCACCGTCGCACGTGGGGTCGCCGCGGCACTCGGTCTCGAGGTCCTCGACACCGGCGCGATGTACCGCGCGGTCACATGGGCCGTCCTCGAGCAGGGCCTGGACCCGTCCGACGAAGAGGCGTGCGCGGCGGTCGCACGATCGGTCGCCGTCGAGGTCGGCGAGCGCGTCCTCGTCGACGACCGCGACGTGAGCGACGAGATCCGGGGACCCGCGGTGACGGGGGCGGTCTCCCGGGTGTCGGCCCATCCGAGTGTGCGATCCGAGCTCGTCGCCCGGCAACGGGAGTGGGTCAGGCGCCACGACGGTGGGGTGGTCGAGGGTCGGGACATCGGGACCGTCGTCTTCCCGGACACGCCGGTGAAGGTGTTCCTCACGGCGAGCGACGAGGAACGGGCCCGCCGCCGCCAGCGCGACGAGGCGGGAGCAGCCCGGCCCGTCGATCTCGAAGAGGTTCGCAAGTCGTTGTCGAGCCGGGATCACCTCGACTCGACGCGATCGAGCTCTCCGCTCGTGCAGGCCGACGACGCGCTCGTGCTCGACACCACCACGATGAGCGCCGACGACGCAATCGCGGCGATCGTCGCGCGGGCCCGCGAGGCGCTCGCATGAGCTTCTACCGGTTCGCGCGGGCGCTCCTCCTCTTCCTGTGCCGCGTCCTGTGGCGCGTCCAGGTCGTCGGACGCGAGCACGTCCCCGCTGACGGTGTGTACATCGTGGCGCCGTCGCACCGTTCGGGGCTCGACATCCCGTTCGCGGCGACGATCACGCGACGACGGCTCCGGTTCATGGCCAAGCAGGAGATCTTCTCGACCCGCCTCGGTCGGAAGGTCTTCACCTCGCTGGGCGCGATCAAGGTCGACCGCGGATCCACTGACCGAGGCGCGCTGCGCGCGTCCCAAGCCGCGCTGCAGGAGGGTGAACCGCTCGTCATCTTCCCCGAGGGGACCCGGCGGGACGGCGCCGCGATCGTCGACCTCTTCGACGGCTGTGCGTACCTGTCGTCGAAGCTCTTCGTGCCGATGGTGCCGGTCGGGATCGGCGGGAGCGGCGACATCCTGCCGCGGGGCAGGCGGTGGCCTCGGTTCCCGCGGGTCGTGGTGGTCGTCGGACGGCCCGTCGTCCCCCCGGAGCCGCCCGTCGACGGAACCCGCGTGCAGCGTCGCTCCCAGGTCCGGGCCCTCACCGAGGAGCTCCGGGTGGCCCTCCAGGAGTGCTACGACGACGCGCTCGAACGCTCCGGATCGGCGAGCCCCGACCCGCCGGCGCTAACGCTGCGCGAGGACCGTGAGCACGCCTGAGGCGTCGGTCGCGCGGTCCTCGGTGAACTGACCGCCCTGGGCCCGCGCCGCCTGGGGGTCGCCGCCCACGAGGAGCGCGGCGAGCGCGTCGAGCGCGGGAACGAGCTCTCGCAGCTCGCGTGGCGGGGGGAAGTACTCGGTCTCGTCGGTCACGAAGACCGGCTCCACGCCTTCGCGCGGTGCGAGCTTGGCGACGACCGCCTGGACGAGGTCCTCGGGCGCGCTCGCCCCCGCGGTGACGCCGACCACCGCGTCGGGTCCGAGGCCCGCCACGTCGAGCTCGTCTGGCCCGTCGACCCGCAGCACCTTGGTGCAGCCGGCCTCCTCGGCGACCTTGGCCAGGGCCAGGGTGTTCGACGAGTTCGAGGAGCCGATCACGAGGACGGTGTCGGCGCGAGCGGCCAACGCGCGGAGCGCGGCCTGCCGGTTCGTCGTGGCGAAGCAGAGGTCGTTGCGGGTCGCGGTCCACAGGTCGGGGAACTCCTCGCGCGCGCGGTCCATGATCCCTTCCCAGTCGTGGACCGCGAGCGTGGTCTGGGCGAGGAGCGCCACCTTCGTGGGGTCCTCGACGGTGGGTAGCACCGACAGCAGCTCGTCGTCGTTCTCGACGAGGCGCATCGCCTCCGGTGCGACCGCGAGCGTCCCCTCGGCCTCGTCGTGGCCCTCGTGGCCCACGTAGAGGATCGTGTAGCCCTTGCCCGCCCGCACCTTCGCCTCGTGATGGACCTTGGTGACGAGCGGGCAGACGGCGTTGACGACGAAACGTCCCTGCTCGCGGGCTGCCGCGACGACCTCGGGAGCGCTGCCGTGAGCCGAGAGCATCAGGGGCGCACCTGCGGGCACGTCGACGACGTCGTCGACGAAGACCACACCGAGGTTGCGGAACCGGTCGACGACCAGCCGGTTGTGGACGATCTCGTGGTAGCAGTAGACGGGTGGCTCGAAGGAGCGCACCATCCAGGCGAGGGCCTTGATCGCCATCTCGACGCCCGCACAGAAGCCCCGCGGCTCGGCGAGCAGCACCCGTGCGACGCCGCTTCCCTCGGGGCGCAGCGGTGCGGTTGCAGGATCCGAAGCCACGGTTCGAGGGTAGGTCCCCGCTGCGGCGCCCGTAGACTCATCGCATGCCGACCGCCCGCGTGGTGGCGGTCGCGCCCGACTCCGCCGCAGCCCTCGCCGGGCTGGTCCCCGGTGACGAGCTCCTCAGCGTCAACGGTGAGGCGGTGCGCGACGTCATCCGGTACCAGCTCCTCGCCGACGAGTCCCAGGTGGACCTCGAGGTCCGTCGTGGTGGCCTGGAGCGCCAGGTCCACGTCGAGAAGCCGGATGGGGCGCCGCTCGGGATCCAGCTGTCGAGCCCGGTCTTCGACCGCATCCGCACCTGCGACAACCACTGCCCGTTCTGCTTCATCTACCAGCTGCCGCCGGGGATGCGCCCGAGCCTCTCGGTGAAGGACGACGACTACCGGCTCTCGTTCCTGTACGGCAACTTCACCACCCTGACCCGCTTCACCGAGGCCGACCTCGAGCGGGTCGTCACCGAGCGCCTGAGCCCGCTCTACGTGAGCATCCACGCCACCGACCCCGACCTCCGGGCCCGCCTCTTGCGGAACCGGCGGGGGGCGACGAGCCTCCGCTGGTTGTCCGCGCTGCTCGACGCCGGCATCCAAGTGCACGGCCAGGTCGTGGTGTGCCCGGGGATCAACGACGCCGACGCGCTCGACGACACGCTCCTCGGCGTGCTCGACCGCTTCCCCGAGCTCGCGAGCGTGGGCGTGGTGCCCCTCGGCGTGAGCGCACACAGCACCGAGCCCGAGCTTCGCTCGCACACCGCCGCCGAGGTGGAGCGGGTGCTCGACGTGGTCGAGGCCTGGCAGACCCGCTTCGTGGACGCGCTCGGTCACCGGATGGTCTTCGCCGCCGACGAGTACTACCTGCTCGCCGATCGTCCGTTCCCGGCCCGGGACGAGTACGACGCGATGGCCCAGCACGAGAACGGCATCGGGATGGCGACGACGTTCGTCGACGAGGTCGATGCCGCCCTCTCCGGCGCCGCCGTGGTGGACGACGAGGCCCGGGAGCCAGGACCGCGTGGGGGCTTCTTCGCCTCCGTGGACGGAGCGCCGCCGGCGGGCTACCGGTCGATCCGGGTCGCAGACGCGCACGACCCGATCTCGGCCGTTGCGCGGAACCGCAGCACGCCCGTCGCGATCCTCACCGGCGAGTACGGGGCGCGCGTGCTGGAGCCGATGATGGGCCGCCTCGCCGACGCCGCGGGTGTCGCCGTACGGATCGTGCCGGTGGCCAACGAGTTCTTCGGCGGGAACATCTCTGTCACCGGGCTGCTCACGAGCGCCGACGTCGGCCGGGTGCTCGCCGACGAGCCCGACGGGTGGCGCTACCTGCTCCCCGACGTGGTGCTGTCGGAGGGCCGGTTCCTCGACGACGGCGTCCCGGCTGACCTGCCCCGACCGGTGGAGATCATCGGCACCGACGGTGGCTCCCTCGTTGCAGCGATGCGGTCATGACCTCGCCTTCCGGCACGGAACCCGTCGTCGCGATCGTCGGTCGTCCGAACGTCGGCAAGTCCACGCTCGTGAACCGGATCGTGGGGCGACGGTCGGCGATCGTCGAGGAGAAGCCGGGCGTCACCCGCGATCGCAAGCAGCTCGACGCGAGCTGGAACGGTCGCCGCTTCCTCGTCCTCGACACCGGTGGGTGGCTGCCGTCGAGTGCGGTGTCCGACGACCCGGTCGCACTGACGCGACAGGTGAGCGCGCAGGCCGAGCGGGCGATCGCCGAGGCTGCGCTGATCATCCTGGTTGTCGACGTGACCGTCGGCATCGTCGACGAGGACCACGCGGTCGCCCGTCTCCTGCAGTCGACCGACACGCCGGTCCTCGTCGCGGTGAACAAGGTCGACGACACCGGCCGTGAAGCCGACACCTGGGGGTTCGCGCGCCTCGGGCTGGGCGATCCGTTCCCGATCTCGGCGACCCACGGCCGAGGGACCGCCGACCTGCTCGACGCGGTGGTGGCCGGCCTCGGGCCCGAGCCGGACATACGACCGGAGCCCGAGGCGCACATCTTCTCGGTCGCGATCGTCGGGCGGCCGAACGTGGGGAAGTCGACGATCTTCAACCGTCTGGTCGACGACGAGCGCTCCATCGTCCACGACCATCCGGGGACCACCCGCGACGCGATCGACACGGTGATCGACACCGAGGACGGCCCGCTGCGCTTCATCGACACCGCGGGCATGCGCCGCCGGAGCCGGATCGACGAGGCGACCGAGTACTACGGCTTGTTGCGCGCGCTCGATGCCGTCGACCGCGCCGATGCCGCGCTCCTGATGATCGACGCGTCGCAGGGTGTCACCCACCAGGACCAACGGCTCGCCGAACGGATCGATGCGGCGGGGACCGCGATCGTCGTCGTGCTCAACAAGTGGGATCTCGTGACCGATGCCGACGAGCGCAAGCAGGTGCTGGAAGACGTCCACGACCGGCTCAGCTTCCTCGGCTACGCGCCGGTCCTGAAGGTCTCGGCGAGCACCGGTCGCAGCACCCAGAAGCTGCTCCCGGCGCTGCGTGAGGCCGAGGCGGCGTACCACCGCCGGATCCCGACGGCCGCGCTCAACCGGCTGATCCAGGACGCCCAGACCGCCCATCCGGCCCCGCCGGTGCGCAAGTCCCGTCCCCGGGTGCTCTACGCGACCCAGGGGGCGGTCGACCCGCCCACGTTCACCCTGTTCGTCTCCCACGAGCTCCCTGCGACGTACCTCCGGTACCTGGAGCGACGGATCCGGGAGGCGTTCGAGCTGGGCCCGACCCCGATCAAGGTCCGGGTGCGCAAGCGGTCCTGATCGGCCCGGCCTCAAGATCGGACCCCGGACCTGCCGATAGGTGCACGGGGTGGGTCTGCGAGGCGTCGCGTCGAGCGGGAGCAGCGGATGGCCGAGTCGGCGGTACCGGGGCGCTCGCGCCTTCGGCTGCGAGCCCAGGATGCTCGTGGTGCCGTGCTCGTCGAGCTGACGCTCGTGATCGTCCTGTTCTCGCTGCTGCTCTTCGGCATCATCGAGTTCGGCGTCGCCTACAACGACTACATCTCGGTGCGGAACGGCTCTCGAGAGGCCGCTCGGCTGGCAGTCGTCGACGACGTCAAGGGCGCGCCGTCGTGCACGATCAACGGCACATCGGTGACGCCGCCGGCCAATCCGGCCTCCCCGTCGGACGCCACGAACGCGCTGGTGTGCAAGGCGAAGGACCGCATCGGCCTGGCGTCGGCGAAGACGAAGGTGAAGATCAGTCTCGCGGGCACGGCGATCGGCCAGAACGTGACCGTGTGTGCGAGCTATCCGGTCGAGTCCGTGACAGGTCTGCTCGCCCCGTTCCTCGACGGCAAGAACCTGGTGAGCACCGTGGTCATGCGCATGGAGCAACCACCCGCGTACCTGGCGTTCTCGGAGGCGGGGAACCAGTGCTGAGGCGTCTGGACCGCCGGCGGAGCGACGAGTCGGGTGCGGTGCTCGTGCTCACCGTGCTGGCGATGACCGTGATGCTCGGGTTCGCGGCGCTGGTGGTCGACATCGGGTACACGCGGATGAAGAGCCGCCAGATCCAGAACTCCGCCGACGCCGCGGCCCTCGGTGCCGCACAGGATCTCCCGGTCGCGAACGCAGCGGTCGAGACCGCCAAGAGCCTCGCGGTGACGAACCTGCCGGATGGCGCGTTCCCCTGGAGCACGTGCACCGACACCAACAAGCTGCCCGCGACCACCTCGACCCAGTGCATCTCGTTCGACTCGTCGTACACGAACGTCCGAGTGCACATCCCCGAGCAGTCCTACCCGACGTTCTTCGGTCGGGTCCTCGACCGCAACACCCTGACCGCGGCCGCGAGTGCCGAGGCCCGCACGGTGGGGGTGGGCTTCGGCAGCATCGAGCCCTTCGGGCTGTACCACGGGTTCAACGCCGGCGTGACGTGTCTCAAGACCGGGCCCAGTGGCCACCGGACGAGCCCCGTGTGCAGCGGCCCGGTGACCGGGAACTTCAACATGCTCGACATCCGCCAGTACGGGAACCCGACGCTGCAGACGGTGGCGCGTTGCGGCAACGCGCAGCAGAGCGAACGCCTCCAGAACAACATCGCACTCGGCGCCGACCACATCTTCCGGGTGTGGACCGACGCGCCCGACGTCGTCGACGAGTGCGGGAACCCCGGCCCGAACACCCTCGAGGTCCGGACCGGGGACTTCCAGTCCGCGTTCGACGACGGGATGGTCCACGCGTCGACGCTCGATGACGGCGGGCCGGCGCGCCTGCGCCGGGGCAGCTATCCGAAGGCCACCGTCGCCGGGGTGGCGCTCGACAACAAGCCATTGTGGGAGTTCATCCCGGCCGAGACCCTCGCCGGGATCCCGGCGGCGTGCCAGCGCGCGACGTTCGACGGCCTGCTCGCTGCCACCCCGGCGGCGGAGCGCAAGGCTGCGATGCGCACGGCGCTCGAGTCCTGCTTCGATGCGTACATCTCGAGCGGCTCGACCGCGCCCTTGTTCACGGCGAACACCGATCCCTTCGGCCCCGAGTCCCCGATCGACCTCTACGACCTGCAGCTCACCCCCCGCTTCGCGTACGTCCCGCAGTTCCTCGAGGTGAACCCACCAGCAGGCGCGAGCGAGATGGTGCACATCGAGGGGTTCCGGGCCGTGTTCCTCCAGCAGCTCCAGTCGGGCTGCAACGCCTCGTCGTGCGACGTGGACTTCGAGCCCGGATCGTGGAACACCGCGCCCCAGGGCGGCCTGAACCACAAGGCCGAATCGATCTCGGTGTTCGTGTTCGCCGACTGGATGCTGCCGGCAGGCCTGGCCACGAACCCGAACGCGGTCGGCAAGAACCGCTACGTGCAGCTCGTCCGCTGACGGGGGGTTCTGTGGCCGCGCGACCCGCCCGGTGGCTGGGCCGCGTGGTGGAATGACCGCGTGCCGTGGTGTTCGAGCTGTGATCGGTTCCTCGCGCCGGCGTCGGTCGCGACGGACGGCACCTGTCCGCGGTGCGGTCGGGCGGTCGACCCGGGTCGCGCGCGGCCGCCCGCCGGGACCGCGGCTGCCGGGGCGTCGGATGCCGACCTCGCGGACACTGTTGCATCGGCCGCTGACGCGGGTGAGCGCGCCGCGAAGGACGAGCCGCTCGATCCGTTGCCGTGGCACTTCAAGCTGCTCGTCGCGGCGATCACCGTCTACCTCGGCTACCGGGCGTTCCAGGGCATCGAGTGGCTCGTCGGGCTCGGCTGAGCTCACACCGGTCGTGCTGGTCGTCGCGCTCCGCCCGCTCATCTGGTGCCCGGCGGGTCGGGACCCGATCCCGGGTGGGTCCCCGGGGCCTGGATCTCGAACCCGGCGAAGTGGCTGCCGGTGATCGCGTAGCCGTGATGGTGGTGGCGATCGTGGTGGAAGGTGCAGAGCGGGAGTGACATCTCGAGGCTCGTCACCCCACCCTGGGAGACGGGGATCCGGTGGTGGTTCTGGAGGCCCTCGGTCCGTTCGCAACCGGTGATCGCGCAGTGCGTGTCGCGCCACTCGATGGCGGCCTTGATGTAGGTGTCACCCGAGCGGCCGAGCTTGGCGACCCGCAGCACGTCACGCCCGCGGGTGAGGATCGCGTCGACCATCGGTTTCTCGTCGAGCAGCCGGCGTATCACCGACACGGGGACGGGGCCGACGCCCTGGATCTCGCACACGTCGCCCGGGCGCGTCCGACCTTCGACGAGCGCGACGTAGTCGACGCGGGCCTTGATCGCGATCCCGCCGACCGGGCGGCGATGGACGCCCTTGCCCGCGGCTGCCGCGGTCATGGCGACGAACCCGTCGGCCGCGCAGTGAGAGTACGGCGCCTCGATCCCTGCCCTGCTCGCGGTGCGCAGCTCGTGCGTGACGTAGGGCGCGAGGTGCGCCTTGATCCTCGCGAGGGAGTCCGGTGCACCGCGCCAGGCGAGCCGTCCCGCCCCGTCGGAGTCGATCCAGGTCGTGCAGTCGCGCGACTCGACGGCGGCGCGATAGCGAGCCTCGGTGCGCTCCGGGTCGGCGGCGGCCTCGATGCGGCGCGCCTGGTCCCGCAGACCCCGGAGCGACGACCGTCCTGCCGTGTGCAACAGATCGGCCTCCTGGGAGGGGTCGGCGATCGCCGCCTTGCTGACCGCGTCGGCCTGCGCCGGCGACAGCCGACCGCCCCGCAGCGCGGCCTCGGTGGCCGGGAGGTGTGCGAGACGTGCCGCGGTGTCGAGCATGCCGATGGCCTGCGCCATCGGCGCGCCCGTGGCCTTCGCCACGTACTCGGCGGGGGAGCGGGCACCGTCGTCGGCCCAGACGCGGGTCTCCGCCACCCGTGCCGCGAGCAGGGTCATCGCCCCTTCGCACGCACGCGTGATCTCGGCGAGCGTCTCGAGCTGAGCCTTCGCGGTGCGTGCCGTGATGGTCTCGGGGTCGAGCGTCGTGACCCAGGTCCGCGCGTCGGCGAGCAGCGCCTCGAGGCATTCGGTGCGGCTCGGCGACACGGTGGATGCGGACACAGCTCTTCCCGTCGGTCTGGTCCGGCCGGGGCCGGGGAACGAACGGCGGAAGAGGGATGGGCCTCCGCGACCCGAGGTGCTCTCGCACTCTATCGAACATACGTTCGGATCGTCAAGTCGTGACGGGTGATCCGGAAGAAATCCTCGGTGCCAGGGAAAGCCGCCCGCGACACCGCCGGTAGCATCGCTCCCGGCGTCGCGTCCGCGGCGTCGACGGGCTGTGGCGCAGCTTGGTTAGCGCGTCGGTCTGGGGGACCGAAGGTCCCGGGTTCGAGTCCCGGCAGCCCGACCACAGAACAGCAGGTCAGCGTCGTGAGGGTGCCCGCCGGCACCCGTTGGACGTGCCACTTGCCAGCAGTTTGCCAGCAGAAGCGAAGAAGGCGGCACGGTGCCACGCAAAGTCGTCGGAATCGAGACAGGGCGCATTGAACGCCTCGCCCGCGAGCTCGGGCCTGACCTCGCCGCCGCCGGGTACCTGAGCGTCCCGGTAGAGGACGACGTGCGTCTCGACCGCGGGTAGGTTGCCCTGGTCCCCAAGGGGGAGGGTGCACGATGCGACGGGTGCTCGGTGTGGTGGCGGTGGTCGTGTGCGGCTCGGTGGGCGTCGGGGTGGCGCCGGCGGGCAGCGCACCGTCCTGTGAGGCCCGCATCTACGTCACCAACTACCGCAGCGGCACCTTGTCGGTGTTCGACGCGGCGACGAACCCCCCCACCCCGGTGGTGGGCAGCCCCGTCTCGACCGGGACCGGCCCGCGCGGGGTGGCGGTGAGCCCGGACGGCACCCGCGTCTACGTCACCAACTTCGGCAGCAACACCTTGTCGGTGTTCGACGCGGCGACGAACACCCAGGTGGCCGGCAGCCCCGTCCCGACCGGCGATAGCCCGGAAGGGGTGGCGGTGAGCCCGGACGGCACCCGCATCTAAGTATTTGTGATTGGTCATGCGCGAAGTGGATCAACCTTGATACATCGCTTG
>DASUAO010000002.1:0-3402 GCA_035763745.1 Acidimicrobiia bacterium
CGCCACTTCCCGACCGGACGCCGGCGGCGATCAGGTCGTCGGCGGCGAGATCGACCGCCCAGCCCTTGACATACGCCGAGGGATCGAGCGGGCGATCGGGCCCGGAGGGGCGGAACCACCCCGCCGTCTCGCGCTCCAGCCGGCTGCAGGTGTCGAGCACCTCCTGCACGAGAGGGTGCGCATCGGCGGGCGACAGCCCGCCGGCGCCGATGCGGCTGATCTCACTGTCGTCGCGGTGGACGGAGAAGGTGCGCTCCACCCACGCCAGGCGATCGAACGCCGGATCGACGGCGTCGAGGTGTTCGAAGGGCACCGTGATGGCGACGGCGGTGCCCATGAGCCGGCGGACGCGCCGGACGAGGCTCACGGCAGGAGCCCGGCGACGTCCATCGCGCCCTCGAGCGACTCGACGTAGCCGCGCCACGTCACGGTCGCTCCCGAGACCTTCTGGAACTTCGAGCTCTGGGCCTCGATGGTCCGTCGCTCGCAGAAACGCAGCGACCACGCGCTCATCGTCAGCGACGTGCGGTACTCCGCCGGGACGAGGAGCGGGATCACGTCCTCGATGATGCCGTCGTCGGAGACGACGATCTGGATCTGGATGGGGCCGAACCTCGTGTCGACCTCGGGACCGGTGAAGGTGCGTGCGCCCGCCGTCGTGGGTCGCGGCGCCTCGGTCGTGGTCGTGGTCGTTCTCCCGGGCGTGGGCGGGGGGATCGTGACGCGGGTGGTCGTCGTGGCGTAGATCCTCGCGTCGAGCCACTCCTCGGGGACGCTCGACGTGGTGGTCGGCGGCGCGCCGGTGGTCGTCGTGCGCGGCACGGTCGTGGTCCCGCCGCCGAGCGCTCCTCCGCCGTCGAAGTCACCGACATCCGCGAACGATGGCAGCGGTGCGCGGGTCTCGAAGTTGAGCACGAGCACGATCGCCGCGATCGACAGTGCCACGGTGTGGATCGCCTTGCGCATCAGTACACGAACCGTTCGCGATGGATGCGGCGGGCGGGAACGCCTGCCTCGTACAGGCCGTCGAGGGCCCCGGCGATGACGCCGGGCGGACCGCACAGGAACACGTCGCGTTCGCCGAGGTCCGGGAACCGCTCGAGCAACCGGTCGGGGGCGAAGGGATCTGGGTCCTCCTCGCCGGGCTCGCGGCTGTAGGACACGACCAGGCGATGGCCCCGGACGTCTGCGAGCTCGCGGAGCTCGTCGAGCAGCGGTGCCTCGTCGCGTCGCCGGGTGCGGTACAGCACTTCGACGGTGCCCGGTGGCCGATGGAGGTCCTCGAACATCGCCCGGATGGGGGTGATGCCGATCCCGCCTCCGATGAGGACGACCTTCTCGCGGGTCGCCAGGGCGGCCGACACATGACCGTACGGGCCCTCGGCCACGATCCGGGTGCCGACCGGAAGGCGCAGAGCGGCTGCACTGTCGTCGCCCAGCGCCTTGATGGTGAACCGGAGGCTCTCTCCGTCGGGGGCGGCCGAGAGCGAGTAGGGGTGCGCCTTCCACCAGCGGTCCCCGGTGAGGAACCGCAGCAGGAAGAACTGCCCGCCGGCGACGCGCAGGCGGTCCAGGTCGTGGCCGCGCACGGTGATCGTGGCGGTGTCGTCGGTCTCCATCCGCACCTCGTCGATGCGAAGCCGGTGCCGGAGCGCCCGTGCCACCGGCATGCCGAGGCGGAACGCCACGAGAGCCACACCGACGGCCACGTGCATGGTGATCCAGAACGCCCGGGCGACCGCGTCGTCGAAGAAGTCGAAGCCGGTGCTCGTCTCGTGGAAGTAGGGGAGGACGAGAGCGATGTACCCCGTCAGGTGGACCAACCACCAGATCTCGTATCGGGCCATCCGGCGGGCGAATCGTGCCGAGGTGAGGCCGACGAGGAGGAAGACCACGGTGCCCACGGTCGCCGTGATCATGTCCGGCCAGTCGGTCAGGAAGATCCCGAACTGGGCCACAACGCCGGTCTCGGCGTCGATCGCATAGCCGAGGGTCGACCCGACGAGGTGCAGCCCGATGAGCACCGTGGCGACGATCGCCGCCCAGCGGTGCCAGTGGTTGAGGAGGTCGAGCCCGATCGCCCGCTCGATCCACGGGACCCTTGCCACCAGCAGCATCGTTGCGAGCAGGGCGAGCGTGGCGTAGAGCGAGGTGAGCTGGCCGAGGCCGATGAACCAACCATCGACCCGGTCGAACTGGTCGAGACCACCGTGTCGGATCCACATCGCGGTGGTCGCGAGAGTCAGGAGCGCGGTTCCCAGGAGGAGCTCGTACCGGCCGATCGGAGACACTCGCGGCCGGGGTGCCGATCGCCGCGCCGCTCGCGATGTCGCCGTCGTGCCCACACGCGCCTGCCTGGACCTGGGCCGCGGGGCGGCCGATGACGGGATTGTACGGACGTGTTCGGCGGCCCCGTCTCGCTCAGGCCACGAACGCCGTGATCCTTCGGCGGAGGCCCTCGGCGTCCAGTCCATGGGCGCGATCGTGCTCGTCGGCCGTGCCGTATCGCCGGTGCTCGACGGCGGGGACCCCGATGGCCAGGTACCGGCGGGGCCGGTCTGCGAGCGCCGCCGTGACGGCCGGCAGCGAGGTGCCCTCGAGCATGGGCTCGACGAGGATCACATCGGCTCCCGCCAGGCCCCGGAGGGCATCACCGTCGAGCGGGCGGACCGTCGTCGTGCCGACGACACCGACATCGAGCCCCGAGGTCGCCTCGAGCACCGGGTCGATCATCGGCCCGACGGCGACGACCGTCGGCGACCACGGGCGTGCACCGCGCACCACCTTCAGGGATCCGTCGGCCGGCAGGGCGCGCGCGTTGGTCCTCGTCGAGAGGCGGACGTAGTGCAGGCCCTCTCCGGGCACGATTCGCCGGAGCAGCGCCTCGACCTCGTCGGGATGGCCGGGAACATGGATCTGCATGCCGGGGATCGTCGCCATGAGAGCGACGTCCTCGGGTGCCTGGTGGGTGCGGCCGGAAGCGGCGGCGTCGTAGGAGGCGCCGATGGACACGAAGACCCCGCCCACACCCTGATGGGCGAAGTCGAGCTTGATCTGCTCGTACGGGCGCTCGACGAGGAACGGGGCGTAGGAGTGCACGATCGGCCGGAAGCCCTCGAGCGCCATGCCGGCGGCGACCCCCACCATCGCCTGCTCGCGGATGCCGACGTCCACGACGCGATCGACGTGCCGCCGACCGGCCGCGCCGAACTCCCGCGTGCCGATGACGGCGTAGACGACGGCCACGCGTTCGTCGGTGTCGAGGAGCTCGTCGACGACCCGTCCGAACCTGGTGCGCATGCCGTCGGTCATGCCGATCCCCCCGCCCCGACCACGACGACGTGCGGCCGGCCGGGTGTGGTCTCGTGCAGCGCGCGCTCCAGGTCGTCGTGGTCGCGGCCG
>DASUAO010000003.1:0-23464 GCA_035763745.1 Acidimicrobiia bacterium
CCGGTGGTGCGCGAGCCGCACCGGGACGTGGTGGCAGTCACCGGACACGAAGAAGCCGTGCGGGTCTACGGCGACCACGCGACCTTGTCGTCGTGCAACACGGTCAGCGGGCCGTTCGTGAAGTTCTCGGTACCGGTCGAGGGCGACGACATCAGCGACATCATCGATGCCCACCGCGACGAGCTCCCGTTCAGCGACCAGCTGCCCTCGTTCGACCCGCCGAAGCACACCGCCCATCGAGGCCTCCTCATGCGCCTGATCACGCCCAAGCGCCTGAAGGAGAACGAGGAGTTCATGTGGCGACTGGCCGACCGCCAGATCGACGAGATCCTCGCGCGGGGCTCGTGTGAGTTCATCGGCGAGTTCGCCCAACCGTTCACGTTGCTCGTCATCGCCGACCTCCTCGGTGTGCCCGAGTCCGACCACGGCCTGCTACGGGAGAAGCTCGCCTCGCACGCGATGGGCATCGGCAGCAGCGCGCCGATGGAGCACAAGCCACTGGAGTTCCTCTACGGGCAGTTCACGACGTACATCGAGGAACGCCGGCGCGAGCCGCGTGCCGACGTGATGGGGAGCATCTCGACGGCCACGTTCCCCGACGGAAGCGTGCCCGACGTCCACGACGTCGCGCTCATCGCCGCCAACCTCTTCACCGCGGGGCAGGAGACGACCGCCCGCATGTTCGGGTTCGCGCTCCAGGTCCTCGCCGAGCATCCGGACCTGCAACAGCAGCTCCGCGACGACCACGACCTCATCCCGCCGTTCATCGAAGAGGTGCTCCGGTTGGAGAGCCCACTCAAGGTCCAGTTCCGCATGGCACGCCACGCGACCGAGGTCGGCGGGGTCGAGGTCGCCGCGGGTGACACGGTGATGGTGCTCCCGGGTGCCGCCAACCGCGACCCGCGGATGTTCGAGTGCCCGGACGAATTCCGTCTCGATCGTCCGAACGGTCGCCAGCACCTCGCGTTCGGGTTCGGCATCCACACGTGCGCGGGCGCGCCGCTGGCGCGCGCCGAGGGCGCGGTCGGGATCGCTCGCCTCCTCGACCGGATGCACGACATCCGGTTGTCGGACGAGCACCACGGTCCGGCCGGAGACCGCCACTTCGACTACCTGCCCACCTACTTCATGCGTGCGATCGACAACCTCCACCTCGAGTACTCGGCGGCGCCGTAGGTCCCGTGCCGAGCCCCGGCCTCTGCTCGATTGCCCGACGAGAGCATTCGTGTCATAGTCCCGGCACCAATGCTCGGACGTGAGGGGACTGCCGCGATGGGATCGTTGGACGGCAAGGTGGCGGTGATCACCGGTGCCGGTTCGGGGATGGCGAAGGCGTCCGTGAAGGTCTTCGTGCGCGAGGGCGCCGAGGTCGTCGCCGCGGACATCAGTGGGGCCGAGCAGGACACCGCGACCGAGGTCGGCGAAGGTGTGCTGCCGGTCCATTGCGACGTCACCCAGGAGGCGGACGTCGAGGCGATGATCCAGGCCGCAGTCGACGAGTTCGGTCGGGTCGACGCCGTCCTCAACGTGGCCGGCATCGCCGAGGGCGTGATGCTCACCGATGTCACCATGGAGCACTACGACCGCACGATGGACATCGACCTCCGAGGCGTCCTCCTCGGGATGAAGCACGGGATCCGGGCCATGCTCGCCGCGGGGACCGGAGGCTCCATCGTCAACTGGTCCTCGATCGGTGGCCTCAACTCCTCCATCGCGACGAGCGTCTACGGGGCGGCCAAGGCCGGGGTGATCTCGCTCACGAAGACCGCAGCACTCGAGGTCGCGCGCAAGGGCATCCGGGTCAACGCAGTCTGTCCCGGCTTCATCGAGACCGAGATCATGGGTGCCGCGCTCTCCCAGTATCCCGGCGCGGCGGAGAAGACGCCGCTGAAGCGCCTCGGCCAGCCGCACGAGGTCGCCGAGGTCGCCGCGTTCCTCGTCTCCGACCGGGCGTCGTTCGTGACCGGCGCGATCATCCCCGTCGACGGCGGGCGATCGGTGGAGATCGTATGAGTGCGCCCACGACCGACCTCTACTACGACCCGTACACGTCCATCAGCGATCCCGACCCGTACCCGCTGTACGCGCGCCTGCGGGACGAGGCGCCGCTCTACTACAACGAGAAGTACGACTTCTTCGCAGTCACTCGCTACGAGGACTGCGAACGCGGGCTTGTCGACGCCAAGCGGTTCATCTCCGGGCGGGGGGGCATCCTCGAGATCATCAAGGCGAACATCGAGATGCCGCCCGGGACCCTGATCTTCGAGGACCCGCCCGCACACACGGTGCACCGGAGCCTGCTCTCGCGTGTCTTCACCCCTCGTCGTGTCGCTGCGCTCGAACCGCAGATCCGAGCATTCTGTGCGCAGAGCCTCGACCCACACGTCGGCGCCGACGAGCTCGACCTCATCGCCGACTTCGGCGCGCAGATGCCCATGCGCGTCATCGGAATGCTCTTCGGGATCCCCGACGAGGACCTCGAAGCCGTCCGCGACAACGCGGACGCGAACCTCCGCACCGAGGCGGGCAAGCCGATGGAGGTCTCGCAGGACGTGACGTTCGGGAGCGAGATGTTCACGGACTACATCGACTGGCGTATCGAGCACCCGTCCGACGATCTCATGACCGAGCTGCTCCACACCGAGTTCGAGGACGAGACGGGGACGACCCGCACGCTGACGCGCGACGAGGCGCTGCTCTACACCACGGTCGTGGCCGGCGCCGGGAACGAGACGACGACGCGCCTGATCGGCTGGGCGGGCAAAGTGCTGGCGGAGCATCCGGATCAGCGCCGTGAGGTCGTCGCGGACCGAACGCTGATCCCGAACACGATCGAGGAGCTGTTGCGCTACGAGGCGCCCGGCCCGCAGATCGGGCGCTACGTACCGGAGGACGTCGAGGTCCACGGGCAGACCGTGCCGGCGGGCGCCGCCATGCTGTTCGTGGTCGGGGCCGCGAACCGCGACGAGCGCAGGTACGACGACCCCGACCGGTTCGACATCCACCGGACCATCGGTCAGCACCTCGCGTTCGGGTACGGCATCCATTTCTGCCTCGGGGCAGCGCTCGCCCGGCTCCAGGGGCGGGTCGCGCTCGACGAGTTGTTCAGTCGGTTCCCCGAATGGGACGTCGACCTCGACCGCGCCCGTATCTCGCCGACCTCGACGGTCCGCGGCTTCGAGACGCTCCCGATCACCCTGCCGTGACTCCCCGGCCGGCCCCGACCCGGCGCCGCTACGACAACACCCTGCGGCGGGAGCGCGCCGCGCAGACCCGAACGAGCATCGTCGCCGCCGGTGCGGAGCTGCTCCAGGGCTCGTCGATCCGGGACTGGGACGCGCTGACGATCCGTGCGGTGGCCCAGCGCGCCGGGGTGAACGAGCGCACCGTCTACCGCCACTTCGCGAACGAGCGCACCCTGCGAAACGCGGTCATGCAGCACCTCGAGGAGGCGTCCGGTGTCGATCTCTCGCGCATGCGACTGGGCGACGTCTCCGATGTCACCTCGCGTGTCCTGCGCTTCGTGTCGTCCTACCCGATGGAGCCACGTCCTCCACTCGACCCGACCCTCGCCGCGACGAACCAGCGCCAGCACGAGGCGCTCCTCGAGGCGGTGGCAGATGCCACACCACGCTGGTCATCGTCCGACCGCGCCATCGCAGCCGCGATGTTCGACGCGTTGTGGAACGTCGGGACCTACGAGCGACTCGTCGGCGAGTGGGGCCTCGACCCCGATCAGGCGATCGGTGGCATCACCTGGGTGATCGACCTCGTGGAGGGCGCGATCCGCACCGGACATGGCCCGACGATCGCCCGTCCCTCGGACGGCGGAACGTAGCGTCCGCGCTCAGCCGCTCGACGCGTCTGCGTAGACCATGAACTCGAGGAGGTTGCCGTCCGGGTCGCGCACGTAGACGCTGCTCGCCGATCGCTTCCGGGCCCCGACGCGCTCGACCGGTCCTTCCTCGATCTCGGCGTCGACCGTCGCGAGGCGCGCACGCAACGCCTCCTGGGTGCCGGTCCACACGAAGCAGAGGTCGCCGCAGGGCGGTCGCGCGGCCGGCGCCCGTAGCGTGAAGCCCTCCCGCTTCCAGATTTCGGGGCGGTGGAAGTTGATCATCTGCTCGCCCGCGTACACCGACACGATCGCCTTCTGCTCGGCGACCGCGAAGCCGAGGGCGCGGTAGAACCCCACCATCGCCGCGGCATCCTGCAGCGGGAGCGAGACGTGATCGATCCCCGCGATGGGTTCAGCCGTCATGCGGGAACCCGTACAGGCGCGCGCAGTTGGTCGCGGTGATCGTGCGGACGTCGTCGGCCGACAGCCTGCCGAGCGAGTCCTCGATCGCCTGGAGCGAGTTCGGGAACGTGCTGTCGGTGTGGGGGTAGTCAGACGCCCACATGCACGACTCGGCACCGATCAGCGGGATGAACTGCTCGGCGAGGGGCTCCTGCTCGAAGGTCAGGATCACCTGGCGCTTGACCAGCTCGCTCGGCGGCATGCTCGGTGCGTAGTCGAGCTTGGGGCCCAGCTCGTGCCACTCGCCGTCCATGCGCGACATCAGGTACGGCACCCACCCGATCCCCGACTCGGCGAGCACCAGCGTGAGGCCGGGGTGCCGCTCGAGCGCGCCCGAGAACACCATCGTCACGAGCGGCTCGTCGAGCTGGAGTGGCAGCAGCGTCGCGAACGCGGCCGACTGCCACTTCCCGACCCGGTAGCTCAGGTTCGGCGAGATTCCCCCGTTGATGTGGAAGCTGATCGGCAGGGCCGTCTGCTCGGCGGCCGACCAGAGGCGGTCCCACGCAGGGTCGCCGAGGTCCATGCGGAACGCGTCGACGATCGCGCCACGGTGTCCGATCGACGCGCAGCGCTCGAGCTCGGCTGCAGCCGCGTCCGGCGAGTGGAAGGGCAGGAAGGCCAACGCGCACAGCCGGTCCGGCGCCGCGGCGTTGAACTCCTCGGCGGTCCAGTCGTTCCAGGCCGCGTACGTGGCACTCTGGAGGTCGGGGTCGGTGATCGGGAAGCCGAGCGACAGCGGCCCGTAGACGACCGACGCGGCGAGGCCATCGCGATCCATGTCCTGGAGGCGCAGTGTCGGGGTCCCGGCGCGATAGCCGTCGTCGTCGATGCCGGCCCGCCCGATCGCGCTGAGCGCCTTGACAGCCTCGCGGTTCCTCGGCATGCCGCTGCGTCCGATCACCCGGCCCTCGCACGTCCACATGCGGCCCTTGCCCTCGTCGACGACCCGCGGACCGCGTGCCGCGTGCTCGCGGGACAACCGCGACTCCCAGACGTTCGGCGGGACGGCGGAGAGGTCGAGGTGGTCGTCGCACGAGTAGACCGCAGGCGGGGGCACGGCCGCGACCCTACCGACTCTGCTTGCCCAGCCGCATCGTGCGCGCTCCGCGGGCGCCCCCTCGCACGGCCGTGGCTAGGAGAACGCGGGAAGGACCTCGTGTTCGAACAGCCGCAGGCTCGACCACGCGAGGTCGATCGGCATCCCGCCGCAGAGCGGGTGGAACATCGCGAACGGGAAGTCCGCGGCGCGTTGCTCCTCGATGAACTGCTCGGGCGTCAGGACCCGGTACTGACCGGTCGCGCGCAACGCGTCGGTGTCGTCGACGATCCGGTAGGGCGTGGCCACGTCGTCCTGGGCCTGCCATACGCCGTACGCGTTCGTCTCGTGGAGGAAGAACGGCGCCATCTGCTCCCATCCCGCCTCCGGGTCCTCGGCGAGGGCGACGACCGTGGTCCCCCCGGTCATGCCGGGGCCGGGGTCGGGGCGGCCGAGCTTCTGGACCTCGTCCCGGTAGAAGTCCCACACCTCGGGGACCGACGGGACGAACCCGTCGGCGATGCGAGCGGCCCGCCGCGCCGCGGGCTCGCTGCTGCCGCCCAGCGAGATGGACGGTCCGCCGGGGCGGAACGGGGACGGGGTGACCTGCACCGTGCGACCCCGGAACTCGAAGGGCTCACCGGTGAAGGCGGCCTTCAACGTCGCCACGGCTTCGGTGACGCGTGCCGCGCGCTCCCGCATCGGCACGTCGAACATCGCGAACTCCTCGTGCACGTAGCCGCCTGCGATGATCACGTCGACGCGTCCGCGGCTCAGGTTGTCGAGCACCACGAGGTCTTCGGCGAGACGCAGCGGGTCGTGGAACGGCGCGATCAGCGCACCGATCATGAACCCGACGGAGGTCGTGCGCGCGGCCATCGCCGCGAGCATGGGGATCGGACTCGGCAGGTAGCCGTCGGGTGAGCTGTGGTGCTCGGAGAGGGTGATGTTCACGCAGCCGAGGCGATCGGCCCACTCGGCGATGTCGAGCGCAGCAGCGTAGCGGTCGGTCATGGTGGTGCCGGCGAGCGCCGGGTTGCGGAGGTCGAAGCGCAGCGCGAAGAGCATGCCCGGCGGGCTCGGCGTCGCGTCGGCGCTCACCGCGCCGCTCGTCTCGGCGTCAGCCACCGGTCGGCTCCGTGAAGTCCGTGCGGAGTCTCGTCAGGCTGCTGGTCGCGATGCGCCATGTGCCGTCCTCTTTCCTGTACGTCTCGTGGTAGTGGCCGTAGCCGTGCATCTCCGTGCCGTCGGGCCAGCGCAGCATGTCCTCCATCGCCCAGATGCCGGTGGCCGTCGTGGCCGAGGTCAGCTCGATCTCGGGCATGTGACCGTGGTGCACGGTGACGACGTCGCCGATCGCGTCCCGGAGGAACGCCATGAACTCGTCCGCGCCGGTGATCTTGTCGCCACCCGACTCGGTCGTGTCCATGACCAGATCATCGCTGAAGACCGCGCGCATGGCATCCCAGTCCTTGGCGTCCATCGTGCGGAAGTACCGCGCCTTGAGCTGCGCGATGGCCTCGATCTCGTCCGCTCGCTGCACCGACTCGGTCATGCGGGTGGGCCTTCGGCAGATGATGTGCTCGTGGCGGTCACGACGGTCGCCCTTCGGTCGTGGGGTCGGCGCGGGTGGCCGAGATGCTTCGAGACCGTACCGTGTCGGGCCGATCGTCAGCCGCTGGTCGACGCGCGCTCGACACCGGGCTCGCTGCGCCGTTCGAGCTCAGGTGCGGTCGAGCATCGCTTCCAGGGTGTGACCCGTCAGGGTGCCCACGGCCGTCGACCGCAGGTGCGTACCGGCCGAGGATGGTGGGACTGGGTCGCGCCGAGTGCCGCACCCTCGAGCAGACCCGCGATCGCGGATGCGGAGGTGGGTGCCGCAGAGGTCAGCGCGGACGGCATCGGACCATCACCGCGTGGTCGACGCGCGACTCTTCGTCGCCGAGCGTGCGAGCTGCCTTCGGGAATCGAGCGAGGTACACGTCGAGCAGCGCCGCGAGCGCCGCCGGTTCCTCTGCTCCCACCACCGCCCTCCCGATCATGGGTCGCCACGTTCCCCGTACCAGGACGTCGACCTCGCGGTCCTCCCGGAAGTTTCGCCACCATTGCTTCGTCTCCGGCCGACCGACCAGGATGAGCACGTCGTCGCCGAGCTCCACGTACTGCGTCGGGATCGAGTGCTCGCGGCCCGACCGGCGGCCCCGGTAGCGGGCCACGTCCATCGCGCCCGACAGGACCCAATGCAACGGTGAGCGCAGGAGTGCCGCGACGAACGCGTTCCCGATTCGCACGACCTCGACGATCGATCAGGGGGGGTCGGCGCGGAAGGGCCCTTCGACCCGATGTCGCGCCGGCGCGGATAGGGCCCCGAGGCCATCCAGGCGCCGCGCCCAGTCGGTACCGTGCTCCGGATGGATCCGGACCTCTTCGTCGACGACCTCGTCGCGCTTCTCGACCTCGAGGTGCTGGACACCAACCTGTTCCGTGGTCGCCACGGACCGGACGCCAAGATCCGCACCTCGCTCTATGGCGGTCAGGTCGCCGCGCAGGCGCTCCGTGCCGCGACGGCCACGGTCCCCCCGGAGCGGGCGGTGCACTCGCTGCACGGGTACTTCTTGCGCCCTGGCCTGGTCGATCGACCGGTGATCTTCGAGGTCGACCGCGATCGTGACGGCGGGTCGTTCTCTGCTCGGCACGTGCGCGCGGTCCAGGGCGGCGAGGTCATCTTCTCGATGCTGGCGTCGTTCCACGTGCCGGCCGACGGACCGACGTTCGACGAGGTTCCCAGGGGTGGCCGGCCCGACCCCGAAGGGCTCGCTTCACGCCCGGCAGCGATGTTCGTCGACGCCCGCGAGGTGACGAGGACACGCATCGACGGCGACCGGGTGGTCTTCTCGGACTGCCTCTGGGTCCGCGCCGTGAAGCCGTTGCCCGACGATCCGGTGATCCACGCGTGCGTGCTCACCTACGTGTCGGACTTCGGATCCGGGTTCGGCCAGGTCGATGCCCCCGGGCTCGCGCCGGGAGGTCCGAGCATCGACCACAGCCTGTGGTTCCACGAACCGATCCGGGCCGACGACTGGATGCTCCTCGAGCTCCAGCCGTCCAAGGCTCACAGCGAGCGCGGTGTGTACCGCGGCTCGATCAGCACCAGGGACGGGACACTCGGCCTCGTGCTCACGCAGGAGATCCTTTTGCGCGAGCGCCCCCTCTCCGAGGACGAGCGCCGGCGCCTCACCGAGCTCACCGACTGAGCGCGTCCCCCGCGCGCTCCCGGGAGTCAGCCCTCCGGTGCCACGTCTGCGGCGCGCTGCTTCGCCGAGCGGATGATCGCGGGCGCGTCCTCGGAGAGCACGAACCCGCGTCGGACCGCGTCGCGCGTCGCCGCCCGCACCGCGGCGACGTAGTCGCGAGGAGTCGGGTAGAGCGCCGCAAGCGTCGCTTCGTCGAGTGGGACGGTCGTGCCGAACAGGCTGCAGAACGCCGATCCGGTCTGCCCGGTGCCGCGGAGGCTCGCCACCGGTGCGTCGACGTGCGGCGTGCGGATGCCACCGACGACGTTGCCCTGCTCGTCCAGGGCCGGGGTCGGACCCGCGGGATCGGCGAGCTCGATGGGCTCGCCCGACGGGGGCGCGGCGTCGGGGTCGCGGACCCAGGCATCGAGATGGGCGATCGCGGCGTTGAGCACGTACACGGCGGGTCCGGCGTTGACCGGCGTCGCGCAGGTGATGATGCCTTCCCCGGTGCTCGTCACGGGCGGACCCAGCAGCGGATCCTCGGCGGCCGGTCCCACGTCGTCGAGTCCGTGCTCCAGGCCGTACGCGTCGTAGTGGGCGGTGCCGGCGACCTCCCACTTCCTCAGTAGGTCGCGATCCTCCTCGCGTGAGAGGTGCGCTCGACCGAGCACGTCGGTCTCGAGCTGCACCTCGAGCACCGGGGCGTCGAGGTCCGGGCGGTAGTAGGCGGGCTGGGGGACCGGGAGCGCCGGTTGTGGTGCCTCGGCGAGCGCGGCGCCACTACTGCGACTGTGGACGAGGAAACCGTCGTACACCCGGGCGAGGGGATGCACGCCGTTGATGTAGGTGTACAGGCGCCCCGCGGACTGCGACTCTCCGGCCGCGATCCACCGCTTCGGCTTCAGGCCCTCGAACGGATCGACCTTGCCGGGCTGCTGGAGCGCACGCCCGACCTGGGAGAAGATGTCGTAGGAGAAGCTGTCCCCGGGCTGGACGAGGGATCCGTAGCGCTCGGGGTCGAAGTTCTTGAGCGACATGTCCTCGCCGCCGAGGTCGATGCCGCCGCCGTTGATGCCGACGGACTGCGCGGAGACGCCGACCCACGCGAAGCCGTTGCGGATCAGCTCGGTGTGGGTCATGTTCCAGTCCGCGGCGGCGTCCACACCGCCCGAGACGTTGAGCCACTCGAGCACGACGCTCCCGTTGAACTCGGCCTTCGGCGGCGTGCGCACGACGATGCGGGTCTTGAACTCGGCCGTCTCGCCGGGCTCCACGTCCCACGCGCCGTCCGAGGTCAGGGGCGTGCTCGACGTGTACGAGGTCGCCGTGCCCTCCACGAAGTACTCGAGATCCTCGTAGCCGACGTCCTCGAGGTCGAACGCCGTCGAGGCGAGCGTGATCGCGTCGCGGCCGCCCGTCACCGGACCGGTGATCTCGGCGACATCAGGGTCCGATTCGGACCCCGCAGACGCGGCCGGCACGCCGACCGTGGTTCCGACGAGCGCGGCGAGGAAGATCCCGATCGCGGCGTGACGAAGTCGTGGCACGGCATTTCCCCTGGCGTTGGTCGCGCAGATCAACGGGGTGAACCTACCCGGTCCGAGGTTCAGCCCGCTTCGCGTCCTTGCTCGGAGGTCAGGCACCCGCACGAGCGGGTGCTGCTCGACGTGCTCCTCGGCGACTCGACGCTGTTCATCCGCGCGGACGAGGTCGAGCACTCCTGGCCTATCGTGGCCCCGCTGCTCGACGCCTTCTCGCGCGATGCACTGACACTCGTGCCCTATCCCGCGGGTAGCTGGGGCTCCGCCGAAGCCGATGAGCTCAGCCATGGCGCACACACGTGGAGGCAACCTTGATCCAGATCCGCTCGGGCCCCTGGGACCTTCCCGAGATCGAGGAGTTCCTCCGCTCGACCGTGATCCCCGTCCGACTCGCCACGACGGGATCGGCGGGGCCGTTGGTGCAGTCGCTGTGGTTCCTCTACGAGGACTCGGCCGTGTGGTGCTGCACCCAACGGGACTCGGTGGTCGCGAGGCGTCTGCGGAGCGAACCCCGTTGTGCCTTCGAGGTCGCCGGTGACGACCCGCCCTATCGCGGGGTCCGGGGGCGCGGCGTCGCGGTCCTCGATCCCGAGCCCGCTGCTGCGTTGCTCGAACGTCTGATCAGCCGCTACCGGATCGACGACGAGTCGCGGCTCGCAGCGTGGCTGCGGTCGCGAGTGCACGACGAGGTCGCGACCAGGATCGGCGACCTCGCGGTGTCGTCATGGGACTACTCGCCTCGCATGGAGCGCTGAGCCCCGCGTCGGCGGTCGCGATCCTCGGGTTCTCACAACGTGCCGGCATCCAGCATGCCGAGGACCTCGACGGCTCGCCCGCGAACCGCGTCCCCGTCGCGGAGCCGTTGGGCGGCGCGCACCTGCCTGACCATCCGCGGGTTGTTGAGGAAGCGATCGGCGTGGCGGAGGAGGAAGTCCCAGTACAGGGTCGTGAACGGGCATGCGGCCTCGCCCACGCGTTGCTTGCGGTCGTACGCGCAGCCCTTGCAGTAGTCGCTCATCCGGTCGATGTAGGCGCCACCCGCCGCATAGGGCTTGGTCGACATCCTGCCGCCGTCGGCGTAGAGCGACATGCCGATCACGTTCGGCACCATGACCCACTCGGCGGCGTCGACGAAGCCCTCCCACATCCAGTCCGTCATCTGGCGGGGTTCGACGCCGGCGAGGAGCGCGAGGTTGCCGAGCACCATGAGTCGCTGGATGTGGTGCAACCAGCCCCGCTGCTCGATGGCCTGTACGCACGATGCGACGCAACGCATCCGGGTTCCTGCGGTGCCCGTGAACGCCGGCGGGAGGTCACGGTGCGCGGAGAGCTCGTTCTCGTCGCGGTACTCGGGCGTCCATCGCCAATAGAGGCCCCAGACGTACTCGCGCCAGCCGATGACCTGGCGGATGAAGCCCTCGGCCGAGGCGATCGGCACTCGACCTGCCCGGTACGCCGCCTCGACGGCGTCGCAGACCTCGCCGGGCAGCAGCAGGCCGTTGTTGAGGTAGGGCGAGAGCATCGAGTGGGCCAGGTGCCAGTCGTCCGAGAGCATCGCGTCTTCGTGTGGGCCGAACATCGGCAGCACTTCGCGCACGAAGTGCTCGAGGCGTCGGACCGCGGCCGGGCGAGATGTCGCCCACGTCCCGTGCGGCTGCTCACCCCAGCAGCTGTCGGGAAGGTCGGCGATGACGGCGGCGTCGAGCTCGTCGAGTTCGTCGACCGGCGGTGCAGGCCAGGGTCGGGAGCCGTCGCGCGGTGGCGGCTTGCGGTTCTCCTTGTCGAAGTTCCACGCGCCTCCGGCCGGATCGTGGCCGTCCATGAGGTACCCGAGCTGCCTGCGCTGGAGTCGATAGAAGTCCTCCAGGCGTAGCGAAGCGCGACCGTCGGCCCACTCGCCGAAGTCGGAGTGGTGGCACAGGAACTGGTTCGACGTCACGGTGGCGACGCCGAGCCTCGCCAGGAATCGGCGGGCACAGTGGCTGTTCGGTTCGGTCGCGACCACCCCCGTCGGTGAGTGCTCCACGACGTGCTCACGGAGCCCCGCGGTGAACGTGTCCGAAGTGCGGTAGTCCACCGTGAAGCCCTCGGCGCGGAGCGCGTCGGCGAAGCGGCGCATCGACGCGAGCAGGAAGTGCGCACGCTGCACGTGCCACACACGACTCCCGAGCTTCGCACGAGATTCGACGAGCAGGACGCGGTGCGTTTCCGGCGAGGCATCGGCGAGTGCGCCGATGTCCCGATGCAGCTGGTCACCGAAGACCCAGACGGTCGTCATGAGCGTGCTCCTCGAGTGGGAACAGCACCGGAGGCCTCCCCGACCGGAACCTACTTCCGGGTAGCGGGACGTCGGCTCCGGTCGTCGGGGACCGTGCCCCGATGCGCGTGACCGTGACCGCGCCGAGCTCCCGGGGGCCCGAGGCGTCCTCGTGGCACCGGAGCGCGACGGTCCTGGCCGGCTGGCCTGACCATGACGGCCGTGGCCCGCGTGCTGGGCGGGTCCCTGTATCACCGCTTCCCGGGCCGCGACACCCTTGCTGCTGCCCCGTGGCTTCGAGGGGTGCGGCGATTCCAGTGCGGATACGTGACCGAGCTCGGGGATTCCCGATCCGCTCCGCGCGGCTCGTCGACCACACGCCGTGATGCGCGGCTGTCGGCGTCGATGAGACAGGGCATCTCGCCGTCATCGTCGTCCTCGTACGACGCCTGGACGGGCTCACGTACCATCACGATGCATCAAGGTCGCGACCGCGGACCGCGGTTCGGTGTCCGATGGCAACGGCTTCGTGGGCGACGGATCGCGGCCGACCGATCTCGCTCGAAGCGAACGGAGAACGCGCTGTGAACACCGATGTCCCGAGGATCGACGGTCTGCGCCACACGATCATCCATCCGGGCGCCGACAACGACGTGCCGTGGATCCCGGTGCGAAGCCAACGTAACGCCGATGGCAGCGAGTCCCACGTCTGGGAACGGTGGGTGGCCTTCTCGGTCGATCCCCTCTACTTGGCGCTCTTCGCCAGGTGGGACCCAGGCATGATCGTGCGTCGCCACGGTCACCACAGCCCGCACACGTTGACGGTGCTGGCAGGCGAGGTCATGTGCGGCGACGAGCTCTGTGGTGTGGGGACGCACATCGAATTGCCCTACGGCGCCGCGTTCGGTCCATTCGTCGCGGGTCCCGACGGGGTCGAGATGTACGAGGTGATGATGGGCGACCCGCGCTCATGGAGCGACGAGCCCGAGGTGATGCAGCAGGTCCTGGCGGAACGAGGCGTGGAGCAGCTGCCCGACCCGCCGATCGAGCTCCCGGCCGGCCTGGAGGACCTCCGCGCCGTATTCAGTGCCGGAGCCGGTGGGGAAGCACGGTGAACCCGGGCGCACGGTCTCGGAAGACGTGCGTCGTTCTCACGGCGCCAGCACCCCGAGCGCCGTCACGAGGACGATCGTCAGTCCGGCCGCGACCTGCGGCGCGCCGAGTACCACTGCAGGGGGCGGAGGGCGTCGGACTGCACATGTTTGGAACGCGCCGAGCGCAGCGATCGCGACGAGACCTGCAAGTGAGCGGTCGTCGAGCGCGAACGCGCCGAGCGCGATCGCGCCGAGCGCAGCGATCGCGACGGCAAGGACCGTCCGCCCCAGGCGCCGCCCGCGCCGTCGATCGACGAGCGCGACCCCGACCGGCGTTCGCATGGCAAAGGCTACGAGCGCGCAACCAGCGAGTGGGAGTCCGGCCCAAACTGTGACGTCGCCAGATTCCTGTCGATCGAGTCGTGCGGATCGTGCGTTCCCCGTCGGTCGGGAGAGCTGCCGGCCGACCGACTCTAGGATCGTGCTCGTGGGCTGCAACCAGGACGACCCGCTGCGCGACGTCCGCCCGACGACCTCGGGGGGCTGACGAAATGGGCTCGCTCTTCCGGCGACTCGTCGCATTGCTCGTCGTCACGGCGTCGGGGGCGTCGGGCGCGATCGTCGCTGCCGAGTTCTCGGCGGCGGACGCGGCTGCGGCGCGCGACCCGTGGCGCGCGCTCCTCGGCCGGGTCCCCGCCACCGGGACGTTCGCGGATTCGATCTTCGTCAACGATTACGAGGCGGCTCGTGCGGCCGGTGATGTCGAGCGGACTTCTGACCGCATCCGCGACCTGCTCGCTCTCCAGGAGGAGACCGGCGTGGCACCGTCCGAGCCCCTCCGGGCGTCCGGGCGCGGCGACCCGCTCGACGACGAGCTTGGGATCCGCACTCGCGACGTCGCGCGCGACCTGGTCGCAGGCGAGCTTCCCGGCGAGCTCACGATCCTCGAGGGCGCGATCGACCCGGACCGGGTGAAGAAGGCCGTCGAGTCGGACGAGAGGTTCTCCGACCAGCTCAGCACCGAGCGGCACGCCGGGACGCGCTACTACGCGTGGGGAGAGCGAGCCGATCCCCGACGCACGTCGCCGCTCCGCCCGATCGGGGTCGGCGGGCACCTCGTGGTCGCCCCGCCGTACGCCGCGTGGAGCGACCGGCGCGCGAGCATTGAGGGGTCGATCGACGCCGTGGCCGGGGACGTCGACTCGCTCGTCGACGACCGCGATCTCATGGTGGCGATGAAGGCGCTGCGCTCACGCGGCGGCTATGCGGGATTCCTCACCTCGACCCCGGTCGCGCCGGGCACCGACCCGGGCGGCGCCGCGCCGCTCGCACCCTACGACGCGCTCGCGATCGGACCGACCCTGGAAGCCACGAAGGGGCTGGAGATCATCGTCGCGCTCGCGTACCCGGACGCGACGACCGCGCGCGCCCAGGCTGCGCAGCTGCGTGCGATCGCCGAGGACGGCATCTCGGTCACGGGCACCGCGTGGCGCGAGCTCATCGGGATCGCTGACGTCGGAAGCGCAGGCCGCGTCGTCGTCGGTAGGTTCACGACCGACCGGCCGATGCTGTGGCTCGACGTCATCTCGAGACGCGACTCCCTGATCGCAACCGTCTGATCGCACCTGGTCGACGCCCGCGTTGGCCGTTGCCTCCCGGTGGCAGGGAGGAGACTTCCTGCCCTCGCAACCTGCGAGGCTCGTCCGTAGGGTCGAATCAGGCGATCAAGGGAGGTGTGCTGTCGTGCAGGATGACGAGCTCCGAGAGCAGGCCCGGCAGCGCGTCCAGAAGCGCCGTGATCTCGGCGCTCACGTCGTCGCCTTCGTCGTCATCAACCTGATGTTGATCGGGATCTGGGCGATCTCCGGCGGCGGATACTTCTGGCCGGCTTGGGTGCTGCTCGGTTGGGGCGTCGGGCTCGTCCTGAACGTCTGGGACGTGTACTTCCGTCGTGGCGTGGCCGAGGCCGACATCGATCGGGAGATGCAACGCGGTCGGGGGTAGGCGGGTCCGGGCGGCCGGAGGGAATCGCTCGGTCCCCGCGCCGCGGTGAGCGGGTGGTAGTCGGCGGATCCGCGCGCGACGAACGCCTGCCGGGCTGCGCCGCCACCCGCGCGGCTTTGGACCTTGGACCCTGGCTTCCGACCACTGTTCGTCGGAGGCTCGAGATTTCCTCTTCGCTCGACGCCGCTGATGGCGTGTGGGGGCGCGAGTTGACGCTCGCCTCGTTGTGGAAGCCCCTGGTCGACTCGGATCACGTGGACCGCGTGCTGGCATGGCCACCCGATCTCTTCGCCTTGATCAACGAGGCACTCGACGCATCCGAGGCGTACCGGTTCGTGGTGTCGCCGATTCCCGGTCTCGAGCCGGCGGGACTCGGCGCCGCTGCTTCGACGGCGGCGATCGACTGGTGGAGGTGGCTAGATGTACCCGGCCAGGACGTTGGTGACGGGTTGACGTAAAGCGAAGACCTCCGGTGGTGGGAGGTCGTGCACGGCGCGATGGATGTCGGGATCGATGTGCTGGCTGGTGGCGGCGCATGGCCGGTGACGAGGTCGTTGCTCGCCCTGTATGCCATCGCCGACGAAGCCTGCGCGGGCCATCGACCATCGTGGCGAAACCGCTGCGCCGGCCGTGAGCCCTCTGCAGGGCTGCGACTGGTCACGGTCGGCGACGGAGCCGTCGACACGCGGGTCGGCTGCGACCTCGACACGCGGAAGGACACCGCCCGCGACCAACCGCGACGCCCGAGCCGGGGGAGGCCGTCGGCCCACGGGGCACGAGGTCAGCGGTCCGGCCGGTGGCGCGTCGCGAGGCGCTCGATCTCGAGCCGGTCGACCTTCCCGGCCGGGGTCAGGGGCATCGCGTCGAGGAACTCGATCTCTGCCGGGGCCCGGTACCCGACGCGTTCGCGGGCGAACTCGACGAGCTCCGCCACCGTCGGGCGGGCCGCCCCTCCGGCGAGCGTGACGGAGGCCCAGACGTTCTCGCCGTGCACCTCGTCGGGGATCCCCACCACTACTGCAAGGCTCACTGCGGGGTGCTCGGCGAGCGCTCGCTCGACCTCGAGCGGGCTGATGTTGGAACCGTCGTGGACGATGATGTGTTTCCTGCGCCCCACGAACCACAGATAGCCGTCAGCGTCGATCCGCGCGAGATCACCCGAGTCGAACCATCCGTCGCGCAGCACCTGCGCCGTTGCTCCGGGATCACGCCAGTACCCGGTCAGGACGCTGGGGGCGCGGATCAGGATCCGGCCGACTTCGCCGGACGCGACCTCGGCACCGTCGTCGTCGACCAAGCACAGGGTGACCCCCGGCGCGGCCAGCCCCATCGAGCCACGCCGAATCTCGCCCGAGGGTGGGCTGAGCGCCACGATCCCGACCTCGGTCATCCCGTACCCCTCGTCGACGAGCAGGCCGGTGAGCTCGCTGAACTGCTCGTGCAGCTTCGCCGGCACCGCGTCCGAGCCCACCCGGCAGAGCCGGAGGGAGGCGAAGGCGTCGGCGGTCGCGTCGTCGTCGCGCACCAGGGCAGCGAGCGCAGCCGGCAGCATCGCGAGGACGGTCGGCCGATGCGCGCGCAGGAGAGGGAACACCTCGCCGGCATCGGCCGTGCGCGCCACGACGACGCGGGCACCGACGGCGAACGACGACAGCATGCACACCGTCGCACCGAGATGCGAGAGTGAGGATGCCGGCAGGAAGACGTCGTCGTCGGTGAGCTCGAACGCAGCCACGCCCGTGGCCACCATCCAACCCAGGGATGCGAGGCTGTGGGTCACACCCTTGGCCGGTCCCGTGCTCCCCGAGGTGAAGAAGATGGCAGCCGGTGCCGACGGGTCGGGAGGTGGCGGGAGCGAGCCTGCCGGTGTCGTGCACAGCCGCTCGAGGGTGGTGCGACCGAGGTCACCCCCGGCGCCGACGAGACCGAGCGGAAGCGACGCGGCCCGCGTGGATGCGGCCACCACGTCGGCCCGCTCGACGTGCGCGACGAGGGCTGCGGCCTCGCTCACCTCCAGGGCGTGATCGACACCGGACGCTGTGTACCGGTAGTTCAGCGGCGTCATCACCAGCCCGGCCTGCAGGCACGCGAGGTACAGGACGGCGATCGGGAGGCCGTTGGGCATCAACGAGGCGAGCCGGTCGCCGGGCCGCACGCCGAGCTGCCCGAACCCCGTGGCGAGGCGACGGGCGGCCTCGTCGAGCTCCCGCCAGGTCATCTGCTCCGTCTCGGTGGCGATCGCGACCGCGTCGGGCGCGTGCGAGCACCCGCGAGCAAGGAGCCTCGTGAGATCGACGGGCTGATCGGGCGGCCGGCGGTCGTCGCCGTCGCCGATCCTCGACCCCACCGAGCCTCCCATCCGAGCGCTGCGACCACCTCGGCCGGCGCGTCTCGGGCACAGTAGTCACGCGTGGTGTTGCAGCCCCGCTCGACGAGTCGGGTGCCGAGCGGCCCCGGGACTGGGCCGGGATCCTCGCGGTGACGCTCGGGTGGAGGTCCGGCCCGCCCTCACTGCGTGCGCAGCGCGGCGTCGAGCAGCCCCGCACGCACGGCGGCCTCGACCGCGGCGCCGGGCTCGGCGAGCCGTTCGAGGGTCACTCCGTGGAGCGCGGCCGTGCACGGGAAGCCGGGCGGGTACGGTCCGACCGGGGCCCCGGTGTCGACACCGACGTCGAAGGTCTCCCCGCTCATCGAGAACACGAGTGGCACCGTGCGCTCCAGTCGGGCCTGCGCGACCGCGGTGCCGTCCACCGCGAGCAGGAGCAGCCCGCCGGCGCCGAAGCCACCGTCGGAGTCGAAGGTCACCTCGACGGTGTGGCCGCCCGGTGCCAGCGGCCCGGTGTCGGCGACGGTCGTGAGGTCGTGGCCGTAGCAGTTGTAGAGGAAGGTCGCCACGGTGCGCTCGAGGTAGAGCGACCAGCCGGCCATGTTGCCGCCCTGACAGGCGACGACCCCCTCGTCGCCGTCGGCGGTCGTGAGCTCGGCCGTGATGCGCCACGAGCAGTTCTTCAGGTTCACGACGGAGGCTTCGGGCATCCGCACGTGCGCGCGGGTGTAGGTCACGCGGGTGGCGCCGCCGAGTGAGGTCGGCACCGCGAAGTCCCCGTGGCGTGGTGATCCGGGATCGCGCAGTGGGTACACGCCGTGCCGACGGGCTTCCTCGTCGAAGCGGCGCCGGAGGTCGGTGAGGATCTCGGGGTGCACGGCCGCCCGGTCGATCGCCTGGGAGTAGTCGTCGCGTACGTCGTAGAGCTCCCAGACCTCCTGGGGTCCGTCGAACTCGTAGCCCTGGAGGCGGATCCACGGCAGCCGGCCGTGGAAGCAGGCCGCGACCCACCCGTCGTGGTAGATGGCCCGGTTCCCGAGGATCTCGAAGTACTGCGTCGTGCGCGTGCTCGGGCCGTCGGCATCGAAGGTGTACTGCATCGGGACGCCGTCGATCACCATCTGCTCGATCCCGTTCAGGCGCGCCGGCGGCTCGATGCCGGCCGCGGCGTAGATCGTGGGGGCGATGTCGACGACGTGGTGGAACTGGGTGCGCAGACCCCCGGCGTCGGCGATCCGTCGGGGCCAGGAGATCGCCATGCCGTTGCGGGTGCCGCCGAAGTGCGACGCGACCTGCTTCATCCAGCGGAACGGGGCATCGAGAGCCCAGGCCCAACCGACGTTGAAGTGGTTCTCGCAACGCGCCGTCCCGAAGTCGTCCATGTGCTCGAGGAGCCACTCCGGGTCCTCGTGCACACCGTTCTGGAAGGCGGGTGCGCTCCACGCGCCGTGGATCGTGCCCTCGGCGGAGGCGCCGTTGTCACCCGTGATGTAGATGACGAGGGTGTCCTCGCCGAGGCCGAGCGCGTCGATCGCGTCGAGCACTCGCCCGATCTGTGCGTCGGTGTGCGCGAGGAACCCGGCGAAGCACTCCATGAGCCGTGCTGCCACCGGGCGGTAGCGCTCCGGGTAGTCGTCCCACGCGCCGATCTGCTCGGGCCGTCCGGTGTTGCGCGTGCCGGGCGGGATGACCCCGAGCTCCAGCTGGCGGCTGAAGATCGCGTCGCGGAGCGCGTCCCACCCGTCGTCGAACGCGCCCGCGAACCGGTCGATCCACTCGGCCGGCGCGTGGTGCGGTGCGTGCACCGCCGGGGTGGCGAGGTAGCAGAAGAACGGCCGATGGGGCGCCGACGCGTGGTGCCGCTGGATCCATTCGATCGCGCGGTCGGCGAGGTCCTCGGTGAGGTGGTAGCCCTCGCGCCCCACGTGCGGGGAGATCGGCGTCGTCTGGTCGTAGACCGCCGGCTCCCACTGCGAGGACTCCGCGCCGAGGATGCCGTAGAAGCGGTCGAAGCCCATCCCGGTCGGCCAGCGGTCGAACGGACCGGCAGGGCTCTGCTCCCATGCCGGGGTGAGATGCCACTTGCCGAAGCACCCGGTTGCGTACCCGGACATCCGCAGCACCTGCGCGATGGTCGCGGCTTCCAGGGGGATCGCGGAGTCGTAGCCGGGGAAGGAGTTGGCGATCTCGGTGATGCCGCCCATGTGGACTGCGTGGTGCTGGCGGCCGGTGAGCAGAGCGGCGCGCGTGGGCGAGCACAGTGCCGTCGTGTGGAACTGGTTGTAGATGAGCCCACGGTCGGCGACGCGCTGGAAGGCCGGTGTCGGGACCGGGCCCCCGAAGGTCGAGAACGACCCGAACCCGACGTCGTCGAGCATCACGACGACCACGTTGGGCGCACCGGCCGGGGCGGAGGCAGGGGTGAGACGGCGCGGTTGCGCGTCGCCCATGAGCCGCTCGACCCGGCCGGTGAACGGCGGCGTCGGCCGGGGGAGGTCGGGACCGCTCACACCGGTGCGGCCGCGAAGCCGGGGAGGTCGAGCGCACCCAGTGCGGTCACCACGGCCGCCCCGTCACCGTCGACCTCCACCGCGCCCTCGCCGAGCGCGGCGGTGAGCGTCGTGCGTCCGCTCAGCAGGTCGGCCCACACCGCGCGCGTCGTGGAGAGCGTTGCGGTGGCACCCGAGCCGTCGGTCGGCACCGCGACGTGGTTGCGAAGGTGGATGCCGGTGCGCTCGCCATCGAGCACGACTGCGAGGTGGAGGTCGACACCGGTGAGGCGGTCCGGCTCGACGAGCACGCGCAGGACGTGGACGACCGAGTCGACCGGCCCGGTGAGCACCTGGCCGCGCGAGAACCGATGGGTCCGGAACCGGGAGAGGTCGCCGGAGCCGTCGAGGTCGCGAGCGCGGGTGATGCACCAGTTGCGGATGTTCGCGGCCGGTGTCCGGCGGGCGACCGTGCGCAGCACATCGGCGAGGAGCCGCCGGTCCTCCTCGGTCGCGGACGCGTCGGCGACGAGGATGGCCGCGAGCTCCAGGGCCCAACGCACGTCGTCGGCGTCGAGCGCGGCTGCGGCCCGGCTGCGCACCGCGTCGGCACCGCCCATCGCCTCGAGCATCCGGGCCGACCGCTCGCTCGGCGCGAGGGGGAGCAGCTGGGCGGGGTCGCCGTCGAAGAAGCCGAACAGCCCGGCGCGGATCTGACGCGTGTGGTGCTCCACGATGCCGTAGAGCTCCGAGGTGAGGAAGTCGTCGCCGAAGATCTCGGGGAGCACGACGAGGTGGGCCAGCTCCGGGCCGGTCGCCCCTCGGTTGGTCCAGCGCACGGTCTGATCCCAGAGGAACTGGATGGCGTCACGGACGCGGGTGACACGCCGGGCGATCTCCTCCCGACCCGACATCGGCGGGCCGTGGGTGCAGACGAGGTGGTCGGGCTCGAGCCCGCGCAGGTGATCGATGCCGCGGACGAGCACACGCGGATCCCGGTACTCCTCGCCGCGGATCGCGAAGACGTTGAAGAGCGCCGGCCACACGAGGTTGTGCACCGCGAGGCCGAGCGCCGGGAACCAGTAGGTGACCGAGTCGTCGGCGTCCGACGGTGCCGGGGTGACCTCGATCTCGAGACCCGCGACCGCGATGGTCCCCGGCGCGTCGAACGTGTGGGTGGGCGCCACGTAGCCCTCCGTGGAGGGCGCGTGCTCGGGGTTGCGGTAGGCGAGCCCGAGCCCGACGTTCACGAGCCCGTCCTCCCCGTCGGCCGGCATGGCGAGCCCGAACTGCTCCATGGCCCCGCGGAGGTAGGCAGGTGCGATCTCGCCCCCGATGCGGGCCCGGTTGGCGTCGATCGCCGCATGACCCCAGACCGGCAGCGCCGCGGCCGCATCGTCGCCACGCGTGGCCGCGACCTCCTCGAGCACCGCGGCAGTGCCACCGACGTAGTGGAAGTGCGTGAGCAGCACCGCCACGATCGGCGCGTCGGTGACCGTGCGCAGCTCGGCGATCGCGGCGCGCATCTCCTGCACCGACTCCCCCGAGTCGATGGCGATGATCCCGTCGGGCCCGCGCACGAACGACTGGTTGGAGAGGCCGTTGCCCACCAGCGACCAGGCGTGCTCCCCGACCGGGTACAGCCGCCGTACGAGGCGCTCCGACTGGGCGACGTGGGCCTGCGAGGCCCGCCGTCCTGAAGCGTCGACCACGGACTGCCGGTCGTCGGGCCCGATCGACCTCGGGCCGATCGACCTCGGGGTGAACCGGACGCGCTCGACCGTCATGGCGATCGAGCCTAGCGACGCCCGGTCCGGCTTCGTCCGGGTAGGGCTCCAGGTCCCTCCCCGAGTCCCGTACCGGTGCAGCCCACCGACATCCCCGGCGCTCCCGGCACGCCGAACCGTGCGCCCGGCCAACGGGCGCGTTCCCGAGCACGACGAGGCCGCGCGGCGCCGACCGCCGCGTCGCGCAGGAGGCCGCGACGGGGATCCGACCGCGCCGGGCGGGCCCTCGGGCTCGAAGGCGGGGCCCCGGCTCGCGACGTGGCGGAACTCGGTGTCAGACTCCCCGCCATGAGCCGACGTCTCCGTGCCCCGAACCCTCGACGCCTCCGTTCGACCACCCGCCACGTGATCGTCACCGCTGCCGCCCTGTGCGCGCTCGGGCTCGCGGCGGGTCCGGTCGCGGCCGGCGACCCGTCCTCGTCGTCGAAGACCGCGACGCGCGACGATCTCGGATCCGCACAGCCGCTCAACGCGCCCGGCCAGACGCTCTCCCTCCAGCGGGTGACGATCCCACCGGGCGTCCGGCTCGTCGACCACTTCCACGAGGGCACCCAGGTCGCCCGGGTCGTGAAGGGCGTCCTCACCTACGAGGTGCTCTCCGGCACCGTCCAGGTCCTGCGCCGCAACGGGAGCACGAAGGCGGTGGAGGGGCCCGCCACGGTGAAGATCCGTCCCGGGGAGTCGCTCGTCGAGGTCGAGAGCCTCGCCCACACCGGAGCCAACCGGGGTGACGAACCGGTCGTCATCGAGCTCGCATCGCTCCTCGCGACCGGAGCCCCGCCCGCGACGCCCTTGGGTCCCGAGACCGAGGGCACGCCGCTCACCCTCACGGTGGAGCTGATCTCCCAGGAGACCAGCCTCAACGACGTGGGTCCGGGCGCGTCGGTGACCTACGGCTGGAACCGCCTCACCGGCACCGCGACCGACCCCAGCGGACCGGTGCAGGTCGAGCTGCTCGGCAACGTCGCGTACCAGGACGGCGCGGGCCCCTTCTTCGGCTTCGTGACCTTCACGTTCGCCGACGGCTCCGTCCTCGGTACGCAGGTCCACGGGATCGCGACCAAGGAAGTGGACGGCGTGACGCAGTTCGCCGCGACCCTCGGTGTCCTCGGCGGTCGCGGGCGCTACGAGCAGAGCACCGGCAGCGGGACCTTCACCGGCTCCCGTGCGGCGGCGCTCGGCCAGCACGTCGACGCGACGTTCGACATCCGGACCCTGGCCCCGTAGTCGGAGCGGCCGCCGCTCCACTCCCGTCGGGCAGCATCAGACGCAGACAGCTCGCCCTTGAGCACGGCGAGCACGATGCGGAGCTTCTCATCCGCAGACTTCATCGGCGGGCGGGCCATGAACCCCTCCTCAGGGTCAGGCCTCAACCTACGCGTGTCTCACAT
>DASUAO010000004.1:0-25534 GCA_035763745.1 Acidimicrobiia bacterium
GTCGATGGCGGCGGCGTTGTTGTGGAGCACGTCGAGCCCCCCGAACGCGCCGACCGTCGCGGCGACCATGGCCTCGACCTGGTCGGCCTCGGCGACGTCGACCGCCTGAGCGAGGACCCGGTGACCGGCGGCCTCGAGCTCCTCGGCGAGTGCCGTCGCCCGGTCGAAGTCGACGTCGGCGAGCGTCACCGCCGCACCCTCGCTCGCGAGACGACGAGCCGTCGCCGCGCCGATCCCCGACGCGGCGCCGGTGACGATCGCGACCTTGCCGCCGAACCGCCCCACCTCGGCCGGCTCGGTCAGACCGACCGGCCGAGCATGCGACGGAGGTGGCGCCGCACGGTGAACGGCACGAGGATGCGGCGGATCGGACGCTGCCGCATCGACCACCTCGTCGGGTCGCCGGAACGCGGCCGCGGCCGGAAGGTTGCCGCCGCGTCGCCCCGTCGCCAGGTGCGCCCCGGGGGCTGCGCCTCGGTCCAGTACCAGAGGGTCAGGGCACGGCGGCTGACCCTCGGCGGACACCGGAGGGGATCGGGGAATCCGTGCCAGGAGGCGGGGGTGGTCGCGAAGAGGACCGCCCGGTTGGGGAGCGGCGCCACCCGTTCGATCCGGGTCCGCATGCGCCGGTCCCACACCTCGAAGTCGCCGCCCCACGCGGGGTCCCACTCGTCGTGGACGTAGAGGATCAGGGCGACTCGTCGGAACAGGGCACAGCTCGGGTGACGCATGCTGTCGCGGTGGACCCGGGTGAACCCGCCCGTCGGCGTCGCGTGCACGAGATGGGGTGCGAACAAGGGATCGGCGACCAGGTCCGGGATCCCGGTGACCTCGGCGAGGTGGTCCAACCATGGCTGCGCCTGGAGGCGGGAGATCACGGCGCGTGTCGCCGGGCCCAGCGTGGCGAGATCGCCGCCGGCGGCCTTCGCGTAGGCCTTCGTGGGACGGCCCGAGAGGGAGTCGGGCGGCGGGAACTCGCTCGCGACCGCTCGGAAGTCGGCCGCCGAGAGGAATCCGTCGATGACCGCGCGGGGGAATCCCGGTGCCGAGGCGAAGGCCTCGCGTGAGGTGCCCGTCGCCGGTGTAGAGGTCAGCACGCGGGCGAGCCTAGAGCGATGGAACCGGACCAACAAGGGAGGCGGGGCACCGTGCTCCATCGGCCGGTGCGTAGGCTCGTGCGGTGAGCCCGAGCGGCGCCCCCGGTCTTCCCGCGTTGTTGCACCTTGCGCACGACCTCGGCGGTGGTGGGCTCGAGCGCGTCGCGGTGAACCTCAGCAACCAGTTCGCGCTCGCCGGGTATCCCGTCCATCTCGGCACCTGGGCCGACCCGAGCCGTGACTTCTACGAGTCCCTCGTCGACGACGCCGTGCAGCGCGTCCACTTCACGCGGCCGAGGCGGCGAGGTTCCCGAACCCCACCGGCGCGTGCAGCGCGCCGCGCGCTCGGGATCTGGGACCTCGCCCGCTACGTGCGCCGCCACCGCATCTCGATCGTCCACGCGCACAACGCGAGCACCCTGCGGCTGGCCGTGGCGGCCCGCCGGTTCACCCCGGGAGTATCGGTGGTCTGGCACCACCATGACGGAGATCCGCACCGGTGCCCGCCGCGCCCGGTGTGTCGAGCCGCGATGCACGTCGACCACGTGGTCGTCGTCAGCGACGACCTCGTCGGTTGGGCCAGCAAGGTGGTCGGGATCGATCCGGCGAAGGTGACGATGCTGCCCAACACGGTCGCACCGAGCTTCCTGGAGTCGGCGGAGCACGAGTCGGGAGTCGAAGCGAGCCGAGACGAGCTCGGCGCTGTCCCGGGATCCGAAGCGAGCCGGATCGTGTGCGTCGCGAACTTCCGGGTCGAGAAGGGCCATCGCACAGTCGTGCGGGCGATGGCACAGGTCGCAGCGGCCGACCCGCGCGCGCATCTCCTGCTCGTGGGCAGTCCGTCCGAGCCCGTCATCCACGAGGCGGCGGTCGAGGCGATCGCGGCTGCCCGTCTCGAAGAGCGCGTCACGGTGCTCGGGCAGCGCACGGATGTCGCTTCGATCCTGCTCACGTCGGCGATCGGCATCCTCGGGTCCTCCTACGAGGGCTGCCCGCTCGCGTTGCTCGAGTACGGCGCGGCCGGCCTCGCCGCGGTGGCCACCGACGTGGGGCAGTGTCCGGAGATCCTCGACCACGGTCGGGCCGGCACGCTCGTGGCCCCCGGGGATCCGGACGCGCTCGGCGCCGCGATCCTGGCGTACCTCGGGGATGCCGACCTGCGGGCGGCGCACGGTGCGGCGCTCCGGGCCCGCGTCGAGGCCCGGTACCGCCAGGAGGCGGTCGTCGAGGCCCTCCGGGAGCTCTACCGCCGCTTTGCCCCCACCCCTGAGCGGGCGCACCGGGGAGCGGGCGCACAGGGAAGAAGCTTCGCTCGGGAATCCCCGGGCCCGTGCTGACGTTGTCACAGCGCACGGAGCCGAGATCCGGCCCCGCGACGTGTGCCACGAGAGCAATCGTGCATCGAGGTCGATAATCGGCTACACTCCCGAATCCCTCGGGGAATGGCGCTCGTGCGCCTGCTCCGGTCGGTCCGGCTCCCCCCGAGCCGTCCGACGGTCAGGATTCACGCCGTTCTCCACCGCTTTCCCCCAAAGCGATCCGAAGACTGAAGAGAGCCCCCATGAGCAAGGCCCGAACCACCACCACCCGCACCCGAGCCACCAAGGCCAAGGGCTGCGTCATGCCCGCCTGCACCGCGACCCGCGTGCGCGGCAAGGTCTACTGCTCCACCCACGCGCCGGTCGCGCGGGAGCGCATCCGCATGGCTGCCGGCGAAGCCGCCTGGGCGTAGTCCCCCGCTCGAAGCCCGCCGCTCGCTCAGTCGTCCTTGAGAGCGACCGCGTTCGGCGTCACGTGCATCGTCGGCTCGTAGTCGGCGACCTCGACCGTGCGCCCCTCGGCGTCGAAGCGGGCATGGAGTTCGTCGCGGCAGGCCGTGCACATCCCGTAGAAGCGCATCGCCTCCGGCTTCCGGCAGCGGATGCACTCCATCTCGATCGGCGTGAGGTCGAGCTGGTCGGGCACGGAGCACCTCGGTTCGAACGGCTTCGGTCGGGTCGATGTCGGGATGGCGCGCCCAGAATGGCGCATGTAAGCGTCCGCGCCGCGGATCCCCGGCCCCGCCGTCGGCGCCGGGTGCCGTCCCGCGGTGTCCCGACGTTGGCTCGGCCACGTCGAGGGCGCGCGCGTACTCGCTGACCGATCGCGCGACCGGCTCGGGCACCGGGTGCAGCGCCAGCTCGAGCGTCACCATCAGGTGCACCGCGAGGGCGCGAGGCGCCGGGTCCGTCACCACCGACGCCAGCCGGTCGGGGTCGGCCCGGGGGACCTCCCGAGGCACGAGCGACGACCGGAACACGTGGCGGGTGACGGCATCGAGGAGGTCCCTCTGCAGGGGCGTGGGGCCGTCGTCGGTCGCCGAGAGCGCGCCGGTCACGCCGCAGAGCAACGCACCGATGGTCGGCTCCGGCATGTCCAGCCAGAGGCCGCCGTTCGACGCGCTCACGAGGAGGTCGAGGCGCCCCCGCCCGGCGGGAACGGCTTCACCAGGCAGAACTCGTTGCCCTCCGGGTCCGCCATGACGTGGTGGGTGTCGCCCTCGCTCTCCCCGACCACGTCGACGAGGCGCCCACCGAGCTGCTCGATGCGCGTGGTCGCCGCGTCGAGGTCGTCGACCTCGACGTCGGGTCGGACCGGGAAGCCCGAGCTCTGGTCCTCACGCGGCTGGAACGCGAGGTACCCGCCGCCGCGGCCGGGCTCGAGCCGGATCCAGTCGTCGAACTGCTCGGCGATCGGCACGCCGAGCAGCGAGCCCCAGAACGCGGCGAGCAGCTCGATGTCGTCGGCGTCGAGCGCGATCCCGCGGAACCAGCCGACGCCGCGACCACTTCCTTTCGCGCCGCCGGAGCCTTTCGCGCTGGGGTTCACGCCCGGGCCGGCCACGTCCGCAACCTAGTCGGCGGAGCCGCGTCGGCTCGGCGTCGGTCCCCTCGGGCCGGCGCGCTCGGCTCGCGCGGCGAGGACGATCCCGACGAAGGCGAGGATCCCCGCCGCGAGGCCGGCGTCGGACGCGACCGGCCGGTCGAGGGCGAAGTCGAACAGGTAGTCGACCGCGCGGCCGGTGGTCGGGGCCTCGACCACGGAGAGCACTGCGGCGAGCGCGAGCATCACGAACGCACCGGCTGCGACCGCACGGGGCCCCCGCCACCTCGCCAGTCCCAGAGCGGCGAGCGCGGCGAGGCCGCCCACGACCCCGCCGAGTCCTGCACCGACCGCGATGAGGAGCCCGGCGCCCAAGAGCTCAGCGCGACCGACCCGCGACCCTCCGGTCGTCCCGGCGCTCATCGGATCCGGCCCCGGACGACCAGGACGAGGCAACCGAGGACCCCGACGGTGCTCACGAGCAGCGCGAGCACGTAGGGCCCCTGGTCGCTGCGGTGGCCGTCGAGGACGTGCGTCCCGGTGGGCACGCGCCACGCGGCCTGCCCGTCGAGCGAGACCTGTGTGCCGGCGTCCTGTCCGTCGCGGGTCGCCGTCCAACCCGGATCGGCGGATGCGCCCGGGATCACGTACGCCCGCACGGGTGCGTGCACCTGCACCTCGAAGTCGGCCCGGCCGCGTCGCGCCGACCTGATCCGCGCGGATTCCATCGGGGCCGGCGAGCCGTCGGCGCCGCGGCTCGAGAGCCAGATCCGGCGGACCGGCGAGTCGCGCCCGACCCGCAAGGTGTGGTCACCGGGACCGAGGACGATCGACCCGCATCCCGTGGCCGTCGCGTCGTCGGTCGAGCTCGGGGAGCTGAGCCGCACCGCGATCGGCTGACCGTCGACCGTGATCCCGACGTCCCGGCACTCGGCGGACAGCGCGCTCGCGGCGAACGGCCCCGTCGCCCGGAGCACGAAGGCGCGTTCCCCGAGGACGCCGAAGCGGCGACGGATGGTGCGCTCGACCGGCAGGTCGTCGACCGGGTCGAGCCGGGCGAACTGGAACGACAGCGGAGCAGTCTCGAGGAGCGCGGCGAGCTCCGGGTTGCGCTCGGCCCGCCGCTCCAGGTCGTCGGGCAGCCGCACCACTTCACGCAGGTCGAGGTCGTCGATCACGACGTCGGAGAGCCCGACCGGGGTGAGGTCCCGGCCCGCGACCGCGGCGATTCGCACCTCGACTGACGTGGTCGATCGGTCGGGGAGGTCGGCGCGGCCGACGCCGTCCTCGACCGCGAGGTCGATCACGGTCCCATCGGACAGGACCACCTCGAGCCTTGTGATGACCATCGGGTCGGGCGCCGTGTCGGTCGGCGGCGCTGACGTCGTGGTGAGCGAGATCGATGACAGGCGGCGCGCGCGGCGCAGGTCCACGCGGATCCACTCGCCCACCGGGTCGACGTAGTCCGGGTAGACCTCCCACGCCGTCATGGGATCGCCGTCGAAGGCGACACTGGGCCGGAGATAGGCCTGCGGCAACGGTGGCCGGCCGTAGCTGGACGCCGAGATCCGCCTCGCGTCGCGATACCACGCGAGGCTCTGGCTCCCCGCGGTCCGGAACAGGTCCTGGGCCGGGCGGTCGAGCTCCTCGTCGTCGGCCAGGGTGTACGAATTTCGCGCCACCGTGTCGAAGAGGGGGATGTTGCGGACCCGCCGACGATCGGTGTCGGTGATCACGACGGGGGAGCCCCCGGCGAGGAGTCGTTCCAGCTCGTCGGCCGTCGCGGCCCCCGTGTAGCGGATCGGCCCGTCCCGATCGAGGTACCCGCCGCGTGCGAGGCCGGGCCAGGCGTCGCCGTCGCCGGAGACGAGCAGCGGCGGCGCGGTCTCGGCGCGGGCCACACCGGCGAACGTGTCGACGGTGAACACCTCGACCGGAGGGAGCGAGGCCTCGCCCGGGGTGCCGGCACCGTCGGACAGGACGTGCTCGCCCGGTGCCCCGAAAGCCCGCACCGCGGTGAGGTCGGGATCCGCCCGGAGGGTGTCGAGCGCCGCAGGGCGCGGCCGCCGCGTGGTGGCCCAATCGAGGTCGTTACGGACGAGGACGTAGCGCACGCCGAGTCGGGCGGCGATCGGGCCGAGGACGCCGGGCTCGTAGGCCCCCGAACCGACGTAGTCGTCGAGCGCGGCGACGAGGTTCGCGCCCTCCGCGGTCCCTGACCACAGGCTCAGCAGTCCGCGGGAGATCGTCGGCCGGGTGATGAGCCCCTCGAGGATGTCGTCGCCGGTGTTGCCCCAGGTGTACACGCCGTACGCGGTCGACGGGAGGACCAGGACGCGACCGTCACCGGGGCGCGAGTCGAGCCAGTCGGCCGCCTCCTGCCAGTACTCGGGGATGGCACGGGCACCCTCGTCGGGTGAGTACAGGCGTCCGGTCCAGAAGGGGAACGAACCGGCGGCGAGGACCACCGCGACCGTCGCCAGCGCGCCGACCCGAACCGCGCGTACGCGCCGAGGGCTTCCGCTGATGCGCCCGACGGCGCGCAGCGCGCCGAGCGCACCGACGGCGGCGAGGGCGGCGACGCCGAACGCGACCATCACCCCGGCCTTGTGCCCACTCCGGATCGCGACGAACCCGGGGAAGTGGTCGAAGCCCCAGAGCAGCAGGCGACCGTACGGGGAGGTGTCGTCGAGCGGGTACGCGCCCACCATCAGGACCAGCCCGAGGAGCATCACGGTGGCGAACAGCAGGCGGGGTCGCCAGCGGGAGCGCCAGAGCACGGCCAGCGCTGCGAGTGGCGCGACGAACGTCAGGAGCACCACCGGGGTCCAGAAGAACCGGGCGAACTGGGGCACGATCGCGCCGCGGGAGTCCCCCCAGTACGCGAGCCACAGCCCGAGGCCCCGCCACGACTCCGGCCACGACGACGGACGGGAGATCTCCCGCACCGTCTCGGTGAGCGCGAGGTTCTCCTCGTTGATGGCCGCCGCCGCGTTGGTCGTCACCAGCGCGGCTGCCGAGACGACGAGGGACAGCGCGGCAGCAGACGCGAGCCACGTCAGCACCCGCCGCCACGTGACCGTGCGCTCCACGAGGACGAGATAGAGGGCGGCCGGGACGATCGGGAGAGCAGCGAACATCAGTGCGGGGTAGTTCATGTTCCCGGGGACGAACACCAACAGCGCGAAGAGGGCAGCCCACCGCCAGGGTCGGTCACCGCGGACGCCGAGCACGAAGGCGAGGAAGAACCACGGCGCGAACGCGTGGCCCACGAAGAGGTTGGTCGGGAGCAGGTAGACCGCTGTGAACGGGCCGAACGCGTAGAGCGCCGCGGCGATCCAGTGCTCGATCCCGATGCGGGGTCGGAAGCACCGCAGGGCGGCGACCATGCCGGTGCCGGCCGTCGTGAGCAACGTGGCGTGCCAGACCCGCTCCGAGAGCGCCGGTCCGAGCCCGAGCCCGCGGAGCAGGGCCATTGCTGCGGCCGGTGCCGGCCAGAAGTCCCAGCGGGGGCGCCCGAGGCCACGGGTCGCGTCCCAGACGGCGAGGTGCCGCCGCAGCAGGTCGAACGGTGACCAGTAGAGCTCGAACCGGTTGTCGCCGACGTAGCGACCCGGCGCGTTGAGCAGGACGGAGGCGAGCGCCACGAGCGCGATCGCGGCCCCGAGCAGCACGACCGGTCGCGAGACCCGGGCCCGAAGCCCCGCGCCCGCCGTCGTCGCTGTCGCCGTCACGTCGCTCCTTGGGCTCCACTGACTCGGCGCGGGACACCACACCGGGACCGGCTCCGGGTCGTCGCGATCCTATGATGCGTCCCGGCCCACCTCGGTGCGGCCGGCTCCGTGTGGTCGGGCGCACCAGCCCGGCACGACCCTCCTGGAACCCGGACCCCATGCGCATCCTCTTCCTCTCCTGGCGCGACCTCTCGCACCCCCTGGGCGGGGGCTCCGAGTACGTCGTCGACCGGCTCGCGCGCGGCCTCCGGGACGACGGGCACGAGGTCGCGCTCGTCTGCGGGGGGCCGGTCGGGTCGCACCCGTACCCCACGCACGACGCCGGCGGCACCTACTCGCAGTACCTGCGCCTCCCCTTCGTCGCCCGGCGGCGGTTCCGCCGCCCCGACGTCGTCGTCGACGTCGAGAACGGCATCCCGTACTTCAGCCCCCTCTGGCAGCGCGCGCCGGTCGTGTGCCTGGTGCACCACGTGCACGTCGACCAGTGGCGCATGTACTTCCCGGCTCCGCTGGCGTGGATCGGCCGGTTCCTCGAACGCCGAGCGATGCCCCGGGTCTACCGGCGGTGCCGGTTCGTAGCGGTGTCCGCGAGCACGGCCGCGGACCTGATCGCGATCGGCGTGGATGCCGACCACGTCCACACGATCGAGATGGGGAGTGATCCGGTCGAGGCGTCGGCACCCGAGGCGACCGTCCCGCTGTTCGTCGCGCTGGGTCGGCTGGTGCCGCACAAGCGGATCGGACGTCTCCTGGAGCTGTGGGAGCAGGTGCGGCCCGTGACCGGCGGGAGGCTCGTGATCGTGGGGGACGGGCCGGAGGCCGAGGCGCTCCGCGCCGAGGCGGGACCCGACGTCGAGTTCACGGGTGCCGTCGACGACGCCGAGAAGCGGCGACTCCTCTCGGAGGCGTGGTTGCTCGTGCACCCGGCGGCCCACGAGGGGTGGGGCACCGTGATCATGGAAGCGGCCGCGCTGGGCACTCCGACGGTCGCGTACGACGTCCGCGGGGTCCGCGACTCGGTCGTCGCGGGTGAGACCGGCGTCCTGGCTGCCGACGACGACGAGTTCGTGGCGGCGTGGACCAGGCTCGCGGGCGACGACGAGGGACGAGGCCGGCTCGGACGGGCCGCGCGTGCGCGGGCCCGTGGGTTCACGTGGGAGCGTTCGGTCGGGGAGCTCGAGCGGCTGCTGCGCGAGGTGTCCGCGTGACGGGCGGGTGCGCGACGATTGGCCGTCCGACGGGCAGCGGGGGGCCGGGAGCCGAGTGACGAGCGCGAGCGAAGATGTGGGAGTGCCGAGGCTCAGCGTCGTGATCCCCGCATACAACGAAGCGACCCGAATCGGCGCGACGCTGCACGCGCTGGCTGCCGCGACCGCGGGTCAGGACGTCGAGGTGGTCGTCGTCGACGACGGCAGCACCGACGACACGGCAGCGGTCGCCGAGTCGCTCCTCGACTTCTCGGGTCACCGGCAGGTTCTCCGGCTCGACCACAACCGGGGCAAGGGCGCTGCGGTCCGTGCCGGAGTCCTCGCTGCCCGCGGTGAGGTGATCCTCTACATGGACGCGGACCTCGCGACCGACCTCGAAGCGCTCCCGCGGTTCCTCGACGACCTCCGTGACGCGGACGTCGTGGTCGGGTCGCGCGCGGTCCCCGGTGCGGCGGTCAAGCAGGGCACACGGGACCGCGCGGTCATGGGTCGCGTGTTCAACCGGCTCTCCCGATGGTCGACCGGCGTGCACATCCACGACACGCAGTGCGGGTTCAAGGCGCTCCGCGGCCCGGCCGCTCGAACGATCTTCGGTCTCGCGCGATGCGACCGCTTCGCGTTCGACGTCGAGGTCCTGGTGCTCGCCGAACGGCTCGGGCTGCGAGTCGTCGAGCGCCCGGTGACCTGGACCGCAGTGGACGGGAGCAGCGTCCGGCGGGTGAGCGACTCGGCCCGCGCCGCGTACGACGTCGTCCGGATCGCCTGGCGGTGGACACCCCGGCGAGTTCGCCGCGCGCGGGACACGGCCGTCGTACGTCGGACCTGATGCCGCGCAGCGACGAGGTCCGGTACGGGGTCATCGGTTGCGGGATGATGGGCCAGGAGCACCTGCGCAACCTGGTGGCGCTGCCCGGTGCGACCGTCACCGCGCTCGCCGACCCGCACCCGGAGTCGATCGGGGAGTGCATCGCCACCCTCGGGTCCGAGGCGACGCTCCCCGACGTCTACACCGATCATCAGTCGTTGCTGGCGGCAGGCTCGTGCGACGCCGTCGTCGTCGCGACGCCGAACATGACTCACGCCCCGTGCGGCTCCTGGGTCGGGACGGTCCGGATGGTCGCGATCCGGGAGCACCGGTTCCCCTTCCTGACCAAGGTGGGGGACTGGAACCGATTCAACCGCAACACCGGCGGCACGCTCGTCGAGAAGTGCTGTCACTTCTTCGACTTGATGAACCACATCATGCAGTCGACGCCGCGGCGGGTGTTCGCGTCCGGCGCGCAGGACGTGAACCATCTCGACGAGTCGTACGACGGCGAGACGCCCGACATCCTCGACAACGCGTTCGTGATCGTCGACTACGACGACGGCGCCCGCGCGTCGCTCGACCTGTGCATGTTCGCCGAGGCCAGCGAGCACGCCGAGGAGCTGACGGTGGTCGGCGACGCCGGGAAAGTCGAGGCCTTCCTCCCTTCGTCGGTCGTCCGAATCGGCCGCCGCGACGAGGGACCCGCGGGCGTCCGCACCGAGTCGGTGCACGACGAGCGCATCGCCTACGAGGGCTTCCATCACGGTGCGAGCTACCTCGAACACGTGGACTTCCTCGCGGCCATCCGCGCGGGGCGACCGGCTGCGATCGGCCCTCTCGAGGGCCTCGCGTCCGTCGCGATCGGGGTCGCGGCGCAGCGTTCGATCGAGGGCGGGCGAGTGGTCGCGCTGGACGAGGTCGTGTCCCCCCTGTGAGCGAGGCCCAGGTCAGTGGAGCGCTCGCCACCCTCGGCGCCATCGTCACCGGCATGGACGGCGACGAGCGAGCCGGACAGCAGGAGCTCGTACGTGAGGTCGCGCGGTCGATCGCTCACGGCCACCATCTGCTCGCCGAGGCGCCGACCGGATCGGGGAAGAGCATCGCCTACCTCGCCCCGATCGTCTCCGCCGGGGTGCAGGCCGTGGTCGCGACGGCGACCCTCACCCTGCAGGACCAGCTGTGGCGCAAGGACATCCCGCTGGTGCGTGAGCACTCGGGGAAGAAGGTCACGAGCGCGGTCCTCAAGGGGCGCTCGAACTACCTCTGCCGGGCCCGGCTCGCGGCGCCCCAGGGCGACCAGGATGCGTTGTTCGACGAGCGCCCGGGGCCGACGTTCGCGGCCGACGTCGCGGCGCTCCGGCGCTTCGCCGACTCGACGACGACGGGCGACATCGCAGACCTCGACGAGTCGGTGGCCCCTGCGTCGGTGCGCGCGATGACCGTGGGGCCGCAGGAGTGCCCGGGCGCCACCCGGTGTGAGTTCGGGCCGACGTGCTTCACCGAGGTCGCGCGATCACGTGCCGAGACGGTCGACATCATCGTCGTGAACCATGCGCTCTACGCGGCACACCTGGCGACGGCGGGTCAGCTCCTGCCGGCACACGAGCTGCTCGTCGTCGACGAGGCGCACGCGTTCGATGCGATCGTCACGAACGCACTCGGTGCGGAGGTCACCGCCGGGGGGTTGCGCCAGCTCGCGGGTCGCCTCCGGCGGGCGGGAGCGGCCGCGGCCGCCTCCGAGGCCGTCGCCGAGGTGGCCGGACGTTTGGAGACCGTGCTCGAAGGCGGTGCCGGCCGGGTCGACCCCACCGAAGAGCCCTACGCGGGCGTGCTCGCCGCGATCGCCCAGCGGATCGCCGACGCCACGCCGAAGCCTTCGGAGGGGGAGCACGTCGCCGCTGCACAGGCGATCCGACTGGCCGCGGCCCGACTCGCTGCGGTCCGGCGGTTCCAGACGCCGGTGGCGGGCGAGGTCGTGTGGATCGACGGGGGCGAGAGACCCGTGCTCCAGCTCGCGCCCGTCTCGGTCGGTCCGCGCCTGGCACCCCTGCTCTTCGCGACGGTGCCGGTGGTCATGGTGTCGGCGACGCTCGGGCCCGGTGCGCGGTTCGAACCGCTCGCGGAGAGCCTCGGACTCGATGCCGGCGCCGAACCAGGTGCCCCACCGACACCGAGTGGCGACCCGGACGGCGGTGTGGACGACGACACCGATGCCGACACGGTGCTCGGCCTCGGGTACGAGGCGCGGCGAGTGCCGTCTCCGTTCGACCTCCGTGCGCAGGGGATGCTCTACGTCGCCCGGCACCTCCCGGACGTGCGCGACGGGAGTTGGGCCGACGCGGCCTCGACCGAGCTCTGCGAGCTGGTCGACGCCGCCGGCGGCCGCGCGCTCGTGCTGTGCACCTCGTGGCGATCCGTGCACGCGTTCTCCGCCGCGCTGCGCGAGGCGACCGACCACGAGGTGCTCGCACAGGGCGACGACACGACGGCCCGGCTCGTGCAGCGATTCACCGAGGACGAGACGTCGTGCCTGGTCGCCACCCGAGCCTTCTGGCAGGGACTGGACGTGCCGGGACCGGCCTGCGTCCTCGTCGTGATCGACCGCCTCCCGTTCGCCCGACCCGACGAGCCGTTGGCCCAAGCGCGTCGGGAGCTCGCCGAACGTGAGGGCGGCAACGGCTTCCGCGACGTCGATCTCCCCGCAGCCGCGCTGGTGCTCGCACAGGGCGCCGGCCGGCTCATCAGGACGCACGCCGACCGTGGGGTGGTCGCCGTCCTCGACCGTCGGCTCGCTACTGCCGGCTACCGGTCGGTGCTCCTGGACGCCATGCCACCGCTGCGACGCGTGGTGGCCCCCGATGTCGCCCGCGCCTTCCTCGCTGAGGCCTCGGGCGCACTGCCGGAGGTACGCTGACGGGCCGTCAGGACCCGTTGGGGAAGGGGACGAGCGTGGCCAGCACGCTGCGTGAGCGAGCCGTCGACGTCTCGAACCGTGTCGGCGAGAAGTTCATCCGGTTCCTCGACCGGTACTTCGGGCGGCGTTCGCTGGTGGGCGACCACACGTTCTTCGACCCCGACGACTTCGCCTGGATCGCTGACCTCGAGGCCGGCGCGCCGCGCATCCGCGCCGAGCTCGACGCGGTCCTCGAGCACCGCGACGCGTTGCCCAACTTCCAGGACATCTCGACCGACCAGGCCCAGCTCACGACCGACGACCGGTGGAAGACGTTCTTCTTCTACGGCTACGGGTTCCAGGCCGGCAACAACATCGACCGCTGTCCCGAGACCGACCGGCTGCTCCGACAGATCCCGGGGATGACCACCGCGATGTTCTCGATCTTCTCGCCCCACAAGCGGATCCCGCCGCACGGCGGCCCGTACAAGGGCGTCTTGCGCTACCACCTCGCGCTCATGGTGCCGGAGCCGGCCGAGGACTGTGGGATCCGCGTCGGCGACGCGGTCCGGCACTGGACCGAGGGCAAGAGCCTCGTCTTCGACGACACGTACGAGCACGAGGCGTGGAACGACACCGACGGGACACGCGTCGTGCTGTTCGTCGACTTCAAGCGCCCGCTGTCCGGGTTCGCGCGCATCCTCAACGAGATCGTGCTGAAGGTGATCGGCGTCTCGCCCTTCATCCAGGACGCCAAGCTGCGCCACAACGCCTGGGAGAAGCGGTTCGAGCAGATGCGGAGTCGGGCCGCCTGAACGCGGATCCGAGTCCGGCGCTCGTCCCGAGGCTCAGGGACGGGGCAGCTGTTCGTGCTCGCCGAGCACCTTGGCGAGCACGTCGGCCGCCTCCTCGAGCAGCAGGTCGTCGTGGTCGACCATCAGGCTGAGGCGGACCAGTCCCATCTCCTTGGTGACGGCCGGCGGGATGACCGGGTTCACGAACACGCCCTTGTCGAGCAGGTCGAGGGCGAGCAGGACCGTCGAGACCTCGTCGAACTTGCGCAGCGGGATCGTCACGATCGCGCTCTCGGCCGGGTTCGTGGGTACGCCGCGCGCCTCGAGCATCCCGAGGAACGTCGTGACGGCGGTCCTGAGGCGGGCGACACGCTCGGGTTCGGCGCGGAGCACCCGCAGGGCGGCCAGCGCGCCGGCCACCGAACCCGGAGTGTTCGACGCGGTGAAGATGAGCGTGTCGGAGGTGATCTTGAGGAGATCGATCGCTTCCTTGGGGCCCATGAGCGCGCCGCCGCAGGACCCGAGTGTCTTCGAGAAGGTGACGGTGACGAGGTCGATGTCGGAAAGGACGTCGTACTGCTCGCAGGCGCCGAGACCACGCGCGCCGAGCACCCCGAGCCCATGGGCCTCGTCGTCGAGCAGGAACGTGTTGGGTGTCCGACGGCAGAGGTCGACCATCTCGTCGAGGGGCGCGGTGTCGCCCCCCATCGAGTACACGCCGTCGACGATCAACCCTTTGCCCGCCTCCGTCGGGAGCGACGCGAGCACCGTCTCGAGGTGGGCGACATCGTTGTGGCGGAACCGCTTCATCGTGGCGCCCGAGAGCCGCACGCCGGTGAGCAGCGAGTTGTGGATCTCCTTGTCGACGATCGCGAAGTCACGGCGGGTCAGGAAGCCGGCGATCGCACTCAGGTTCGCGACGTAGCCGGTGGCGAAGACCAGCGCGTCCTCGGTGCCGTAGAACTCGGCGAGCTCGGCTTCGAGCTCGCGATGGAGCGTCAGCGTGCCGTTGAGGAGCCGGCTGCCGGTGACGCCACTCCCGAAGTGGCGCGTGGCGGCGATCGTCGCCTCGATCACCTCGGGGTGGTACGAGAGGCTGAGGTAGTTGTTGGACCCGAAGTTGATGACCTCGCGTCCCTCGACGGTGAGCCGGGGCGTCGAGGCGCTCTCGACCGACTTGTAGTACGGCCAGTAGCCCGCTTCGAGCGCCATCCGGTAGGGCTCGATCCGTGGGAACGCGTCGAGGCGCTCCGAGAAGAAGCTCACCGGGCGTCTTCCGACGACAAGACGTCGTCCGATGGGACCGCGTCGTCGGGATCGCGTTCGACGGCCCCATCGGGGAGCGCCTCGACGATCAGACCGCATCCCTCGGGGTCCTCGATGACCTGCTTGAAGCGGCGGAGGCCGAACCAGGCCGCGAGCCCGTCGTCGACCCGCTCGTCGTAGGTCCAACGGACGGTCATGGTGCGCTCGCGGTCCGGCCCGCTCGTGGGGCTCCCGGGCACGGTCACGGGACGTCCGAGCGACGAGAAGATCCCACAGGTGCCGTACTCGTACAGGTGGTGGAAGACCGCCGGCATCCCGAGGCTGGCCATGTTCGCGAAGAACGCCGACGCGTACATCGGGTCGTGCTCGATGTAGCTGCGGGGCAGCATGCCGAGGCGGTCGAGGCCCCGGATGGCCGCCATGACGAGGCGCCGGACGAAGCCCGGGAAGACGAACAGCAGCCCGAGCTCACGGTCGACCCGCTTCTCGGCCCCGGCCTTGAAGTCGGCCTGGGTCGCGGCCATGCCGGCGACCATGGCCCCGAAGGACTCGTCGGTGTCGAAGCGGCGCTTGATCACGACCATCGGTGCGCCCGTCTCGAGCTTCTGCTTCACCGCGTAGGAGAACCAGATGCCGTGGCGGTCGTAGAGGCGGCCTCCGGCGACGAACCGATGGGTGCTCGGGACCCGCTCGAAGACCTCCTTCAGGCCCCAGCACGCCAGGTGGAAGACGTCGATGCGGAGCATCGGGTTGGCCTGGTTCCAGGCCCGGATGAAGGCGTCGGCCTTCGGGAGCGCGATCTCCTGCTCGAAGTTCACCGCGGCCTCGTTGCGCCCCCGCATGAGGTACGGCATGACGCGCCGCGTCTTCGGGAGGTCACGGACGAGCGTCCCGTCGCTTCGACGCCACCACATGGGCGCACAGACTACCCGCCGGTAGCATTTCCCCGCCCATGGCGGCGTGCGGCCGGATCGGTCAGGCCGAGTAGCCCTCGGGGAGCAAGAACGTCCCGGCACTGGTCGCGTAGAGCACCTGCCACTCGTGGTACCCGGCGTACGCGCGCGGATCGGCGAGGAGCACCGACGCGTACGCCTGCACGGCCGCGACGTAGCGGTCGTCGTTGTTGTAGGAGAAGAGCGCCCGTTCCATGTCACTCGGGCCGCCGCGCGACGCCAGGTACCGACCTGCTGCCTGTATGGCGTCGTGGTCGTCGTTCACGTCGCCTTGGCCGTAGGACGCCCATGTCTCCGGGATGAACTGCATCGGGCCCTGGGCGCCGGCGCTGCTCAGCCCGCGGATCCGGCCCATCCGGGTCTCCACGAGGTGGATCGCGGCGAGGTACGCCCACGGGATGCCCGTCGCGGCCTCGGCCTCGTCGTAGAACCCCCGGAGCGTCGCGATCGGCTGTGGCGTCCGGATCTCCCACTGGGGGAACGCCGGTGGGGCGGTGCCGGTCAGGCCGGACAACGCGGCCCCGGCGTCGAGGTTCCCCTGCACCGCGTCGCGCACCTGGTCCGGGACCTGCGTGAGGACCTTCGTCGCCCATCTCGGGTGTGCCGCGATCGCGCGGTACGCGAGCTGCTGGCGACGTCCGAGCGCGGCGGCAGGGGTGTCGGACGCGCGCAGCGCGGTCTCGACCTCGGTGAGCTCGCGTGCGGCCGCCCCCGCCGTCCGGGGCTCGCGCAGCTCCTCGACCGGGATCGGGTCGACGCGCGTCGTCGGTCGCGTGACCGGCGCGCTGGTGGCGGTCTGCTCGGCGAGCTGGCCCCCACCGCCGGCGCACGACGACGCCGCGAGGGCGGCGAGCATCGCGAACACGGCGCAGGCCGGCCGCGATCGGGCGTGCGTGCACACGAGTCCAGGATGGCATCGGCCGACTGCGGGGCTCGGGCCGGAACGGCAGGGGGAGACCCGGGTATCCTCCGCGCCATGGCGGAGCAGATCCGATTCTCGAGCAACGGCGACGAGGTGCCGGGCTACCTCGTTTTCCCTCCGGGCGGCACGGGTCCCGGTGTGATCGTCATCCAGGAGTGGTGGGGTCTCGACAGCGGGTGCAAGGCGATGGCCGAGCGTCTCGCCCAGGGAGGGTTCGTGGCCCTGGCGCCCGACCTCTACCGGGGTCAGCTCGCCGGGCACGACGAGATGGACAAGGCCGCCGAGCTGATGGGAGCGTTGCCCGCGGATCGCGCCGCGGCCGACCTGAGCGGCGCGGTCGATGCACTCGCCGGGCACGCCGCGGTGACGAGTGAGCACCTGGGGATCGTCGGGTTCTGCATGGGCGGGATGCTGACATTCCTCCTCGCGGCGAGCCGTCCCGACCGGATCCGGGCCGCGGTGCCCTTCTACGGGTTCCCGCAGGGTGACGACGAGCCCGACTGGACGCCCATGACCGCGGTCGTCCGAGGTCACATGGCCGAGCAGGACGACTTCTTCGGTCCCGACGCGGCCCGGGCGCTCGAGGCGAAGCTGCAGGGCCTCGGCAAGGACGTCGTCCTCACGATGCATCCCGGGACCGGGCACGCGTTCATGGGGCCCCACAACGCGCTCGGGACGTTCGACGACGCACTGTCGGAGCGCCTGTGGCCCGAGGTCCTGGCGTTCCTCCACGACCAGCTGGGCTGATCGCGCGACGCCCCGGCTTCTCGGCGAGGGTGGGTCAGAGCGACGTCGGGTTCGCGAACACGGTGCGGACCCGCGCCTCGAAGTGCTCGAGGGGCTCGGTGTCGTAGTCGGGGTCGAAGGCCTGCTGGTCCCACTCGTCGGCGAACCTCTCGGCGAGCGCGAACCACGGCTCCCCGCGGTACGGCTCGCGCGCGTTCGGGTCGCCGCCGAAGTGGTGGTAGTAGTGCCGCCCCTGGAAGTCCTGGTGGGCCCGGATCATCTCGACGACCTCGGAGCGCACGTACGGCTTCAGGATCTCCGCGGCGATCCTCGGGTGGTTGGGGACGCTCACCGCCTTGCCGATGTCATGACACAGCGACGCGACGATCACCTCGTCGTCGGCGCCCGCCCGCTCGGCCATCGTGGCCGTCTGCAAGGAGTGCGTCAGCTGGTCGACCGCGAACCCGTCGGTGATGTCGGCGAGGGAACGGAGCATCGCGAGGATCCCGTCGGCGACGCGACCCTGGTTCGCCATCGTCTCCCGGCCGATCACGGACCACTGCTCGGCCGTCGACTCGTCCATGCGTGTGAAGATCGTCATCGCGTCATTCTCGCGCGGGATCACTCGGGCGGGCTCCCGGCCCCGGCGAGCCGTTCGAGCCGGATGATGCGACGGGGGAGGATGCGGTGCGTTCGCAGGATCCATCGTGACGCTCGGGAATGCGGGTACTCGAGCCAGAGGTGGGCGTTGGCCCGGTCGCCCCGGCGGACCTGGTCCGTCGCGGCGAGGATCGTGCGCAGCGCACGGGCGAGCGCGCCCGGGTCCCGGCAGTACCGCACCGCGAGACCGTCGGCGAGGCGGGCGCGTGAGCGCAGCACCGCGGCCCGCAGGCCGACCGACGCCAGGAGCAGCGGCGCCCCGAGCACACCGAGTGGGACGAGCAGCAGTGCGACCTCGTCGAAGTCCGAGAACGCGGCGGTCCACACCTCGAAGGCCCGGTTCGTCAGGGCATAGACGACGGTGTCGAGCGACACCTCGAGCTCGACGACCCGTCCGATCTCGTACGCGAGCACTGCCTCGAGCTCGCGGTGCCCGAGTGCGCCGACGAGCCCGGTCGTGACGACCACCCAGGCGGTCTTCGGAGATCGGCCGACGGTCAGGCAGTTCGGGGCGTCGTCGATCACCACCGCGACCCGTGGCGCAGGCGCACCGGTCGCGAGCGCGAGGACGTCGATCGTCTTCTGGACACGTTCGACGAGGCCGGCCGGCATCGTTGGAGGCGGGACGGGCGACGCGTCGGGGCCCGGCCAGGCTCGGACGAACTCCAGCGCGGTGCGCTCCGACCGGACGAGCGACCAGCCGAACGCGACGACGCTGATCACCGCCCCGATCGAGATGCTCACACCCGCAGCCCACTCCGTGAGACCCCATCCGTAGCCGAGGTCGGCGCCGACCGGGTTCGCCGCCGCGCCGAGCAGCCACGCGATCGGGAACACGACCGCGGCGAGGGTGCACGACAGCACGAGGAGACCTCCGAGCGTGACCAGCCAGAGGCGGCGTCGGGCGGACCGGATGTGGTCCTCGTGCATCGTGGCATCGTCGCGCGCCGGGAAGGCCCGCCACGCGCGCCAGTGCTTCCGGTCGTGCGTCTCTCACCCCGCCATGGGCGGGTGAGAGACGCATCAAGAGATGGCGCGGACGGCGGGGTACGGACCGCGTAGCGTGCCCGCGGTGGACGAGCACAGGGTCGTGGGGCTCGAGGGCGATGTCGTGGTCCGACGCGACGAGTGGGGGATCCCGCACGTCAGGGGGGAGCGCGCCCGGGACGCGTTCTTCGGGCAGGGGTTCGTCCAGGCCCAGGACCGCCTCGGCCAGCTCGAGTACGACCGCCGACGGGCCCGCGGGCGGTGGGCGGAAGTCGTGGGTCCGACCGCGGTCGCGTTCGACGTGTTCGCACGGAGGTGCGGGCTCGGACCCGCGGCGGCGCGGGAAGCCGACGCCCTCGCACCCGAGCCGCGCGAGGTCCTCGATGCCTTCGCCGCGGGCGTGAACGCGTTCCTCGAGCTCGGCGGTCCGCTCCCCCCCGACCTGGCCCGTGCCGAGGTCCGTCCTGAACCGTGGACGGCCGCGGACTGCTGCGCGGTCTTCCTCGTCCGTCACGTCGTGTTCGCCAACTGGCAGCGCAAGCTCTGGCGCGGGCGGCTCGCGGCGGCGATGGGAGTCGAAGCCGTCGCCCGGATCGAGGGTGTCGAGCCCCGCGACGTGCCCCTGATCGTCCCGCCGGCGGAGCTGTTCCGCACCCGCGACGATGCCCACGCCGCCGTCGAGGCGATGGGGCCGGTGTTGGATGCGATGGCGGAGCTCGGCGAGCCCTCGACCGGGAGCAACAGCTGGGCGCTCCACGGTGCGCGCACGGCGTCGGGGCTGCCACTCGTCGCCGGCGATCCCCATCGCTTCCTCGAGGTGCCGAACGTCTACTACCAGTGTCACCTGGTCTGCGACGCGTTCGACGCGATCGGGTTGTCGTTCGTCGGTGTGCCGGGCCTGCCGCACTTCGGGCACAACGCGCACGTCGCATGGTGCGTGACGAACGGGAACGGCGACTACCAGGACCTGTTCGTGGAGCGCGTCCCGCCGGGACAGGCCCCTCTGCGGACGGAGACCGTCGAGGTCCGCGGCGGCGAGCCGGTCGCGGTCGCCTGCCACGAGACCGCCCGGGGACCGGTCGTGTTCGGCGACCCGGCGCGCGGCCCCTGCCTCGTCCTGCGCTCGACCGCGCTGACCGAGCCGAGCACCGGGCTCGCGGTCCTGGGGCCGATGCTCGCGGCCACCGACGTCGACGGACTCGAGGCGGTGATGGAGGGTTGGGTCGATCCGGTCAACAACCTCGTGAGCGCCGACGTCCACGGCGACATCTCCTACCGGACGGTCGGTCGGATCCCGGTGCGCGACGCGTCCAACGCGTGGGGGCCGGTCCCGGGATGGACCGACCGACACGACTGGTACGGCGTCGTCGCCTACGACGACCTGCCCCGCGTCCGGAACCCGCCCGGCGGGGTGATCGTGACCGCCAACCAACGGATCGTCGACGACGAGTACCCGCACTATCTCGGCCTGGACTACGCGCACCCCGACCGCGCCGCCCGCGTGCTCGAGCGACTTGGGTCGCTCGAGCGGGCAACGGTCGACGACATGGCCGACGTGCACCGCGACCGCCGTTCCCTGGCCGCCGACGTCTGGGTGCCCCGGATCCTCGCCGTCGATCCCGGGGACGAGTGGGAACGCGTGGCCCTCGAGGCGCTCCGCGACTGGGACCGGTGGATGCTCCCGGAGTCGCGGGGTGCTGCGGTCTACATGACGGTGCGCGACGCCGCGTGTCGGATCATCGCCCACCATCCGGCGCTCGCATCGGTGCGAACGCCGCTCCCGGACGAGCCGACTGCGACGTTCGTCCCGCTCGAGCTCCGGGTCTGGGCGCTCGCGACCGGGCTCCTCGCCGCCGACGACCGGACCCTCGTCGCCGACCCCGCCGGATGGGGTGGCCTCCTCACGGCTGCGCTGGCCGACGGTGTGGCGGTCCTCCGTGGGGGCCTGGGGGACGACGTCGCCGCGTGGCGGTGGGGCACGCTGCACCGGGCCCGCCCCCGCCACCCGCTCGGTCACGTCCATCCCGACTGGGCAGCGGCGCTCGACCCGCCCGCGGTCGAGGTGGGTGGCGAGTCCGACACGGTGATGAGTGCCGGGCACCCCGTCGGCCACGGCTTCACGGTGACCGGCACGTCCGTCGCCCGCTACGTCTTCGACTGCGCCGACTGGGACGCCTCCCGCTGGGTCGTGCCCCTCGGTGCGTCGGGCGACCCGACGAGCCCGCACTTCAGCGACCAGCAAGCGACCTGGGCGGCCGGGGAGCTGCTCCCGATGCGCTACTCGTGGGCGTCGATCGAGGCGTCCACGACGACGGCGACGGTGCTGCGACCGACCTGATCAGGAGTCGACGAAGTCGACGAGCAGCGCGGCGAGCTCCAGCGGACGGTCGCCCTGGATGCTGTGGCCCGCCCCTTCGACGACCTCGACGCGTGCGTCGGGTTGCCGTCGGAGCAGCTCGGCGACGTCGCCGTCGTCGACGACGGACTCGGCTGCGCCGCCGCGTGCGAGCATCACGGGCACCGCGATGCCCGAGACGTCGTCCCAGAGCGTCGCGAAGTCGGCCGGGATGTCGGCGGTCTCCGCGAGGCGTGGGCGTTGGTAGCGCCAGACCCATCGACCGTCGTCGCGAGGGACCGCGTTGTGGAGGATTCCGCGCCGCAGCGACGACTCCGACCTCGTCGGGTTGAACTCGATCGTCCGGTCGAGGATCTCGTCGAAGCTCTCGAAGCTGTCGGGGCCCGCGATGAACTGCGCGATCGGCGCAGCCTTGTCGCGGTCGACTCCGGGGGTCACGTCGACGAGCGTCAGGCGACGGACGAGCTCGGGCGCGAGGGCGGCCAGCGCGATCGACGTCAGCCCGCCCAGCGACATGCCGACGACCATCCGGGCATCCGGCGCGATCGCCGCGATCGCGACGGCGATGTCGGCAGCGTTGTCGCGCGGGCTGAACGGACCGTCGCCGCGGTGGTCGGAGTGCCCGTGACCGGGGAGGTCGATCGCCACCAGTGGCCGATCGAGCGCCAGCGCCACGGTGTCCCAGGTGTGGGCGTTCTGGGCACCGCCGTGGAGCAGCACGAGGTCAGCGGGCTCGTTGCCCCATCGCAGCGCGCTCAACCGGCGGCCGTCGTCGCCGACGACGACCGACTCGCGGGTCACCGTCGGTGGCGCGTCGAACGGGAGGCCGAACTCCTGCGCGTTCTCGTGGAACAGGCCGAACTCGTCGTAGTGCGCGGCGCTCGGCATCGTCAGCTCCCTCGGTCGGTTCGCGATGGTACGGGCAGTCGGGTGGCCGGTGGATCGGGCGCCCGACCGCCGGGGCTCCGGCTCACGGCGCGAGACCGGTGCACGCGCGCAGCTCGTTCCAGTGCGCGATCTCGACGTCGGCTTCCGCGCCGGCGGGCAGCGGGGTCGCGACGCCGCCACGGATGCGGGCGGGGACCCACTGGTAGGAGTCGATGTCGCGTCCGGTTGCGGTGACGACGAGCACCCCGCTGCGCCCGTACTCGCCGGTCTCGTTGTAGAAGACGAAGTTCCCGAGCCCGTAGTCGACGAAGGACGTGTTGAACCGACCGCCGCCCTGGAGCTGGTGTGCGTGCGAGCCCACGACGATGTCGGCGCCCGCGTCGGTGAGCACCTGCGCGACCTCCTGCTGGCGGGGCGACGGGCAGCCCTGGCGCTCGACGCCCCAGTGGAGGAACACGACGACGGTGTCGGAGTACACCCGCGCGTTCTGGATCGCACCGACGAGGAGCCCGAGGTTGCCCTCCTTGGCCGAGGCGAGTCCACCCTGGGTGTCCGTCGCGGCCCAGGCCGTGACGTACTCGCCGTCGAGGACGTCGGTGGCGCCGAACACCGCGATGCGCTGGCCCTTGATCTCGGCCCGGTACGGCGCGTACGCCTCGAGGAGGTTGTTCCCGATGCCGAGCACCGGGAACTGCTTCTCGGCGGCGGCCGCGATGGTGTCGGCCATGCCCTCGTCGCCGAAGTCGAGCCCGTGGTTGTTGGCGACGGTGGTGACGTCGACGCCTGCTGCTCGCAACGCGTCCAGCGCCACTGCGGGAGCCCGGAAGTTGTACTTCTTGACGTAGGGCGTCCCGCGCTCGGTGATCGCGGTCTCGAGGTTCACCATGGCGAGGTCGGCGAGGGAGAGGACCGGTGCGATGGGCGCGAGGACGCCCGCGGGATCGCCGAGGAGCTTGCTGCGGAGCGCGCCCTCGAAGTGCACGTCGCCGCCGAACGCGAAGGACACCGGCTGACCGTTGCCCCGACGGGGGTCGCGGAGGGTCGTGGTCGTCGTGGGCGCGGTGCTCGTGCTCGACGTCGACACGGCCGGGCGCGGCGCGACGCGCGTGGCCCGGTCGCTACCCCGCGTCGCGATCGCGAACGCCCCGCCGCCGGCGGCGAGGGTCATCGCGACGACGGCGAGACCGAGCCTGCGGGCTCGGGCCCGTCGGCGGCGGGCCCGGCGATCCGATCGAGCGCGCGGTGTCGACGGCGGAGGCATGGCCGGTCCAGCGTACCGGCGAGCTCGCGACGCGGATCGTCGACCCCGCGCGCCGGGGCCTAGCATCCGTCTCCGTGCGCGCCCCCCGAGTCGCTCCGCAGACCTACCAACGGATCGCGCTCGTGGCCGTGGTGCTCCTCGCGGTGATCATCGTGACCGGCGGCGCGGTTCGACTCAGCGGCTCGGGACTCGGATGCTCCGACTGGCCGAACTGCGAACCGGGTCGGCTGACGCCCCGCGGCGTGAGCGACGTCCACGCGATGGTCGAGTTCCTCAACCGGATGTTCACCGGGCTGGTGTCGGCCGCGGTGATCGTCTGTGTGCTCGGCTCGCTGGTCCGTGTCCCGAAGCGCCGTGACCTGGTGTGGCTGTCGCTCGGGCTCGTCGCCGGGGTGTTCGCCCAGGCAGTGCTCGGCGGGCTCACCGTGCTGTTCGAGCTGCGCCCGGAGTTCGTGATGGCGCACTTCCTCGTCTCGCTCGTGCTGCTCGCCAACGCCCTGGTCCTCTACCGGCGGGCGAGCGAGGCCGAGGGCCCGCTTCGACCCCTGGTCGACGACCGGCTCCGTCGGCTCGGGCGTGTCCTGGTGGTGTGGGCCACCGTGGTGGTGACCACCGGGACGATCGTCACCGCCACGGGCCCGCACGGCGGCGACGAGGAGGCGAAGCGGTTCGGGTTCGACCTGCCGACCGTGGCTCGGGTCCACGGGACGAGCGTCATCGTCTTCCTGGTCCTCGTGCTCGGCACCCTGGGGCTGCTGCGTCGCTCCCGGACGCCGCGCGAGGTGCAGACGCGGCTCGGGCTGCTGCTGGTCGCGGTCGTGGTGCAGGGCGCGATCGGCTACGCGCAGTACCTCAGCGGGATCCCCGAGCTGCTCGTCGGCTTCCACCTCGCGGGAGCGACCACGGTCTGGGCCGCGACGGTCTGGTTCGTGCTGGGTCTGACCACGCGCGGCTCGTTGCAACCGGCAGGCGCACCCGATGACTCCACGTCCGACGACCCGGCGCCGCTGGCGGTGGCGTGACCCCGGAGATCGCGGACCGGGATGCCGGCGCGAGGGTGGAGGTGTTCGCGGCGGTCGGAGCGGTGAGCATGACGTTCGCGTTGCTCGCCCTGCGCAGCCGCGTTGGCCGCGGGTGATCGCTTCCTCCGACCGGGGGTCGGAGCCGGTTCGCCCGGTCACCGACGCGCCGGTCCTCCGGTTCGCGACGTTCAACATCCGCCACGGTTCCGACGCGGCCGGCAGGGTTCGGATGCGCATGCTCACCCGTGCGTGTCGCGAGCTCGACGCCGACGTCCTGGGGCTCCAGGAGGTCCAGGGGGGGCGACGGCGCACGTGGTTCCTCGACCAGGGCGCAGTGGTCGCCCGAGCGACGCGCGCCCGCCACGCGAGCGGGCCGGCGCGCCACCGCGGGCTGCTCAAGACCTACGGGAACTCGCTCGTCGTGAAGGGTCGGATCGCCGACGTGGGGGTGCTGGACCTCCCGCGAGCCGAGGAGCGAGAGCCGCGCGCGGCGGTGCTGGCGCGAATCAGCGTGCGGGGGGTCGAAGTGTCGGTCGCGGTCACGCATCTCCAGCACCGACCCAAGCGCTTCGCCCACCTGCGCCACGACGCCCCGGACCAGCTCCGCACGGTGCTCGACGCGCTCGGCGAGCGACCCGGACCGCGGGTGCTCCTCGGGGACCTCAACCTCGACCCGGACGTCACGGGCCCGCTCTTCGCCGCGGCGGGGATGACGGTCGCCGAGCACGGTCCGAGCTTCCCGGCACACCGACCTCGCCGCCGCATCGACGTCATCGCGGTCGACGGCCTGGAGATCCGCCGGGCCTGGGTGGCCGACCGCTCGCCCGTGAGCGACCATCGGGCCGTCGTCGCCGAACTGGCCCGCTCCGGCTCGGCGAGCTGATCCGGCGCGCGACGATGGGCGCCATGGACGTCCATCTCGTCGACGGCACCTATGAGCTGTTCCGCCACTACTCCGGCGCGCCCGAGCACCTCGACCACGACGGCACCGACGTCGGGGCCGTGCGCGGGGTGGTGCGGTCGATGCTGGAGCTGCTCGACGGTGGTGCGACCCACGTCGGCGTCGCGACCGACCACGTCGTCGAGTCGTTCCGCAA
>DASUAO010000005.1:0-18277 GCA_035763745.1 Acidimicrobiia bacterium
CATCGACGCGTCCCTCCCCCCCGGCGTTCGCCCGCCGGAAGACCCGCCAGGTCATGGTGGGCAAGGTCGCCGTCGGAGGCGATGCGCCGGTCTCCGTGCAGTCGATGACGACCACCAAGACGGCCGACGTCGACGGCACGCTCGCCCAGATCTATGCGCTCGCGGCAGCCGGCTGTGACATCGTGCGGTGCACCTGCAACGAGGAGGAAGCGGCGGAGGGGCTGGCGCAGATCGTGCCGCGCTCACCGGTGCCGATCGTCGCCGACATCCATTTCCAGTACCGGCTCGCGCTCGCGGCGATGGAGGCCGGGGTCCACGCGCTCCGGCTCAACCCGGGCAACATCCGCAAGCCCGAGCACATCAAGGCCGTCGCCGCCGAGGCGCGTGATCGGGGCCTCCCGATCCGCATCGGTGTGAACGCCGGGTCGCTCGATCCCGAGATCTTCGAGCGTCACGGCGGCGCGACGCCCGAGGCGCTGGTGGAGTCGGCAGTGAAGGAGCTCGCGTACTTCCGTGAGGTCGAGTTCGAGGACGTGAAGATCTCGGTGAAGGCGTCGAACGTCGCCCTGATGATCGACGCCTACCGGCTCCTCTCTGAGACGGTCGACCATCCGCTGCACCTCGGTGTCACCGAAGCCGGCCCGCCACCCGCGGGGCTGGTGAAGTCGACCGCCGGCATCGGGACGCTGCTCGCCGAGGGCATCGGCGACACCATCCGCTTCTCGCTCACGGCCGACCCGGTCGAGGAGGCCAGGGCCGGGCGGGTCCTGCTCGAGTCGCTGGGGCTGCGCGAGCGCAAGGGGCTCGACCTCATCGCCTGCCCGAGCTGCGGTCGGGCCGAGGTCGACGTGATCAACGTCGCGAACGCGGCGCAGTCGGCCCTCGAGGACCTCGACATCCCGATCCAGGTCGCGGTCATGGGCTGTGTCGTGAACGGTCCCGGCGAGGCGCGTGAGGCCGACCTGGGTATCGCCGCGGGGCGAGGTCGCGGGCACCTGTTCGTGAGGGGCAAGGTCGTCCGGGTCGTGCCCGAGGCGGAGATGGTCGACGCGCTCGTGGAGGCCGCGAAGCGGATCGTGGACGAGGGCATCGACGCGGTCCTCGCGGACGCCGACGAGGATGCCGAGCGGATCGCCGCCGAGACCCGCGACGAGCTGCTCCAGATCCAGGGCACCGACGCCAACCACGACGCCGAGAAGATCGCCAGGGTCCGCGAGGTCGCCGAGTCCTGACGCCGGGCGCCGCGAGCTGTCTCAGCGCAGCGGGAACGCGATCGGGATCAGCACGAGCGACGCGACGAAGGTGACGAGGGTCAACGGTGCGCCGAGCCGGGTGAAGTCCCGGAACTTGTAGCCGCCCATGCCGAAGACGAGCAGGTTGGTCTGGTAGCCGATCGGGGTGAGGAACGAGCACGACGCGCCGATGATGATCGCCAGCACGAACGGGCGGAACGCGAGCCCGCTCCCCGCCGCGGTTGCCAACGCCACCGGGAACATGAGCACCGCGGCCGCGTTGTTCGACAGGAGCTCGGTCAGGATCATGGTGGCGAGCAGGACGCCGGCGAGGACGCCGATGTCGCCGAGCGGTGTGGTGAGGTCGACGAGCCCGCGGGCGATCTCCGCGGCGAGCCCGCTCTCCTGCATCGCGGCGCCGAGCCCGAAGCTGGCCGCGATCAGCACCACGATGTCGAAGTTCACCGCGCGGCGCGCCTCCCCCGGTGTGATCGCGCCCACGGCGAGGCACGCGAGCGCGGCGAGCAACGACGTCTTCAACAGGCTCAACACACCCGCACCGGAGACGACGATGAGCGCCAGCGTGATGAGCTCGACGGCTCGGGCGCGGTTGCGCCGCAACGGTGCACCACCTTCCACCGCCGAGACGAGGAGGAAGTCGTCGCGGCCGCGCCACCGGCGCGCGAAGTCCGGATCCCCGAGCACGAGCATCAGGTCGCCGGGCCGGAGTCGCACCTCGCCGAGCTTGGCGACGAGTCGTTCGGCGGAGCGATGGATGGCGATGACCGCGGCGCCGTAGCGGGCCCGGAAGTCGACCTCCTTCAGCGTCGAGCCGATCAGCGGTGACCCCTCGGCGACGACGACCTCGAACGTCGCGCCGGCGTTCTCGGAGAGCGAGAAGTGCTGCTGACCGGCAGGCACGAGCCCGGCGAGCTTCTGGAGGTCGAGGACCCGACCGATGTTCCCCGCGAACATCAGGCGGTCGCCGTCGACGAGGACCTCGTCCGGCGCGACCGGCCCGAGGTGACGCCCGTCGCGTTCGATCTCGACCAGATAGACGCCGACCAGGTTCCGCAGCCCCGCGTCGGTGATCGTGCGCCCGACCAGGGGGCTCGACGGCTCGACGAGCATCTCGACCGTGTACTCGCGCTCGCCGCCCTCGTCGATCTCGCCCGGTGAACGCCGGCGGGGGAGCAGGATCGGGGTGAGGAGCACGAGCGCCAGCACGCCGATCAGCGCGATCGGCAGGCCCACCGGTGTGATCTCGAAGACGTCGAGGGGCACGCGTCCCGACTCGGTCAGCAGCCCGCTGACGGTGACGTTCGTCGACGTGCCGATGACGGTGATGACGCCCCCGAAGACCGCGGCGAAGCTGAAGGGCATCAGGAAGCGCGACGGCGAGCGGTCGGTGCGCCGGGCCCAGGCGACGATGCGCGGCGCGACCATGCTCACGAGTGGCGTGTTCGCGATGAGCCCGGAGGCGAGCGCCCCGGGCACGACGACCCGCGCGAGATCCTGGCGGTCGCCGCCCGAACCGCTCGGTCCGCGTCGCCGTCCGCCGAGGATGCGCTCGGTGAGCCCCTGGAGCGCGCCGGTGGTCTCGGTCGCGCCGGCGAGGACGTAGAGCGCGGCGACCGTGATCGGGGCCGCGTTCGAGAACCCCGAGAACGCCTGCGCCTCGTCGATCGTCTCGCCGACCATGAGCACGATCACGGCCGAGAGCATCACGACCGACGGCTGGACCCGCTCGCTCACCATCAAGGCGATGGTGACGACGACCACCGCGAGTGTGAACCAGGCGTCGGCCGACACGGCGAGGCCTCAGCCCCGGGCCAGCGCGCGCGACTGGAACCAGCGCCGGAGCCCACGGGCGCTGCCGGCTCGGATGCGGTCGTCGTGCAGCCGGTCCTCGATCGGCGACGGCAGGGGCGCGAGCGGACCGACGACCCACTCGAGCAGTCGATCGGCGAGCTCGGGGTTCCTGGGGAGCACGGGGCCGTGGAGGTACGTGCCGACGAGCCGCTCGGCGAGCGCGCCGTCGGCGCCGGAGCCGTCGCCGTTCCCCCCACCGGTGACGACCCGGCCGAGCGGCTCGACGCCGGCGCCCAGCGTGGTGCGCCCGCCGTGGTTCTCGAACCCGGTGAGGGTCGGGGGCGGGCCCGACGGACCCCACACCTCGGACGCGATCGGTTCGACGACGACCTCCCCGATCAGGCGGTCGGGCCCGGGGCTCGTGGCCATGTCGACGAGACCGATGCCGTCGAGCACCACGCCGTCGGCGGTCTCGTAGCGGTGCCCGACCAGCTGGAAGCCGGCACAGACCGCCAGGACCACGGCTCCGCCGTCGCGCGCGCGGGCGACCGCCGCGCGCGACGCGCGCATCCCGTCGGCAGCCATCAGCTGGGGATCGTCCTCGCCTCCGCCGAACAAGTAGACGTCGAGGTTGCCCGGGATCGGGCTCCCGGCGGTCACCTCGACGAGCTCGGCCGGGATCCCCCGCCAGATGCATCGCTGTACGAGCACCACTGCGTTGCCCCGGTCGCCGTACGTCCCGAGCAGCTCGGGGTACACGAGGCCGACCCGAACGGCCGAGGTGCGGCCGGCGGCCGTCGTGGTCGGTCCCGTCACTTCTCGTCCCCGAACTTCCGGTAGAGGGAGGAGAACTGCGTGTACGACGCCACGATGTGGACGTCGTCGCCGGGCAGGGCCCGGGCGGCGGCGAGGGCGTCGGGCTCGACCACGTGCTCCACGTCCGCGTACTTGAGGCGCACCGCGACATCGAGGCAACGGTCACCCGCGGCCGCGGTGGGGCAGTCGCGCAGGAGCTCGTAGGGGACGTCCCAGAGCCACGACGGATCCTTCCCGTCGGCGACGCGAGCGTTCACCGCGATCACGACGGGGCTACCCGTCACCGCGAGATGGTGGAGCACCTCGCTCCACCCGGCAGGGTTCTTCGCGAGCAGCACCCTGGCCGAGCGACCGTCGTCGAGCGGTACCCGCATGTAGCGGCCCGCGACCGATGTCACGGACCCGGCCGCGGCGGCCGCGTCGACGGGGTCGACGCCCAAGTGCACCGCGGCCGAGACGGCGAGCGCCGCGTTCGCGAGGTTCCAGCGTCCGGGGAGCGCGAGCGCGAGCGGGACGCGGCGTTCGTCGGCGGTGCCGACGTCGAGGACGAGCGCGTCGCCGTCGAGGTGATGGGTGGCATCGGGCTGCGCGAACCCGCATCCGCCCGACGCGGTCGGGCAGTCGAACCGGACGTCGTCCCAGTGCAGCAGCGCACCGCACGACGGGCACGTCGCCGCGTCCTGGCGCCAGCCGAGTCCGAGCGCGACCCAGGTGACTGCAGCGGGCTGCGCCGCCCAGACGACATGGGGGTCGGACGCGTTCGCGATCACGGCGATGCCGGGATGGTCCGTCGTCACCTTCCGCCAGGCGTCGCCGACGGCACGGACCTCGCCGTAGCGGTCGAGCTGGTCGCGGCTGAGGTTGCCGAAGACGAGCAGCCGCGCGGCCAGCGGGTCGACGACCCTGGGCAGGACTCGCTCGTCGACCTCGAGGATCGCGTCGCCGGGAGCCGTCGCGCTCGCGAGGGTCGGGGCGATCCCGGACGTGAGGTTCGCGCCGGTCGAGTTGGTCACGAGTGGGCGACCGGAGGCGGCGACCGCAGCGGCGAGGAACCGCGTCGTGGTGGTCTTGCCGTTCGTCGCCGAGACGAGGGTGACGCGATTCCCCTCTGCGAGGTGCGTGAGCAGATCGGGTGCGATCAGGTTCATCACCCTGCCGCTGATCGTCGCGCCCTGGCCGCGGCCCGTGACCCGCGACAGCCAGCCCGTCGCCCGACCGGCGCCCACGGCGAGGCGCGTCCGCACGGTGCGCGTCATCCGACGCGCTCGCACCAGTAGGCGTCGACGCGGTAGGGGATCGCGAACTCCGACTGTCCAGCGATCGAGGGATGCGTCGCGAGCAGGTCGCGAACCTCGTCGAAGACGGCGTCCTGTTCGGCGGGTGCCAGGACGGCGACATGGCTCACGCCTGCGAACCGCGCGACCACGCCATCGGTGTCCAGGATGTGCTCGTGGCGGAACGTCGCCTCGTGCAGCGGCCCGAAGAAGTGGCCGGCCTCGAGGGTCTCCTCGCGCCAACCCTGGTCGTGCCACGGCGCGCGCTTCTCGACGCGGTCCATGATCGACCACAGCGCGTCGGCCCAGTCGACGGCCCGCTCCCTCGTGTTGAACACGAGCCCGAGCCGACCGCCGGCGCGCAGCACCCGACGCAGCTCGGGCAATGCCGCGTCGGCGTCGAACCAGTGGAACGCCTGGGCGACGGTGATCGCGTCGAACGAGGCGTCGGCGATCGGGAGCGCCTCGGCCGTCGCGGCGGCCGCCGGGACCGACGGGCAGGTGCGGCGCAGCACGTCGGCCATGCCGGTGATCGGCTCGACCGCGAGCAGCCGGGCGCCGGTCGGCTCGAGCAGTCGGGTGAGCTTGCCGGTCCCCGCCGCGAGGTCACAGACCCGGGCATCGGGCTCGATCCGGCAGTGCTCCACGAGCCAGGCGACGGCATCGGCGGGGTAGGTCGGGCGCGAGCGCTCGTAGATCTCGGCGGTCGTGCCGAAGCCCTGCTGTGCGACATCGTGGACCGGCATCGGTCGATGTTGCCAGACTGCGCCGCTCGATCAGGCGTGGAGGCCGCACTCCAGCTTGGCGTGGTCCGACCAACGACCCGCGCGGGGGTCGTCGTCCGCTGAGACGGGGCGGGTGCACGGCCAGCAGCCGATCGAGGCGTACCCCTTGTCGGCGAGCGGGTGCACCGGCAGGTCCCGTTCGGCGGCGTAGGCGGCGACGTCGGCGTCGGACCAGGCGGCGATCGGGTTGACCTTGACCAGCCCGCGGGTCGCGTCGTGGGCTACGACCGGGGTGGAGGCGCGGGTCGGGCCGTCGCTGCGCCGGAGTCCGCTCATCCACGCGGCCTTGCCTTCCAGCGCCCGGGCCAACGGCTCGATCTTGCGGACCCGGCAGCACGCGTCGGGGTCGGCGAGCCAGCGGTCGTCGCGGGGGACGTCGGGCTCGATGATGCGCAGGTGCAGGCCGTAGCGAGCGCGCACCTGCGCGACGTACCAGAGCGTCTCGGCGAAGTGGTACTGGGTGTCGAGGAACACCACGTCGAGGTCGGGGGCGACCTGCGACGCGAGGTCGATCAGCACGCAGTCCTGGAACGACGCCGCGAGCACCAGGCCGTCACCGAAGCGCTCGACGGCCCACGCGATCGTCTCGGTCGCGGGCTCCTGCTCGAGGCTCACCGCCAGATGGGCGAGCTCGTTCGGCCCGAGCCGGGCGTCGACCGGCTGCGGGAGGGGGGAGTGGGGGAGGGCACTCACGTCGCGCACTCGCTCTCGCCCACCGACTTCTCGTAGGGGCTCGTCTCGTCGAAGTCGACGTAGAAGTCGGGGGCGGTCGCCGGATCGGGGAACTCGTCGAGGTCGACGAGCGCCGCCCCCACCGCCTTCGCGCCTCCGGCTCGGGCCAGCCAGTCCGGGAACGGCTCGCCGGCGGTGCGCTCCTCGGCGTAGCGGCCGACGACCCGCACGACGGCCTCTGACGCCGCCTTCGCCGGGAGCTTCGTGGCCTTCTGACCGAACGCGATCTCCATGTCGCCGACGTGACCGCCGAGCAGCATCTGGTAGCCGGGTGCCGTGCGGTCGTGGGCCCGCCGTTCGAGCCCGAAGAACCCGATGTCGGCGGTGTGGTGCTGCCCGCAGCTGTTCGTGCAACCCGAGATGTTGATGCGCACACCACTGACCTCGGCGATGCCGGCCTCCTCCAGGGCTCGGTCGATGTCGGAGGCGAGGCCGCGGGACTGCGTCACCGCGAGGTTGCACGTGTCGGCACCTGGGCACGACACGACGTCGCGCACCAGCTCGGCGCCGGGCGTCGCCATGTCGATCTCGACGAGGCGCTCGTACAGCTCGGGGAGCTGCTCGTTGCGAAGCCCCCGAAGCACGACGTTCTGGCGGTTGGTGACCCGCATCTCCAGCGCACCCTCGGTGCCTGCGGCGAGGTCGCGGTGCAGCGAGGCGAGTCCGCGCATCTGGTCGGCCGTGAGGTCGCCGAGGCGGGCATGGGCGTACGCGCTGACGGTGCCGTTGGCGCGGCCGCGCACCACGTTGGCGAGCTCCCAGGCCGCGAAACCGGTCACGCCGGTGCCATTGGTTCCGAGGAAGGTGACCGGGACGCCGGGGAGGCCCGAGACGTCGTCGGTGGAACCGGCTGGTGCGTCGCCGCGCTCGGTCACGATCTCGGGGATGCCACCCGGGTAGGTGGACGACGCGATGAGGAAGCGGCGCTCCTTGAGGATGCGCCCGCGCAGCTCGTCCATGCCCATCGTGTCGACGAGCCACTTCATGCGAGCGCGCAGCTTGTTGTCTCGGTTGCCGTGGTGGTCGAACACGCGCAGCGTGGCCTCGATCGTCGCGAGCAGCTCCTCGCGCGGCGTGAACTCTTCGAGCGCCTGGGCGGGATGCGGATTGGCGCCCAGCCCGCCGGCGAGGAACACCCGGAATCCGGGCTCCACCGTGCCGTCGGTGAGCGGACGGCTCACGGCGATCACGCCGACGTCGTTGAACATCGCCTGGCCGCAGTCGGTGGCGCAGCCGGAGAAGTTGATCTTGAACTTCCGGGGGAGCCGCTGGTTGATCGGGTTGCGCAGGAACCAGTCGTTCGTCGCCTGCGCCCACGCGCTGATGTCGAGGACCTCGAGCGGGCACGCGCCGGCGAGGTGACACCCGGCGACGTTGCGGACGGTGTCACCGCACGCCTCCCGGCTCGTGAGCCCGACCGAGGCGAGGAGCCGGAGCACCTCGTGGACCTGCTCGAGCTGCACGAAGTGGAATTGGAGGTTCTGGCGCGTCGTGAAGTGTCCCCACCCGCGCGAGTAGGTCTCGACGACGTGGGCGATCATGTCGAGGTGGTCGGGCTCGAGCCGGCCGTGCGGGATCCGCACGCGGACCATCTGGTTGTGGCCGCCCTGGCGCTGACCGTAGATCCCCTGGTTCAGGCGGAACACGCGGAACGCGTCGTCGTCGATCTCACCGGCGATCCACCGGCGGGCGCCCTCCTCGAAGCGGTCGATCTCGGCCTCGACCTCGGGGTCGAGGGGGCGTACGAGCGTGGCGAGCTCGGGGGTCATGGGGTTGCCTCCTGTGGCCGGGCGCTGGTCGCGTCGGAGCGGGGGACGGACAGGGGGAGGGGACGAACCTCGGCGAGGCCCCAGAAGCGGGCCTCGCCGTCGGCGATGGCCGTGCCGGCGTCGGCGAGCACCCGGGTGAACGGCCGGGTGATCGGCCGGATCGCGGATCGGACGACGGTTCGTAGCTGGGACGTGAGGCGCACGACGGGCTCCTGGAGGTCACGCCGCAGGGCGGCGGAGGGAGGGTGGTCGTGCTGGTGCGGGGCTACGCAGCGCGACCGGGACGGGAGCGTCGACACATCTCGTCGAAGCACTCGTGGGGCGTGCGGCCCATGGCGACGCTGGGGGCACCCCGTTCCCGGATCACGAGGAGCACCCTACGCGCGGGCGGGCCTAAATACCAGCAATTTGGTCAAGAATGTTTCCGACCCAATCACTCGGGTTTCCGTGCGGGGCGCGACGCATGATCGTTCCGGGGGGTGCCCGGGGTGCGCCGGTAGCGTGCGGCTCATGCGGATGTCACGTGCCTTCCTCCGAACCCTGCGTGACGACCCCGCCGACGCCGAGATCTCGAGCCACCAGCTGCTCCTGCGGGGCGGCTACATCCGCCGCCTGGCCAGCGGCGTCTACGCGTGGATGCCGCTCGGCCAGCGGGTCCTCGCGAAGGTCGCCCAGATCGTGCGGGAGGAGATGGACGCCGCCGGCGCCCAGGAGATGACCCTCCCGATCGCCCAGCCCCTCGAGCTGTGGGAGCGGTCCGGGCGCGACGAGACGTACGGGCCGCTGATGTTCCGGCTCGAGGACCGCAAGGAGGTGGGCTTCTGCCTCTCGCCGACCGCCGAGGAGGCGATCACCTCGATCGTCGCGGGCGAGCTGTCGAGCTACCGCGACCTCCCGGTGAACCTGTACCAGATCAACTGGAAGTACCGCGACGAGCTGCGCCCGCGCTTCGGGTTGCTCCGCGCCCGCGAGTTCCTCATGAAGGACGCCTACTCCTTCCACGCCGACGCCGACGACCTCCGCCGCACCTACCAGGACATGTACGACGCGTACCAGCGCGTGTTCGAGCGGTGCGCGCTGCGCTTCCGTCCGGTCGAGGCACAGGCCGGCGAGATCGGCGGCGACGTCAACCACGAGTTCATGGCGATCGCCGAGGTGGGCGAGGACGATTTCGTCTGGTGCCCGAGCTGCGACTACGCCGCGAACGTCGAGGCCGCGCGCCGAGAGAGCGATCACTCCCGACTGCACACCGAGGTGCCCGCGGTCGATGCCGCGGCACGCGAGCGCGTGCACACCCCCGATCTTCCGGGCATCCAGGGCGTCGCCGAGCACCTGGGCGTCGAAGCCTCCGAGATGCTGAAGTGCATCGCGTTCGACGTCGACGGTGAGCTCGGCCTCGCGCTCGTCCCCGGTGACCGTGAGGTGAACGAGCACGCGCTCGGCCTCGCCGTCGCGCCTCGCGCGGCGCGGCTGTACGACGACGCCGACTTCGCGGCGCGCCCCGACCTGCCGCGTGGCTACATCGGCCCCGACTTCGAGGGCGCGGCGCTCGTGGTCGCCGACCCGCTCGTCGGCGAGGAGCGGCCGTGGGCCACGGGCGCGAACGAGACCGACCATCACGTCCGGCACGCGGTCCTGGGGCGCGACTTCCGCGTCGACGTCTGGGCCGACCTCGTCTCCGTCGTCTCCGGCGATCCCTGTCCCCGGTGCGGCTCGGGGCTCTCGGTCGACCGTGGCATCGAGGTGGGCCACGTCTTCCAGCTCGGCACCAAGTACGCCGACGCGCTCGACGCCGTGTACACGGACGACGACGGCAACCGGCACCCGATGGTGATGGGCTGCTACGGCATCGGGGTGTCCCGGATCGTGGCGGCGATCGTCGAGGAGCACCACGACGACGACGGCATGATCTGGCCCGCGGCGCTCGCGCCGTTCGACTTCCACCTCGTCGCGCTCCCCGGCCGGGGCGACGCGGCGGCAGGGGTCGTCGAGGCGGCCGATGCTCTCTACGAGTCCCTCACGGCCGCGGGCGCACAGGTGCTCTACGACGACCGCGACGTCTCGCCCGGCATCAAGTTCGCCGACGCCGACCTGCTCGGCATGCCGGTACGGCTCACCCTCGGCGCCAAGGGCGTCGCCCGCGGGATCGTCGAGCGCCGCGCCCGCGCGACCGGCGACGACGACGAAATCGCGCTCGACGGCGCGGCCGCCACGCTCGTCAGCGGCTAGTCGGGTGGCGCTCCCCGTCCCGGGCCCGGTCTCGCCGATGCTGGCGAAGCTCGTCCGCGACATGCCCGTCGGCGAGGGCTGGGCGTACGAGCCGAAGTGGGACGGGTTCCGCTGCATCGTGTTCCGCGACGGCGACTCCGTGGAGCTCGGGAGCCGCAACGAGAAGCCGCTCACCCGGTACTTCCCCGAGATCCTGGAACCGCTGCGTGCCGCGCTCCCGGAGCGCGCGGTGCTCGACGGGGAACTGGTGATCGCGACCGATCACGGCCTCGACTTCGACCTGCTCTCGAACCGGATCCACCCGGCCGAGAGCCGGGTCGAGATGCTGGCGGGGGAGACCCCGGTCTCGTTCGTCGCGTTCGATCTCCTCGCCGTCGGCGACGAGGACCTGCGCGAGGAGCCGTTCGCGCACCGGCGGGCGCGGCTCTCCGACCTGCTCGCCGGCTCGACGTCGCCGGTGCACCTCACCCCGCTCACCACCGACGCTGCGACCGCGCAGGACTGGTTCGAACGCTTCGAAGGTGCCGGCCTCGACGGGGTGATCGCCAAGCGCGTCGACGATCCCTACCGCGAGGGCAAGCGCACGATGCTGAAGATCAAGCACCTGCGGACCGCCGAGTGCGCCGTCGCCGGCTACCGCCCCCACAAGGACGGCGAAGGAGTCGGCTCGCTGCTGCTCGGGCTGTTCGACGATGCCGGGGTGCTGCACCACGTCGGTGTGGCGAGCAGCTTCAAGGCCGAGCTGCGGTCCCGGCTCGCCGAGGAGCTCGCGCCGTACGAGTCGAACGCGCTCGACGAGCATCCGTGGCGCGACTGGCAGCAGGAAGACGCCCAGGCCGGGTCGCGCATGCCGGGCGGCCAGAGCCGCTGGAACGCGAAGAAGGACCTGTCGTGGGTGCCGCTGCGGCTCGAGCTCGTCGCCGAGGTGGCGTTCGAGCACGTGCAGGGCGACCGCTTCCGCCACACCGCACGCTTCCAACGGTGGCGCCCCGACCGCACCCCTGCGTCGTGCACGTACGCGCAGCTCGACATCCCGGTCCCGGTCGAGCTCCACGAGGTGTTCGGGGTCTGACCGCTACGGCAAGAAGGGTTCCCGCGGGTCGGCTCGACGGGATCGTGTGCGCGAGCTGGTGCGGCCCCGTCGTGACCTTCGGCCCTTTCGCGGCATCGTCGCGATCAGGACCATGGGGATCATGGAGATGGAGCCCGCGCGTCCGCCGAAGTTCCCGGCGGCGCTGGCGCGCGCACCGCGCGCGACGAGTTCGATCGACCTCGCGCGAATGTGGCAGCCGTTGCCCGGGTGGGCGCGGTCCGAGTCCGTTCTTCGGGGCGCTCCCGTGGATTGCTCGAACCAAGGAGGTTCAGGTGCAGGTCGTAGTCAGGACGGACCGAGGTGTCGAAGGTAGTGCCGAGCTGACCCGTGAGGTCGAGGCCGAGGTCGATTCGGCACTGTCGCGGTTCGGCGTGCGTCTCACGCGGGTGGAGGTCCACCTGGGCGACGAGAACGCCGGGAAGCACGGCGCCGACGACAAGCGCTGCACGGTGGAGGCGCGGCCCTCGGGCATGAAGCCGGTGGCGGTGACGCACCATGCCGCGACGTCGGTCGAAGCGCTCCGGGGCGCGCTCCGCAAGCTGCAGAGTCGGTTCGAGAGCACGTTCGGCCGGCTGGACGATCGCAAGGGCCGCGACTCGATCCGACGTGGCGAGAAGGGCTGACGCTGAAGCCGAGGATCGTCTCCGGCCTACTTCGCGCGGGCGAGGGCCTTCTCCGCGAGGTCCCGGAGCACGGCGCTGGACACGAGGTCGGTGTCGTGGCCGGGCGAGACGATGGCCGTGACCTGGAGGAAGAGCTTGCGCTCGAGCACCTCGATGCTTCCCTCCCCCAAGAAGCTGTCGAGCGAGTAGAAGGCCTTCGTGCCGAGCCCCGGGACCTTCACCGGCGGCTCGCTGTCGATGGACGCCAGGGTCTCCCGCAACGCCTTCATGGTCCTGGCCATCGCGACCTTGGCGTGCTTGCCGCGAGCGACGCGTACCGTCGCACCGCGTACCGGGCCGGCTCCTTCGTACCCGCAGGTGGAACCCGTCCCTGCGTCGTAGGGGGACCCTGGCTGGATGGTGCTACCGAGCGCGGTGCCCAGCTCGTCGGTCGTGAGAAGCCCACACGCGTCGGCTCCAGGCGCGGAACCGGCCGCCCCCGCAAAGGGGAGGCCTGCACCGAGCGCGAACGAGGCCACCAAGCACACCCAACGAGCCGATCTCACGAGCACCATCTTCCCTCGGCGTGGTCCACCGACTGTAGAGCCGTGCCGGTACTCGCACGCATCGATGACCTCGGCACGGATCCGCGTGCGGAGGGCGCGCACTCCTTGGCATTAGGTTCTGCTCCATGGGACGGATCACGCGCACGGTTTCGACGGTGGGGGTGCTGTTCGCGCTCGGCGCGGCCCTGTGCGGACCGGCAGCCGCGCAGGGCGAGACGATCTACGAGACGCAGTTCCGCGACCCCGCGCGGGCGGCATCCGAGTGGGAGTTCCCGGACGATGTGACCGACGTGACCGAAGACGGCTTCACCGCCGCGCTCACCCCAGGCGCGCTCACCGTGGCGCTCGACGGCGCACCCAACGCTTGGCTCAGCCCCGAGATCCGCGACCTCCCCGCCGATCAGGCGATCGAAGCCCGGATCGCGTCGAGCACCGGTGACGAGTCGGCGTTGTTCGGCGTGGCGTGCCGCGCCGCGCTGAACTCGGTCGGCTACGTCTTTCTCGCCGGCATCGACGGCTACTACACGATCGGCCGGCTCGACGGGCGCGGCAACGCCAAGGCCATCGTCAACGCGAGCGGGAGCAAGCGCTCCGACGCCATCGACCCGCTCGGCCCGAACGTCGTTCGGGGAGAGTGCGTCGGGAAGAAGCGAGTGACGCTGACGCTCTTCGTCAACGGTGAGAAGGTCGCGTCCACCGTCGACCGGTCGCCGCCCGAGAAGATCGGTCGCCGGGCCTACGTCGTGACCGAGGTCGCCAACGGCGAGAAGACCACCACAGAGTTCACCGGCTTCGCAGCGCACGCGCTGTAGCGGCACGACCTCAACGACGGCAGCGAGCGCGAGGGAGCGGCAGACCTATGGGCACGAACAGCAGCGTGCGCGGCGTGTGGGGAGTGCTGCTGCTCGCGGCGGCGCTCGGCGCGGCGAGCACGAGCCCGGCTGCGGCGACCGTTGCAGAGAGGCGATCCGTCAAGAAGGTGAAGCTGACCCTCGACGTCTCGCCCCCCGTGACGATCAAGGGCACCAAGGGGCAGTGCCTGCTGACGGCGGACGGCTACAACATCGACTTCGACGGGGAGGACTACCCGGGACTCGGCGCCGACGGCGAGCTCGCGAGTGGCGGCCCCGGACCGGCGACTGCCCCGGACCAGAAGCGCCAGTACACGGCGTTCAGCGCGACCATCGGCGGCGTCTTCTACGTCGAGGACGACAGCGGTGGTCTCGACGCGCTCACCTCGGCGGTCACGCTGAACGTCAAGAAGAAGACGATCAGGTTCGACGCCTATCCGATCATCGCCCCGGAGACGCAGACCCCGGCGACGATGTCCGGCATCGTGAAGTGCCGCTGAGGCCGAACACCCGCGTGCGTCAGGCGCGCTTCCTCGCTCGGCTCGGAGCGACGCGCGTGCCCTCGCCCTCCTGCTTGGCGAAGTGGGGTGGCCAGGGCTCGTCGCCGAGACCGCCGGCCTCGTCGCGTGCCGCGAGCTCGAGCAGCGGCTCGAGCGAGAACGCCCGCTCGTCGAGGCCGGCCGCCGGGTCGCCGACCGACGCGAACCGAGCGGGAACGGTTGCGATGGTGAGGTCGGCCGGGTCGGCCTGCATCAGCTCGTCCCACTCGAGCGGGCACGACACGCGCCCCTCGGGGTTCGCGCGCACCGAGTAGGCCGACGCGACCGTGCGGTCACGCGCGTTCTGGTTGTAGTCGAGGAACACGCGGTCGCCGCGCTCCTCCTTCCACCACTTCGACGTCGCGAGGTCGGGGATGCGGCGCTCGACCTCCCGGGCGAGCGCGAGCGCGGCCCGGCGGCACTCGGTGAAGTCCCAGCGGGCCTCGATGCGGACGTTCACGTGGATGCCCCGTGAGCCCGACGTCTTCGGGAACCCGGTGAGCGCCTGCGCGTCGAGCACCTCGCGCACGACGCCGGCCACCTCCTGGACCGCGGAGTACGGGATCCCGGGCTGGGGATCGAGGTCGACCCGGAGCTCGTCGGGATGGTCGACGTCGGCCCGGCGTACGGTCCACGGGTTGAGGTCGAGGCACCCGAGGTTCGCGGCCCACACGACATGGGCCACGTCGACGGGGCACAGCTCGTCGGCGTGGCGGCCGCTCGGGAAGGTGACCCGCACCGTCTCGACCCACTCGGGGCGCTTGGCGGGGGCCCGCTTCTGGAAGAACGGCTCGCCGGTGGCCCCGTCGGGGTAGCGCTTGAGGACGGTGGGGCGCTCGAAGACCCCCCGGAGCGCGCCTTCGCCGACGGCCAGGTAGTAGTTGGCCAGGTCGAGCTTCGTCTCCCCGCGGGCGGGGAAGTAGACCTTGTCCGGGTTGGTGACCCTCACCGGCCGCATGGAGCCGTCGGCCGCAGGCGCGTCGACCTCCACGAACGGCGACGGGCTCATCGGGCGCCAGGCTACGTGCCGTTTCGGCGTCGGAGAGACCGCCTCCAGCCCACCGCTGCGACGCCAGAACGGTGGTGGAGGCGATCGGGCAGGGCCGGGCGATCGGCAAGGGAAATCGGGCCGTTCTCTGGTACGATTTCGCCCGATCGTTCGTTCGCGAGCGGCCCCGCGCCCGCAGTTCTCGGGTCGGTGTGGGGACTGCCCTCGACGTGGGCTTCGTGCCCACGTCTTTTTCTTGACCGGCACAGGAGGTGAGCACCATGAGTGAGGCACCGACGGCACTCGTGGACGTCCTCGAGCCGGTCCTCGATGCGTTGGGCCTGTTGGTCTACGACGTGGAGCTCGTCGGCAGCGGTGGGAAGTCGCGCACCGTGCGCGTCCTCGTCGACGACCCCCGGGCCGCCGACGGCATCGGCCTCGACCAGATCGCCCTCGCCACCGAGGCGGTCTCCCCGGCCCTCGACCGGGCCGCCGACGACCCGGCGACCGGCGTGGCGCGGATCCTCCCCGGCGCGTACACCCTCGAGGTGAGCAGCCCCGGGCTGGAGCGGCCGTTGCGCACGGTCGAGCACTGGCGTGGCGCGGTCGGCACGACCGTCTCCGTCCGGACGAGCCGCGCCGACGAGACCCTTCGCCGCCGCGGGGTCGTGGTCGCGGTCGACGACGACGGTGCCGACCTCGACATCGACGCCGAGCGCGAGCGCATCGCGTTCGCCGACGTCGTCCAGGCACGCACGGTGTTCGAGTGGGGTCCGGCTCCCAAGCCCGGGGGCCCGAAGCCCAAGGAGTCGAAGCCCACGGAGTCGAAGCCCACGGAGTCGAAGCCCCGGAAGTCGAAGCAGGGGAGCCCGAAGCAGGGCGCCACGGCGCGCACACGGCGCGCGGACGAGAAGGTGAAGCGATGAATTCCGACATGATGGAGGCGCTCGAGAACATCGAGCGCGAGAAGGGCATCTCCGTCGAGATCATGCTCGAGGCACTCGCGAACGCGCTCGTCACCGCGTACAAGCGCATGCCCAACGCCGCCGAGGAAGCGCTCGTCGAGATCGACATCGAGACCGGCGACATCAAGGTGATCGCCCAGGAGCTCGACGAGGAGGGCAACGTCGTCCGCGAGTGGGACGACACCCCGTCTGACTTCGGCCGCATCGCGGCACAGACCGCCAAGCAGGTCATCCTCCAGCGGATCCGCGACGTCGAGCGCGAGAGCAAGTACGAGGAGTACGCCGGCAAAGAAGGCGAGATCGTCACCGGGATCATCCAGCAGACCGATCAGCGCTACACGCTGCTCGATCTCGGTCGGGTCGAGGCACTGCTGCCGCAGGCCGAGCAGGTCCAGAACGAGCGCTACGAGCACGGCAGCCGGCTCAAGGCCTACATCGTCGAGGTCCGCAAGACGGCCAAGGGCCCGCAGATCGTCGTGTCGCGCACCCACCCGGGTCTCGTGAAGCGGCTCTTCGAGCTCGAGGTGCCTGAGATCGTCGACGGGGTGGTGGAGCTCAAGGCCATCGCGCGCGAGCCCGGGCATCGCACGAAGATCGCGGTCGCATCGAACGACAACCACGTCGATCCCGTCGGTGCATGCGTGGGCGCGCGCGGCTCGCGTGTGCGCATGGTCGTCAACGAGCTGCGGGGCGAGAAGGTCGACATCGTCCCGTACTCCGACAATCCCGCCGACTTCGTCCAGAAGGCCTTGGCGCCGGCGCGGGTGCGTGAGGTGCGCATCCACGAGGACACCGGGACGGCCGAGGTCATCGTCCCGGACTTCCAGCTGTCGCTGGCGATCGGCAAGGAGGGGCAGAACGCCCGCCTCGCCGCGCGGCTCTCCGGATGGCGCGTCGACATCAAGAGCGAGACGCAGCTCGCCGAGGAGGAGTCCGGCGACGTCGACTACGCCGAGGGCGAGTGGGTCAAGAACGCAGACGGGGAGCTGGTGTTCCAGCCGGCGGGTGGCGGCGAGGCGATCTCAGCCGCGGCCGCGGGCTACGCGCTCACGGCGCCCACGGAGGCCGAAGGCGACGACGCGTCGACTGACGACGGCAAGGCTGCCGAACTGCCGGTCGCGGCGGCGACGGCGCCCGAAGCGACCGACGGCGAGACGCCGGCAGCCGTTGCCCCGGAGCCCGAGCCGGAGCCCGAGCCGGAGCCCGAGCCGGAGCCCGAGCCGGAGCCCGAGAAGGAGGGGACCGACGCGTGAGCGCCACCGCCTCCCGGAGCGCATGTGCGTCGGCTGTCGGCGACGGTCGCCCATGGACGACCTCGTGCGGCTGTTCCGCGCCCCGGACGGCACCTTGGGGATCGGTGCGGGCAGCGGACGCGGGGCGTGGCTGTGCGCTCCACCGTCGGGGCCCCGCTGCCTCGATCTCGCACGCGAACGGCGGGCACTCGACTCCGCACTGCGCACCGAGATCCCCGGCGCACACCTCGACGACGTGCGCGCGAGACTGGAACGCCCGGAGTCGGCGTTCCACGACGGCGCGCGACACCCAGTAGACCGGTTCGACCGAGCGGAAACGGCACACGTTGGCAGTCAAGAAGATTCGGATCTATGAGCTCGCACGAGAGCTCGGCATCTCCAACGAGGAGGTGCTCGAGCTCGCGACCGAGCTGAAGATCGGCGTCAAGAGCCACTCCTCGAGCCTCGAGGACCCGATGGCCGACCGCGTCCGGCGCCTCGCCGACTCCAAGGGCATGCGCCGCGAGCCGATCGTCGAGGAGCCGGCCAAGTCGGCCAAGAAGACCGCGAAGAAGTCGACGGCCAAGAAGACCGCGAAGAAGGCGACGGCCACCGAGACCGACTCCGACGCCGACGCGCCCGTTGCGCCCGAGGCGCCACACCGTGTGGTGCGCTCCACCGGCGGGATCCCCGAGCCCGAGGTCTTCCCCGCCGACGGGGACCAACGAGTCGTGCGCTCGACCGGTGGCGTCCCCGAGACACCGGGCGAGCGCCCCCCGATGCCCACCCGTC
>DASUAO010000006.1:0-71330 GCA_035763745.1 Acidimicrobiia bacterium
CCCCCCCACGACCGAGCGCACGGGAGCCACGGTCATGAGCGCGAAGGTGGCAGTCGTCCAGTTCCCGGGGACCAACTGCGAGCTCGACGTCATACGCGCGGTCGAGGGTCTGGGCGGAGCCGCCGAGCCCGTGTTCCACACCGAGCGCGACCTCGGCGGCGCCGACGCGGTGGTGATACCGGGTGGCTTCGCCCACGGCGACTACCTGCGCACCGGAGCGATCGCGCGGTTCTCTCCGGTGATGGACGCGGTCGCCGCGCACGGGGCGGCCGGTGGCCCGGTGGTCGGGATCTGCAACGGGTTCCAGGTGCTCACGGAAGCGGGGATGCTGCCGGGTGCCCTGCAGAAGAACGTCGGACTCGCGTTCTTGTGCACGACGGTCGACGTCCGGGTCGAGAGCACGCGCTCGGTCCTCACCGCGGACGCCGAGGTCGGGTCCGTGCTCCGGATCCCGATCAACCACTTCGAGGGGAACTACACCTGCCACGCGGAGACGCTCGACCGTCTGCGCGACCGTGACCAGATCGTGGTGCGCTACGTCGACAACCCGAACGGCTCGGTGGACGACATCGGCGGGATCAGCAACGAAGCGGGCAACGTCGTCGGCCTCATGCCGCACCCTGAGCGGGCGTCCGATCCGCTGCTCGGCTCCGCCGACGGGCTGGTGCTGCTGCGGTCGTTGCTCGCGTCGGCCGCGGGCGCGAAGACCGCCTAGGACCGCGCCTCGCGCTGCGGCGACCCGGGTTCCTCCCGGCGTGGAACGTTAGGACGCGGTGCGCGGCACGCCGGCGCGCTTGAGCACCTCGGCCGGGACCCCGAGCTCGCGCCAGGTGGCGTAGGCGATGCCTTTGCTGTCCCCGTAGGCCTTCGCGTGGCGGACGAACTCGCCCTCGAGGGCCGACAGGTCGACGCCGCCGGCTGCCTTCGCGTCGAGCTCGGCCTGGAGGTCCCGGCGCTCCTGCGTGAGCTGGAGCCGCTTCAACGAGGACGCGTCGTCCATGGCCGTCTCGATCGCGGCGAGTCGGCGCGTGATGGACTCGACGGTGCGTTGGCGCCCCCGACGGGGACGGTGCTGCTCGAGGGCGTCGAGGTAGGTCTTGACGGCGCGGCCCTGGTCGCGTCCGGCGCGCATCGCCCGCTTGTGCTCGTCGGTCATGGTTCTCGAAGCCATCGGTCCTCACCTGGGATTGTCGACTTGGAACGGCCGTCGATTGGGGTTCGACGGTCGGGGGAGTTCCCCCCTCATTGGGAGATCTCGAAGTGCGGTATTGGAGGATAGCGACCACGGTTCATTTGATGAAATCAGGCCGCCGATAGGCTCGGCGCGTGACCGAGCCGGCACTGCGACCCGAGCGTGCGCTGCATCGTGAGCTCGGGATGACCGACGACGAGCTGGCCGCCATCGTCGAGCTGCTCGGTCGGCACCCCTCCGAGCTCGAGCTCGCGATGTACGCGGTGATGTGGTCCGAGCACTGCTCCTACAAGTCGTCCCGTGTGCACCTGGGTCGGTTCCCGACCGAAGCGCCATGGGTGCTCGTCGGGCCCGGCGAGGGCGCGGGAGTGATCGACGTCGGCGAAGGGGTGGCCGTGGCGATCCGGATCGAGAGCCACAACCACCCCTCGGCGGTCGAGCCCTACCAGGGCGCTGCGACGGGCGTGGGCGGGATCATCCGCGACATCTTCTCGATGGGGGCGCGTCCGATCGCGCTCATGGACCCGCTGCGCTTCGGATCTCTCGAGGACCCGCGGACCCGCTACCTGTTCGAAGGAGTGGTCGCCGGGATCTCGGGCTACGGCAACGCGGTCGGCGTGCCGACCGTCGGCGGAGAGGTCGTGTTCGACGACTGCTACCGCGACAACCCACTCGTGAACGTGCTCTGCCTCGGCGTCTTGCCGGTCGAGCGGTTGGTGCTCGCGCGCGCGGAGGGCGTCGACAACCTCGCGGTGCTGCTCGGCTCGGCGACCGGTCGCGACGGCATCGGAGGCGCGAGCGTGCTCGCGTCCGCCGGCTTCGAGGAAGGCTCCGAGGCGAAGCGCCCGTCGGTGCAGGTCGGTGACCCGTTCGAGGAGAAGCGACTGATCGAGGCGTGCCTCGAGCTCCTCGACGCCCGTCTCGCCCTCGGCGTGCAGGACCTCGGTGCCGCTGGGCTCTCGTGTGCTGCGTCGGAGACCGCGGCGAAGACCGGTGCGGGGATGGACGTCGACGTCGCCCGGGTGGCCAAGCGCGAGCCGGGCATGAACCCGGTGGAGGTGCTCACCTCGGAGAGCCAGGAGCGGATGCTGGCGATCGTCGAGCCGGCGAACCTCGACGCGGTCCTGGCGCTGGCAGCACGGTGGGAGATCCGGGCCACGGTCGTCGGGCGCGTCACGGACACCGGCCGCTTCCGCGTGTTCGACGGGCTGTTCGACGCGGTCGGGGTCCCCGGGCGCAACCCGGCACCGCCCCCAGGCGACGCCCCGGTGGCCGCGAGCTCCGACGGCCCTCCGATCGCCGACATCCCGTGCGAGTCGCTCGGTGACGGTCCCGTGTACCACCGTCCTCTCACCGCGCCGGCGACCCAAGCGGCGCTGGTCGCTGCCGACCCGAGCCCCGAGCTCCTCGCACGCTGTGCGCCCGGGACGGATCTCGGTCCGGAGCTGCTCACGCTGCTGGCGACGCCCACGATCGCCGACAAGTCGTGGGTCTGGCACCAGTACGACCATCAGCTCTTCCTGAACACGGTGCTCGGTCCCGGCGCCGACGCCACGCTCCTGCGGCTCCCCGACACGAGCCGCGCCCTCGCGCTCTCGGTCGACGGGAAGGGCCGCTTCTGCCGACTCGACCCGAGCACCGGAGCGCGGCTCGCGGTGATGGAGGCGGCCCGCAACGTGGCCTGCGTCGGTGGCGAGGCGAAGGCACTCGTGAACTGCCTGAACTTCGGCAACCCCGAGCACCCCGAGGTGATGTGGCAGTTCTCGGAGGTCGTCGACGGGATGAGCGACGCCTGTCGCGCGCTGGGGATCCCGGTCGTCGGCGGGAACGTCAGCTTCTACAACGAGTCGCGCGGTGCCGACATCGATCCGACGCCGGTGGTCGGCGTGGTCGGCCTGCGGGCGACCCCGACGGAGGTCCCTCCCGGCCCCGCGCTCGTCGACCGGCACCACGTCGTGCTGCTCGGTGCGACCGCCGACGAGCTCGGCGGGTCGGAGTGGGCGTTCGTCGTCCACGGGCTCGACGGCGGTGCGCCCCCGAAGGCCGACCTCGAGGCGGCCGCGCGCCTGCACGCGCTCGTTGCGGACCTGGTGACCGAGCGGACGGTGGGAGGTGTCCACGACTGCTCCGACGGCGGCATCGCGGTCGCGTTGGCGGAGATGGCGTTCGCCGGGGGGGTCGGCTTCACGGTGACGCCGGAAGCCGGCCTCGCGCCGGCGGTGTGGTGCTTCTCGGAGTCGGCCAACCGGGTGCTCGTGTCCATGGACGCGCGCCCGATGCCCGAGGTCCTGCGGCGCGCGCAGGAGGCCGGCGTACCCGCGACCGACCTCGGCGTGGTCGGCGGTGATCGACTGGTGGTGGAGGGAGCCTTCGACGTCGGGCTGTCCGAGGCCGCCGCCGTGTGGCGGAGCGCGATCCCCAACGCCGTCGCGGGTGACGTGGTCCCCTCGTCCTGAGCGACTCGGCCCGCCGACCTACCGGGCCGACGGATGACGGAGTGCACCGCCGGTGACGCCGCGATCCTCCAGGAACGAGATCACCTGGGCCGCCGAGGCCGCGGGGTCCCGCCCGTGGGTGGGGACGCGGAGGTCGGGGGCCCACGGCTCCTCGAACGCGGTGTCGACGCTCCCCGAGCGCTCCGCGCACACGCCCGCGGGGGCATCGAGGTGCACCTCGGCGAACGCGGGGATCGCGTCCCGGAGCAGCTCCCGGTCGTCCCGTGCGTCCACCGGGACGGCGACCACGACCGTTACGCCGTTCTCCACGAGCAACGTGCAGCACCACGCCAGGGCGTCGGGCCCCTCGGCGAGGTGGCCGGCAACGGCCTCGGGACCGAGCAGGGCGACGGCCTGCTCCCGGCGCCGGAGCTGCTCGACGACGAGGGCAGCGACCGTCCGCTTGCCCGCGCCGACTCGTCCGGTCAGGAACACGCATGCCGCGGCGGTCGTCACGAGGTGACGGTACTGCCGTTGCCTGGTTCGTACGACCGATGATGCGATACTGAACGGACATGCAGCCACTTCCCGACGGGCCGGGACTCGGCCACGCCTGCGGCGTCTTCGGCGTCTATGCGCCCGGACAGTCGGTGGCGCACCTGACGTACCTCGGGCTCTACGCGCTCCAGCACCGCGGCCAGGAGTCGGCGGGCATCGCCGTGAGCGACGGCGAGACGGTCACCGTCGTCAAGGACATGGGCCTCGTGACGCAGGTCTTCGACGAGCGGCGGCTCGCCCCGCTCGAGGGCCACCTCGCCATCGGGCACAACCGGTACTCGACGACGGGCGCCAGCACCTGGCGGAACGCGCAGCCGGTGTACCGATCGGTCGGCGACGCGGGATTCGCGCTCGGCCACAACGGGAACCTCACGAACACCGTCGAGCTGGCCGAGAACCTGGGGATGCTCCCGGGCCTCGCCGCCGAGCCCGCGGAGGTCGACTCCACCACCGACTCGGCGTTGATCGCCGAGCTCGTTGCGAACGAGTACGCGCCGCAGCCCCGCGCCGACGGTCGCGAGCTCGAGGTCGCGCTCGAACGGGTCCTGCCCCGACTCGCCGGCGGGTTCTCCCTCGTGCTGATGGACGACGCCCGTCTGATCGGCGTGCGGGACCGGCACGGCTTCTGGCCGCTCGTGCTCGGACGAGTGGAGGGAGGTTGGGTGCTCGCCAGCGAGACCGCCGCGCTCGACATCGTCGGCGCGCACTTCGTGCGTGAGGTGGAGCCGGGCGAGATGATCGTGATCGACGCGGCCGGGATGCGTGAGCACCGCTTCGCCGAGCCCGACCCGACGCTGTGCCTCTTCGAGTTCGTGTACTTCGCCCGGCCGGACACCTACCTGTTCGGGCGCAGCGTGCACGCGGCGCGCCAGCGGATGGGCGAGGAGCTGGCTCGCCAGACGCCCGTCGACGCCGACATGGTCATGCCCGTCCCGGAGTCCGGGATCCCCGCGGCGCAGGGGTTCGCGCGCGCGGCCGGGCTCCCGTACGGCGACGGGCTCGTGAAGAACCGCTACGTCGGTCGGACGTTCATCCAACCGAGCCAGCAGCAGCGCGCCGGCGGTGTGCGGCTGAAGCTCAACCCCCTCCCGGAGAACATCCGCGGCAAGCGCCTCGTCGTGGTCGACGACTCGATCGTCCGGGGCACCACCACCCGCCAGGTCGTGGCGATGCTCCGTGAGGCCGGCGCCGCCGAGGTGCACTTCCGGGTGTCGTCGCCGCCGTACCGGTGGCCGTGCTTCTACGGGATGGACACCGGGCGTCGTTCGGAGCTGTTGGCGGCCGACCTGTCGGTCGGTGAGATCGCCGACTACCTCAAGGTCGACTCCCTGGCGTACCTCGAGATCGATCGGCTGGTCCGCGCGACGGGCGTCGCGAGCGGATCGTTCTGCACGGCATGCCTCACCGGCGAGTACCCCGTGCCGGTGCCCGAGCTCCTCGATTCCAAGCGCGCGCTCGAGGACGGGCCCACCTTGTTGGAGAGCGATCCCGTGCACGCGGGCGACGCAGGCTTGCAGTGAGTCGTCGCCGCGGTGAGGAGCGGCTGACGTACGCCGACTCAGGGGTCGACATGGCGGCGGGCGAGAAGGCCGTCGAGATGATCAAGGCCCACGTCCGCACGACGTTCCGACCCGAGGTCGTGGGCGACATCGGTGGGTTCGGCGGGCTGTTCAGCCTCGGTCGGCTCCCGCACCGGGATCCCCTCCTCGTGGCCTCGACCGACGGCGTCGGGACGAAGTCGGTGATCGCCGGAGAGATGGGCCGCTTCGACACGATCGGTCTCGACGTCGTCGCGATGTGTGTGGACGACATCGCCACGTGCGGCGCCGAACCGCTCTTCTTCCTCGACTACATCTCGGTCGGGAAGCTGGTGCCCGAGCACGTGGACCAGATCGTGGCCGGGGTCGCGAACGGGTGCCGAGAGGCAGGATGCGCCCTGCTCGGTGGGGAGATGTCCGAGCACCCGGGGGTGATGGCCGCGGGCGAGTTCGACCTCGTGGGCTTCGCGGTCGGGGTCGTCGACCGGTCCGAGGTGCTGCCACGCGACGTCCAGCCGGGTGACCGGGTCATAGGGCTGGCGAGTCCGGGCCTCCGATCCAACGGGTACTCGCTCGCTCGGCGGGCGTTCGCCCGCGCCGGGCAGGCCCTGAGCGATCCAGCGTGGCGCGGGGCTCGTCACTCGCTCGGCGCCGAGCTGCTCCGCCCGAGCGTGATCTATGCCCCGGCCGTCGCCCATCTCCGACGTCACGTCGAGGTGCGCGCGCTCGCGCACGTGACCGGTGGGGGGATCCCCGGCAACCTCGTGCGCGCCCTTCCCGACGACTGCGACGCGATCGTCGAGCGCGGCCGGTGGGAGGAGCCGCGCATCTTCTCCGTCATCCAGGCAGCGGGCGACGTCGCCGACGACGAGATGGAGCACGTGTTCAACCTCGGTCTCGGGATGCTCGCCATCGTTCCGGCGGATGCCGTGCGCGAGGCGCTCGACGGGGTGCGGGCCGCCGGACACGAGGCCTGGCTCGTCGGACGGGTCGTCGACGGACACGGACGCACGTTCATCGAGCGCGATTAGCGCGTAAAGCGCGTAAGGCCGAAAGACGCCCTCGCGCACGGGATTGGTATCGTAAGTCCCCGATGAGTGCTCGCCCACAGGACGCGTCCCGGTCGGCCGACGCGGGCGGTTCGGACGGACCCGACGAGCTGCTCACCCCTGCCGAAGTGGCGGCGCTGTTCCGCGTGAACCCCAAGACGGTGACACGCTGGCACCGCAGCGGCAAGATCTCGGCGATCCGGACCCTCGGCGGGCACCGCCGGTTCCGAGCGGACGAGATCCGTCGTCTCCTCGAGGAGGGCGACGAGCCCGCGACGCCCTGAGCATCGGTCGTCGCTCGCGTCCCCGTACGAGCGGTCGTTGGTGGCCGGGACCGGCGTCGATCCGGTGACCTCGCGCTTTTCAGGCGCGCGCTCTGCCAACTGAGCTACCCGGCCGGGTCGGCGACTTGGTTCGTCGCCCCAGCGGTCCTGACGGGATTTGAACCCGCGGCCTCCGCCTTGACAGGGCGGCGTGCACTCCAAACTGCACCACAGGACCGTGCATGGCGGCGGATGCCGCATTTGTGACGACGGTGCGCAACCGGGAGCGCGTACGCCACCGGTTGCTGCCGTCGGTGCCCCCAGGGGAATTCGAATCCCCGTTACCGCCTTGAAAGGGCGGCGTCCTGGGCCACTGGACGATGGGGGCTGGGAACCCTGGCGGGACCGTCTCATCGTAGCAAGGTGCCCTCGCGCCGAGCCCGGTCGCGGCGCCCGGTCGCGCGACGGCCCGCGCCGCGAGCGCCGAGATCATCCGTCGCGGCATCGGGACCGACTCGTTCGCATCCGATCGGTACGCTCGACGCGAGGGTCGCTAGCTCAATTGGCAGAGCGCCGGGCTTTTAACCCGTAGGTTCAGGGTTCGATCCCCTGGCGGCCCACGGTCCCCCATCGGCTCGGGCTGAGCCCGTTCCATGGTGCTGCGCGGGCGCTCCATCGTCGTGCTCGGGCGCGTCAGTCCCGCGTCTGGTGGACGTCGATGACCGCGGTGCGGAGGTCGGTCATGTCGAGGAGCGTGTACTTCCCGCCGATCCGACCCCAGCCGGTCCGGGTCCCGGCCGCGCCGCCGAACGGCGGATGCGGCTCCCAGAAGTCGGTGGTGTCGTTCACGACGATGCTGCCGGCGCGGACGCCGTGCACGAAGCGGAACGCTCGCTTCAGGCTCGAGGTGAAGACCGATGCCTGCAGCCCGAGGTCGGAGTCGTTGGCGAGCCGCAGTGCCTCGTCGTCGTCTCGGAAGGTCGTGATCGGCAGCACGGGTCCGAAGGTCTCCTCGCGGAACATCTTCGCATCGGTGCCGACCCGGTCGGCGACGGTGAGCTCGTAGTAGAGGTCGGTGGGGAACCCGTCGGCGCGCGCACCCCCGAACACGATCGCGATGTCACGGGCACGGGCGTCGGCGACGTGGGCGTCCATCTTCGCGGCGACCGCGGGGTTGTTGAGGGGACCCATGGTGGTCGCCTCGTCCAGCGGGTGCCCGAGCCGCACTGTCGCGGCCTCGGCGAGGACCAGCTCGACCATCTCGTCGTGGATCGACTCGTGGACGAGCAGCCGCTCCGTCGCCACGCAGCACTGACCCGAGGCGAACGAGGCGCCGTACACCGCGGCCGAGGCCGCCGCCGGGAGCAGCGCGTCGTCGAGCACGATCTGGGGACCGTTGCCCGAGGCCTCGATGAGCGTGCGCTTCAACCCGGCCGCCCGCACGATCGCCTCGGCCGTTCCCTGCGAGCCGACGAACGCGATCGCGTCGACGCCCGGATGGCTCACGAGATCGCGACCGAGGGTGCCGTCGCCGTACAGCAACGAGATCGCGCCGTCCGGGAACCCGGCCTCGAGCACCAGCTCGACCAGCCGGGCGGCCGCAAGCGGCGTGTACTCCGACGGCTTGAGGATGCATGCGTTCCCGCCCGCGAGCCCGGGCGCGAGGAGCTCCGACGGGATGCCGATCGGGAAGTTCCAGGCCGAGATCACCGCGTAGACCCCGTTCGGCTTCCGGAAGGTCATGACGAGCTTGTGGGGGTCGGCACCGGGGAGGTTCGGGGTCTCCAGCCGCTTCGCCTCTTCGGCCATCCACCGGAAGTTCTCGACGGCTTCGTCGACCTCCGGCAGGGCCTCGGTGTGGAGCGGCTTCCCGTTCTCGAGCGCGACCAGGTGGCCGAGCTCGTCGCGTGCGGCCTCGATGCGATCGGCGGCGAGATGCAGCAGGCGGGCTCGCTCGAACGGAGGCATCGCCGCCATCGCCTCGGCACCGCGACGGGCGCCGGCGACCGCGGCTTCCAGGTCCGCCGCCGTCGCGTTGGGGACCGAGCCGAGGTGCTCGCCGGTCGCAGGGCTGGTGACGGCGATCTCATCGGTTGCCGCGCCATCGGTCCACGCACCGGCGATCAACAGCTTGGTCATCGGGCAGATCCTCCGGCTGTTCGTGATCCGGCTCTTCGGGGTCCGGCGTCGGTCACCCGGAGAGCGCGTCGACGAGCGGGACGAGTGGGTGCTCCAGCGCTTCGGCGACGGCGGCGTTGGTGATCGATCCGCCGACGGTGTTCACCCCGAACGCGAGCTCGGGATCGGCGGCGGTGGCCTCCGCGACGCCGAGAGTCGCGAGCTCCCGGGCGTATGGGAGCGTCGCGTTCGTGAGTGCATACGTCGACGTGTGAGGGACGGCACCCGGGATGTTGCCGACCGCGTAGTGCAAGACGTCGTGGACCTCGTAGACGGGATCGGCGTGGGTCGTCTCCCGTGTGGTCTCGATGCACCCGCCCTGGTCGACGGCGCAGTCGACGATGACCGCACCCTTCTTCATCGAGCGGACGAGGTCCTCGGTGACGACGACCGGAGCGCGACCGCCCGCGACGAGCACCGCACCGATGACGAGATCGGCCTCGAGGCACGCGCGCTCGACCGCGCCGCGGTTGCTCGCGAGCGTCACGATCCGACCCTGGTGGATCTGGTCGACCCAGCGGAGCCGGTCGAGGTTCTTGTCGAGGAGGAGCACCTCGGCCTCCATGCCCTGGGCGATCCAGGCCGAGTTCCACCCAGCGTTCCCTGCGCCGAGCACCACGACGCGGGCGGGGCGCACGCCCGGGACCCCGCCGAGGAGGACGCCGCGCCCGCCGTGCTCGCGCTCGAGGTAGTGGGCCCCGACCTGGGTGGCCATCCGGCCCGCGACCTCGCTCATCGGGGCGAGCAGGGGCAGGGAGCCGTCCGGCAGCTGGACGGTCTCGTACGCGATGCCCGTCACCTTGTGCTCGACGAGGGCGTCGGCGACCTCCGGGTAGGCCGCGAGGTGCAGGTAGGTGAAGAGCACGAGGCCGGGCCGCATGTAGGCGAACTCGTCCGGCTTGGGCTCCTTCACCTTCATGATGAGATCGGCGCGGCCCCACACGTCGGCGGTGGAATCGACGATCGTCGCCCCCGCACGGTGGTAGTCGTCGTCGGAGATCGAGGAGTCCACGCCTGCTCCGGCCTCGATGATCACGGGCGCGCCCGACGCGACGAGCTCGTGGACGCCGTCGGGGGTGACCGCGACACGGTGCTCGCCGTCCTTGACCTCGCGCGGCACGCCGACCGTGAGGGCGCTCATGCTCCGAACCGGTCCCACGCCTCGGTGAGCACCGTGCGCAGGGTGGACTCGATCTGGTCGAGCTCGGTGTCCCCGGCGATCAACGGCGGCGACAGCTGGACGACGGGGTCGCCTCGATCGTCGGCACGACAGATCAGGCCGGCGTCGTACAGCCGGGGCGAGAGGAATCCTCGGAGCAAGCCCTCGGCTTCCTCGCGGGTGAAGGTCTGACCGGTCTGCTGGTCTCGCACCAGCTCGAGGGCCCAGAAGTAGCCGGCCCCGCGCACGTCACCGACGATGGGGACGTCGCGCAGCCCGTCGAGTCGCTCCTGGAACCCGGCCTCGTTCGCCCGCACGTTCTCCAAGACCCCTTCCGCGTCCATCGCGGCGAGGTTCGCCGAGCCGACGGCGCACGACATCGGGTGGCCGCCGAAGGTGATCCCGTGGAGGAACGACGCGCCCGCCTCGAGGAAAGGTTCGGCGAGGTGGTCGCGGCAGATGACCGCGCCGAGGGGCGCGTAGCCGCTGGTGAGGCCCTTGGCGCAGGTGATCATGTCGGGCAGGTAGTCGTAGCGCTCGGCACCGAACCACTCGCCGAGGCGCCCGAACGCGCAGATGACCTCGTCGGAGACGAGGAGCACGCCGTGGCGATCGCAGATCTCGCGCACCCGCTGGAAGTACCCCTCCGGCGGGATGAAGCAGCCCCCGGCGTTCTGCACCGGCTCGAGGTAGACCGCGGCCACCGTCTCGGGTCCCTCCCAGAAGATCGCGTCCTCGATCGCGTCGGTGACGGCGAGCATGAACGCCTTCTCGTCGTCGGCGAGCGGGTGGCGGTACCGGTTGGTGTTGACGACGTGCGCGGTGCCTGGCGTGAGGGGCTCGAAGGGCGTCTTCAGCGACGGGAGCCCCGTGATCGCGAGCGCCCCGAGCGTGGTGCCGTGGTACGCGATCTGCCTCGCGATGACCTTGTAGCGCTGACCCTCGCCGCGCACCCGGTGGTACTGGCGCGCGAGCTTCCACGCCGACTCGACGGCCTCCGAGCCTCCGGTCGTGAAGAAGACCCGGTTGAGGTCACCCGGAGCGAGCTCGGCGAGGCGCGCCGCGAGCTCGATCGCGGGCGGATGGGCGTACGTCCAGATCGGGAAGTACTCGAGGGTCTCCATCTGTGCGGCCGCAGCTTCGGCGAGGTCGCGGCGGCCGTGTCCGAGCTGCACGGTGAACAGGCCCGAGAGCGCGTCGAGGTACTGCTTCCCGTGGACGTCCCAGACGTGACAGCCCTCACCGCGGGCGATGATGGGGACCGGCTTGTCGGCGTGGTACCCGCCGAGGCGGCTGAAGTGCATCCACAGGTGTCGGTGCGCCAGCGCTTCGAGCTCTTCGGGTGTGTGGTTGTCGGTCGGCGCAGTCATCGGGTACCCCATGCGTAGGTCTGCTTGTAGAGGCGGAGATAGGTGAACGTCTCGGCGGCGCGGACTCCGGGGATCGCCCGGATCTTGTCGTTGAGCAGGCTCAGGAGGTGGTCGTCGTCCTCACAGACGACCTCGAGCATCAGGTCGAAGGAGCCACCCACGATCACCACGTAGTCGACCTCGGGGATCGACGAGATCGTGTCGGCAGCGTCCCGGAGGTCCCCCTCGACCCGGAGGCCGATCATGGCCATGCGTCGGAAGCCGAGCATGAGCGGGTCAGTGACCGCGACGATCTGGGTGACGCCGGACTCGATGAGACGCTGGACGCGCTGGCGCACCGCGGCCTCGGAGAGCCCGACCGCGGCCGCGAGCTTCGTGTACGGGCTGCGGCCGTCGCGTTGGAGCGCCTCGATCAGGGCCTTGTCGGTGTCGTCGAGGGTCATGATCGCCTCGGAGTCGGCTCGCACCATGCCCGTGACGATGGCATGCGCGACGGACACACGCAAGGGAATCCGTCGTCTGATGTCCAGTCAAGCGTGGAATCCTCGGATTGGCTCCCGATTTCCTGCGGATCCCGGACCTCGAAGGACCCGTAGGTCCTAGGATCGACGCATGGAGGCAGCCCGGCTCGGGGCCGGCTACCGCGAAGCCCCCCTGTGGCACGACGGGGTCGCGCTGCCCCCGGCCGCCACCGAGACGACGCCGATGGCGTCGTCGGTCGATGTGGCCGTCGTCGGCGCCGGCTACTGCGGCGTCATGGCGGGTGCCGAGCTCGCGGCACGCGGTCGGGACGTCGCAGTGTTCGACGCCGACACCATCGGGACGGGTGCGAGCACCCGCAACGGCGGGATGGTGATCCCCGAGCTCAAGCACGGCCCGGCGTGGCTCGCCCGCCGCCACGGTCCACTCGGCGGCGAGCTCGTCGAGGCGGTGTTCGACGCGTTCGCGCTCGTCGAGCGGCTCGTGGACGAATGGTCGATCGACTGCCACTACGCCCGCACCGGCGGGCTGCTGCTCGCGCACCACGAGGCCCAGGTTCCCCACCTCGAGGCCGAGGCGCGTGCGTGGAGGGACGAGCTGGGCGAGGACGCGCGGTTTCTCGCACGCGACGAGCTGGCGTCGGAGATCGGGAGCTCCGCCTACCACGCGGGCCTGCTCGTCGAGCGCACCGGTGGCCTGCAACCGGCTGCGTACCACGCGGGATTGGTCCGTCGCGCGGTGGAGCAGGGCGCCGTGCTCCACGGGGAGACCAGGGTCACCGGGATCACAGCCCTCGGCGATGCCGACGGATACCGCGTCGACACGACTCGCGGATCGTTGCAGGCCGGCGAGGTGCTCGTGGCCGCGAACGCGACCGTCGACGACATCGTGCCCGAGCTGCGACGACGTGTCGTGCCGATGGGCAGCTTCATCGTCGCGACCGAGCCGCTCGACCCCGCCCTCGCGGCGTCGTGCATCCCGAACGGTCGCATGGTCCACGACACGAAGAACTTCCTCTTCTACTGGCGCCGCGCTCCCGACGACCGCCTCGTGTTCGGCGGGCGGACCAGCCTCGGCGCGACGACGGTGCCGAGGGCCCGCGACGTCCTGGCGGGCGAGATGGTCCGGGTGCACCCGCAGCTCGAAGGGGTCGCGATCGACCGCGCGTGGGGCGGCAACGTCGCGATCACGTTCGATCGGCTGCCGCACTGCGGCCGGACGCCGCTCCCGGGCGGTGGGAGCGTCGCCTTCGCGACCGGGTGCAACGGCACCGGTGTCGCGCTCATGACCTGGTTCGGCCAGCAGGCGGCGCGGTGGCTCGTCGGCGAGGGCGCACCGCCCGCGTTCGCCCGCCTCCCCTTTCCGAAGGTGCCCCTGCACTCCCTGCGCGACCGCTACCTCCCGGCCGTGGGCCAGTGGTTCCGGATCCGCGACCGCTACGGCCGCTGACGCGCCACTCGCTCGACGAGGCCGGGCACGGCCACCTCCACCTCGTGGTCGCGTCGGAGCCACGACCGGTTGCGGCGGTGGAGCCCGTCGCCGTCGTCGTAGCGGTTGAGGAAGACGATCACGGGTGCCACCTCGGCCAGCGGCGGGACCGCGAGGCGCACTGCGTTGATCGTGCCGAGCTCCGCATCAGCGACGAGGACGACGAGGTCGGCCGCGAGGGCACGGGCCAGGTCGACCGTGTCGCCGTCGGTGGCCAACGGAGAGCGAGGCCCGCCCGCGCCCTCGACGAGCCCGAGGTCGACCCCGCTCGGCCAGCGCGTCTCCATGGCGAGGTCCGCGATCGTGAACTCGTCGAGTCCGAGCGCGTCGGCCGCCATCGGTGGTGCCATCGCCACGGCGTACGAGCGATGCGCGGGGCACACCGCAACCGGGTCCTCACCGGTCGCATCCGCCAGCACTTCGGCGTCCCGCAGGTGGTGGTCGTCGACCGCGAAGGACTGCGCGGGCTTGCGCGCCGCGACGGCCACGCCGAGGTCGCGCAGCCCGCGCGCCAGCCCCGCGGCCACCCACGTCTTGCCCACCTCCGTGCCGGTCCCGGTGACGACGACGAGGACCGACGGTCGGCTCATCGGCGGGGGTCGATCGTGGCGAGCGCCTCCACCAGTGTGCTGATCTGGGCGTCGGTGTGCGCGGCGGACAGTGCGATCCGCAGGCGCGACGACCCCGGTGCGACCGTGGGCGGCCGGATCGCCGGGACCAGCATCCCCCGTTCCAGGAGCGCCTCGGACGCCGCGATCGTCGCCGCTTCGTCCCCGATGACGATCGGCACGATCGGCGACGGATGGCCCGCGCGGACCCGCTCCACGTGCCGCTGCAACCGCGCTCGGAGTCGTCGGCCCTCGTCCGAGCGCACCACCTCGACGGCCGCCATCGCGGCCGCGGCATCGGCCGGGGTGGACGCCGTGGTGAAGATGTAAGAGCGCGCACGGTTGACGATCAGGTCGGCGAACGGCTCCGAAGTCGCCGCGAACCCCCCGAGGGAGCCGAGCATCTTCGACAGGGTGCCGATGCGGACCAGCTCGAGGTCGGGGGTCCGGTCGGCGAGGTCTGCCAGGTCGGGTCCGAGCGCGGCGTGGGCCTCGTCGAGGACGAGCAGTGCGCCGCGCTCGGCGCAGACGGCGGCGAGGTCGTCGACGGGCGCGACGTCGCCGTCCATGGAGAAGACGGTGTCCGTCACGACGATCGCGCGCACGTGGTCGGACCCGGCCAGGACCGCGTCGACGTGATCGGGGTCGGCGTGGCGGGTGATCTCGACGGGTGACCGGCTCAGTCGGCAGCCGTCGATGATGGACGCGTGGTTCAGCTCGTCGGACACGACGAGCACGCCGGGTCCACCGAACGTGGTGAGGACGCCCAGGTTCGCCGCGAACCCGGTGGGGAACAGGACCGCGCGGGGCGTCCGCTTCCACGCCGCGAGCGCGGCCTCGAGGTCGCTGTGCACCGGGCGGGAGCCGACGATCAGCCGCGCCGATCCCGATCCCGCACCCCAGCGGTCGAGCGCGGCCCGCGCCGCTGCGACCACCGCGGGGTGCTGCGTCAGACCGAGGTAGTCGTTGGACGCGAAGGAGACGACAGGGCGGTCGTCGGGTGCGAGCTTTCCCTCGGGCCCGGCCGCGTCGAGGTCGCGCGGCGCCCGCCACTGCCCCGCGCGCCGGATGTCGCGGCGTTGGTGCTCGGCCCACTCCCGCCAGGTCATGGCGCGTCCGTCAGCGTGTCGAGCGAGTCCACCAGCACCTCGACGATGCGATCGATCTCCTCTGCGGTGACCGTGAGCGGTGGCATGAGCACGACGACGTCGCCGAGGGGACGGAGGAGCACCCCGCGCTGGACCGCAGCCGCGCAGGCACGTCGGCCCCACCGGAGGCCGTCACGCGGCGGGGCGAGCTCGACGCCACCCATGAGACCCTGGAGTCGTACCTGGGCGACTGCCTGGTGCTGCCGCACGTGCGTGTCGAGCGCGGCACGCAGCTGGGTCGACCGGGCGCGCACGTTGGCGAGCACCGTGCCGTCGGCGAGCAGCTCGAGATGGCGCAACGCCACCGCGCACGCGAGTGCGTTCCCGCTGTAGGAGTGCCCGTGATAGAGGGTGTGCTCGGAGAGGTCGGGACCGAGGAACGCCGAGAACACACGACCGCTCGCGACCGTCGCCGACTGGGCCACGTACCCGGCGGTGAGCCCTTTCCCGAGGACGAGGAGGTCGGGGCGCAGCCCGCACTGCTCGGAGGCGAAGAGGGTGCCGGTGCGACCGAAGCCGGTCGCGACCTCGTCGCAGATGAGCAGGACGTCGTGGTCGCGGCATGCGGCACCGAGGCGCTCGAGGCCACCGGGATCGCCGAGATGCATCCCGGCCGCGCCCTGCACGAGCGGCTCGACGATCACGGCGGCGAGGCTGCCGGCGTGGGCCGCGACCATCGCGATCGCGTGTTCGAAGCAGGTGGGGTCGCCGAACTCCGGCGCGCGCAGGACAGGGAAGCGCAACGGGTCGAACAGGTCGGTCCCGAACCCGCCGGCCCCGACGGAGAGCGCTCCGATCGTGTCGCCGTGGTACGCGCCGCCGAACGCGAGGAAGGTGGTCCGGCCCTCGATGCCGCGGTTGGCCCAGTACTGGAACGAGATCTTCAGGGCCTGCTCGACGGCCGACGCGCCGTCGGAGGCGAAGAGGAAGTGGGGCTCGTCGACCGGGACCAGGCGTGCGAGCGCCTCGGCGAGCTCGATCACGACCCGGTTGCCGTTCCCGAGCATCGTCGAATGGCCCCCACGCGCGAGCTGCTCCCGCACCGCGTCGTCGAGCTCGGGGACGCAGTGACCGAGCGTGTTCACCCACAGCGACGAGATCGCATCGAGGTAGCGCTTCCCGTCGACGTCGATCAGCTCGTGGCCTTCGGCGCGCTCGACGATGATCGGTGCGCTCTCGGTGTAACAGGACATCTGTGTGAACCCGTGCCAGACGACGTCGGCGTCACGCCGGGCCCACACCGATGCTGCATCCATCACGCAATGATGGCGCACCATGATGGCGCGAACATCGCCGGATCGCCCGAGTGGCGCGTGCCGAGGTGCCATGATGCGCCCCGCATGAGTCTCAGGGACCAGAGCGCGATCGTGGGTGTCGGTGCGACCCCGTACTACAAGCGCGGACGCTCGCTCCCGCAGACGCCCTTCGAGATGGCCGGCAAGGCCATGCTCGCTGCGCTCGAGGACGCCGGGCTCACGGTCGGCGACGTGGACGGGCTCGCGCTCTACTCCTTCGGGCTCGGCGGCGACACCTCCCTCTTCGCCCAGGTCATGGGGATCCCGGAGCTGCGGTTCACCGCGATGCTCACTGGGGGTGGTGGCGGCGCGGCCGGATCGGTCGGGCTCGCTGCCGCGGCGATCGCGTCGGGGATGGCGACGTGCGTGGTGAGCCTCATGACGCTCCAGCAGGCGGCGAACCGCTTCGGCGCCTCGTACGCCCCGAAGGGGAAGGGGAAGGCCGGCGCGCAGTACTCCGCACCGCCGTCCCCCGAGGGCAACTTCATCCAGCCCGCAGGGCTCATGGGTCCGGGGCAGATGTTCGCCGTGCTCGCGCAACGACACATGCACCTCTACGGCACGACGCGCGAGCACTTCGCCGAGGTCGCGATCTCGACGCGTGAGAACGCACGCCGACGGGAGACGTCGATCATGCGCGAGGAGCTGACCCTCGAGGACTACTTCGCCGCGCGCATGATCGCTGATCCGCTGTGCCTCTTCGACTTCTGCCTCGAGTGCGACGGCGCGGTCGCGGTGGTCACCACGACCGCCGAACGGGCGCGCGACCTCCGCCACCCACCGGCGTACGTGCGCGCGTCGGCGCACGGCGGCAACGGGCGGTGGGGCCAGGCGATCACGTGGATGGGGATGCCCGACGACGAGTTCGCGTCTTCGGGGCACCGACCGGTGGCGGCGCGCCTCTGGGCGATGGCGGGGAGTGGGCCGTCCGACGTCGACGTCGCCCTCCTCTACGACCACTTCTCCCCGATGGTCCTCATGCAGCTCGAGGACTACGGGTTCTGCGGCATCGGCGAGGCGGGTCCGTTCGTGGCCGACGGCAACATCCGGTGGCCGAACGGCGCGCTGCCGGTGAACACGCACGGGGGCAACCTGTCCGAGGCGTACATCATCGGGATGACCCACGTGAAGGAAGCGGTGGAGCAGATCCGGGGCACGGCCGTCAACCAGGTCGCCGGTGCCGAGGTCGCGCTCGTGACGGGCGGTCCGGCGTCGATCCCCGTGTCGTCACTGCTCCTCGCGGGTGCGCCGTCGTGAGTCCGGGCGCGGGGCTCGAGGCCCGGCTGCCGCCGGAGGAGCTCATCCACCTCACGCCCGACGTCTTCACCCAGCCCTTCTGGGACGCCGCGGCGGAGCACCGGCTCGTGGTGCCGCGGTGCACGGCGTGCGGGACGTTCCGCCTCCCCCCGAGCGCCTTCTGCTGGACGTGCCAGGCCCAGGAGGTGGAGTGGGTGGAGCACGACGGCACCGGGACGCTCTACAGCTTCACGATCATCCACCATCCGCTGCTGCCCGAGCTGAGCGACTCGGTGCCCTACGTCCCCGCGGTCGTCGAGCTGCCGGGCACGAACGGCTGCCGTCTCGTCGGGGCCCTGCAGCAGGTCGGGCTCGACGCGGTGCGCATCGGCCTCCCCGTCGACCTCGTCTGGCGGGACGTGCGCGAGGGGACGACCGTGCCGACCTTCCGACCGCGTGTGGACGCGGGGACCGGATGAGCCTGTCGGGGGCCAAGATCCTGGTGACCGGGCCGACCGGGCAGGTGGCGCTGCCACTCACCCTCGGGCTCGCGGCCGACAACGACGTGTGGGGGGTCGCCCGGTTCCGCGATGCGGCCGCACGCGAGCGACTCGAGGCGGCCGGCGTGACCTGCGTGACGGCCGACCTCGCGACGACGGACTTCTCCGAGGTGCCGACCGACTTCGACGTCGTGCTCAACCTCGCGGTGGCCAAGGGCAACGACGCAGACTGGGACCGTGACTTCGCGGCGAACGGTGAGTCGATCGCGCTCCTCGTCGCGCGCACGACGCCGAAGGCACTGCTCCACTGCTCATCGACCGCCGTGTACCAGCACGTCGGACCACACCACGCGCTGGTCGAGACAGATCCCCTCGGTGACAACCACCGAGCGATGTTCCCCACCTACAGCCTCGCCAAGATCGCGGCCGAGGTCGTCGCCCGTGCCGCCGCGCGCGAGCACGGTGTTCCGACCACCATCGCCCGCCTGAACGTGCCGTACGGCGACAACGGTGGCTGGCCGGGTTGGCACCTCGAGTTCATGCTTGCCGGGCACCCGATCTCGCTCCATCCCGAGCGTCCCAACCTCTTCGACCCCATCCACGACGACGACATCCTGCGGACGGTGCCGGGGCTCCTCGACGCGGCCAGCGTCCCGGCGACGATCGTGAACTGGGGCGGGCCGTCGGCATCGATCGAGGAGTGGTGCGCGTTCCTCGGCGAGCTCACCGGACTCGAGCCCACGTTCGAGGAGACCGCGGCCACGATCGGCAGCGTGCACGTCGACCTGACGAAGATGGCGGCCCTCGTTGGTGAGGCCCGCGTGGGCTGGCAGGACGGGATGCGCCGGATGGTCGAGGCCCGCCACCCGGAGCTCCTCGCGTGAGCCGCAGCGAAGTCGTCCTCGTCGCCGTCGACGACGGCGTGGCCACGATCACCCTCAACCGACCCGACGCTCGCAATGCGATGAACAGCGCGCTGGGCGTCGGGCTCGCCCGGGCGGTGGCGGACTGCGAAGCCGACGACGGCGTCGCCGCGATGATCCTGACCGGCGCCGATCCGGCGTTCTGCGCCGGGGCCGATCTCGAGGAGATCTCGAACGCCCCGACCGGGGTGCCTGTCCCCGACCCCGACGATCCCTACCGTCGCGACGAGATCGGGAAGTACGCCGAGTTCCGCGGACCGTTCCCGCCGCACGACAAGCCGCTGATCGGTGCGATCAACGGGGCCTGCATCACCGGCGGGTTCGAGATCGCGCTCAATTGTGACTTCCTGATCGCGTCCGAGCGCGCCCGGTTCGCCGACACCCACGCGCGCGTCGGGATCATGCCCGGCTGGGGGCTCACGGTGCTGCTCGTCGAGAGCGTCGGGGTACGCCGAGCCCGTGAGCTGAGCGCCACCGGGAACTTCATCGACGCGTCGACGGCACTCGCATGGGGGCTGGTCAACCACGTCGTCCCGCACGAGGACCTGCTGCCGTTCACGCGCGACCTGGCCCGGGCGGTCGTCGGCAACGACCAGGTCGCGGTGCAGCGGATGTTCGCCACCTATGCGGAGATCGCCGCCTCGGTCTACGACGACGGGTGGGCGATCGAGGATCGGGTGAACCGTGCGTGGCTGGCCGATGGGATCGACGCGGCCGAGGTCGGCCGGCGCCGGAGCGCGATCGAGGAGCGCGGTCGCACCCAGCTCTGAGACCGTGTCGCGGCCCACGCCCACGGGCTAGGTTCCCCGCGTACCTGACGCCGGTGTCAGGGCATCACGGAAGCCGGAGGTCGCGGTGAAGCCGGCCGCGTTCGAGTACCACGCACCCGAGACGGTCGCCGACGCGGTCGGGGTGCTCGCCGAGCATGCCGACGAGGCGAAGCCGCTCGCCGGCGGCCAGAGCCTGGTCCCGATGCTCGCGCTGCGCCTCACCCGCTTCGCCCACCTCGTCGATCTGAACCGCGTCGACGAGCTCACCGGGATCCGGCGTGACGACGGCGCATTGGTGATCGGCGCGATGACCCGTCAACGCGCGGTCGAGCGGGATCCGGACGTGGCGTCCGCCGCCCCGCTGCTCGCGGCCTCGATCCCGCTCATCGGTCACTCCCAGATCCGCAACCGCGGGACGGTCGGTGGATCGATCGCGCACGCGGACCCTGCCTCCGAGCTGCCGGCGGTGGCGCTGGCGCTCGATGCCGACCTGGAGATCGCTTCCAAGGCCGGGACGCGTACCGTGCCCGCGACCGAGTTCTTCGAGGGCACGTGGACGACCTGCCTCGCCGACGAGGAGCTGCTCACGGCGATCCGGTTCCCCCTGTGGGAGGGCCGCTGTGGGTTCGCGTTCGACGAGGTCGCTCGGAGGAGCGGCGACTTCGCCCTGGCCGGGGTCGCCGTGGCCGTCGAGGTCGACGGCGCCGGAGCGATCCGCCGCGCGGCGCTCGGGCTCCTGGGCCTGGGCAGCACACCCCGTCGCGCGCCGGCGGCGGAAGCCGCGCTCATGGGTCGGGCTCCCACGCCGCACGAGCTCGAGGAGATCGCACAGCTCGCCGTCGCCGACCTCGAGCCGCCCGACGACATCCATGCGACGGCGACGTACCGGCGACGCGTCGGCGCGCATCTCGTCGGCCGGTCGTTGGGGCGCGCACTGGAGGAGGCGACGAATGGGTGAGCACCGGATCGCGGTGACGATCAACGGCGAGCGCCGGGAAGGGACCGTCGAGGCCCGGCGCACCCTCGCCGACTTCCTTCGCGAGGACTGCCAGCTCACCGGGACACATCTCGGATGCGAGCACGGCGTGTGCGGGGCGTGCACGGTCGTGCTCGACGGCGACGCGGTCCGGTCGTGCCTGCTCTTCGCGGTGCAGGCCGACGGCGCCGACATCGTGACGATCGAAGGGCTGGGCGGTCCCGACGGGTCGCTCTCACCGGTCCAGGAGGCGTTCCGCTCCGAGCACGGGCTCCAGTGCGGGTTCTGTACGCCGGGGTTCGTCGTGACGGTCACCCAGCTGTTGCACGAGAACCCCTCGCCGACCGACGCCGAGATCCGGGAAGGGATCTCGGGGAACCTCTGCCGCTGCACGGGGTACCAGGGGATCGTGCGAGCGGTCCGGCGCGCCGCCGAGGCCGGGTCGTGACGACCACGCAGCCGTCGGTGTCCTCGCACTCGGCCGGCCGGTTCGTCGGCCAGTCCGTCACCCGACGCGAGGACCCACGCCTGCTCACGGGCCACGGCCGGTACGTCGACGACGTCGTGGTGCCCGGCATGCTGCACGCGGCGTTCGTCCGCAGCGACCTGGCGCGTGGACGCATCACCGGGATCGACGTCGGCGCGGCTCGAGAGCATCCCGGCGTGCACGCCGTGCTGACGGCAGCAGACCTCAACGCCGGCGCGGGTCCTCTCCAGCCCACGATGTTCCAGGGCGCGGCGCCCCCCTCGCCGTGCGCGCCGGTGCGGCTCCTCGCCGATGGCGACGTGCGCTTCGTGGGCGATCCGGTCGCGATCGTCGTGGCGAGCAGCCGGTACGTGGCAGAGGACGCGTGCGAGCTCGTCGAGGTCGACTACGAGCCGCTCGACGCGATCATCGATCCCGAGCAGGCGCTCACCGAGGCCGACGAGCTGGTGCACCCCGAGCTCGGCTCGAACGTGGCGATGGCGGTGCCGACCCCACCCGACCCGGAGCTCGACGCGATCTTCGAGTCCGCGGCGCACGTCGTGCACGAGACGTTCCACCAGCATCGCCACACGTGTGTGCCGATGGAGGCTCGTGGCGTCGTGGCGGTCTACGAGCCGTCGTCGGGGGAGCTCGACATCTGGCTCTCGACCCAGAACCCCCACGAGGCCCGCCAGGTCTGCTCTCGGCTCACCGGTGTCCCGGCGCACAGGGTGCGGGTCCGCGCCGCCGACGTCGGTGGGGGCTTCGGCCAGAAGTACTTCCTGCAGCGCGACGAGCAGGTCGTGGTCGCCGCCGCGCACCGGATCGGCCGCGCGGTGAAGTGGATCGAGGACCGACGGGAGAACCTCATCGCCGCGAACCATGCGCGCGCCGACCGAATCGCGATCGACGTCGCGGTCGACGGCGACGGCCGGATGCTGGCCGCCCGTCTGGATCACCTCGAGGACTGTGGGTCGTACCCCATGGGCGGGACGGGCGGTGTCGGACCGTTCGTCGCGATGCTGTTCCCCGGGCCGTACCGGATCGGGCGCCTCGGGTTCGTGAGCACCGCGGTCTGGACGAACACGGCTGGCCGGGGCGCGTACCGCGGGCCCTGGATGCTCGAGACCGTCGCGCGCGAGCAGATGGTCGACGTCGTGGCCCGGGCCATCGGGATGGACCCACTCGAGCTCCGTCGTCGCAACGTCGTCGCGACGACGGAGCTCCCCTTCACGACCGCGATGGGGATGGAGCTCGATCACGTCACGCCCGCGGAGACGCTCGAGCAGGCCATCGAGATCATCGGCTACGACGCGTTCCGAGCCGAGCAGCAGCGCGCGTTCGTCGAGGAAGGCCGGCTGCTCGGCATCGGGATCGGCCTCTATGTCGAGCCGACGAGCATGGGGTCGGGGTCCCTCGGCGTGGAGACCGCGACCGTGCGCGTGCAGCCGGGCGGGACCGTGACGGTGATGCTCGGCACCGGGTCGCACGGGCAGGGCGTCGAGACGACGATGGCCCAGGTGGTGGCCGAGCACCTCGGCGTCGAGCTCGACGACGTCGTGGTGGTGCAGGGCGACACCGCGACGTCGCCGTTCGGTGCCGGCACCGGCGGCAGCCGGACCGCGGTCGTCGCGGGTGGCGCCACGCGCGAGGCGTCGCTGCAGGTGAAGGAGAAGGTGGTCGAGATCGCGGCCCATCTGCTCGAAGCCGCGCCCGAGGACCTCGAGGTGGTGGACGGGCAGGTCTCGGTCCGGGGCACGCCGTCGAAGGCCGTGCCGCTCACGGACGTCGCGCGGGTCGCGTACAACGACCCGGCCGAGCTCCCGCCCGGCGTCTCGCCGAGCCTCGAGGCGACCGTCAGCTACCAGGCCCCGCCGATCACGTGGTCGAACGCGTGTCATGTGTGCACGGTGGAAGTGGACTCCGAGACCGGCCTCGTGACGGTCCTTCGCTACGTCGTGAGCGAGGACTGCGGCGTGATGATCAACCCGATGATCGTCGAGGGGCAGATCTCCGGCGGCGTCGCGCAGGGCATCGGCGGCGTGCTGTACGAGCACCTCGTCTACGACGAGGGCGGCACTCCGCTCACGACGACGTTCCTCGACTACCTCCTCCCGACGGCGACCGAGGTGCCGGAGATCGAGGTCGGGCACATCGAGACCCGTTCGCCCACGCCGGGAGGGCACAAGGGCATGGGAGAGGGCGGCGCGATCGGTTCACCCCCGGCCGTCTTCAACGCTGTGGCCGATGCCCTGGCCCTGCGGGGGGCGACCGTGTCCGCGCAGCCGCTGACCCCGACCCGCGTGCTCGACGCGCTCGCCGAGACCTGAGCCCCGAGCGCCGGCTCGCACGGTCTCCCTCTCGTCAGGGGGCGCCGTCGAGGACACCCGTGAGCCCGTACTTCGGGAATTCGCCCAGGAACATGTACTCGTGCAGGCCGTAGCCGACGTCGCCGCTGCTCGTCTCGAAGCGGGAGGCCGCGTCGACGATCCCGTAGAAGCGGTCGGCGTCGCGCTCGGTGTCGAGCGCGACCCCTTGCACGACGACGTCCGGACCGTGGTACATCCCGTGCTTCCAGTCGGGTTCGGGTGAGTATCCGGTGGCGATGCCGACATGGGACTCGATGAGCGGCGTGACCTCGATCGTCAACGGGCCATCGGGGGCATGCGGGAACGACAGCGCGCTCCGGCGGAGCCGGCGCGTTCCCGGGATGAACTCGTGTTCGTGCTCGGGGCGACCGAGGTGCTCCACGGGGCGCGCCGGGTCGCACCAGATCCGCTTGGCCGTCTCGAGGTCGCGCGACCCGTCGGGCTTCTCGGAGCACATGTAGACGATCGAGTAGTCGTCGAACTGGATCGGGTCGTAGTTCCACATGCTCATGGCGAACGGGCCCTCTGCGAGGATCCCGGGCGGCTCGGGCTCGCCGACCGGTCGGACACCCCAGGAGCGGTCGCGGGTCCCCTTCCATTGCGGACCGTCGACGTCGATCCGGTCCCCGTCGACCAGGATGTGCCCGGCCCAGAACCCGGTCTGCGCGAAGCGCTGCGTGTCGAACGTGATGCGCTCCATCTGACGGATGTAGTGCCGCGGCTCGAGCAGCGGCGCGATCGAGCCGGTGAAGGTCAGGTCGAACGACACGTCGTGCTCGTTGGGCTCGAGGAGGAACCGAACCCGCTTCAGCCCCTCGATCACCTCGAGTGTGAACGGGCCGACGCGCGTGTCCATCCGGTCGTTGCCGAGCGGGCACGACGCCCGGACGACGCGGTGCTCCGTGCCCCGCCGCACCAGCACGAACGCGTCCTGGACGGAGAGGTTCGGGTACTGGCCGAAACCCGTGATCAGCATGACGTCGCCGGTCGAGTCGTGGAGCATGTTGTAGTAGCGGTCGTAGAAGTTGCGGTCACTCGTCGCGGGGTGTCGGAGCACCTCTGCGGTCTGGTGGAGCGGGTAGTCGTCGTACGGCGAGAGCGGCGAAGTCATCTGGTTCTCCGGGTTGGGTTTCGCTCCGGGAGTCTGGCAGAGGTAGCGAGCCGATAGCGTCTCGCACTTCATGGTCCATGATCCGGTGCTGCAGCTCGGTGTGATCGTGGCCGCGGGGATCGCGGCGCAGTGGCTCGCGTGGAGGATCCGCCTCCCCGCCATCGTCTTGCTGCTCGTCGCGGGGTTCGTCGTGGGACCCCTCGGGGATGTCGTGGCGCCCGACGCGCTGCTCGGGCCGAGCCTCCCCGCCGTCGTGTCGCTGGGGGTCGGGCTCGTCTTGTTCGAAGGGAGCCTCGGACTCGACCTCCGTCAGCTCCAGGCGGCGCGGCGCGTCATCCTCCTCCTCGTGACCGTCGGGGTGCTGGTCACCTGGGCGGCGGCGACCGGCGCCGCGTCGGTCGTGCTCGACCTCCGCCCCGGGCTCGCGCTCTTGGTCGGCGCGATCGTGGTCGTGACCGGACCCACGGTCATCGGGCCCCTGCTCGCGCACATCCGGCCGACGGGGGCGGTGGGCCCGGTCCTGCGGGGCGAGGGGATCCTCGGCGACGCGATCGGCGCGACGCTCGCCGTCTTGGTGTTCGAGGCGGTGCTGGCCCAGGAGAGTCCGGGCGCCGCGACCGGCACGGTGGCGCGCGGGGTGCTCGTGACCGTCGGGGCGGGTACTGCGCTCGGGCTGCTCGCGGCCGGCCTGCTCGTCGTCCTGCTGCGCCAGTTCCTGGTCCCGGACTTCCTCCAGAGTGCGGTCACGATCGCGGTCGTCCTGGGCGCGTTCACGATCGCCAACGAGATCCAGGAGGAGGCCGGGCTCCTCACCGTCACGGTCACGGGGATCGCACTCGCCACCCAGCGTTGGGTGTCGGTCCGGCACATCGTGGAGTTCAGCGAGTCGGTCGGGATCCTCGTGGTCTCCGGCCTCTTCATCGTGCTGTCGGCGCGTCTCGACAGCTCCGACCTGGAGGGGATCGGGGTGCGCGCGCTGCTGTTCCTCGTCGTCCTCGTGATCGCGATCCGCCCGCTCGCGGTCGGGCTCGCGTCCCTCGGGTCGAAGCTGGGCAGACGCGAGCGGCTCTTCGTGGCGACCGTGGCGCCGCGCGGGATCGTCGCAGCCGCCACCGCTTCGATCTTCGGCCTGCGGCTCGCCGAGGCCGGCGACACCGAGGCCCAACGCGTCACGTCGGTGATCTTCGTGGTGGTCGTCGGGACCATCCTCGTCTACGGCTTCGGCGCCCCATGGGTCGCGCGACGGCTCGGCCTCGCCGAACGGTCGCCGCAAGGTGTGCTCATCGTGGGCGCGCACCCCTGGGCCCGCAAGGTCGCGCGGACGCTCGCCGACGCCGGCTTCCGGGTCGTCCTCGCCGACACCCAGTGGTCCCAGGTCACGGCCGCGCGCCTCGACGGCTTCACCACGTTCTACGGGAGCGTGCTCTCGGCGCGCGTGTTCGAAGAGCTGGACCTGGCAGGCATCGGGCGGCTGCTGGCCCTCACCGCGAACGACGAGCTGAACGCGCTCGCAGCCCAGCGGTTCGCGCCGCTCTTCGGCTCCGAGCACGTCTACCAGCTGCCCCCGTCACGGGCGACGCCCGGACGCGACGACCTCCCTGCCCATCTCCGCGGTCGGTTCCTCTTCGCACCCGACGCGACCTACGAGACGCTGTCAGGTCGCTTCTCGGCCGGCACGACGGTGAAGTCGACCAACATCACCGACCAGTTCGAGATGACCAGCTTCCGCGCGCGCTACGGCGAGGAAGCGCTGCCGCTCTTCCTCGTCAACGACGACCGGTTGAGCGTCGTCGCGGCCGACCGGACCCCGGAGGTCCGGGCCGGCCAGCGGCTCGTCGCGCTCGTCGACGAACCGCCCGAGGTCTGATCAGGCAGCCACCGCGGCGCAGAATCCCGCGAAGGCCTCGATGTAGGCGTCGATGTCGTCGTCGGTGTGCATGACCGAGAGCGTCCACTGCTCCTCGTCGCCTGGGGTCATGAAGACCCCGCGGTTGAGCACCCACGGGAACGACGCCTCGTAGAGCTCGGTGCGGGTCTCGAGGAAGTCCCGGTAGCTCTGGAGGGGCTCGGCGCGGTACGAGACGCAGCCCTTCGCACCGAGGTCGACGACGTGCGCCGGGAGCCCGTACTCGGCGATCGCCTTGCCGAGGCCGTCGGCCAGCCGGGCGCCGAGCTCCTCGAGCCGGACGTACGCGTCGGGGGTCAGGACCTCGGTGAGCGCGGCGAGCCCCGCGGCTGCGACGAGCGGGTTGCCGTTGAAGGTCCCCTGTTGTGCCGCGCCGTGCTCGATGACCTCCATGACGGACGCCTTGCCGCCGAACGCGGCGGTGGGCGTCCCGCCACCGATGGCCTTCGCGAAGCATGCGAGGTCGGGTTGGACGCCGTAGCGCTCGATCGCGCCGCCCTCGGCGATCGTGGCGCCCGACTTCACCTCGTCGAAGACGAGAACGACGTCGTGCTTGGTGCAGAGGTCGCGGACCGCCTCGAGGTAGCCCGGCTGGGGCACGACGACCCCGATGTTCATCATCACCGGCTCCATGATCAGGCATGCGAGCTCGCTGCCGCGCTCCTCGAACAGGCGCTTCGTGGCCTCGACGTCGTTGAACGGGACGGCCACGGTGAGGCGCGCCATCTCGGACGGGATGCCCTTCGACATCGGCGCGGACGCCGGTGCGTCGCGTCCGCCCATCGCGTCGGCGTTGGGGACGACCGAGAACATCACGGTGTCGTGGTGGCCGTGGTACGAACCCTCGACCTTGGCAACGAGGTCGCGGCCGGTCGCGGCGCGTGCCACCCGGATCGCGTCCATCGTCGCCTCGGTGCCGGAGTTGGCGAAGCGGATCTTCTCGAGCCTGAAGCGTCGGCAGAGCTCCTCGGCGAAGGCGACGGTGATCTCGGTGGTGGCCGCGAAGTGCGTTCCCGTGCGGGCTGCCCGGTCGATGGCCTCGACGATCTTGGGATTGGCGTGGCCGACCACGTTGCAGCCGAACCCGCCGTGGAAGTCGACGCGCTCGGTGTCGTCGACGTCCCAGACGTGGGAGCCCTCCCCCCGGGCGATGTAGATCGGGTACGGGTCGCCCGCCTGGAACGACGAGGCGACCCCGTACGGCAGGTGCCGAACTGCCCGCTCGTAGAGCGCCTTCGACCCCTGCGTCGCCTCGAGCAACCGCGGCATCTCCGCCGCCTCGATCGCCTTCGCGTTCTTGGTGAACTTGTCCGCCATCAGCTTCTCTTCCTTGTCATCTGCGATCGAGGATTCAGTGTCGAGGCAGGGGCCGGACGGCCGCCGCCGACGCACTGGGCTTCGGAGGAGGCGGGGGTTGGCCGGCCTCTGCCGTCCCCACTACCACTTGACCATCACGTGCTTCAGCTCGGTGTACGCCTCGATCGCATAGATCGACATGTCCTTGCCGTACCCGGACTGCTTGAACCCCCCGTGCGGGAGCTCGGAGACGATCGGGATGTGGTCGTTCACCCAGACCGTGCCGAAGTGCAGCAGCGCTGACATCTTCATGGCGCGTCCGACGTCGCGAGTCCACACGCTCGCCGCGAGGCCGTAGTCGACGTCGTTGGCCCAGGCGAGCGCCTCGTCCTCGTCGGAGAAGCGCTGCACGGTGACGACCGGTCCGAAGACCTCCCGCTGGACGATCTCGGAGTCCTGAGCCGCGCCGACGACGACCGACGGCTCGTAGAAGAAGCCGGCCCCGTCGATCGCCTTGCCGCCGGCCGCGACGTCGGCTCCGGCCTCACGGGCCCGGTCGACGAAGCCGACGACGCGCTCGAGCTGCGAGGCGGAGACCACCGGACCCATCGCGACGTCGGGGTCGTGCGGGTTCCCGGTCTTGATCCCACCCACGGCATCGGTGAGCCCGGCGACGAAACGGTCGTGGACCTTGGGGCCGGCGAGCACCCGGCACGGCGCGGTGCAGTCCTGGCCCGAGTTGTAGTAGCTGGCCTCGGCGAGCGTGGCGACGACGGCGTCGACGTCGGCGTCGTCGAAGACGATCACCGGGGCCTTCCCCCCGAGCTCGAGGTGGACCCGCTTGAGCGAGTCGGCCGCAGCGCGTGCGATCACCTTGCCGGTGCCGACGTCGCCCGTGAGCGAGACCATCGCGACGTCGGGGTGGGCGACGAGTGCAGCGCCCGCGGACTCACCCTGGCCCGTCACGACGTTCAGCACGCCCGGCGGCAGGATGTCGGCGGTGATCTCGGCGAGGCGGAGCGCGCTCAGCGGGGTCATCTCGGAAGGCTTCAGCACGACGGTGTTGCCGGCGGCGAGCGCCGGGCCGACCTTCCACGTGGCCATGTTGAGCGGGTAGTTCCACGGGGCGATCGACGCGATGACCCCGAGCGGGTCGCGGCGCAGGAACGAGGTGTGCTCCTCCATGTACTCGCCCGCGGCCCGACCCTCGAGGAACCGGGCACCGGCGGCGAAGAACCGCCAGTTGTCGACGGTGAGGTCCATCTCGAACTCGATGATCGACTCGGGCTTGCCGACGTTGTCGATCTCGAGGTTCTGGATGGTGTCGAGGTCGGCCTCGATCGCGTCGGCGACCTTGGCGAGCGCCTCGGACCTCGCTCGAGGGGTCTGCTGGGACCATTCGGCGAACGCAGCCTTGGCGGCCTCGACCGCGGTGTCCACGTCGGCGGCGTCGCTCGAGGGGACCTCGGCGAGGGTGTCACCGGTCGCGGGGTTGAGGACCGAGTCGGTGGCGCCGCTGGCGGCATCCTTCCACGCACCGCCGATGTAGTTCTGGTGTGGCATGGCTATGACCCTCCGTCGTGTGGGACCACGATATTGGAGGCTGGATCCCCGTCGCGCAAGGGAATCCGTCGTGAGAGATGAGTCCGGGAGCGGAATCCCTTGCGGAGCGAGCCCGATTCGTGGGTACAGTTCTTCCACACCGAGCGCGGCACTGCCGAAGAGGGGGGACACGCTTCATCGTGGGCGACGACACGTCGAGCGCGGCACCGAGCGCACTGGCGGAGGCGGGCGATGCCGTCATCGGCATCGAACGGGTCACGAAGCGGTTCGGCGACTTCGTCGCCGTGGCCGACGCCGACTTCCAGATCGCCCGGGGCGAGTTCTTCTCGATGCTCGGTCCGTCCGGATGCGGCAAGACCACGACGCTGCGCATGATCGCCGGGTTCGAGCAGCCCACGTCCGGACGGGTGACGCTGGAGGGCCGGGACGTGTCGCGTGTCCCGCCCTACAAGCGGAACGTGAACACCGTCTTCCAGCACTACGCCCTGTTCCCGCACATGTCGGTGTTCGACAACGTCGCGTTCGGGCCCCGGGGCAAGCGGGTCGCCAAGGACGAGATCGAGCGGCGATGCAGAGAGCTGCTCGAGGTCGTTCGTCTCGCCGACTACGCCGATCGCAAGCCGGGCCAGCTGTCGGGCGGGCAGCAACAGCGCGTCGCCCTGGCACGCGCGCTCGTGAACTTCCCGAGCGCGCTGCTCCTCGACGAGCCCCTCGGCGCCCTCGACCTCAAGCTGCGCCAGGCGATGCAGCTCGAGCTCAAGCGGATCCAGCGGGAGGTCGGGATCACCTTCGTCTACGTGACCCACGACCAGGAAGAGGCCCTGACGATGTCGGACCGCATCGCGGTCATGAACGAGGGCAACGTCGAGCAGATCGGCACCCCCGAGGACATCTACCACTCGCCGTCGTCGGTGTTCGTCGCCGGATTCATCGGCGTCGCCAACCTGATCCCCGCGACCGTCGAGTCGGTGAGGGCCGATCAGGCCGAGGTGACGCTCCCGGGCGGCACGCGCACGGCGGTCCCGGTGACCCACGTCGAGACGACGGCCGGTCGCGCGGGGACCGTGATGGTGCGCCCGGAACGCATGCAGGTCCTGATGGACGAACCGGCCGGCGACGCACCGCGGCTTCGCCTGACGGTCGCGAACCTGGTGTTCCAGGGCCCCGTCGTGCGGGCCGCGTTGCGGACCACCGACGGAACGGAGATCATCGGGCAGATCGGCCCCGAGGACGATCTGCCGATGCTGCGTCCCGGCACCGAGGTCTGGGCGACGTGGGACGCCGAAGCGGCTCGGCTCCTGCCTGCGCACGACACGAAGTTCACCGAACTGACCGAGATCGACGAGCTAGCAACGTTGGGAGCAATGACATGAGTGCACGGAGACGGAACCGGGCGACGGGGGCCACCCCATCCGGGGTGACGCGGCGCGAGTTCATCACGCGGGGCGGGGCGACGCTGGGCGGGCTCGCGCTCGCGCCGGCGCTGCTGTCGTCTGGGAGCGCGTTCGCCGCGGCGCAGACCGACGGTCCCGGAGGGAAGGTCAACGTCCTCAACTGGCCGCTGTACATCGACAAGAAGTCCAAGAAGGACTTCACGAAGACGACCGGTGTCGCGCTGAAGTACAACGAGGGCATCAACGACAACAACGAGTTCTTCGCGAAGTACCAGGAGGAGCTCTCCCAGAACAAGAGCATCGGGTTCGACATCGTGATCCCGACGAGCTGGATGGCCCAGCGTCTGATCGAACTCGGCTACGTCCAGAAGCTCCCGCTGGGGGACATCCCCAACGCAGCGAACCTGTCGCCGGGCTTCCAGAACCCCTTGTGGGACCCCACGGGTGAGTACTCCCTCCCGTGGCAGACCGGCATCACCGGGATCGCCTACAACCTCGAGGTGACCAAGCGCGAGCTCACGAGCATCGACGACCTCTTCGACAAGAAGTTCAAGGGCAAGATCGGCGTCCTGTCGGAGATGCGCGACACGATGGGCCTGATGGCGCTCTCCGAGGGCGTCGACCCGGCGACGATCACCTTCGCCCAGGCCAAGGGCGCGTTCAAGAAGCTGGAGAAGGCATCGGACAGCGGTCAGATCCGCCGGTTCACCGGCAACGACTACCAGGACGATCTCGTCGCGGGGAACTTCGCGGCCTGCATCGGCTGGTCGGGCGATGTCGCGCAGCTGCTCATCGAGAACGAGAACCTTCGTTTCGTCGTCCCCGACGAGGGCGGTATGCGCTGGGCCGACACGATGCTTTGGGTGACTCCGTCGGACCAGAGCGCGCAGGTCGCCGCGTGGATGAACTACTTCTACGACCCCGTCATCGCAGCACGCGTCGCGAACTACGTGCAGTACATCTCTCCGGTCGACGGCATCAAGGAAGAGCTCGCGAAGCTCGACCCCGCGGCCGCCGAGAGCGAGCTGATCTTCCCGACCGAGGAGACCCAGTCCCGGCTGAAGACGTTCGGCGCGCTCGACTCGAAGGAAGAGGAGAAGTTCGACAACCGCTTCGCCGAGATCGCGGGCGCCTAAGCACAGGGGGCGGCTGGGGGGCGCCGGGTGGCGGGGACCGCCCAGCAGGCCGAGCGACGACGTCGCTTCGCGCCCTATGGGCTCCTCAGCCCCGGTGTCATCTGGCTCGCCCTGTTCTTCCTCGTCCCGCTCGCGTACCTGCTGCGGGCGTCGTTGTCGACGCGTCCGAACCGGTTCGTCCCCAACGACCTCGACTTCGCCTGGCACTGGAGCAACTACTCGGAGGCGTTCGACCAGTTCGGCGAGCAGATCCAGCGATCGTTCGTCTACGCGGGGCTCACGACGATCTTGTGCATCGCGATCGGGTTCCCACTCGCATACGTGATCGCGTTCCGCGGCGGCAAGTACAAGCACCTGCTCCTCGGCCTGGTGGTGGTGCCGTTCTTCACCACGTACCTGATCCGCACGATCGCGTGGAAGACGATCCTCGCCGACACCGGGATCGTCGTCGACACGCTGCGGACCATCGGCGTCCTCGGTGCCGACGGCCGGTTGCTGGCGACGCCCGCCGGGGTGATCGGGGGCCTCACGTACAACTTCCTGCCGTTCATGATCCTCCCGATCTACGTGAGCCTGGAGAAGATCGACCCCGATCTGGTCGCCGCGGCGAAGGACCTCTACTCGACCCCGGGACGCGCGTTCCGCAAGGTGGTGTTCCCGCTCGCGATCCCGGGGGTGATCGCGGGGAGCCTGCTCACCTTCATCCCGGCGTGCGGCGACTTCGTGAATTCGGTGTTCCTCGGGAGCCCGCGGACGACGATGATCGGGAACGTCGTGCAGAACCAGTTCCTGGTCCAGCTCGACTACCCGACGGCGGCCGCGCTCGGGTTCATCCTCATGGTGATCATCACGATCGCAGTGCTGATCTATGCCCGCGTGCTCGGCACCGAGGACCTGACCGGATGAGCGCCGTGGTGGAGTCGGTGCCCGCCGCGCCGCCCGTCGACGATCTCCAGGTCGAGCGGAGCTTCCCGCCGCCGTGGATGCGGCGCGCGGGCTCGCAGCTCCTCAACGTCTACGCGGTGCTCGGGTTCATCTACCTCTTCGTCCCGATCTTCGTGATCGTCCTGTTCAGCTTCAACCAGCCCAAGGGTCGCTTCAACATCGTCTGGCACCAGTTCACGCTCGCCAACTGGGCCGACCCGTTCGCAGTGCCGGAGCTGGTCGACGCGTTCGAGCTGTCGCTCCAGGTCGCCGCGATCGCAACGGCGGCGGCGGTCGTGCTCGGGGGCCTGATCGCGCTCGCGCTCACGCGCTACCGGTTCCGCGGCAGCGGTGCGGTGAACCTGCTGCTCGTCCTCCCGCTCACGACCCCGGAGATCGTTCTCGGGGCATCCCTCGCGACCCTCTTCATCGGACTCGAAGCCCAGCGTGGCTTCTGGACCGTGGTCATCGCCCACACGATGTTCTGCGTCAGCTTCGTCGCGTTGACGGTGAAGGCGCGTCTGCGCGGCTTCGACTGGACGCTCGAGGATGCCGCGATGGACCTCGGGGCCGGGCCGATGCGGACGTTCACGAAGGTGACGCTCCCGCTGATGTTGCCCGGCCTGATGGCCGCCGCCCTGTTGAGCTTCGCGTTGTCGATCGACGACTTCATCATCACGACGTTCAACGCGGGCGACGAGGTGACGTTCCCCCTCTACATCTTCGGGGCGCGCCAGCGGGCGATCCCCCCGCAGATCCAGGTGCTGTCGACGATGATCCTGCTGGTCAGCGTGCTGCTGCTGTTCGGAGGGACGATCTTCGGCCGGCTCCGCGACCGCCAGCTGACCGCCGCCGCGAAGGGCGCCACCCCCACCGCTTCTTGATGCGTCTCTCACCCGCCTATGGCGGGGTGAGAGACGCAGGACCGTGGTTCCGCCGTCTCCCGCTGCGGACGCTGTCGGCTCAGTCGCTGACACCCGTGCCGCCGAGCTCGCCCAGCGCGCTCCGGAGCCGCTGGGCCTCGGTCGCGAGCGCGTCGGGCGTGGCCGACTGCGCCCGGTCGAGGTGGAGGTCGTCCTCGCCGCGCACGAGCGGGATCACGTGCAGGTGCACGTGCGGGACCTCCAAACCCGCGACGAGCAGGCCGACCTTGATCGGGTCGTACACGCGCTGCTGAGCCCGCGCGATCGTCTGCGCGACGACGGTGAGGTGAGCGGCGAGGGCAGGGTCGAGGTCGATCCAGTGGTCGACCTCGACCCGGGGGACCACGAGCGTGTGGCCGGGCTGCACCGGCGCGATGGACAGGAACGCGACGCACTCGGGGTCGCGCCAGACGAAGGTCCCGGGGATCTCGCCCTCGATGATGCGCGTGAACAGGGTCGGCATCCGCAGCAGGTTACGTCGGGCCGGGCCGCATCCGTCCAGCCCCACTCGTGCCGGGAGTAGGGTCGCCGCCGTGCCCGGCCCGCTTCACCCCGAGATCGATCGCGACGCAACCCGCGCCATGCACTCGGTCGAGGGCCGGGTGATCATCGTCACCGGTTCGGGCCAGGGGGTGGGTCGCGGGATGGCCAATCACCTGGCCAAGGCCGGCGCGACAGTCGTCGTCGCCGAGTGGAACGCCGAGAAGATGCGCCGGACCTGCGACGAGCTCTCTGCGCTCGGCGCTCCGAACCTCGGTATCGAGGTGGACATCTCCCAGCGTGAGCAGATCGATGCGATGGTCGAGCAGGTGGTGGCCGAGCTCGGGCGCGTCGACGGCCTCGTCAACAACGCGCAGACGTTCCGCGCCAACGCGCCTGTCGCCGAGGTGAGCGCCGACGACGTGGACGTCTTCTACCGCTCGGGAGTTCTCGGGACGCTCTGGGCGATGCAGGCGGTCCATCCCCACATGAAGGCCGCCGGCTGGGGGCGCATCGTGACGTTCGGCTCGTCGATGGGCCGGGTCGGGGGTGCCGGCTTCGGCGCGTACAACGCCTCCAAGGAAGCCATCCGCGGGCTCACCCGCACCGCGGCCCGCGAGTGGGCGGCCGACGGGATCGTGGTGAACACGATCGCGCCGGCCGCGGCCCCACCGCGTGCGATGGGCAGCGAGCACTACGAGGAGTTCATGCGCACCTGCCCGACGGGGCGCAACGGCGATCCCGAGCTCGACATCGGGCCGATCGCGCACTTCCTCTGCAGCGACGCGTGCCGCTACCTGACCGGCCACACCTTCATGGTCGACGGCGGCAACTTCCTCTGGTCGTGAGCAGCACCAAGCGCCAGTGGGCCGACGCCGACTGGAACGAGGAGTGGCCCGTCGTCGGCGTGCGTCGCGGCGGACCGGAGTCGTCGGCCGGTAGCGACGCCCTGGCCGCCGACGGGTTCGCCGTCGTCTTCGACGTGGAGCCGATCGCTGCCGATGCCGACACGCACCAGGCGCATCTCAACAACTCGGCCGCGGTGCGGATGTTCAACGAGCTGCGCGTCGCGTACGTAGCCGCGCATCTCGCGCCCGACTGGCCGCGCCATCTCCGGCGCGGGGGGACGACGGTCGTGGTGCGCGACCTGCGGGTCGAGTACCAGAGCGAGGCGTCGATGGACGAGCGGTTCGTGGGCGCGATCCGGTGGGCAGCGCGTCGGGGGAAGTCGGGCCTGGTCGAGCAGCGCCTCGTGGAGCAGACGACCGCTCGGCCCGTGGCTCGGGCATGGGTCGTCCAGCTGTACCTCGGGGCGACGGGCGCGGTGGAGCCCTTCCCCGACTGGTTCTGGGAGCTCGTCGAGTCGACCGAGGGCGCCCCGGTCCCGGTCGTGGACGACGCCCGCCGTCCGTGGGGGCCACCGGGCTGACGGCGCGCCCACCGCTCCGGGGCCCGCCGTCAGGCCCCGAGGTCCTCGAGCATCCGGCCCAACGTCGCGACGGCGCGGGTGCACGCAGCCTCGTAGCCCTCGTCGTCGATCCGCGGGCCGATGAGCTCGAGGTCGAACGCACCCACGTACCCGGCCGCGAGGATCTGGCCGAGGATCCGCTCCAGCGGGATGTCGCCGTCGCCGGGGACGAGCCGGTTCGGCGTCGACAACGTGCCGATCGCGAAGTCGCTGACCTGCACGACCCGGAACGTGTCGACGCCCGCGGCGATCGTCCGGGCCAGGCCGCGCTCGGCCCAGCACGCGTTGGTCTCGACGCACACCCCGATCCCGAGGCGCCGGGCCAGGTCGACCACGTCGGCGAGCGTGTGGACGAACCCGACGTCGACCCGCAACGAGTTCGTGTGCTCGAGGCCGAACGGGAGACCCCGGGCGCGGGCGTCGGCGACGACCGGCTCGAGCGCGGACTCGAGCGCGTCGGCGGCGTCCTCCCACGACAGCTGGCGCGCGGGACCGGTGGTGAGGATCATGCACTCGGCCGACACGGCCTCGGCCGCGTCGAGCGCGGCGCGCACGCGATCGCGCTGCGAGGGCCACTGCCCGGGATCATCGAGATGGAACGGCCCAAGGCCGATGAGGTTCGTGACCCGCACCCCGGCGTCGCGCAGCCGACGGGCGCCCGCGTCGATCCCCGCCCCCTCGAGCTTCGCGAGCGACGCGCCGATCGCGGTGATCCCCGCCCGCTCGTAGAAGGCCAGGTCCTCGTCGAGGGACCACTGGAAGGTCGAGATCGCCGAGAGCGAGACGCGGGGATGCACGGCTCAACCCAGGGACGCGGCGCGCGCGTTGCTGCCGCCACCGTCGAGCTGGAGGTTGATGCCGGTGAGGAAGTCGGACTCGTGGCTCGCCAGGTAGACGGCCGCGTGGGCCACGTCGGACGCCTCGCCGAGGCGGGTGAGGTGCATCGCCTCGAGGCGGGCCCGGCGCTCCGGCGAGAGGTCGGCGTCGCGGCGTTCGTTGATGACGTAGCCCGGACTGATCGTGTTCGCCCGGATCCCTTGGGCCGCCTCCTCGACGGCGAGAGCCCGGGTGAGCCCGTTGAGCCCGCTCTTGACGACGGCGTATCCCGCGAGACCCCCGCTCGGGCGTTCGGCCTGTCGGGAGGAGATGTTGATGATCGAGCCGTGGCCCGCCCGGGACATGTGTGGGAGCGCGGCGCGGCAGCACCACATGGGGGCGCTGAGGTTCACTCGCATCGCCGCCTCCCAGTAGGCGGTGTCCATGGCCCGGATCGTCGCGTCGTTCCCGCCGTCGGGGCTCGCGACCGCGTTGTTGACGAGCACGGTGAGCCCGTCCGCCCACGCGGCGACGGCGTCGACGAGGTCCTGGCAAGCTTGCTCGCCCGCGAGGTCCGCCGGGAAGAACCGGGCCGTCCCCCCGTCGGTGGCGATCCGGTCGACCACCGCGCCACCCCGCTCGGCGTCGCGTCCGTGGACGGCGACGACGGCGCCCTGGCGTGCGAACTCGACCGCGATCGCCCGGCCGATACCCGACGTCGAGCCTGTCACCAGCGCGATCTCTCCCTGCAGGCGCACCGATCCGTCCCTCCGTCTCCCGCCGGCGAGGCCGAGCCGGCGCCGCCGAGGCTAGCGGCGGGCGTGCAATGGACGGTCCGGGCCGCCGTTGTGGTCCGGAGGGTGCCCCGCCTACCCTGGAGGATCCCGGTCGTCCGTCCGTTGCCTCTGTCGCGCGTATGTGGTGTTGTTCATGTGGTCCAGATCGATTGGTGTGATCAGTGTGGCGGTCGCCGTGGCCGTGAGCCCGGCGTTCGGGCTCCTCGGCGCGCCGGTCGGGGCCACCCCCATCGACGATGCCAAGGCGACGGTCGCCGCCTCCCAGCAGGCGGCGGATGCGGCCGCGGCCCGCTACGAGGCCGCCGTGGAGGGCCTCGAGGAGCTCACCGCCCGGATCGAGGAGCTCCGGGGCCAGATCGCGACGGGCAAGGCCGAGGTCGCGACCCTGCGGGCGAGCGCTCGGGAGCGGGCGGTCCGGGCGTACGTGTCCCGCGATGCGCTCGGCCCGGGCACGTTCGTGTTGGACAGTGGCGACCCCCTCGACCAGATCCGGCGCGACAAGCTCCTCGCCAAGACGAAGGCCCGCGAGGACGCCGACGCCCGCCGACTCCAGGTGCTCACCGAGGAGCTGGACCGTCAGCGGCTCGAGGTGGAGCGGCGGAAGCTCGAGCAAGAGGCCGTGGTCGCGGAGGTCGAGGTGGAGCAGGTCGCGGTGCAGGCCCAGCTCGAGGAGGCCCAACGCGCGCTCGACGTCCTCGAGGAGCAGCTGCGCCAGGAGCTCGCGGCCGCGGCCGCCCGCGAGGCCGCCGCGGCGGCGGCACGGGCGGCGAGCAGCCGAGCCGGGAACGGACGTGACTACTCGGGCAACTACGTCGCCACGGGGATCGTGTGCCCCATCCGCGGTGCGCTCTCGTTCATCGACTCGTGGGGCTACCCGCGCCACCAGGGAGCCCACCAGGGCGTCGACCTGATGGCGGCTCGGGGCACTCCCAACGTCGCGGTCGTCTCCGGCAACGTGACCTTCAAGCAGGGTGGCACGTCGGGGATGGGCGCCTACCTGCGCGGCGACGACGGCAACCTCTACTACTACTTCCACCTCTCGGCCTACGAGGGCGGTCCCCGGCAGGTCGCGCAGGGTGAGGTGATCGGGTACGTCGGCAACACCGGCGACGCCCGGTACACCGCGACCCACACGCACTTCGAGATCCACCCCGGTGGCGGGTCGGCGGTGAACCCCTACCCCTCGGTGCGGCCCGTCTGCTGACCGTGGGGCGGTAGGGCACCGGGGTTCTGAACGTCGATCAGCATGTCCGGCGGGGTGCGACGTCTCCGGCCGGCGTCGCCGACGGTGGTCGTACCGACCGCCACGATCCCGAAGCATGCGGTCGCCGCGAGGACGATCGTCCCGCCGGGCGCCGATCCCCACGCGCGGGCGCCGGCGAGGCCCACGACCGCGCTGAGCACACCCACGAGGACGGCGATCACGAGCGTCCCGCGGAACGAGCGCGCCAGGAGACGGCTGGACGCGACCGGGAGCACCATCAGCGCCGCGACGAGGAGGACACCGACGACGCGCATCGCGGCGACGACCGTCACCGCCGTGAGCACCGAGAGGAGCGCGCTCGTGGCATCGACGGGGAGGCCGGCGACGCGTGCGGCGTCCTCGTCGAGCACGGCGGCGAACAGCGGCCGTCCGAACAGTGCGAGCATCGTGACGATCGCGATGCCGAGGCCGGCGATGAGGCCGAGGTCCTGCGGGGTCACCGTGAGGATCGATCCGAAGAGGTACTCGACGACGGACAGGCTGCCCGCACCACTCCGGCTCACGAGGACGACGCCGAGCGCGATGCCCCCGTAGAAGACGAGCGCCAGTGCGAGGTCGCCGGTCGCCCGGCCCCGGCGTTGCAGCCAGTCGATCGCCAGCGCGCCGATGATCGCCACGACGAGTGCGCTCCAGAGTGGCGCGACCTCGAGGAGCAGGCCGGCGGCAACGCCCGCGAACGCGAGGTGGCCGACGCCGTCGCCCATCAGGGCCATCTTCTTCTGGACGAGGAACACGCCGATCAGCGGCGCGCACACCCCGACGACCACCGCGGCGCCCAGCGCGAGCTGCATGTACTCGCGGTCGAACGGCCACGGGAGGGGAAGGGTCGCGAGGAGGGCCTCGGTCACTCGATGCCCTCCAGCCAGAGGGGCAGGTCGTCGCGGTGGACGCCGAGGCTCACGCCACCGGCGACGAGCTCGTCAGGTGGTCCGTCGAACACGATCGTGCGCTTCATCACCATCACGCGGTCGAGGTCGTCGGCGACGGCCCCGAGCTCATGGGAGACGAGCAGGATCGCGGCCCCGTGCTCGCGAACGAGGTGGACGAGCGAGTCCCGGAACAGCTGTTGGGACTCGGCGTCCACCCCGGCGACCGGTTCGTCGAGGACCAGCAGCTCCGGATCGCTCGCCAGCGCCCGGGCGATCAACACGCGTTGCTGCTGTCCGCCCGAGAGCTCGCGCACCGGTCGCCGGGTCGCGGCGCCGAGCCCGACCGCCTCGATCGCGTGCGCGATCGCGGCCCGGTCCTCGGACTGCGGCCCCCGCCACCAGCGGCGTCGGGCGAGGCGCCCGGTGCCGACCACCTCGGCGACCGTCGCGGGGAGGTCGGGGGCCAGCACCCGGCGCTGGGGGACGTAGCCGACCCGACCCCGCTCGACGAGCCGGCGGGGGTCCATCCCGAAGCAGCGGACGGTCCCGGCCGTGGGGCGGAGGAGCCCGAGGAGGACGCGCAGCAGGGTCGACTTGCCGGACCCGTTGGGACCGACGAGGGCGGCGAACTGGCCGCGGGGCAGGGTGAAGGACACGTCCGCGACGACCGGATCCCCGCCGTAGGCATGGGAGACGTGCTCGGCGGTGAGGACGGGATCCACGGTCCGAGTATAGAATGGGAGTCGTTCCTAATAAGCCCCCTCGGGAGTCCCGTGCACGGCCCGTTCCATCCCCGGCCCGGACCGGCCCGCCCCTGCCGGTCCGGCTTCCTCTTCCTGCTCGCCGTGCTCCTCGCGGGCACGTCGGCGGCATGGGCCCCCTCGCCCGCGCGGGCGGCGTCCGCCGACGCCGCCGCGACTCCTCGGCTCAGGGTCGCGGCGGCACTGTTCCCGCTCGCGGCCGTCGCCCGCTCGGTCGGAGGTTCCCGGGTGGAGGTCGACGACCTGACGCCGCCGGGGGTGGACGCGCACGACCTCGAGCCGACCAGCGACCAGGTCGACACGCTGCTCGACGCCGACCTCGCGGTCGTCCTCGGCGGTTCCTTCCAACCGGCCCTCGACCGGGTCACCGAGCGCCGTGACGGTCCGACCATCGTCTGGATCGCCGACCTCGAGGGCGCCGCGGCGCGACGGGCCGACGAGGACCCGCACGTCTGGCTCGACCCGGTGCGGGTGGCCCGGTTCGCCGAGCGGGTCGGGGAGCGCCTGGCCCGCCTCGACCCCGACCATGCGACCGGCTACCGGCGCCGGTCGGGCGCGTTCGTGGCGATCGTCGACGCGCTCGACGCGCGGTACGCGGCGACGCTCTCGACGTGCGCGCGGGACCTGCTCATCACGAGCCACGAGGCGTTCGGATGGTTGGCGGCCCGCTACGGCCTCCGCGAGGTCGGGGTGACCCGGGGCTCGCCCGACGCGGAACCGGATCCGGCGCGCGTCGCCGACCTCGCCGACCTGGCCCGCCGAGAGGGCGCCACGACCGTCTTCACCGAGCCCCTCGCCTCGGACCGCGTCGCCCGAACGCTCGCGCGCGAGGCCGGTGGCTTGGAGACCGTCGTGCTCGACCCGCTCGAGGGGCTGCGCGGCCGTCGTGGCGCGATCGGCGACGGCGCCGACTACGTGCGGGTGATGGAGCGGAACCTCGACCGGATCGCCACCGCGCTCGACTGCGCCTGACCAACGACGTACGAGCGCGGTCCTAGCGGGGGCCGTCAGGGACCCGGAGGCGGAGCCCGCCGACCGCGGCGAGCCCGAGCCCGGCACCGAGCGCGAGCATCACGGTCGCGCGCGCGAGGTCGGATGCGAGCGTCGTGGGGATCCCCGAGCGGGCGAGCGCCGTCACGTCGGCGAGGCCGCCGGCGAGCGCCACGAAGAGACCTGCGACGAGCACCAACGGTGCGGCCCGGTCCAGCCCCCGCCGGAGCACGGAGATGCAGGCGACGACCGAGAGGACGATCGCGCCGATGGCGTAGACGCTGGCGCCGAGGCGGTCGCCGGTCGCGAGCGTGGTCCCTCCCCAGCTGCCGATCACGTGGAGCGCCTCGCCGACCGCGACCAGCCCCAGGGTCCCCGCCACGAGCTGCGTGGCCCGGCGCCTCCGGCTCGCGGCGACCACGAGGCCGGCGAGCACGATTGCGCCGACGATCCAGGGCCAGGGCGGGTGCCCGGGGACCCAGCGAACGTCCCCGCGGACGACGATCGCCGTGGGCCCCTGTCGGAGCTCCACTTCGAAACGCTGGATCAGGTGCCCGCGGTCCGGGTCGCGCTGCACGACCGGCGGGTCCGCGCGTCCCATCCAGTGGGCGCGGTGGTCGTGCCAGCGGGCCGTCCGCCCGTCATCGACGCGGCGCCACCTCGGTGCGGCGTCGGGATCGGCGGTGGCCGGGACGGGCTCGCTCGCCTCGTCGACCCGGAGCGAGCGGTTCAGGTAGGTCGCTGGCGATCGGGTGTTCTCGAAGACCCCGCGCGGCCCGACGCGGAGGTACGGCTCACCGTCGTATCCGAGGACGACGACATCGGTCTCACCCCGGTTGGTGAGCTCGAGTCGGGTCCCGAGGTCGACCGGACGCACGACGACGCCGGCCACCGACGGATCGATCGACGTGACGCGGGTGCGGTAGTTGCTCGGATCCACGCCGCCGACGCCGTGCGCCACGGCAGGCGACGGCGTCGCCGCCACGAGGAGCGCGCCGAGGAGCAGCCCGATCGCCGCGATCCGTGGCCCAGGAGCGACGCTCCGCGTCGACATCTGCATGCGCGCCGCGACGATACTGGGGTCCCCCCGGAGATCAGGAGTCGAGCACCTCCATGCATCCCTCGCGGTGCGTCAGCCGGCCGCTCGTCCGGGTGCTCGGAGCGTGTGCGCTGGCCGTGGGCGTGTTGCTCGTGTCGGCAGCACCCGCGTTCGCGCACGCCGACCTGGTCACGTCCGACCCGAGTCCCGGAGCCGTGCTCCCCGAGAGCCCGGGATCGGTGGACCTCGAGTTCACCGAGCCGGTCACGGTGGCCAATGGCGCGATCCGCGTCTTCGACGCCGACGAGGTGCGCGTCGACGAGGGCGTCGTCGAGGTCGCGGACCGGATCGCGTCCCTCGCGCTCCCCGAGCTCGACGGCGGTGCCTATGTCGTGACGTGGCGCATCACGTCCGACGACGGTCATCCGGTCAGCGGCGCGTTCACCTTCCAGGTCGGGTCCGGGTCCGGCCCGAGCGCCACGAGTCGCGAGGTCACGGGCCTGGCGGACCGCCTGCTCGCCGACCAAGGCGGGGAAGCGGTCGTCGGCGCCGTGTACGGAGTCGCACGCTGGCTGGTGTTCGCCGGGCTCGCACTGCTCATCGGTGGGGTCGCGTTCACCGTGCTGTGGACCGGCGCACGCCGCACGGGCGCGACGCGACGGGTGATCCGCATCGGATGGGTCACCACGGCGGTGGCGACCGCGGTCAGCATCCTCGTCTACGGGCCGTACGTCGCCGGCTTGGGGCTGGGCGACGCGTTCTCGACGAGCCTCCTCGGCGACACGCTCTCCGAGCGCCAGGGCCAGGTGTGGCTCGCTCGGATCGTGCTCCTCGTGATCGCCGGTCCGCTCCTCGCGCTGCTCTCGTCCCGTGAACGCGCACGCGAGTACCCCGACGGCGGGCCGACGTCGCTCCCGCCATGGTGGCTCCCTGCTGCCGTGCTCGTCGGCGTGCTCCTCGCGGCCACCCCGGGGCTCTCGGGCCACGCGATCAGCGGTCGTTGGTCCGATGCCGCGGTGATCGCCGACGCGCTGCACGTGCTCACGATGTCGGTCTGGCTCGGCGGGATCGTCGCGCTCGCCGCGACCGCCCTCGGTTCCTCGCAGGCGTCGGGCACGGCGGCGTCATCGGCCGCCGCGCTCGCGAGGTTCTCGCGCGTCGCGCTCGGGAGCATCGCAGTCCTCGCGGCCACCGGGACCTTCCAGTCGATCCGCCAGCTGGGCGGCTTCGACAGCCTGCGTGACACGGAGTTCGGACGCATCCTGGTGGTGAAGCTGGTCCTCGTCGCCGCGATCGTCGTGATCGCCGCGTTCAGCCGCGAGATCGTGCTGCGGATGTCGGCTCGGTCGTGGCTCGCGAACGCCGACGACCGCCCGTCCGGCGAGCAGGCGCCGCCGGAGCTCTCGCCCGAGGAAGCGGCGGCCGAGCGGGCCGGGCTCCGTCGGTCGGTCCTGTTCGAGGTGGTGCTGGGGTTCGCGGTGCTCGTGGCCACGGCGCTGCTCGTGAACGCTCCGCCCGGGTACTCGGCGGCTGAAACCGCGCGCGGCGCCGTCGGGGTGACGATGAACGCGGACACGGTCTCGGTCGACGTCACCGTCACCCCGGCGGCCGCGGGCCGCAACGACGTCCACGTCGACCTCTTCTCGCCGGCAGGGGCTCCCCTGGACGTCGAGGACCTGACCGTCACGTTCGCACTCCCCGCCGGCGACGTGCCGCCGATCGACGTGCCGTTGCGCCGCCTCGGTCCCGGGCACTACTACTCGCCCGGCTTCGACATCCCCTTCGCCGGCGAGTGGCGGATCGTCGCGAACCCGATCGTCTCCGAGTTCGAGCAACCGCCGCTCGAGGGAACACTGGAGATCTCCTGACATGCACGGCGTCGACACCGCGAACATCGTCTTCACGGTCCTCACGATCCTCGCCAACGTCGCGGTCGTGGCCCTCGTCCTCGCCGCCGTCGCGGCGCGCACCGGCGCCGGACGGCGCGCCCGGCAGGCGCTGACGGTCCTCGGCCCGCGCGCAGGCGCCGTGGCCGCGCTGATCGCCGTGGTGACGACGCTCGGCAGCCTCTACTACTCGGAGATCGTCGGCTATCTCCCGTGCGAGCTGTGTTGGTACCAGCGCATCACGATGTACCCGCTGTCGGCCATCCTCGTCGTGGGCCTGCTCCGACGCGATGCCGCCGCCCGCTGGTACGCGCTGCCCTTCGTCGTCGTGGGCGCCCCGCTGTCGCTGTACCACTGGCTCGTCGAGCGGGTTCCCTCGCTGGCCGAGGGCTCGTCGTGCTCGGCCTTCGTCCCGTGCAGCATCCCGTACTTCCAAGAACTCGGGTACATCACCCTGGCGTTCATGGACCTGAGCGCGTTCCTCCTCATCGGCGCGCTCCTGCTCGTCGGCGCCCGACGTCCGCCCGCCTCCGACCCGCTCGCCTCCGCCCCGCCCGCCTCCGACCCGCCCGCCTCCGACCCCGTGGAGACCACGTCATGACCACCATCACGACCCGCACACCCCGGAACCGGCTTCTCGTCCTGCCGGTCGTCGCCGCGCTCGCGTTGAACGCCCTCGTCGCCACGCCGGCGGCCGCCGAGGACGCCGCGATCGAGCTGAGCCCGAAGGTCAAGGTGAAGGGAGCCAAGCTCCCCGCCTCGGATGCGGTCGGATCGGCCTCCGACCCGGCGATCGGCAAGACGGCACCCAGGCTCGTGGCCAAGGGGTTCGACGGCGAGCGAGTCAAGATCGGCGGTCCGGGGGCGCCGCGCATCGTCGTGTTCCTCTCGCACTCCTGCCCGCATTGCCAGGCCGAGGTCCCCGTCATCGTCGAGCTCGCCGACGAAGATGTCTTCGAGGGCGTCGACGTCGAGACCGTCACCACGAACACCAGCAAGCGCTTGCCGAACTACCCCCCGTCGGAGTGGCTCGAGCGTGAGGACTGGCCGTTCCCGACCGTGCTGCTCGACGACGCGAAGCTGCGGGCGTTCTTCGCCGCCGGAGGCGAGGCGTTCCCGTACTTCGTGATGCTCGACGCCGCCGGCGTCGTCGTCGCGCGTGCCCAGGGCGAGCTCTCGAAGGCCTCGATCAGGGGCGCGGTCGAGAAGCTGGCCGCGGGCGAGCCGATCTTCGCCACGACCTGACTCCGAGCGGGGTCGCGCCACTCTGGCGTCGCTTCGGCGCGGTCAGTGGCAGTTGCGACACCGGCCGACGAGGTCGATCCGGTGCCCGTCGGTCGTGAAGCCGGTGGCGCGGTCGATGTCGAGCACCGCGGCTCGTAGCGACGCCTCGAGCCCGGCGGACGTCGGGACGTCCTCGACGGAGCCGCAGACGGCGCACACCAGATGATGGTGGTGGTCGCCGGTCAGGTCCTCGGTGAGCTCGAAACGTGCGTGCTCGTGGTTGGTGACGATGCGGTGCACCACCCCGGCCTCCTCGAGGACCACGAGCGTGCGGTAGACGCTGCTCTGGGCGAGGCCGGCGCGCGCTTCGAGGATCTCCGGGATGGTCAGGGGTCGGGTCGCGTCCCGTAGCACCTCGATGATGGCGAAGCGGTTCGCCGTCATCCGCTGGTTCACCCGTCGGAGTCGAGCAACGGCCTGCTCGGCGAGATCGGGCGCCACGGCCGTGAGTGTACCGTCGCTCCCGATGGATCCGACCGAGCGCTTCGCCGCACTCGTGCAACGGCCCTCACGGGAGATCGCGCTCGCCGAGGCGGCGCTGTGGATCGCGGCTCACGACCACACGGTCGACGTCGCGGAGCACCTGGGTGCCCTCGATTCGCTCGCGGCGGGGACGCCCGACCCCGCGAACGTCGCGGAGCACCTGTTCACGACATGCGGGTTCGCGGGGAACGTGCAGGACTATCTCGACCCGGGGAACTCCTACCTGGACGCGGTCCTCACCCGTCGGGTCGGGATCCCGATCACGCTCAGCGTGGTGATGATCGAGGTCGGTCGGCGCATCGGCACCGAGATCTCCGGTATCGGGATGCCCGGGCACTTCCTCGTGCGTGACGCCACGGGCACGTACTTCGACCCGTTCCACGGCGGCGCTCGACTCGAGGAGGACGGGTGCCGGCATCTCTTCGAGACGATGCACGGACCCGGGTCCTTCGCACCGCAGTACCTCGACCCGGTGGACGACCGGGCGATCCTGGCCCGCATGCTCGCGAACCTCACGCGGTCGTTCATCGAGCGACGGCCGCGCGATGCCCTCTGGGCGGTCCGCCTCCGAGGCACGATCCCCGGTCTGTCGGTCGCAGACCGGCGCCACGACGCGACCGTCCTCGGCACCCTCGGAGGCTTCCGTGAGGCGTCCGCCCTCCTCGCAACCCTCGCGACCGAGGTCGACGCTGCTGGCGCCGACGAGCTGCTACGCGAGTCCGCGGCGTACCGCGCGCGCGCGAACTGAGGTTGCGCGGAGGTGGAGACCGACGTCACCCCGATGTTCCCGCTGGGGAGCGTGCTGCTCCCGGGCCGGGTGCTGCCGCTCCATGTCTTCGAGCCCCGGTACCGGAGCATGGTCGAGCACTGCCTGGCCGGCGACGGCACGTTCGGGGTCGTCCTGATCGAGCGCGGCAGCGAGGTCGGAGGAGGCGACGTCCGCTTCTCGGTGGGGACCCTCGCGCACATCGTCCAGGCCGAACGCGTGGCCGACGGGCGGTTTGCGGTGGTCGCCGTCGGTGCGAGCCGGTTCCGGGTTCGTGAGTGGCTCGCCGATGATCCCTACCCGCGTGCCCGCATCGATCTCCTCGACGACGTCGTCGGCCGTGCCCCAGAGGACGCGGTCGAGGAGGTCCGGTCGCGTCTCCACGAGGTCCTCGTCCTCCATTCCCGGCTGGGCGCCCCCGTCGACGACGTCGACGTCGTGCTCGCAGACGACCCCGTACGGGCGTCGTTCGAGGCCGCCGCGGTGTCACCGATCGGACCGCTCGACGCCCAGGCGCTGCTGGAGGTCGACGACGCAGTGGCGCGCCTGGACATGCTCGCCGCGCATCTCCGCGACGAGATCGAGGTGCTGCGGTTCCGCCTCTCCGACGATGGGTGAGGCAGGGCGAATACGCTCGGCGGATGGAGCACACAGCCGACCGCCCCGACGACGTCGACGCTCCCGGCACCGGCACCGGGACCGACCGGGACCTGGCCGCGCTCGAGGCGCTCGAGCAGGAGCTCGCGAGCCTCGAGGGCGAGCACGACCGGGTCGAGCAGGTCAGTCCGCTGCCCCCGCCCGACGCCCCGCCCTGACGTGGCGACAGTGCGGCTCCGCCTGTTCGCGAGCGCCCGTGAGGCCGCGGGGTGTGCGTCGGACACCGTGGAGGCTGCCTCCCTCGGAGAGGCGCTCGACCTCGCTCGCGCTCGGTACGGCGACGGGTTCGCGGCGGTGCTCGCGCGAGCGCGAGTGTGGATCAACGGCGACGAGCCGACGCACGGCGACGCCACGGCCCTTGTCGACGACGACGAGGTGGCCGTGCTCCCGCCGGTGAGCGGCGGATGCGCAGAGGCGGTGCTCGCTCCGCCGCCGCTCGTGTGCGTCGGGGGTTCCTCCTGACGACGTGGGGACGGTCCGGGGTGTTCCGGGGTGTTCGTCGGGCGCGCTGGTAGCCTCGTGATGATGTCGCAGACGCACTCACGGCGTGCCGACGTCCTCGTGGAGCCTGCCTACCTCGAGGGGCTCGACGCCAAGGACCTCGATGCACTGCGGGCGATGCATGCCGAATGCTCCGAGGTGGAGACCGAGGTCTCCTACGTGCGGAGGCTCGCGCAGGCCCGCATCGACATCGTGAAGGCCGAGCTCGACCGGCGCGCGGCCGGCGGCAGCGTGGGCGACCTGATCGCCGCGCTCCCGCAGATCCTCGCGGATCCCCCACCCCGACCCGAGGCGTCGACCAGCCGGCTGCCCCGCCACCTCGGCCCGGCACCGGCGATCGAGTGGCGACGCGGCCTCGAGTACCTGATCTCGGACTCCACTCTGGTGCACCTCCCGGCCATGGCCGAGGACGAGCTGCGCGAGACGCTCGAGCTCCTGCGCCGGCTCGAGGCCGAGACCTCCGACCGACGGCGCCAGCTCCACGGCGTGATCGACCGGCTGGAGCACGAGGTCGCGGCCCGTCACGCCGTGGACCCCGCCTGAACCCGGCAGCCTGAGCGGTGGCCGAGGCGATCGAGCAGCGGTTCCGTGATCTCGGCGAGTTCATCCGGGAGCAACGCGGGAACGCCCGGCTCTCCCTCCGCAAGCTGAGCGAGCTGGCGGGGATCTCGAACCCGTACCTCAGCCAGATCGAGCGCGGGTTGCGCAAGCCCAGCGCCGAGATCCTCCAGCAGATCGCACACGCCCTCCGCATCTCCGCCGAGACGCTCTACGTGCGCGCCGGGTTCCTCGAACAGCGTGATCTCGACGACCACGACCTCGAGGAGGCGATCAGCCGCGACACCACGTTGTCCGAGCGCCAGAAGGACGTGCTGCGCGAGGTCTACCGGTCGTTCCAACGCCCCGCCGAGTAGCCCGGCGCCGGGGCCCCGGACCGGTCGGACCGTTCGGAGGCCCCGGTACAGTTGACGACCATGCCCATCCGTCGAGTCGCGATGCTCAGCGTCCACACCTCCCCGCTGGCCCAGCCCGGCTCGGGTGACGGCGGTGGCATGAACGTGTACGTGCGCTCGCTGGCCTCGGCGCTGGCCCGAGCGGGCGTCGAGTGCGACGTGCTCACCCGCCTGGATCACCCACGGCGGGCGCCGATCGCCGAGCTCGAGCCCGGCGTCCGGGTCGTGCACCTCGAGGCCGGGCCCGCGGCGCCGCTGGCCAAGGCCGACCTCTTCCCGCTGCTGGACGATCTCGTGGGGGCGGCACGGGCCCACCTCTGCGCCCCGGAGCGCGCCGTCGACGCCCTCCACGCCCACTACTGGCTCTCGGGTGCGGTGGGGCACCGGCTCAAGCACGAGCTCGAGCTCCCGCTGGTGTCCACCTTCCACACCCTCGCCCACACCAAGGCGGCGGCGGGCATCGTCGACGACGGTCCCGAGCGAGCCCGATCCGAGGCCGAGACCGTGGCGTGCACCGACCGCCTGATCGCCTCGACCCCCGACGAGCGACGGGATCTCGTCACCGCGTACGGCGCCGACCCGGAGCGCATCGAGGTGATCCCGCCCGGCGTCGACCACGCGATGTTCTACCCGGGCGATGCTGCGGCCGCCCGCAGGCACCTCCGCCTGCCCCTCGACCGACCGGTCCTGCTCTTCGTCGGTCGGATCCAACCGCTGAAGGGCGTCGACCTGGCGATCCGCGCGCTGGCCTCGCTCACCGACGACACCGCGCTCCTCGTCATCGTCGGTGGACCGAGCGGGGTCGCCGGCGACGCCGAGGTCGCGCGCCTTCGCGGCCTTGCCAGTGACCTTCACGTCGAGTCGCGCGTCCGCTGGGAGCCGCCCCAGCCCCACGGTGCGCTCGCCGACTGGTATCGCGCCGCCGACGTGTGCCTCGTGCCGTCGCGCACCGAGTCGTTCGGGTTGGTCGCGCTCGAGGCGGCCGCATGCGGAACCCCGGTGGTGGCCGCCAACGTCGGCGGCCTCCGCTCGCTCGTGGAGCACCTCCACACGGGCTTCCTGGTCGACGGACGGACCGGCCACGACTTCGCGGCCCCGGTGGAAGCGCTCCTCGCAGATCCCCGGCTCGCCGCGGACATGGCGTTCGCCGCGGCGGCCGCGTCGGGTCGATACACCTGGAGCATGACCGCCGCCCGACTGCGGCGTCTCTACGCCGACGTGGGCGCGCGCGAGCTCGTCCGCTGCACCTGACGCGGGCCACGGCATGTCGGGGGCGACCGAACCCGCCCACACCGACGACGCCGGCCCGGACGCCGGGCTCGGCGCCCGGGTGCGCGCGGCGCACGAGCTGATCTCGACGCACCTCGAGCAGGTGGTCGCGGCCGAGCCGTGGGTGCAGACCGTCGAGTTCGATCCCGAGCTCACCCGGTGGTACGTGCGCTTCGGCTGCGACGCCCGCGACGCGACCACGATCTACTTCGATCTCCACCAGCGCACGCTGCGTTACGAGGTGTACTTCCTCCCCGATCCGCCGGCGCGCCGACTCGACCTGTACCGGTACCTGCTCGCGCACAACCACGCGATGTACGGCGCGAGGTTCTCGATCGGACCCGACGGCGACGTGTACCTCGTCGGAAGGGTCGCGCTCGAGCACCTCACCGTCGCGGAGCTCGATCGCATCATCGGGGTGCTCTACGAAGCAGTGGACCGGTGCTTCCCGACCGCGGTCTCCATCGCGTTCGGACGCCGTCCGACACCGACCGCCGGCGACGGTGACGCGGGATCCGTCTGAGGAAGGCCTTGTTCGTGCGTCCGACGCGCGCGACGATGCGCGTCCGGCGCCGACGGGCACCGGACCGGTCGGCCTCGGTCGATCGGGGCAGCGGGCCCGAGGTGCAGGACGGCCATCCCGTTCGGGGAAGTGCGGGATGCGTCGGAGCGTTCCTCGGGCTCGTTCGCGTCGGCTCTTCGTTCGCGCCGGTTCCGGGCACCCGAGCACGAGACGCGGTCCGTCTCGCCGGTCGGTCGGGGCACGGTTAGCCTCCGGAGATGCCCACGCTCGCGCTGCTCGGCGGCGGTCGCATGGGGGAGTCCCTGCTCGGTGGCTTGCTCGATGCCGGTTGGGAGCCGGAGCACCTCGCGGTGGCAGAGGTGGACGCGGAACGGCGACGCGTGCTCGAGGAGCGGTTCCCGGGAGTGCGGGTCGCGCCGAGTCCCGCGTGGGCGGTTGCCGATGTCGACGTCGTGGTGCTCGCGGTCAAGCCCGCCGTCGCGGTCGAGGCGCTCGAACAGTGCCTCCCCAGCCTGGGCGCGGACACGCTCGTGATCTCGATCGCCGCAGGGGTCCGGCTGGCGACCCTCGACGTCGCGGTACCCGGCCGGCCGGTGGTCCGGGCCATGCCCAACACCCCCGCGCTCGTGCGCCGGGCAGCGACGGCCATCTCGCCCGGCGAGCACGCCTCCGACGTGCATCTCGCCGAGGCCGAGCGCGTGCTCGGTGCTGTCGGGATCGTCGTGCGCGTGCCCGAGGCCCAGCTGGACGCGGTGACCGCGCTCTCGGGCTCGGGCCCGGCCTACGTCTTCCTGGTGGCGGAGGCACTCATCGATGCGGGCGTGCTCGCGGGCCTTCCCCGTCCGGTCGCCGACCAGCTGACGAGGGAGACGCTGCTCGGCGCCGCGATGCTGCTGGCCGAGGGCGAGTCGCCCGAGGCGCTGCGGGCCGCCGTCACGTCGCCCGGTGGCACGACTGCCGCGGGGCTCCACGTGCTCGAGTCACGGGGGACACGAGCGGCCCTCCTCGACGCGGTCCGGGCGGCTGCCGCCCGGTCGATCGAGCTGGGCGACGCGTGACCCGCCGGCCGCGTCGAGGGCGGCCTCCCCGGCTCGACCCGCCGACCCCGCCGCGACGGCCGGCCGGCGCCGGACCCCGGGTGACGAGTCCGCGCCGCGCGGTGATCGGGGCTCGGCTCGCGGGGGTCCCGTCGTCGGCGGGGCGTGCCGAGCTGGGGGCGCTGGTCGCCGGCGTGGTGGCCGGGCAGCCGGAGGCGACCCTCGGTCTCGACCTCGGCGGTCCCGACCGACCCACACGCGACGAGGTGTGGTCCGCGCTGGCTGGAGGCTGGGGCGTCGACGCCACGCCCCGGACGGTCACGATCGCCGTGGAGCGGACCCTGGCCGCAGCAGGGGTCGTGGCCGACTGCCTCGCCGACGTCTGCCGCACCGGTGGGTCGGTCGCGCTCGCCACCGGCCGGCCGGCGTCGATGCTCGGGTGCTACCAGGAGCTGGCCCACCTCCTGACCGCCGCCGGAGCCACCGTCCTGCGCTCGAACGCCCCCGCCCACGGCAGCGCGGCCGGAGCGGAGCGCTCGCCATGGTCGATCTGGTGGGTCGGCGGCGTCGCGGTGGCGACGGACGGCCGTGCCCTCCGAGCCGACGACGGCGCCCTGCGCACCGACCACCGGAGCGCGCTCGCCGGCGACTGGCTGTTCGGGGTGGGTCGACCGGATCTCGTGATCGCCGACCGCGGGTTCGCGGCCGCCGCGGTGGCGGCGGGCCACCGGACGGTCGCCCCGGCCGACGTCGATGCCGTCGCCCTGGAGGTCGTGGCCCGCCGGGGCGCCCCGGTGACGATCGTCCCCCTGGACTGCGGGCGTCCGCCGGAGGCCTACGCCCCGCTCGTCGCGCTGCTCATGGCTCGCGTGGCCGGACTCGAGGCCGGCCCCGGCCCGGGCGGCCCGTCCGGCCCGGCCCGCCCGTCCGGCGGCGATCCCCGGACCGGACGCCCGCCACACTCGACAACTCCTCCCCCGGGGGCCTACGCTGCCCCCGAGAGCGGGGGAGAGGGGTGAGCCGCGTGGCGCAGTCCTTTGCGAAGGCGCGTTTCCTGACCGTGCAGGAAGTCGCCGACATGCTGCGAGTGTCATCGATGACCGTGTACCGGTTGATCAAGGCGGGCGAGCTGGCGGCGGTGCGCGTCGGCAGGTCGTTCCGGGTCCGGGACACCGACGTCGACGAGTACCTCGCGTCCCGGTTCACCCAGGCCGGCTGAGCGCGCGGCCCGTGCGGGCCGCGGCTCGTGCGACCCCTAGCCTCGATGTCGTGAGCCCCGCCGCGCGTCGACCCGTCGCGTTCCTCTCCGACTACGGACTCGCCGACGAGTTCGTCGGGGTGTGCAAGGGCGTCATGCTCGGCATCGCCCCCGACCTGACGATCCTCGACATCACCCACGACCTCCCGGCGCACGACGTGCGCGCGGGGGCGCTGGCGCTGGTGCGGGCGGTCCAGTACCTGCCGGAGCGATCGGTGGTGCTCGCGGTGGTCGACCCAGGCGTGGGCACCGACCGACGCATGATCGCCGTGGAGTGCGCGGGCGGCACCATGGTGGGACCCGACAACGGACTCCTCGCCCCGGCGGTGGCCATGCTCGGAGGGGCCTCGGCAGTCGTCGCGCTCGACCGGGACGAGTACCGGCTGCCCGCGCCGGGCCCCACGTTCGCGGGCCGTGACGTCATGGCACCGGCGACCGCCTATCTCGCGTCCGGGACCGAGCTCGACGAGCTCGGGACCGCCGTCGACCCGGCCGGCCTGGTCCCCGGGCTGCTGGCGCTCCCGAACGTCACCGACACCGGGGCGCTCGAGTGCGAGGTGTGGTGGGTGGACCGGTTCGGCAATGCCCAGCTCAACGTGGGTCCCGACGAGCTCGTCCAGCTCGGTGGCGCCGTCGGTGGCCTCGTCGAGGTGGTGGCCGGCGAGCGGGCCAAGTCGGCCCGGTGGGTCCACACGTTCGCCGACGCCAAGCCCGGTGAGCTGGTGGTGATGGTGGACTCCTACGGGCTCTGCGCCCTCGTCCTCGACCGCGCATCGGCGGCGGAGGAGTTCACGCTCCGCGCGGGCTCGGCGGTGACCGTGACCCTGCCCGGTCCGGCCTCCACCGCCGTCGCCGATCCAGCGCCGGGACGCTGAGGTCACCCGATGCGGCCGGGAACCACGATCGTGATCGCCATCCTGCTGGTGCTGATCCTCAGCGCCGCCTTCGCCCAGTTCGTCCTGCGGCTCGGGTCGTAGTCGCGGTCGGCCCCCGGCTCGCGCGCGGTCTGGCGCATCCGGACCAACAAATCTCACTCTCCGTGGCAAAATTGCTCAAGGTTCACCAGTGCAGGGACGATGCGGGGAATGGATCCGGCTCGCGGGTGTGGGTGAACGTGACATCGTCGGGGAAACCGGCGATGACACCGGCCTCCCAGCCCGCCCCAAGGCCCGCACCCGCGGTCGGGTCCGCGCTTCGCCCCTCGTGCGCTCCCCCGGCCGCTGCGCCCGGGGAGGACCGATTCCACGGTCCCGGTGAGCGGATCCCGAGCCCGCACGGCCTCTCGAACGGCAACGACGACGCGTTCGTCGTCGGGTACCTGGCAACCCTCCAGGTCGGCGCGATCGCCGTTCCCCTCAACCCGATGGCGCCGCCGCGCGAGCCGGCCCGTGACCTCGAGGCGATCGAGCCTCGTCTCGTCCTCGCCGCCGGGCCCTCCGCCGGGACGCCCAAGGCCGCCGTCCTCACCCACGGCAACCTCGCCGCGAACATCACCCAGGTGCTCGACCACCCGGGCCTGGCGATCCGAGCCGATGACGTCGTGCTCGGCGCACTGCCGTTCCACCACATCTTCGGCCTCAACGTCGTGCTCGGCGTGACGCTCGCGGCGGGCGGTGCGGTCGTCCTCGAGGACAGCTCCGGTGCGTCGACCACTGCGGCGCTCGTCGCCACCCACGCGCTCACCGTCGTCGCAGGGCTCCCCTCGATGTACGACCAGTGGCTCGGGAGGTGCTGCTCGCGCACCCCGACGTCGCCGACGCCGCGGCCGTGGGCGAGGAGCATCCGCGCACGGGGGAGGCGGTCGCCGCCTACGTCGTCGCCCGGACCGGCGCCACGCTCGACGTCGGCGCGCTGGGCGAGTGGTGCGCCGACGCGCTCGCCCGCTACGAGTGCCCGGCCCGCTACGAGGTGGTCGACGAGCTGCCGCGATCGTCGACCGGGAAGCTGCTGCCTCGGGAGCTGCGGCCCTCGGCGACCACGAATCCCGTGTAGATCACCCCGATCCCGACCGCGAGGCTGAGGCTGAACGCCTCGTCGTGGCCCACGATCCCCTGCACGAGCCCCCCGCTCGACAGCACGAGGGTCCCCACCGCGATCAGCAGGTTGGCCACGGCCATCCGGGCCCGGTCGGCGGTTCCGCGGTCACGCGCGTAGCGGACGCCCGACCAGAGGGCACCGACCACGATCACGGTCGCGCCCACGCCGCTGCCGATGCCGGCGAGGATCCTCGGCAGCGCCCCGAACACGTCCTTGCCCACGGGGATCTCGGTGCCACCGACCGCACCCATCGGTACGCTCACCAGGACACCGACTGCGAGGCCGCTGAACCCGACGAGGAACCACCGCACCCGGCGCGCGGCGTCGGGCCCCGCGAGCAGGGCGACGGTGCCGAGGGCCAGCCAGGGGACGTTCAGCACGGCGCCCAGGAGGTAGAACGCCCGGAACGTCCCGCGATCCCACCCCGTCGACACGCCGATCGCGAGCGCCGCCGAAGCGAGGGCGAACATCGCGAGGGCCACCGTCCAGGCCCAGAGATGGTCGCTCCGGCGCTGGGTGGCCCGCACGAGGGTCGATTCGGCGAACAGCGAGGCGAGTGCGGTCGCGAGGAAGGCGAGCCCGGTGACCACGAACCGAGCGTACGGGACCTCCGATCCCTTGTGAACAAATGCACGAGCGGCGGTAGGCTGTTCCCGAGACCCGGATCTCGGGAGACGGGAGCGCACCGTCGACCGCCGCTGCCCAGGGAGTCCTCCCATCTCGGACGCTCGCAGGATCCCCGATGCCACCGTGAGTCGCCTGCCGCTCTACTCGCGGGTGCTCCTCGAGATGGCCGATCAGTCGATCGGGACGGTCTCCTCGGAGCAGCTCGCCGAGCTGGCGGGCGTGAACGCCGCCAAGGTCCGCAAGGATCTCTCCCACCTCGGCTCCTACGGCACCCGGGGCGTGGGCTACGACGTCGCCGAGCTGGTCGCCGAGATCGCCCGCGAGCTGGGCCTCACCCACGACTGGCCGGTGGCGATCGTCGGCCTCGGGAACCTCGGCCGGGCCCTGGCCAACTACCGGGGATTCGGGGCGCGGGGCTTCCGGGTCGTGGCCCTCGTCGACGCGGACCCGGCCAAGGTCGGCGAGACCGTCGGCGACCTCGCGATCGAGCCGATCGCCGCGCTCGACGAGATCGTCGCCTCCCGGAACGTCGCGATCGGCGTGATCGCCACCCCGGCCGCGGCCGCCCAGGAGGTCTCGGACCGCCTGGTGGCCGCCGGCGTGGGGTCGATCCTCAACTTCGCGCCCACCGTGGTGTCGGTGCCGCCAGAGGTCTCGTTGCGCAAGGTCGATCTCGCCACCGAGCTCCAGATCCTCTCCTTCTACCAGCAGCACCGCGCGGAGGCCCCGGCATGACCCCCGACGCGCCGACCGGCGGGCGGGCCGGTCTGGGTGGGTACCCGGTGAACCTCCTGCTCGCGGGGCGTCGGTGCGTGGTGGTCGGGGCCGGTCGGATCGCCGCGCGCAAGATCGAGGCGCTGCTCGAAGCCGGCGCCGATGTGCACGTCGTCGCGCCCGAGGTCTGCGACGAGGTCGAAGCCTGGAGTCGCGACGGTGCGCTCACCCTCACCGTCCGGGCGTTCACCGACTCCGACCTCGACGAGGCCTGGCTGGCGACGGCCGCCACGAGCAGCCCCGAGGTGAACCGAGCCGTGTTCGACGCCGGGACCGCGCGGCGGGTGTGGGTCAACGCGGCCGACGACCCCGAGCACTGCTCGTGCACCCTGATGTCGGTGGTGCGCCAGGGGGATCTGGTCGTCACCGTCGGCACGGGCGGGCGCAGTCCGGCGCTGGCGACCTACCTGAAGGACCATGTCCGCACCGAGATGGGGCCCGAGTGGGCCACCCTCCTCGAGCTGCTGTCGGAGGTCCGGGAGGCCCTCCGGTCGACCGGCGCCTCGAGCGAGGGACTCGATTGGCGAGGTGCCCTCGACTCGGGCATGCTCGATCTCATACGCGACGGTCGCACCGCCGACGCCAAGGAGCTCCTCGAGACGTGTCTCTCGTCGTCGTCGGACTGAACCACCACACCGCACCGGTCGGCTTGCTCGAGCGGATGACGGTGCCGTCGAGCGGCCTGCCCAAGGCCCTGCACGACCTCATCGGACGCGAGCACCTCGCCGAGGCCGTGCTCCTCGCGACCTGCAACCGCATCGAGGTCTACGCGCGCACCACCCGGTTCCACGATGGTGTCGACGACGTGCGGCACTTCCTCGCCGACACGTCCGGAGTCGCCCCGGAAGCGCTCAGCGAGGAGCTGTACACGTACCACGACGAGGCCGCGGTGGCGCACCTCTTCGGGGTGGCGTCGGGCCTCGACTCGATGATCATCGGCGAGGGGGAGATCCTCGGCCAGGTCCGCGACGCGTGGATCAACGCCGAGCGCGAGCAGTCCGCCGGCGTGCTGCTCTCGCGGGTCTTCCGCCAGGCGGTGGAGGTCGGCAAGCGCGCCCGGACCGAGACCGCGATCGGCCGTCACGCCGTCTCCGTCTCTTCGGCTGCGGTGCAGGTCGCGGCCGATCGGCTGGGGTCGCTCGAGGGGCGACGGGTGCTGCTCATGGGTGCCGGCGACGTCGGTGAGGGGATGGCGATCGCGCTGTCGGGAGCGGGGGTCGACGAGATCGTCGTCGCGAACCGCAGCCGGGCGCGTGGGAGCGAGCTGGCGAACCGGGTCGGTGGTCGCGTGGTCCCCCTCGACGACGTGCTCGACGCGCTCGTGTCGTGCGACGTCCTCCTTGCGTCGTCGGGCGCACCAGGGACGCTGATCGAGCGGGCCGACATGGAGGAGGTCATGCGCCGCCGGGACGGACGGGCGCTCCTGGTCGTCGACGTCGCCGTCCCCCGTGACGTCGACCCGGGGGTCGGGCAGGTCTTCGGCGTGATGCTCCTCGACATCGACGACCTCAAAGCCGTGGGCGAGCAGTCGCTGCAGGCCCGCCGGGCCGAGGTCGGCCGGGTCAGGGTGATCATCACCGACGAGCTCGACCGGTTCCGGACCGAACGGTCGGCACGGGAGGTCGCGCCGCTGGTCGCCGCACTGCGCGCCCGCATGGAGCAGCTCCGCCAGGTCGAGGTGGCGCGCCACGAAGCCAAGCTGGCCGCCCTCGACCCTGAGGCCCGCGCCGTGGTCGAGCAGGTCACGCGTGGTCTGCTCAACAAGGTGCTGCACGAGCCGACCGTGCGACTCAAGGACGCGGCCGGATCGGCACTCGGTGAGGGGTACGCCGACGCGCTCGCGGCGCTGTTCGCGTTGCGCGACGACGGTCCCGGGGCACCGCCCGAGCCCCCGACCACTGCCGGGTCCTGATGGCCCGGCTGCGGGTCGCGACCCGTGGCAGCGCCCTCGCACGCTGGCAGGCGGAGCGGGTCGTCGCGCTGCTCGCCTCGGCTGGTGGGCACGAGGCCGAGCTCGTCGTGGTCGAGACGACGGGTGACCGGCGCGCCGACGCCCCCATCCACGCCATCGGTGGGACAGGGGTCTTCGTGAAGGAGGTCCAGGAGGCGGTGCTCGACGGGCGGGCCGACGTCGCGGTGCATTCGGCCAAGGACCTCCCCGCGGCCACGCCTGACCGACTCGTGCTCGCGGCGACCCCCGAGCGGGCCGACCCGCGCGACGCGCTCGTCGGCGCGACGCTCGACACGCTGCCGACCGGCGCCGTCGTCGCGACGGGCTCGGTGCGTCGGCGGGCCCAGCTCGCCGGTCGCCGTCCCGACCTCGGGTTCGCGGAGCTGCGGGGCAACATGCACACCCGCATCGAGAAGGCCGCCGGCTTCGACGCGATCGTGGTTGCCGCGGCGGCCCTCGATCGCCTCGGTCTCACAGCGCGGATCGCCGAGCGGCTCGAGCCCTCCGTCATGCTCCCGCAGGTCGCCCAGGGGGCACTCGCGGTGGAGTGCCGAGCCGGTGACGACGCGACGCACGAAGCGCTCGCGGCGATCGAGGATCCCGACGTGCGCCGAGCGGTCGAGGGCGAGCGGGCGTTCCTCGCCCGCCTCGGCGGCGGATGCTCGCAGCCGGTCGGTGCGCTCGCCTCGGTCGCCGGCGACACGGTGACGGTCGAGGCCCTCCTCGCGGCGCCCGACGGCCGCTGGGTCCGGCGTGCCCGGGTCAGCGATCGTGACCCGGTGACGGCCGGCAGCGAGGTCGCCGAGACGCTCCTCGCCACTTGCGAGGGGCTCGAGGCGGGGGTCGGGGCATGACGGTGTGGCTGGTGGGCGCCGGCCCGGGCGATCCCGGGCTCCTCACCCGACGGGGTGCCGAGGTGCTCGCCGACGCCGAGGTGGTCGTGCACGACCGGCTCGCGAACCCGGCCCTGCTCGACCTCGCCCCGGCTGGTGCCGAGCGGATCTCCGTCGGTAAGGCCCCGGGGCGTGTCGAGATGGACCAGGACGGCATCAACGCGGTCCTCGTCGAGCACGGCTCGGCGGGGCGGCGCGTCGTGCGGCTGAAGGGCGGCGACCCGTTCGTCTTCGGCCGCGGGGGCGAGGAGGCCGAGGCGCTGGCGGCCGCGGGCGTGCCGTTCGAGGTCGTGCCCGGCATCACGAGCGCGATCGCGGCGGCCGCGTACGCCGGGATCCCGGTCACGCACCGCGGCCTGTCGACCCACTTCACGGTCGTCACCGGTCACGAGGACCCGGCGAAGGGACGCACCGACGTCGACTGGGAGGCGCTCGGACACGCCGGCGGCACGCTCGTCATCCTCATGGGTGCGTCACGAATCCGCGACATCGCCGCGCGCCTGATCGCGGCCGGCCGACCGGCCGACACCCCCGTGGCCGTGGTTCGCAACGGCACCCGTGCCGACCAGGTGTCGCTGCGGAGCACCCTCGCCACCATCGGCGATGCCGACGTCCGCCCTCCCTCGGCGATCGTCGTCGGCGAGGTCGCCGCGCTCGACCTCGCGTGGTTCGAGCGCCGGCCGCTCTTCGGGCGGCGCATCGTCGTCACGCGGGCGCGGGAGCAGGCGAGCGCGCTGCGCACCCGGCTCGAGGCACTGGGTGCCGACGTCGTCGAGCTGCCGACGATCGCGATCGAACCGCTCGCGTTCGACCTCCCGAACCTCCGTCGCTACGCCTGGCTCGTGTTCACGTCCGTGAACGGCGTCGATGCGTTCTTCGACCGCGGGCTCGCACCGCACGGGTTCGACAGCCGCGCCCTGGGTGGCCTGCGGGTCGCGGCGATCGGACCGGGGACGGCCGCCGCGCTCGGCGTTCGCGGGATCCGTCCCGACCTGGTCCCGGATCGCTTCGTCGCCGAGTCGCTGCTCGAGGGGTTCCCGGAGCCGGGCGCGCCGGGAGAGCGGGTGTTGTTGGCACGTGCCGAGCAGGCACGCGACGTGCTCCCCGAGGGCTTGGGCGATCGGGGCCACGTCGTCGACGTGCTGCCCGTGTACCGGACGGTGCCGACCGTCCCCGACCCGGCCGACCTGGACCGGATCCGTGCGGGCGAGGTCGACGCGGTGACCTTCACGTCGTCGTCGACGGCCCGGAACTTCTGCGACGCGATCGGCACGCTGCCGGACCCGGCGCCCCCGGTGGTCTCGATCGGACCGGTCACCTCGGCCACCGCCCGCGAGCTCGGGCTGACGGTGACCGCGGAGGCGAGCGAGCACACCATCGACGGTCTCGTGGCCACGCTCCTGGAGACGCTGGCCCGCCCCTGAGCCATCGTCGTGCGGACCGCTCCGGGGACCCGCACCTAGCATTGGTCCATGGCGTTCCCTGCGCAGCGTCCCCGCCGGCTCCGGCGCACCCCGGCCCTGCGTCGCCTCGTGGCCGAGGCGGGCGTGGCGGTCGACGACCTGGTGGCGCCCCTGTTCGTCAAGGAGGGGATCGCCGATCCCGAGCCGGTCGCGTCGATGCCGGGCGTGGTCCAGCACACCCAGGAGAGCCTCCGCAAGGAGGTCCGGGCGCTCGCCGACCTCGGGATCCCCGCGGTGATCCTCTTCGGGGTGCCGGCGACGAAGGACGCCCGGGGATCGAGCGCCGACGCGGTCGACGGTGTCGTCCAGCAGGGGCTGCGGGCACTCCGCGACGAGGTCGGCGACTCGCTCGTCCTCATGGCCGATGCGTGCCTCGACGAGTTCACCGACCACGGCCACTGCGGGATCCTCGACGACCGGGGCGACGTCGACAACGACGCCACCCTGGAGCGGTACGCCTCGATCGCGGTCGCGCAGGCGGAGGCCGGCGCCGATGTGATCGCTCCCTCGGGGATGATGGACGGCCAGGTCGATGCGATCCGCGCGGCGCTCGACGGGGCCGGGCACACCGACGCGGCGATCCTGGCGTACTCGGCCAAGTACGCCTCGGCGCTCTACGGCCCGTTCCGCGACGCGGCCGAGTGCGCGCCGCAGCACGGCGACCGGCGCGGGTACCAGATGGATCCCCCCAACCGTCGCGAGGCGATCGCCGAGACGCTCCTCGACGTCGAGGAGGGCGCCGACATGGTGATGGTGAAGCCCGCGCTCGCCTACCTCGACGTCATCTCCGACCTGCGCGCCGCGGTCGACGTGCCGGTCGCGGCCTACCACGTGAGTGGCGAGTACGCGATGGTGCAGGCGGCGGCGGCGAACGGCTGGATCGACGGTGACGCGGTCGCGCTCGAGCACCTCACCGCGGTGAAGCGCGCGGGTGCCGACTTCGTGCTCACCTACTTCGCGAGGCACGTCGCCGAGCGACTCCAGTGACCCGTCGAGCGCGTCGGGCGGCCGAGCCACCCCGATGACCTCACCGTTGTTCGAACGTGCCCTCGCCCGGATCCCGGGCGGGGTGTCCTCACCCGTGCGCTCGTTCGCCTCCGTCGGCGGCGACCCGTTCTTCGTGGCGAGCGCGTCGGGCGCGCACCTCGTCGACACCGAGGGCCGCCGGCTCCTCGACTACGTCCAGTCGTGGGGGGCATCGATCCTGGGCCACGCGCACCCGAAGGTCGTGGAGGCGGTGCAGGCCGCGGCGGCCCGCGGCACGTCCTACGGCGCACCCACCGAGGCCGAGGTCGAGCTCGCCGAGGCGATCGCCGACCGGGTGGCCTCGGTGGAGAAGGTCCGGCTGGTCTCGTCCGGGACCGAGGCCGCGATGGTGGCGGTGCGCCTCGCCCGGGGCGCGACCGGGCGCACGAAGGTGCTGAAGTTCGCGGGCTGCTACCACGGCCATGTCGACGCCCTGCTCGTGAGCGCGGGGAGCGGTGTCGCCACCCTCGGGCTGCCGGGCTCGGCCGGTGTCACGCCAGGGGCGGTGCAGGACACGGTCGTGGTCCCGTACAACGACCTCGGGGCGTTCGACGCCGCGTTCGACGCGCACGGCGACGACCTCGCCGCGGTCCTCGTCGAGCCGGTGGCCGCGAACATGGGCCTCGTCCCCCCCGACGACGGGTTCCTCGATCACGTGCGCGCGGCGTGCTCGGCCCACGGCGCCCTCCTCGTCTTCGACGAGGTGATCACCGGGTTCCGGGTCGGGCCCGAGTGCGCGCAGGGCCGGTTCGGGATCGCACCGGACCTCTCGATCTTCGGCAAGGTCGTCGGCGGGGGACTGCCGCTCGCGGCCGTCGGCGGCCCGGCCGGCCTCATGGACGAGCTCGCGCCGGTCGGCGCCGTGTACCAGGCCGGCACGCTCTCGGGAAACCCGCTCGCGACGGCCGCGGGACTCGCGGTCCTCGCCGAGCTCGATGCCGGTTCGTACGAGCGGCTCGAGCGCACGGCCACCCGACTCACCGACGGGCTGCGCGACGCGGCCGGCGCGGCCGGCGTGCCGGTGCAGGTCCCGCTCGCGTGGACCATCGGCGGGCTGTTCTTCGCCGACGCCCCGGTCCGCGACTACGCCGACGCGCAGGGAGGCGACGCGGCCCGCTACGCGGCCTTCTTCCACGGGATGCTCGAGCGCGGCGTCTTCCTCGCTCCCAGCGCCTTCGAGTCGCTGTTCCCGAGCCTCGCCCACACCGACGCCGACATCGACCGCACCGTGGCTGTCGCCGCCGAGGTGCTCGCAGCGCTCGGGGGCTAGGCGAGTCCCAGCAGGCTCTTGATCTCGCCCGCCCACGAGGTCGCGTCGAAGCCGCCGGCCCCGACCCGCGCGTCGAGCTCGTTGACGGCAGGGTGCGACCCGACCACGGCGGCGAGCTGGAACGCGGTGCGGGGGCTGCCGTGCATGCCCGGCTCCCCGGTGATGCCGTCGAAGCAGAGCCACCGGCCGGGGGCGCTCCAGGCGAGGTGGACGCCCTCGTCGAGCCGCTCCACGCCACCCACGCCGTCGACGTCAGCGAGCAGCGTTCGCGGGTCGGCGCCGGCGCCGTAGACGATCGCCGCGGTGCCTTCCGGCATCCAGGTGAGCCCGGCCTCCGCGAGGTGCGGGCTGAGGTCGAGGGGGGTGAGGTCCTCGACGAGCTCCATCGAGTGGTCACTCACGACCATGGTCACGGTGGTGCGGTCGTCGATGGCCGCCCGGATCGGGCCCAGTCGTTCGTCGGTCGCCCGGTACACCGCGAGGGTCTCGTCGGCGTCGGGACCGTGCACGTGGCCGGCGGTGTCGGGGGCGTTGAGGTGGGCCACCACGAGCGGCGCATCCGCGGCCAGGACGTCGAGGATCATCGGGAGGGTCTCGTCGTCGTGCAGGTAGCCGTGGTCGTCGGTGCTCGCCCCCTGGGGGACGATCCCCTCCGGTGGCCAGTGGCGGGTCGCGGCGAGGCCGCCCATCACCCCGACGAGCTCCTGGTCGCCGACGACGAGCGCGGACTCCAGCCCGGCCGCGTGCGCGGCGTCGAAGATGGTCGGGGCCGACGGTCCGATGCTGCTCGCGGGGCGGGCCCTCCCGGTGGCGTCGTGCACGTAGTTCGCGACGATCCCGTGTGCGATGGGCGGGACACCGGTGACGAAGCTGGCGTGGTTCGGGTAGGTCGACGCGGGCAGCACCGCGGGGACGGTGTGGGGGGTCGTCCCCGACGCGTCACACCAGTCGAGCAGCTGGGGCGTGACGGAGGGACCGACCGCGCTGACGGACAGCCCGTCGAGGACGAGGAAGACGACGCGGGGCCGTCCGTCCCGTTGCGGGCCGCTACTCAGGAGAGGCCTGCTCCCGGCGCCGACGCACCCGGTCCATCGAGAACAGCCCACCCCAGATCCCCAGGACCATGATGGTCATGAGCACGAAGGCGAGGCCGCCCGAGCCGTCGCCCTTCGAGCCCGCGTCCACGAGCTGCTGAGCCCCGGCAGGAGTGGACAGTGCCGCGGCGGCGCCCACCGTGAGGAGGACGAGTCGCACCGCGCGTCGGATCGTTCGCATCGGAGTGCTCCTCACGCGTTCGCGGGTTCGGGGGTCGGGTCGGCGGGGGCGTCGCCCTCGGGAGTCTCGGCCCGCCGCTTGGCCGCGGCCTCGTCCTTCTCACGCCAGTGGAGGGCGAGCAGACCGAGGGCGAAGAGCAGGATCGAAGAGACGAGCGCGACGGTCGGCGGGACCCGGAGCGACCCGAGATCACGCTGGAGCACCACGAACCCGCTCTGGTCGGACGACGAGGCGCACTCGGGCGCCGGCGGAGCCGTCCCGAAGACCACCTCGACCTGCTTGACCTCGCAGAATTCCACGACCGCGTAGAGCGGGGTGTGGGTGAGCTCGAACTCGAGCGGGTTGGGGTCGCTCCCCCCGATCTCGTAGGTGTCGAGCGTCAGGTAGTCGGTGACCGCGGCGAAGCGGGCGAACTCCTGCTCGACGATCTGCTCCTCGGTGGGGAGGGCCTGCACGGTGACGAGGTTCTCGTCGACCGCAGCCTTGACGTTGGCGGCCTCGATCTCGTCGACCTTGCGGCCGACGTCGATGATGTCGCGGACCTCGGCGGTCTGGGCGAGCGAGGGGTCCTCGACGACCTCGAGCACCTCCCACGCGGGGATGCGGCCCTTCAGCGTGTTGAGCGGGGACGCGGTGGTCACCCACAGCCCCGAGAGCAGCACCATGAAGCCCGAGAGGGCAGTGAAGGTGACGAGCAGCGCGAGCCGTCCGCCCATGTTGGTGCCGAGCAGCAGGTAGATCGAGCCGACGAAGAGCACCGTCGCGAACACGACGACGAGGACCCCGAGGATCGTCGGGTACCAGATGGTCCGCTCGACGATCTCACTGGCGAGGACGGGCAGGCTCACGTGCTCGGTTCCTTTCCCGGCTTACAGGTTGCGCTCGTACTCGACGATCTTGGTGATCTGATCGTCGGTGAGCTGTCGGGCGAAGTGGGGCATGCGACCGGAGGAGATCCCGCGCACCCCGTACTGGCTGTTCGCGGGGACCCCCAGCGCGATCCACGAGAACTGCTTGTCCTTGCCGGCCTTCCCCGGGAACTGGAGCAGGGTCGAGCCGTCGCGCAGGTTCGGGCCGTAGGCGCCGCTGCCCTGAGGCGGCAGTGGCGGGAGCTCGAGGTTCGTCGGGTCGAAGTACGACCAGCCCTTCGTGTGGCACCGCGCGCAGTTGAGGCGGAAGAGGATGGCGCCTTCCGAGAGGCCCTCGACCTCCTCCGCGTACGCCGTTGCGGCCTCGAGCTTGGCCTGCGCCGAGTCGACCGCGTCCTGGAGCTCGGCGAGCGCGGCGGGCGTGGTCGTCCGGTCGGCCTGGGCTTCAGTGAGGGCGTCGGTCGCGGTCTCGAGCTCCTCCTCGACCTGGTCGACGAGGTCCGATCCGCTGACGCGGTACTCGTTGACCGCCTCCTTGGAGATCGCGGTCGCCTCCTTCGAGGAGATCTGGATGCTCTCGAGGTAGTTGACGAGGTCGTCGATGCTCTGCTCGTTCAAGATGCCTTGGCCGCTGATCACGCCCCAGGCCGGCATCGGCGTCCCGGGCCGGCCGTAGTTGAGGATCTCGGTGACCTGCTCGCGGTCGAAGCGGAGGAGCGCGGTGTTCAGCGGCGGGGCCTCCCACGACACCTGCTTCGGGAGGCACTCGGGGACGTCCTCGTTCCCCTGGTTCTCCTCCTCCACGCACTTGTCGGACTCGGGCTGGAGCACGAACGGGGCGGCGCCGCCCTCACCCTCGACGCCGTGGCAGTTCGCGCAGAGGAGCGACACCTCGGCGTTGTACTCCGGGCTCGCCTGGCCGGCGTAGAGCACCGCGCCCTGCTCGACGGAGCGCTCGACGAACCCCTCTTCCATCTGGACCTGGCGGGTGGGCTCGAGGAGGAAGTACACCGGCAGCGCCACCGCGATGATGAGCACGAAGACGAGCGACCAACCGAGCGCCCGCTCGAGCCGGCGTCCTTCGAGCCCTTCGTCGTCGAGGAACGGCGTCTGGTTGGCCGGGGTGGTCTCCTGGTTGCGCCGCAGGCTCACGACGCGCCAGACGATGACCCCGGCGATGACGAACAGGGCGACGACGTTCAGCAGGATCAACGTCAGACGGAAGCTCACGGACGGAGTGCTCCTTCTCTCCGGAAGGGTGCGATCGGGTGGGCTCCGGGCACGGGACCCGGGGAATGTGTGGACTCAGACACAGGGCGCGCCTTCCTGGCCCTGGCCAGTGGTGTCGGTGCCGATGGCCGGTCCCTGGATGAGGGTGGACGTGTCGACGATGACCGCGCCGCCCGACACCGATAGGCCGAAGTGGTCCATGCCGCGGGGAGCGGGGCCGCCGGTCTTCTCGCCGACCCGGTTGTACTTCGACCCGTGGCAGGGGCACTCGAACCACTGCGAGGTCTGGCACCAGGGCACCCGGCAGCCGAGGTGCGGGCACTTCTGCGACAGCGCGACGAACCCCTGGGCCATGCCCGCAGCGACCGGCGGCGGGTAGACCTTCGCGGCCTTCTTCACGTCGGCCTTCGGGTACGGCTGGATGTAGAGCTTGGCCGAGGCGTTGTAGAACGGGCGCTTGGCCTCGAGGTCGGCCTCGATCTGGGCGATCGACCCGACGTTGACCTTCGCACCGGCGCCGCCGGCCGACGACGGCCAGACGAAGGCCAACGCGGCGCCTCCGAAGCCGCCGACCGCGAGTCCCATGCCCGTCAGGATCCCCCGGTTGAAGAACTGGCGGCGGGTGACGCCGAGCTCCTCCTCGTCGATCGGCTCGTAGCGGACGACGCCGCGGTCGCCGGCCGGGACGGGCACGCCGCCGCCACCTTCGATCGCGCGACGCGAGTCGTCGGCACGGGAACGGGCATCGCTGTCGTCGTCGGTCGTCGTCGCGTCGGACGCGGGCGCATCGTCGAGCCGGGCGCCGGCGGAGTCCGCCTGGCGGGTCTCCCGGCTCAGTCGGCCCGTCCCGGCGCGCCGCTTCGCGGTGCCGAGGAGGACGACCGCCGCGGCGACGAAGAGGGCGACGATGCCGATGACGATCAGTGCCACGTCTGCTCCTTTACAGCTCGAAGAAGACCCCGTCGTTCCACGGGAACACGAAGTTGAACCCCGGTCCGCGGAAGAAGGAGCCGATCATGGTCAGGACAGCCCACATCATGATGAACATGGTGAAGATCGCGATCGCGAACTTCCTGTCGGTGGGCTTCACCGACGCGGTCTTGTCGATGTAGGGGGCACACGCGAGGAGCCCGAGCGCCACCCCGGGGATGGTCACACCGGCGACCATCGGGTGGAACATCGTGAGGAGCTCCTGGAGGCCGAGGAAGTACCACGGGGCCTTCGACGGGTTCGGCGTGCGGTTGAAGTCGGCGAGCTCGAGCAGCGGCGCGCGCACGAGCGCCGAGAACACCGTGACCCACGCGGTGAGGATCAGCATCGCCGCGAGCTCGATCACGAGCAGGTGCGGCCAGACGTGCACCTTGTCCTGCGCGTCGGCGCGGGTCTGCTGGATGGAGCCCGACTTGACGACGGTCAGCAGGCGCTGGGTGTGCCCGCCGGGCCCTGTCGCGCCGGGGGTCGGGGGCGCGGCGACCGCGGTGGCCGTCCCGCCGCCAGCAGAGGCCGCACCGGCGTCACCGCCGCCGGCGAGCGCGGCCTTGCGCTTGCGTGACCGCTCCAGCAGGTGGGCGGGGATCCGGCTGTCGCCACCACCGCTGCCGTTCCCGGAGTCGCCGTCGCCGTCGCCGTCGCCCGAGTCGGCGTCGCCACCGCCACCAGTCGGTGGGGTCGGGGGCGGCGCGTCGCCGCCACCGCCGCCGGTGGGCGCGGCCGCCTCGGTCTCGCCACCGTCGTCGTCGGTGGGAAGACCGAGCGCCTTGCGCCGCTCCTGTGAGCGCTTCAGTAGGTGTTCGGGGACCTCGGCCATCGCCGACTCCTTCTCCGAAGCTCGTTTACAGCGGACCCGAGATCCCGCCGTCCTTGCGGACCCGCCAGAAGTGCACCGCCATGAAGATGACGATGACGAACGGCAGGAGCAGGACGTGCAGGACGTACCAACGCAACAGCGTGTCGTTGCCGATCTCCCGTGACCCCAGCAGGGCGAACTTCACGCTCGAGCCGAACACGGGTGTGAAGCCCATCATGTTGGTCCCGACGGTGACCGCCCAGAGTGCGAGCTGGTCCCAGGGGAGGAGGTAGCCGGTGAACGACAGCATCAGGGTGAGCAGCAGGAGCACCACGCCGATCACCCAGTTGAACTCACGGGGGGCCTTGTAGGCCCCGTGGTAGAAGACGCGGCACATGTGCAGGAAGACCGACAGCACCATGAGGTGCGCGGCCCACCGGTGCATGTTGCGCACGAGCGACCCGAACGCCACCGCGGTCTCGAGCGTCTGGACGTCGTTCCAGGCCGACGCCGCGGTCGGTCGGTAGAAGAACATCAAGAAGATGCCGGTGACGGTCAGCAGGATGAACAAGAAGAAGCTGAGGCCGCCGAGGCACAGCGTGTAGGAGACCTTGACCGCGTGCCGCTTCACCTTCACCGGGTGCAGGTGGTACAGGACGTTGTTCATCACGACGTAGGACCGGTTGCGGGGGCTGTCGGTGTAGCCGCGCCGATAGACCGAGCCCGGCCGGAAGATGGAGTTCCACGCCTGGGAGCCGCGGATCTTCTCGTCGGTCTTCTCGAGGGCGGCGCCCACCTTCGCGCGCGGGCCGCTCCCGTTGCCGTTGGTGCCGTTGCCGTTGGCCACGAACCTTGCTCCTGGATGTGGTGGGTGCGGCCGGAGCCGCGGACGGTTCAGATCAGAAACGGACGCCGTACGAGTAGCCGTGCCGGTTGGTGCGCACGTGGGGGTCGCCCTCGGCGATGTCGGTGCTGATCTTGCCGAGGATGATCACGCCGGTCGGACAACGGTCGACGCAGAGGGCGCACCGGGTGCAGATGTCCTCGTCGACGATGAACGCCACGTTGTCGCGGGGGTCCTCGCCGGGCTGCTCGGTGGCCACCGCCTCGCTGATCGCGTTGACCGACACCATGTGGATGCACTTCCACGGGCAGATGTCGACGCATCCTTCGCAGAGGATGCACTCGGCCTGGTCGATGTGGAGGAACTGCTTCGGCTTCACCGACTGGGTGAGGAACGCCGGGTCGACCTCCTGCAGCACGTAGTCCGTTGCGAAGTCGGGCATCGGCGGGTTCGCGTCGGTGCGGGCCATGGCTCAGACCGCCGCCGTGCGCCGCAAGGGCCGACCGAAGCGGGATCGCTTCGCCGGCACGGCCTCGTCGGATTCGGGGGCCGGGGCGACCTCGGAGCGCTGCTGCCACATGACCCAGAGCTTGAGGTTCAGACCGAGCAGCACGATGTAGATCATCGAGACGACGATGTCGCGCACTGCGGGGAAGTCGAAGCTGAACGGGTAGTCGAGCGGGATGAACCCGAGGATCTCCTGGTTGGACTGCCAGACGAACTTCCCGTTGTCGCCCCACTCGAGATAGGCGTTCGCGAACGTGAGGTACTCGTGGGGGACGATGGCGTACCCGAGCAGGAGGAGCGCGAAGACTGCCGTGGCGCCGGCGAACGCGGCGGACCAGGTGAGAGGCGCCTCGGGGTCGCGTGGCTCGCGTGAGAGGACCATGAGCATCGCGTGGCCGAGCAGGGCCGCGATCCCGAGCCAGGCGATCGTCCGCTGGATGGGGGAGATGAGCGCACCGAGCACGAGCGTGCCGACGATGATCGCGGGGAAGAGCGCGTAGCCGACTCGGTTCGGGAACGGGCGCTTCAACATCGGCGGCTTGATGAGCGCGACCACGAAGCCGATCCCGACCAGCAGGATCCCACTGGACCAGATGAGTCGGCCGGCCGGCCGGATCCATTCGAACCAGTCGGGCAGCAGGTTGGGCATGTGCTGAGATCCCTCCCCGTCGCGCGCCGGCACCCCCGAGCGCGAGGCGTTTCCTACCACGCTACTTGCGGCACGGGCATATCAGGGCCCTCGGCGGATCGGATCGGGTGCCGGTGGGCGACGCGCCACGGGGGTCTGCCACGATGAACCGGTGAGCGATCGCTGGGACGTCCTCGTCGTGGGCGGCGGCCCGTCGGGGGCCGCAACGGCCTACTGGCTGGCCGAAGCCGGCCACCGCGTGCTCGTCGTCGAGAAGAAGCGCTTTCCGCGCGAGAAGACGTGCGGCGACGGACTCACCCCCCGCGCGGTCCGCCAGCTCGAGGACATGGGGCTCGGGGAGCGCCTCGCCGTGGGCCACCTCCGCTACGAGGGCCTGCGGTCCATCGCCCACGGCGTCACGCTCGAGCTCGCCTGGCCCGAGCACCCCGACTTCCCGCCGTACGGGTACGTCGTGCGCCGGCGCGACCTCGACCAGATGGTCGCCGACCAGGCCGTCAAGGCCGGCGCGACGCTGTGGCCCGCGACCGAGGCGGTGGCCCCGATCGTCGAGGGCGGGATCGTCGTCGGCGCGACGGTGAAGAAGAAGGAGGACACCGGTCCCGACGGCGGCGACGTCCTCGAGGACGTGCGCGCCCGGTACGTCGTCGTCGCCGACGGCTCGAACTCGCGCTTCGGTCGCGCGCTCGGCGCGGCGCGGGACCGCACGTACCCGCTCGGCATGGCGGTGCGCGGCTACTACCGCAGCCCGCGCCACGACGACCCCTGGATCGAGAG
>DASUAO010000007.1:0-18869 GCA_035763745.1 Acidimicrobiia bacterium
CCGTCCGACACCGGCCGCAACGCTCCGCCGCCCGACTCGCCGGATGCCGATCTCGGGACGGTGCTGCTCCTCGGCGACTCGGTCGCGGCATCGATCGGCGACGCGCTCGGAGCCGAGGCGGCGACCCGCGGCGTCCCGTTCCGAGCCGCGACCCGGGCCGGCTGCGGGATGGTCACCGGCATCCCGGCGCTCCCCGACGGAACCGAGATCGCCTGGGGCCCCGCGTGCGCCGAGGGCACGCCGCGCTACCTCGCGGACGCGGTCACCGCGACCGACCCCGACACCATCCTCTGGCTGAGCACGTGGGAGACGTCGGACCGGGTCGTCGACGGGACGTTCTACGAGTTCGGGACCCGCGCCGCCGACCGGCTGCTGCTCGAACGGATGGAGGAGTCCTATCGCACGCTCACCGCGTCCGGAGCGTCGATCGTCATGGTCGCCAACACCCCGCGCGCCGCCGAGAGCGAGGCCCTCGTCCGGGACCCCGAGCAGGAGCGCGACTTCCTGCACCTGAACGCGCTCTACCAGCAGTTCGCCGACAGCCACCCGGACTCGGTCCGGGTGCTGGACCTCCCGGCGATCGTCTGCCCGGGCGGCGTCCCGTGCCCCGCGGTCGTCGACGGAGTCCGCCTCCGTCCCCGCGACGGCGGGCACTTCGAGGGCGACGGCCCGGCGTGGATCGCGCCGAGGCTGTTCGACGCGCTCCGCTAGGTCGACGCGCCCGAGGTCTTCAACAGGCCGATCCGGTCGAGGAATGCCCCGCGCCGCTCCACGACGCTGCGCCACTGCACGAGATCGTTGTCGAAGTGGGCGCGATCACCCTCTTCGTACGCGTGCTCGAGCTCGTCGAACGCCGCGTCCTCCGCGTCCAACAGCTCCCGGTAGCGCCGGAAGAACCCCTCGTCCAGGTGCTCGGCATCGGTCATCGCCACCTCCTCGTCACCAGCAGCACCGCCTCGGTACCACCACCCGGAAGGTACCCGAGCCGGGCCCCCCTGTCAGCAGAGCGCCCCGGCCGACCCGGAGCGGCCCTCATTCCAGCGCCGCGAGCGCCTCCCCGAGCGTGAATCGCTGCTCGTAGATGGCCTTGCCCACGATGACCCCGGCGAGATGGCGGTCGCCGGCGACGAGTCCCGCGAGGGCCTGGAGATCGGCGAGCGAACCGACCCCTCCGCTGGCGATGACGGGGACGGTCGTGGCCTCGAGCACCGCCCGGAGCTGGTCGAGGTCGGGGCCCACGAGCATCCCGTCCCGCGCGATCTCGGTCACGACCAGCGCGGCGACCCCGAGACCAGCGAAGCGAGCCGCCAGCTCGAGCAGGTCGTGACCGCTGCCCTCGGTCCAGCCGCGCACGGCGACCTCACGGCCCCGTGCGTCGAGCCCGACCGCGATCGCGCCCGGATGGAACGAGCACAGCGCGTCGACCAGCGTCGGATGCTCCACGGCGGCAGTGCCGACGACGACCCGGGCGGCGCCGCAAGCGAGAAGCGCGCCGGCCGACTCGACGCTCCGAACCCCGCCCCCCACCTGGATCGAGCACGGGACCGCGGCCGCGATCGCCTCGACCACCGCGAGGTTGGCCGGCTCACCCGTCCGCGCGGCGTCGAGATCGACCACGTGGATCCACTCGGTCCCCGCGGCCGCGAATGCCCGCGCGACGGCGACCGGATCGTCGTCGTACACCCTCTCGCGAGCGAAGTCGCCCTGCTCGAGGCGCACCGCGCGACCGGCTCGCACGTCGATCGCCGGGTACACCTGCACGATCAGGCCTCCACGGTCAGAGTGTTCCCTTGGTGCTCGGGATCCCCGTGCTCTCGATGCGCACGGCATCGCGGAGCGCGACAGCCACCCCCTTGAACGACGCCTCGATCACGTGATGACCGTTGCGGCCGCTGATCGAACGCAGGTGCAACGTGACCGCGGCTGCCACCGTGAACGCCCGCCAGAACTCCTCGCACAGCTGCACGTCGAACGTCCCGATCCACTCGACGACGGGGTCGACCTCGTACACGAGGAACGGACGACCGGAGAGGTCGAGGGACACCTGGACGAGCGCCTCGTCGAGCGGCACCGAAGACGAGGCGAACCGCCGCACCCCGGCCTTGTCGCCCAACGCGGTGGCGATCGCCTCCCCGAGCGCGATGCCCACGTCCTCGACCGTGTGGTGGAGGTCGATCTCGAGGTCGCCGTCGGCCTCGATGTCGAGATCGAAATGGGCGTGCTTCCCGAGCTGCTCCAGCATGTGATCGAAGAACGGGATGCCGGTGCGGGCGCTCGCCCGACCGGTTCCGTCCAGGCCGACCTTCACCGAGATCGCGGTCTCCTTGGTCGAGCGGCTGATCTCGCCCGAACGTCTCGTTGCGGCACTCATCGGGCTCCGCTCTCGTCGAGCGCGCCGCGCAGGGCAGCGAGCATCCGATCGTCCTCGTCGGGCGTCCCGACGGTGATGCGCAGGCAGTCATCGAGCCGCGGCCACCGGCTGAAGTCGCGGACCAGGATGCCGCGCGCGACCAGGCGCTCCCACAGGGCCCGTCCGTCCCCGTCCGGACGGACGAGGACGAAGTTCGCGCCGGACGGGAACACGGTGAGCCCGGGCAGCCGACGCAGCTCCTCGACGAGGCGGGCGCGCTCCGCGACGAGGGTCTCGACCCGGCTGCGCATCTCCACGTCGAAGCGCAAGGCGGTCAGTCCGGCGAGCTGGGTGGGAGCAGACAGGTGGTACGGGAGGACGACCTTCTCGAGCTCTGCGACCACCGCGGTGGGGCCGACGGCGAAGCCGAGGCGCACGGCCGCGAGGGACCACACCTTCGAGTAGGTGCGCACGACGATCAGCGGGACGTCGTCGGCGACGAGCTCGAGCGCGCTCCAGTCGGAGAACTCCCCGTACGCCTCGTCGACCACCAGCAGCCCGGAGCCGTGGTCGATCACGGAGGTCAGGAGCGCCTCGACGGTCGCTCGGGGTGTGGTCGTCCCGGTCGGGTTGTTCGGGCTGCACAGCAGGACGACGGACGGTCGTTCGGCCGCGATGAGGATCCCGGCCTCGGTCGGGGAGACGGAGTAGTCGCTGGCGCGCTCGCCGACCACGACGGTCGTGCCCGTGATGCGCGCGATGTGGCTGTGCAGCGCATAGGTCGGCTCGAAGACGGCCACCCGCCGACCGGCACCCCCGTACGTCAGCAGCACCGTCTGCAGGACCTCGTTGGACCCGTTGGCACAGAAGACCCGCTCGGAGGGGTGCCCGAGCGTCGCGCCCATCGCCCTCCGGAGGTCGGTCGCGGCGCGATCCGGGTAGCGGTGCAGCGGGATCGCGCGCTGGGCCTCGATCCAGGCGTCGAGGAACGCTGGCGGCGGCGGGTAGGGGCTCTCGTTGGTGTTGAGGCGCACCTCGACGTCGAGCTGCGGCGAGTGGTAGCCGGACAGCTCGACGAGGTCGGCCCTCGGTTGCGGGAGGCTCATGACCCCTCCAGGGGATTCGGGCGCATCCTGAGCGCGACGGATCGGGCGTGCTCGACGAGGCCCTCCGCGGTGGCGAGCGTCTGCACGGACGACCCGACGCGTTCGAGCCCGGCCGCGTCGAGCGTCACGACGTGGATGTGCTTGCGGAAGTCGTCGACGCGCAACGCGCTCGCGAAGCGGGCCGTCCGTCCGGTGGGCAGCACGTGGTTCGCGCCCGCGACGTAGTCGCCGACCGCGACTGGCGACCACTCACCGCAGAACACCGCCCCGGCGTTGCGCACCGACGGGACGAGTGCGTCCGGTCGGGCGGTCATCAGCTGCAGGTGCTCCGGCGCGAGGGCATTGACCACGGCCATCGCCTGCTCGGCATCACCGACCAGCACCGCCCGGCCCGTCCGGGCGAGCGTCGCCTCGAGGTCGTGGCGACCAGCCGACCCGGCCAGAAGGGCCGCGATCTGGGCGTCGACCGCGTCGGCGACGGCGGGCTCCCACGTGACCAGCACCGCGGCACCGCCGGGGCCGTGCTCGGCCTGGGCCAGCAGGTCCACTGCCACCAGCGGGGCGCCCACCGTCCCGTCGGCGACGATCACCACCTCCGAGGGCCCCGCGAGCGACTCGATGCCGACGATCCCGGCGACCTCGCGTTTGGCGGCCGCGACGTAGGCGTTCCCTGGCCCCACGATCACGTCGACGGGCCGGATCGTCTCGGTCCCGTACGCCAGCGCGCCGATCGCCTGCGCGCCGCCGACCCGATACACCTCCTCGACACCGGCGATCGCGGCGGCCGCAAGCGTCGCGGTGGGCACAGTGCCGTCGGGACCGGGTGGCACGCAGAGCGCGATCTCGGGGACGCCCGCGACCCGCGCCGGCACGGTCGTCATGAGCACCGACGACGGGTAGCTCGCCCTGCCGCCCGGCGCATAGCAGCCGGCACGGTCCACCGGGACGACCACCTCGCGCAGGGTGATCCCGTCCCCCTCCATCCGCACATCGACCGTCGTCTGGAGCCGGTGATAGGCGTCGATCTCGCCGTGCGCATACTCGAGCGCGTGCCGGAGGTCGGTCGGGATGCGCTCCCGCGCCGCTCGGACCTCCGCGGCGGGGACCCGGAGCGTGTCGATGCGACACCCGTCGAAGCGTTCGGTGAGCTCGACGAGGGCTCGGTCGCCGTCGCGCCGCACCTCATCGAGCACGTCGCGGACAGCGATGCGGACCTCGGCGTCGTTCGACGAGTCGCCGCCCGAGTCGTGCCGGGCCAGGGCCGCGGCGAGATCGCCGTCGAAGCCGCGAAGGTCGAGTCGCGAGAGCATGGGGAGCGCGTTCATCGTACCCGTGGCGACGCCTCGTCCCGGTTCGAATTGCCCCACACGCCTTCGTGGGTCAGGCTCGCGCGCGTGAGCGACTCCGATCTCGCCGAGCTGTCGACGCTGCGCTCCCAGGTCGAGGAGCTCACGCGTCGCGTCCTGTCCGTCGCGATGCGCTACGACGACTCCCCCGACTCGGCGATCGCCGCCGACCTGTTCGCGGTCGAGCGCTCGTTGCTCTCCGCCCGACGGTCCCTCGATCGGGCCGGGGCCCACCTCAACCAGACCTGACCAGCACCGCTCGACGGGTCACACCTTGAAGGCCGACGGGCAGACGTCGGCGAGCGCGCAGTCGCCGCACCGCGGTCGCCGCGCCGGGCACACGGCACGCCCGTGGAGGATCATCCGGAGCGAGAACGCACCGCGGTCCTCGGCCGGCACGAGGTCGTTCAGGTCGCGCTCGGCTTTCACCGCGTCGGTCTCGCTCGTGAGTCGGAGCAGTCGCGCGATCCGTCCGACGTGGGTGTCGACCGGGAGCCCCGGCAGGTCGAACGCCACCGACCGGATGACGTTCGCGGTCTTGCGGCCGACACCCGGCAGCGAGACGAGGTCAGCGAGCTCCTGCGGGACCTCCCCGCCGAAGCGGTTCTCGAGGCCGTGGGCCATCCCGAGCAGGTTCTTGGCCTTCGACCGGAAGAAGCCCGTCGAGTGGATCAGCCGCTCGAGCTCGTCGGGGTCGGCGTCGGCGAGATCGGCTGCGGTCGGGTAGCGCGCGAAGAGGTCGGGCGTCACCCGGTTCACCATCTCGTCGGTGCACTGCGCCGAGAGGATCGTGGCGACGAGCAGCTGGAACGGGGAGTCGTGCGCCAACGCGCAGAGCTCGGCGGCCGTCCCCGGGTACTCGGTCGCGAGCCGATCGCGCACCGTCTCGGCTCGCGCCCGGGCTCCTCGGGGCTTGGCCATCCGGGCACCCTAATGAACGGTGCACCATCACCCACCCGTTCCAGGGCGGGACGTCTCGGCGGCGAGGGCAGCGCACCGGACGGCCGGTAGCCTCGACGCGTGACCGAGCAGCAGATCCACCGCCCGGTCGACGATGACACCCTCGCCGCGCTCCGCGACTTCACGACGTCGGTCGGGGGCGCGCTGGGCCACCCGGCCGTGGGCGACGGCGTGTGGCGCGACCTCGCCGCCGCGTCCGCCGACTCCGCGGTCGTCACCGCGACCGACGACGACGCGCTCGTCGGAGTCCTCCACCTCGGCGCGCCCGACACGGACGGAGTCGCCACCGGGTCACTCGTCGTCGCGCCGTCCGTGCGCGGCCGGAGCATCGAGTCTCGGCTCGTCGAACTCGCGCTCGACGACCTCGCGACGCGCGGCGCGACCCGACTCGAGTACTGGGTCGTCGGTGACGCCGGCGACATCGCCTCCTCCTCGAGTCCACCGGTGCGTGCACTCCACGAGATGCGGGTGGCGCTCCCGCTCACCGGTGCCGACGCCGCACCGTCCTGGCCCGCAGGGACCCGGGTCCGGCCGTTCGAGCCCGGCCGCGACGACGATGCGTGGCTGGTCGTCAACAACCGCGCGTTCGCACACGATCCCGACCAGGGCGGATGGACGCCCGACGTGCTCCACCAGCGGGTCGCGGAACCCTGGTTCGATCCCGCAGGCTTCCTGCTCGCCGAGGATGCCAAGGGGCTCGCGGGGTTCTGCTGGACCAAGGTGCATCCGCCCTCGGCTTCGTTCGATCCCGAGCCCCTCGGCGAGATCTACGTGATCGCGGTCGACCCCGGCCGCCAGGGGACGGGGCTCGGGCGCGCGCTCGTGGTCGCCGGCCTCGGGTGGTTGGCCGGGCGGGGCATCACGACCGGGATGCTGTTCGTCGACGCGGGGAATGCGCCCGCGGTGGCGTTGTACGAGGCGCTCGGGTTCGTCGCGACCCGGACCGACCGCCTGTTCGCACGCGCGGTGGGGGGCTGACCGCGATGAGCCACTCGCGCTACGGCATCTCACACGACGAGCTCGAGGCGCTCGTCGCAGAGCTCGGCGAGCCTCGGTACCGCGCCGACCAGGTCTGGCGCGCGCTGTACCGGCCGATCCCGATCGAGGACGAGACCGCGCTCCCCCGCTCGCTGCGCACCCGTCTCGCCGAGGCGCTCCCGCTCGGCCTCGCCTCGGTGGTGGAGGCGACGTCGTCCGACGAGCTCACCATGAAGTGGCTCTTCGCCGCCGGTGCCGACTCCGCCCAGGTCGAGACCGTGCTCATGCGTTCGGCCGATCGCGCCAGCGTGTGCGTCTCGTCACAGGCTGGCTGCGCGATGGGGTGCACCTTCTGCGCGACCGGTCAGGCGGGCTTGGAGCGCCACCTCGACGTCGGCGAGATCGTGGAGCAGGTGGTGCGCGCAGCCCTGGTGTCGCCTCAGCGGGTCACGAACGTCGTCTTCATGGGGATGGGCGAGCCGCTCGCCAACTACGACCCCGTGTGGGCGGCGGTGGAGCGAATCCACGGCGCGCTCGGCTTGTCGGCCCGGAAGATCACGATCAGCACCGTCGGTGTCGTGCCGGGGATGCGTCGCCTCGCCGAGGAGGAGCTCCCCGTGACGCTCGCGGTGTCGCTGCACGCACCCGACGACGACCTCCGTTCACGGCTCGTGCCACTGAACCGCCGGTACCCGATCGCCGACATCCTCGATGCTGCGGCCGAGGTCGCCGGATCCCGCGGTCGGCGGGTCACGTTCGAGTACGCGTGCATCGCGGGCATCAACGACTCGCCGGCCCTGGGGCGCTCGCTCGGGCGACTCCTCCGCGCCTGGCCGGGGGTCGGGGGCGCACACGTGAACCTCATTCCCCTCAACCCCACCGATGACTTCGGCGGCCGGGCCGCGTCGTCGAGACGCATCAAGGACTTCGCGGCCGAGCTCGAGGCTGCCGGCGTGAGGATCACGGTGCGACGCAACCGGGGCGTCGACATCGACGCGGCGTGTGGCCAGCTGCGCACCCGGCACCCGGCACCGGATCCGGTGGTCCGTTCGACCACAATGGACGGGTGAACGAGCGCCGGTTCCTCAACCAGTTCCAGCCCCAGACCCTCGTGATCGCCACGATGCTGTGCTATCTCGACGCCGTGTTCGGGCTCCTGTTCGGCATCGTCTCGACCTCGCTGCTCCTCGGGCTGCTCACGATCGTCGGGCTCGCGGCGGGCGGGTACGGGATCGCGAACGAGAAGCGTTGGGGCTACCTCGTGGCGGTCGGCGCTGCGTGCCTCCAGGTCCTCATGCTGATCGCGGTCGCCGGCGGTGACGTGCTGGAGTTCCCGCTGATCCTCACGTTCGTCTTCGACGGTGCGCTCGTGGCCCTGCTGCTGCACCGCGAGAGCCGCGAGTACCAGCGCATCTGGTTCCGCTGACCCCCTCTCGCGCTTGATGCGTCTCTCACCCGCCCATGGCGGGGTGAGAGACGCATGTCCATCGGACAGGGGTTGCGTGGGGACCTCCACCCACCCTGGGTACGCTGCCCGCTCATGACTCGCAGCCCGGAGGCACTCGTCGCCGACCTCGAGGCGCAGCTCCGCCCGGTCGAGACCGAGCTCGCCGAGGCATGGTGGGAGTCCAACACCCGGTCCTCCCCCGCAGCCGAGGCGCGTCGGACCGAGGCCGACCTGGCCCGCCGGGCGACGCTCTCGGACACGACCGCGTTCGCCGAGCTGATCGAGGCGCGTGCCTCCTCGATCGACGACCCGCAGGTGCGCCGCCAGGTCGAGGTGCTGCACGACCTCTTTCTCCCACACCAGGTCCCCGAAGACCTCCGACGTACGATGGTCGAGCTCGAGACCCGGGTGGAAGCCACCTTCAACACGTTCCGGGGCGATCTCGACGGCGACCGGGTCGACGACAACGCGATCCTCCAGATCCTGCGAGCGAGCGACGATGCGGCGCTCCGCCGACGCGCTTGGGAGGCGAGCAAGCAGGTCGGTGCCGCGGTGGCCGACGACGTTCGCGCCCTCGCCCGAGTCCGCAACGAAGCCGCCAGGACGCTCGGCTACCGGGACCACTTCGCACTCTCGCTCGCCACCGACGAGCTCGACGAAGGCCGCCTCTTCGCGACGCTTGCCGAGGTCGACGAGCACACGGCCGACGCGTTCGCAACGTGGAAGCGCGACCTCGACGCCACCCTCGCATCCCGCTTCGGCTGCGAGGCGGACGACCTCCGCCCGTGGCACCTCGACGATCCGTTCTTCCAGGATCCTCCGGTCGCCGGATCCGTCGACCTCGATCCCATGTTCGAGCCGGTCGACCTCGAGGCGATCACGCTCGAGACCTACGACGGCATCGGCCTCGATGTGCGGCCCGTCCTCGAGCGCAGCGACCTGCACGCGCGGGAGGGCAAGAGCCAACACGCGTTCTGCATCGACATCGATCGCACCGGCGACGTACGCGTCCTCTGCAACATCGAACCGAACGAGCGTTGGGCCGACACGATGTTGCACGAGTTCGGGCACGCGATCTACGACCGCGAGGTGAGCACCGACCTCCCCTGGCTCCTGCGCGGCCCCGCGCACGCACTCACGACCGAGGGCGTCGCGATGCTCTTCGGTCGACTCGTACGCGACCCGCAGTGGCTGCGCGACGTCGTCGGTGTCGCTCCCGACTCGCTCGCAGGGATCGCCGAGGCGCTCGCCGGCGCTCGACGCAGCGCCCTGCTCGTGTTCGCGAGGTGGGTGCTCGTCATGACGCACTTCGAACAGCGCCTCTACGCGGATCCGGACGGCGACCTCGACATGATCTGGTGGGACCTCGTGGAGCGGTTCCAGCTCGTCCGCCGGCCCGACGGGCGCGCCGCGCCCGACTGGGCCGCCAAGGTCCACCTGGCGGTCGCGCCCGTCTACTACCAGAACTACCTCTACGGAGAGCTCGTCGCGTCCCAGCTCTCGGCCTCGCTCACGGATCGTGCCGGCGGGATCGTGGGCCGCCCCGAGGCGGGTCGTTGGCTCGTGGAGGAGTTCTTCTCGGATGGCGCCACCCGCCGTTGGGACGACCTCGTCGCGGACGCGACGGGCGAGCCGCTGAACGCTCGGCACCTCGCGGCCGAGCTGGGAACCTGAGGGGTCGGCCATGTGCGACACCTTGTGCCTGATCGGCAACGAGCGAACACTGTTCGCCAAGAATTCCAACCGCCCCCACGACGAGACCCAGCTGGTCGAACGACACCCACGTCGCGCCGCCGGGGGATCGCTCCGGACTACCCACCTCGAGATCGAGGACGCCGGTGCGCACGCGCTGATCGGGTCCCGGCTCGGCTGGATGTGGGGCTTCGAGCACGGCCTGAACGAGCACGGCGTCGCCATCGGGAACGAGCGGATCTTCACCGTCGCCGACCCACGGGCAGCTCCACCCGGCTTGACCGGGATGGACCTCGTCCGCCTCGGGCTCGAGCGCGCCAGCAGCGCTGATGCCGCGCTCGACACGATGACCGGACTCCTGGAACGACACGGGCAGGGTGGCTCTGGCGCGGAGCACGCGAACGACCCCTACTGGTCGTCGTTCATCGTCGCCGACCGGCATGGGGCATGGGTGCTCGAGACGTCCGACCGTGAATGGGTGGCGCAGCCGGTCGACGGCGGCGCCGCCATCTCGAACCGCGTGACGCTCGCTTCCGAGTGGACCCTTGGTGCGGCCGGGATCCCCCCCGGGACCGACTGGTCGACTCGGCTCGACCCCGGAGTCCCCACGGAGCCGTCCGACGTCCGCCTCGCCGTCACCGGAGCGTGCGCGGCGGGCGACGCGACGCGGATCGGGCCCGCAGACGTCGTGACCACACTGCGCCACCATGGCTCCGGGCACTGGGGTCGCCCCGGCAGCGACCCCACGCACGTCGAACCACCACCGCCTCCCGGCGCACCCGGCTGGGAGGGCTTCACCGTGTGCTGGCACATCCGTACCGTCGAGTCGACGATGGGCTCGATGATCGCCGAGCTGGCGGAGGACCCCGACGTCCCCCTCCGCCACTGGATCGCGCTCGGGAGCCCCTGCGTGAGCGTGTACCTCCCCGGCTTCGGCATGGAGACCGTTCCCCGCGCGCTGGCCGACCCCGCCACCTGGCAGCGGTTCGTGCGACTGCGCGACCGGGTCGAGGCGGACGGCGACACGCTCGCCGCCGTACGAGCCGAGCTCGGCCCGGTCGAGAACGAGCTGTGGGAGCAGGCCGAGGTCGTGGCCGGGGACCCGAACTCCTGGTCCGCGTACTCCGACGCGGCCTGGAGCTCGGTCGACGCCGCGCTGACCCGCCTCGGCGCCTGACGCCGGGGACGGGTACCTTCCCCGGCGTGGAGTACAACCTGGCCGACCTGTTCGAGAAGGTCGTCGACACCGTGCCCGAACGTGAGGCGCTCGTGTACGGGGACCGGCGCCTCACGTTCACGCAGGTCGAAGATCGCGCGAACCGACTCGCTCACGCGTTGGCCGACCTCGGCGTGGGGGCCGGCGACCATGTGGCGCTCTACCTCCGCAACGGAACCGAGTACCTCGAGGGCATGCTCGCCGCCTTCAAGCTGCGGGCCGTCCCCGTCAACGTGAACTACCGCTACGTGGAGGACGAGCTCCGCTACCTCCTCGACAACAGCGACGCCGAGGCCGTCGTGTTCGACCGGGAGTTCGCCCCCAAGCTCGCCCACCTTCGCACCGACCTCCCGGGCCTCGTCGGCCACCTGGCGGTCGCGCCCCTCGCCGATCCGCACGCCGACGACGCGGCCGTCGACCCGACCGTCGGCGACGCGATCAGTGCACTCGGTGCCGTCGACTACGAGGACGCGCTCGCCGGCGCGTCACCGGCGCGTGACTTCGGGCCTCGGTCCGCCGACGACCTCTACATCCTGTACACCGGCGGCACCACAGGGATGCCCAAGGGCGTCATGTGGCGCCACGAGGACATCTTCTTCGGCGCCTTCGGAGGCGGAGGCGTCGGCGACCCGATCTCGTCCCCGGACGAGATCGCCGCGCGCGCGGAGGCCGGCACCACCCGGTGCTTCCCCGCGTGTCCGTTCATGCACGGCACGGCGCACTGGATGGCGTTCCAGTCCCTGCTCACCGGTGGCGCGGTCGTGATCGACACCGAGCACCACCTCGACCCCACCCACGTCTGGGAGCTGGTCGCTCGGGAGCACGTCAACTTCCTCGTCATCGTCGGCGACGCGATGGGTCGCCCGCTCGTCGAGGCGATCGAGCATCTCGATCCGGAGGTCGACCTGTCGGGGCTCACCATCTTGTTGTCGGGCGGGGCGATCCTGTCGCCGCCGGTCAAGCGCCAGCTCGCCGCCCGATTGCCGTCGACGATGGTGATCGACGGGATCGGCTCCTCGGAGGCCGGCGGGCAGGGCCAGATGCTCGCCACCAAGGACGGGGAGATCCCGTCGCAGCCGCGCTTCGCGATGGGACCCCAGAACACGGTCCTGGACGACCACCTTCGTCCCGCTGCGCCCGGCGAGGTGGGGAAGCTGGCCCGGTCGGGTCACATCCCCCTCGGCTACTACAAGGACGAGGAGAAGTCGGCTGCGACGTTCCCGGTCGTCGACGGAGTGCGCTGGTCCATCCCGGGCGACCACGCCCGCATCGAGTCGGACGGCACGATCACCGTGCTCGGCCGCGGCTCCGTGTCGATCAACACCGGTGGCGAGAAGGTCTACCCCGAGGAAGTCGAGGGTGCCCTGAAGTCCCACGACGACGTCTTCGACGCCGTGGTGGTCGGGGTCCCCGATCAGCGTTGGGGCGAGCGCGTCGTCGCGGTCGTCCAACCGCGTGGCGGTGCGACGCCCACGCTCGCCGACCTCGACGGACACGTGCGCGAGCACATCGCGGGGTACAAGGCACCCCGCGATCTGGTGCTCGTCGACGCCGTCGTCCGGTCCCCCTCGGGGAAGCCCGACTACCGCTGGGCCAAGACCGTCGCCATGCAGCACGTCCTCCCGCGCGACCCCGACGCAGTTCCCGCGCCCTGACCGCGCGCGCGTCGATGCCGAACCGCCTCGCCGACGAGACCTCGCCCTACCTGCGTCAACACGCCGACAACCCCGTCGACTGGTACCCGTGGGGCGACGAGGCGTTCGCCTCGGCGCGTGACCGTGACGTACCGATCCTGCTCTCCGTCGGGTACTCGGCCTGCCACTGGTGCCACGTCATGGCCCACGAGAGCTTCGAGGATCCCGATGTCGCCGCGGTCATGAACCGGCTGTTCGTGAACGTGAAGGTCGACCGGGAGGAGCGACCCGACGTCGACGGGATCTACATGCAGGCGGTCCAGGCCATGACCGGTCGCGGCGGATGGCCCATGACCGTGTTCCTCGACCACGACGGGCGACCGTTCTACGGCGGCACCTACTACCCGAAGGTCGACCAGCACGGGATGCCCGGGTTCGTGCGTGTGATGGAAGCGCTCGACGACGCCTGGCGGAACCGACGCGACGAGCTCACTGACGTCGCCAGACGTCTCACCACGGCCATCGAGGGGGCCGGCGATGTCGGCACCGACGGCACCGAGGAGCCGACGCCCGCCATCCTCGAGCGTGCACACGAGAACGTGCTGCGTCAGCTCGACCCTCGCTTCGGCGGGTTCGGACGGGCACCGAAGTTCCCCCAGGCGATGACCCTCGACTTCCTGCTCCGACGGCTCGTCGCGGCGGACTCCGACGAGACGCGCACCGCGGTGACGCTCACCCTCGACGCGATGGCGGCCGGGGGCATGTACGACCAGCTCGGAGGCGGGTTCCACCGCTACTCGGTCGACGACTACTGGCTCGTCCCCCACTTCGAGAAGATGCTCTACGACCAGGCGCTGCTCGTCTCGGCCTACCTCCACGCGTTCCTGGTGACCGGCGACGCGCGCTATCAGCGGATCGTCGAGGAGACGATCACCTACGTGCTGCGAGACCTCCACCACCCCGACGGCGGCTTCTTCTCGGCCGAGGACGCCGACTCCGAGGGGATCGAGGGCAAGTTCTACGTCTGGTCGCTCGACGAGATCGAGTCGGTGTGCGGCTCCGACGCCGACGAGGTCGTCCGCTACTTCGGGGTGACCCGGGCCGGGAACTTCACCGACCCGCACACGCAGTACTCCGGGACGATCCTGCACGTGGTCGACCGCGACGAGGACCGCCCCGAGGCGGTCACGCGCGCGCGGGACGCCTTGTTCCGGGCCAGGGAGAGTCGCGTTCGACCTGGGCTCGACGACAAGGTCCTGCTTGCGTGGAACGGGCTGTTCCTGCGCGCGCTCGCCGACGCCGCGGCCGCGCTCGGACGAGACGACTGGATGGACGCGGCACGGGTCAACGCTCGATTCCTGTTGCGCGAGCTGCGGCGCGACGACGGCCGGTTCCTCCGGTCGTGGCAGGACGGGCGCGCGTCGATCGTCGCATACGCCGAGGACCACGGCGCCCTGCTCGAGGCGCTGTGCACACTCGCGGAGGTCGATGACGTCGCGTGGCTCACCGACGCCCGGGCCGTGGCCGACGAGCTGCTGGCGCGCTTCCGCGACGACGAGCACCACGGGTTCTTCACCACGGGCGACGACGCCGCGCCACTGATCGTCCGCCCGAAGGACGCTCAGGACAACGCGACGCCGGCGGAGAACTCGCTCGCAGCCAACGGTCTGCTGCGACTCGCGGCGCTCACGGGCGAGACGGCGTACGCGGCGCCGGCGGCGGCCTGGCTCCGCGTGATGGCGCCCCTCCTCGGCGAGCACCCCACGGCGTTCGCCTACCTGCTCGGGGCGCTCGAGCGGTACCTCGCGCCGCCGGTCGAGATCGCGATCGTGGGCGATCCCGAGGATCCGGCCACACTCGCGCTCCGGGACGAGGTCACCGGTCGCTTCCGGCCGAACGTCGTGACGCTCGTCGCCGCACCGAACGCGGGCGGCGAGCTCTCACCGCTGCTCGTCGGACGGGGCCTCGTCGACGGCCGGCCCGCGGCCTACGTCTGCGAGGGCTACGTGTGCGATCTTCCCGTCACCGACCCCGCCGCGCTCCGGGAACGCCTGCCCTGATGTTTTGGCGTCAGCAACCTCGCTCTCAGAGCGGGTTGCTGACGCCAAAACGGGGAACTAGGAGGGCTGGAGGCCGTCGGCGAGGTGCTCGGCCATGGCCCAGCCGTAGCAGATCATCGCCTCGCCCTTGGCGGGCTCGATCGCGCCCACGAAGTCGGCGGCGACCTTGCCACCGAGCTTCACGTGCCGGGTGTCGAACACGGGCTCGGTCGCCTTGCCCTTCTTGACCTTGAACGAGTGGTCGTCGTAGCGGGCGTCGCAGCCGAAGCGGCGGGCGAGTCGACGGCCCCAGGCACGCTCTTCGCCGTTGGGGTCGTACTTCGGGCGGGGACAGGCGTCGTCGAGCACCCCGAACTGGACATAGGCCGCGGGATGGGCGATGCGGCCCGCCACGAGGACGTCCTCGTCCGGGAACGAGATCGCGGCCCGCCGGTAGAGCTCACCCACGAGCCCCTCCAGGGTCGCCCGGGCGCTGCGGGCCTTGCGGACCCCACCCAGCCCCCAGAGGATGCAGGGCGTCCCACCGATACGCTCCAACGAGCCGAACAGGAACCCCTGGAGCTCTTCGTCGACGGAGGCGATCGTCACGAGCGGGAACTGCTCGACGGCGGCGTCGAGGTGCTCGTCGGCGAGTGGGAGCCCGATCGTCTGGACGAATTGGCCGAACTCATCGAGCTCGGCGGGCTTCAGGGAGACTGAATCACGCGATTCAACTGCCATCAGGTCTCCATTGTGGCCGATGAGGTCCACGGGAGGCCAGTCGGTACGATCGCCGCGTGCGCCGCTCCTTGCTCGTGTTCGTCATCGCGTGCGGTGTGCTCGTCGGCGCGTGCGGTGGCACCGCGACGACCGGACAGGGCGACGACACCTCGGATGCGCGCGCACCGGGGGCCCCACCGAGCGCGATCGAGGCCACAGCGCTCGACTTCACCGCACCCGCCGTCGACGGGGGCACCGTCCATGGCGCCGACTACGCCGGCGATGCCCTTGCCATCTGGTTCTGGGCACCCTGGTGAACGACGTGCAACCGGGAGGCCCCCGGCGTCGCGCAGGTGGCGCGGCAGTTCCAGGACCGAGTGGCGATCATCGGCTTCGCGGGCCGTGACGACGTCGAACCGATGCGTGCGTTCGTCGACCGCTACGACCTGGGGTTCGTCCCGCACGCCGTCGACACCGACGGCAGTCTCTGGTCGGCGTTCGGTGTACGCGGCCAGCCCGCCTGGGTCTTCGTCGGGGCCGACGGCACCACCGAGATCTCCTACGGGGCGCTCAGCGACTCGGAGCTGACCCGGCGCCTCGAGGCGCTCGAGGCCGCCTGAGTCACTCGACGACGATCCCGTCGAGCTCGGGGTCCGGCGGCGGGACCTTGGGGTCCAGCGCCTTCATGGTCCTCACGAGCAGCGACTCGACCGCGACGTCACGCACCCACTTCCGGTCCGCGGGGACGACGTACCAGGGGGCTTCACCGGTCGAGGTCTCGGTGATCACCTCCTCGTAGAGGTCCTGGTACTCGTCCCACTGCTTCCGGACGTCGAGGTCGCCCAGCTTGAACTTCCCGTTCTTCACGGGGTCGTCCACCCGCTCCTGGAGTCGCTCACGCTGCTCGTCCTTGGAGATGTGGAGGAAGACCTTCACGATGTGGGTTCCCTCCTCGGTGAGCATCCGCTCGAACTCGCGGAGATGGCGATAGCGCTGACGACACCGGTCGCCGTCGACGACGCCGACCATCCGAGCGGCGAGCACGTCCTCGTAGTGCGACCGGTTGAAGACCCCGAGCTGGCCGCGCGGCGGGCAGACGGCATGGACGCGCCACAGGTAGTCCTGGGCCCGCTCCGCCTCGGTGGGCACCTTGAAGCTGGCGACCTGGCAGCCCTGCGGGTTCAGCCCGGACAGGACGCGACGGATCGTGCTGTCCTTGCCGGCCGTGTCCATCCCCTGGAGCACCAGGAGCACCGAGCGCTCGGCTTCGGCCCAGAGCCGTTCGTGCAGCTCACCCAGCTCCTCGCCGAGGCCGTCGCGCAGCGCCGCAGCCTCCGCCTTGTCCGCCAGTCCGAGCTTGTCGCGCGGGTCGCGGGAGGCCAGCCCGGCGGCGACCCCGGGCTTGACCCGTATCGCGTCGACCATCTCGTCCATGCCGGGCGCTCCCTCTGCGTCGACTCGGTCACCGTCTCGGCGAGCGACGCTAGCGTGACGCCCGTGGCGCTCGACGTGAACCTGCTCGACGGCACGTTCTACGCGGGTGACCCGCTCCCGACCTATCGGCAGCTCCGCGACGAGGCCCCCGCCTACTGGGACCCCGTCAACCGCCTGTGGGGGGTCAGCCGCTACCACGACGTCGTCGCGGTCGAGAAGCAACCGGAGCGATACACGTCGTCGCTCGGTTCGCGCCCCCGGATCGTGGGCGACGTCTCGATGATCAACAACGACGACCCGCTCCACCAGAACAAGCGTCGCCTCGTGGCGCGTCGGTTCACCCCCCGATCGGTGAAGCAGCACGAGGTGCACGTCCGCGCAGTCGTCACCGAGCTCATCGACGCGGTCGCGCCGACCGGTCGGTGCGAGGTGATCACCGATCTCGCCGCCCCCCTCCCCGCCCGCATCATCTGTGAGCTGCTCGGTCTCGGCCCGGAGCTCGCCGGGAAGTGCCAGGAGTGGTCCGAGATCACGATGCTCGAAGGCGGTCAGTACTCGGCCGACGGCACCGAGCGAGCGACCGGCGACGCGACCGTCACTGCCGTGCTCGAGTTCGCCGGCGCGGCGCTCGAGGTGCTCGCGGCCCGGCGGAAGGAGCCGGCCGACGACCTGCTCTCGGTCTGGGCCCACTCCCAGGTCGAGTTCCCCGATGGTACGAGGCGTCCGCTGGACGACGACGAGATCGTCCACGAGGCCCTGCTCCTGCTCGACGGCGGCGCCGAGACCACGCGCACGGTGATCGGGACGACCGCGCTGGCGTTGATGGAGCACCCCGACCAGCGCCAGCAGCTCATCGCCGACCCGTCGATCCTCGGGACGACGGGTGTCGAGGAGTTCATCCGCTGGGTGACACCGATCCTCAACATGCGGCGGACCGCGACCGAGGAGCACGAACTCCACGGCGAGACCATCCACGCGGGCGACGAGATCCTCCTCATGTACTCGTCGGCGAACCGCGACGATCGCGTCTTCGATGCACCGGACACGTTCGACGTGACCCGCCCGCACAACCACCACGTGGCGTTCGGCTTCGGTACGCACTTCTGCCTCGGCGCGTCACTCGCGCGGCTCGAGATCCGGGTGATGTTCGAGGAGCTGCTGCGCCGCGTCCCCGACATGACACTCGCGTCGGGTGCGGAGCCCACGAAGGTCCCGTCGGCCTTCGCGTGCTCCTACGACGCGATCCCGGTTGAGTTCACGCCCGGTTGAAGGAGTTCACGCCTCGCTGAAGTGGTCCGAGGCGCGCTCGTAGCACCAGATCGCGGCCGCGAGCAGCGCCAACCCGACCAGGAGCACGATGATCGCCGCGAGCCCACCGCCGATCCCCCACGACGAGCGGGCGGAGTCGGCGAGGCAGGTGCCGCCGTTCTTCCCGGTGAACGGCCCGAAGGCGCGGAGCGCGACGGTCTCGCAGTCGGAGGAGATCGTCCCGACGAGGATCGACAGACCCGACCAGGCCCACAGGAGGCCGGTGACCGTCAGCCACGCGATGCCGACGACGGCAGCCGCCCGAGGTAGCCATCTCTCCCGCACGAACGCTCCGATCCTCGACGCTCCGTCGATGCTGCGCGGCACGCTATCGACGGGCGGCGTGACCTGTCGAGAGCCGGCGGCGGGTCACGCGGCCTCGGCGACTCCTGCAGGAGTACCTATTCATCAATCAGTGGTTGATGGGTCGGCTCATGCGGAGCATCTGGAAGGCACGGTCCCGGTTCCCGCGAGGGGGCCGGGACCGGCGTCTCCCCGCACACTTCGCGTTGACCGGGAGCATCAGGACGCGCTACTCGGCTGCGACGAGCATCTCCTCGGTGGCCGCTGACCGCCTCGAATGTCTCGGCGATGGCTGCTCGACTGTCCGGTGTCGCGCGGAGCTATCCGGTGAACCTG
>DASUAO010000008.1:0-18542 GCA_035763745.1 Acidimicrobiia bacterium
GGCACCGCAGGGCATCGACCCGGTCGCGGAAGTCGAAGCGCTCGGCGGGGCTGCCGGTCTCCGTTCCGGCCCGCTGGAGTTCGGAGGCGAACGTACGTTCGATCACGCTCATGGAGACGACGATACGCAGGGGGTGTGACATCGAAGGGTCCTCCAGCGGGAGGATGCGTTCGATGTTGCCGTGCAACGCTCACCGTGCCGAACACGCGAGGCGCGATCAGGCGGCCGCGCCTCGCAGCACCTCGAGTGCCTTGTCGGCGTGGACGTTCATGCGGATCTCGCTCTTGATGGCGGCGAGGATCGTGCGGTCCCGGTCGATCACGAACGTCGCGCGCTTCAGGGGCGAGATCCCGAACGAGCGCTTCACGCCGAAGAGCTCCGCGACCGTGCCGTCCGTGTCCGCGAGGAGCGGGTAGTCGAACTCGTGGGCGTCCGAGAACTGCTTCTGCTTGTCGACGGTGTCGCCGCTGATCCCGACGCGCTGCGCGCCCACCGCGGCGAACTCCGCCGCGAGGTCGCGGAAGTGACAGCTCTCCATCGTGCAGCCCTTGGTCATCGCTGCGGGGTAGAAGAACAGCACCACCGGCCCGTCGGCGAGCATCGTGCTCAGCCGCCGTGGCGCACCCGTCTCGTCCGGGAGCTCGAAGTCGTCGACGACATCACCGGTGTTCAGCACGGCCGCGAACCTATCGGTCGAGGGGCGACACTGTGCCAGGATGCCGCGATGAGCATCGACCTCGTGCCCCTCGCCACCGCCCGGATCACCTTGGCCGAGCCGTTCGTCCTCCCGTCGACGCCGTCGGGCACCCGGATCATCGCCGAGGTCCGCAGCGCCGAGTACGAGGGGGAGCGCGTCCGCGGCACCCTCAAGGGCGTCGCGGCCGCCGACTGGATGACCCTGAGCGCCGAGGGGGTCGGCACGCTCGACGTGCGCGCCCTCCTCGAGACCGACGACGGCGCGCTCGTCTACTCCTGGTACCACGGCCGGACCGACTTCTCCGAGGGCCCGGGCGTCACGCCCATCTACGCCGCGCCCCTCTACGAGACCGGCGACGAGCGCTACACCTGGCTCAACACGATCCAGGCGGTAGCCAAGGGCACGCTGTCAGAGGACAACACCGTCCTCACCTACGAGATCTGTGAGGTGCGCTGAGCCCACTCCTCGGCGCGAACCCATGCGGGAACCTGCAGGCCCACGTGGGATCATGGAGGGTGCTCCAGGTCCGCTCGCTCTCGGTCGAGGTCGGTGGCCGCCAGACGTTGGCGGACGCCTCGTTCTCCCTGCGCGCGGGCGACACCGTCGGCCTCGTCGGCCGCAACGGCACCGGGAAGACGAGCCTGCTCAAGGTGCTCGCCGGCGAGGCCCCGTCCTCCGGGGGCACGGTCCTGCGCTCCGACGAGCTCGGCTACCTCCCTCAGGACCCCAAGCCCCGTTCCCGCTCGACCGAGATCACCGCTCTGACACACGTGCTCTCGGGCCGGGGCCTCGACACCGCCGCCGAGCGGATCGAGATCCTGCGGGCCCGGGTCGACGAGGACCCGACCGACCGCAACGTCGCCCGCTTCGCCCGGGCCGAGGAGAACTACCGCAACGCCGGCGGCTACGGCGCCGACGCCGAGGCCCGCACGATCGCGCACGGCCTCGGCCTCCCCGACGACCGCCTCGACCTCCCCCTCTCGGCGCTGTCCGGAGGAGAACGTCGACGGGTCGAGCTGTCGCGCATCCTGTTCGCCGGGAGTGAGCTGCTCCTGCTCGACGAGCCGACCAACCACCTCGACACCGATGCCAAGGAGTGGCTGCTCGGCTTCCTGCGCTCCTACCGCGGCGCGCTCCTCGTGGTGAGCCACGACCTCCAGCTCCTCGACGAGGCCATCACCCGCATCCTGCACCTCGACGCCGCACAGATGACCGAGTACCGGGGCACCTACTCGCAGTACCTCGAGCAGCGCGCGGCGGACGAGGTGCGGCTCGCGCGCACCGTCGCCCACGAGCAGTCCGAGATCAAGCGCATCAAGACGCTGGCCGACACGATGCGCGGCCAGACGGAGAAGCGCGCCAAGCAGGCCAAGGCGCTCGACACGCGCGTCGCACGCATGCGGCGCGACGCGAAGACCGGCCCGAAGAAGGAGGCGGCGATCAACGTGCGCTTCCCCGCGCCTCCGCGGCCGGGCTCCACCGTGCTGACGGTCGAGGGGCTGAAGAAGGGCTACGGCGGACCGCCGGTGTTCGCCGACGTGACGTTCGACGTCGGCCGCGACGAGCGCCTCCTCATCATGGGCCTCAACGGTGCCGGGAAGACGACCCTCATGCGCCTCCTCGCGGAGCGCACCGAGGCCGACTCCGGATCGATCACGCTCGGCCACAACGTGTCAGCCGGGTACTACGCCCAGGAGCACGAGGGCATCGCGGCCGGCAAGACGGTGCTCTCGCACTTCGCGGAGCACGGTGCGATGACGAACCAGGAGCAGCGGAACCTGCTCGGCATGTTCGGACTGCGGGGGGAGATCGCCCACCAGGATGCCGGCACGCTCTCGGGTGGCGAGAAGACGAAGCTCGCGCTGGCGCAGCTCGTCGCGGGCAAGCACAACCTGCTCCTGCTCGACGAACCGACGAACAACCTCGACCCGCCGTCGCGCGACGCGATCGGCGCATCGCTCGCGACCTGGCCGGGCACCATCGTGCTCGTGAGCCACGACGCCGGGTTCGTCGAGCGGCTCGCGCCCGATCGGGTGCTGCTGATGCCCGAGGGCGACCTCGACTACTGGTCCGACGACCTGCTCGACCTCGTCGCCCTCGCCTGAGCCGGGTTCGGGCGGCCTCAGCCCCCGACGGTCGACGCCTCGGCTGCGGCGTTCAGGTTGTCGGCCTCCGGCTCCAGCAGGAACCCCGCCTTCACGGCGGCCGCGGTCGCTTCGGTGAACTTCGCCACGTAGTCATCGTGTGACGAGTAGAGCGCCGCGATCGTCGTCGGCGCGAGCGGCACTGTCGTGCCGAAGAGCTGGCAGAACCTCCCGCCGTCGTTCCCGTCACCGCGCAACGTCGCGTTCGGGGCGTCGACGAGCGGCGTGCGGATCCCACCCCGTGCGTTGCCATTGCGATCGCGCTCGATGACTGCAGGGAGGCCGGGCTCGAGGCGCAGTCGTGGTGCCCTCGGCGGAGCCACACCGTCGACGACCCACGCCTCGAGGTGCGCCAGCGCGGCCTGGAGCACCGCGTACTGCGGTCCGTAGTTCATGGGCACCGCACAGTTCAACGGGCCCCCACCGGCGTTCGCGACGTCGAGGAGGGTGACCTCGGCTGCGCCGTCCCCGGCGTCGCCGAAGCCGATCTGGGCCGTGTACGCGTCGGCGTGGGAGGTCCCCGCGACCTCCCAGAGCCGGAACGTCGAGCTGTCGGCCTGGCGGGGCGGGAAGTGCCCGAAGCCGAGGTCGGTCTCGGTCTGGAAGGTCAGGACCGGCACGTCGAGGTCGCGGCGGATCTGGGTCCGGTCGGGCGCGGAGATGCCCGGGAACGGCCGCTCGAGCAGCGCGGCACTGTTGGAGCCACGGCTGTGCACGAGGAAGCCGTCGTAGACCTCCGCCAGCGGGTGGACCGCGTTCACGTAGGTGACCATCCGGAACGCCGACTGCGACTCACCCATCGCGATGACCTGCTTCGCCTTCAGGCCGCCGAGGGGGTCGTCGGGTGCGGTCCCCCGCACGGCGGTCCCGGCCTGGGAGAAGATGTCGTAGGAGTAGCTGTCGCCGGGGTGCTCCAGGGTCCCGTAGCGCTCGGGGTCGCCGCCCTTGAGTCCGCCCGACTGCAGACCTGCGACGGCCTGGCCGCCACCGACGACGCCGACGGCCTGCGCCGAGACCCCGACCCACACCGCGCCGCTGCGGAGGATCTGGTTGTGCGCGAGGTTCCAGTCGGGGCTGGTGTCGAAGCCGGCCGAGACGTTGAGCCACTCGACGAAGACGGTGCCGCTGAAGTCGGCGGGGTCGATCGGCCGGTAGACGAGGATCCGGGTGTTGTACGGAGCGGTCTCGTCGAGGGGCTGGACCTCCCATTGGCCGTCGTCGGTGAGCGGGGTGTCGGACGCGTACGCGGCGGCGTCCCCTTCGAGGAAGTACTCGGCCTTCTCGTAGCCCAGCGACGCCAGGTCGAAGCTCGTGGTGACGAGGCTCGGCTCACCGGTACCGCCGGTGATCGGCGCGGTGGTCGGCTCGGCAGCGGCCCCGGCCGCCGGACCGCTCACCCCGAGGACGCCGGCGACGAGCATTACGCCGACGGTTCGAGCTGCACGCACACCAGGACCTCCCGCAACGACGCTGAGGCAGACAGTATGCCTCGGCTCGCGCGTGCTCGGGCCTCCGCGTCGTATGATCCCGTCCGGGCAGCACGAGCACGGAGGTTCGTCATGGGCGACGCCGAGTCCCTCGTCGAGCGGCTCTTCGGAGCGACGATCGCCTCGATGGACCTGCTCCACGTCTACCTCGGTGACCGGCTCGACCTGTATCGGGCGCTCGCCGACGACGGCCCGCTCGATCCGGCAGGCCTGGCGAGCGCGGCCGGGATCCACGAGCGCTACGCGCGGGAATGGCTGCAGCAGCAGGCCGTCGCCGGCTTTCTGGAGCTCGACGACGACGGCCGGTTCGCACTCCCCGACGGACACGCCGAGGTCCTGCTGGACGACACGAGCCTCGCCTACTTCGCGCCTGCAGGCCGCGCCCTCATGGGGATCGCGAAGGCGATGCCGGAGGTCCTGGACGCGTTCCGCTCCGGCGGCGGCGTCCCGTACGAGTCCTACGGTGCCGACATCCGCGAGGCGATCGCGCTCCTGAACCGGCCGATGTTCCTGAACCAGCTGGGGACCGACTGGTTCCCCGCGATCACCGACGTCGACGACCGGCTCCGCGCCGATCCGCCGGCACGCGTCGCCGACGTCGGGTGCGGCTCGGGATGGTCGACGATCGCCATCGCCGAGGCCTACCCCAAGGCGGAGGTCGTCGGTCTCGATCTCGACCTCGCATCGATCGAGACCGCCCGGGAGAACGCCGCGGCGCGTGGCGTCGCGGATCGCGTGGCCTTCGAGGCACGGGATGCGGCCGATCCGGGACTTGCCGACTCCTTCGACCTCGTGTGCGCGTTCGAGACGATCCACGACATGTGCGACCCCGTGGGTGCGCTCCGCGCGATGCGCACGCTGCGTGCCGACGGTGGTGCGGTCGTGGTCGCCGACGAGCGGGTCGCCGACGAGTTCACCCTCGATGTCGACGACATGGAGCGGTTCCAGTGGGGATTCAGCGCCGTCCATTGCCTGCCGTGTGCGATGACCGATCCCCCGGCCGCCGGCACCGGCACCATCATGCGCGCCCCCACGTTCCGGCGCTACGCGCACGAGGCCGGGTACGCCGACGTCGAGGTGCTCCCGATCGAGCACGACTTCTGGCGCTTCTACCGACTCACGGGGTAGCCGGGGCGCTCAGTCGTAGACGGCCTCGACGGTGGCGCGGCCCCCCTCCAGCGAGGCCAGGCACGCGACCGGGCCGGCCTCGTCAGGTGTGGCCACCACCACGTGCCAGAGCACTCGACGCCGACGGGTGAGCCGGTCCCACCAGCGCAGGTCGTGGGCCCAGGGTCCGGTGCTCATGAGCACCCGACCGCCACCTCCGGGCAGGAGCGCGCAGCGCAGCCACGCGGGCTCCGCGGTCGCCTCCCCTCGGCCCGAGACCCGCACGTCGGCACCGTCGGCGTCGAGCAGCTCGGCGGCCACCGGCTCGGGGTGCACCCGCGCCGGGGACGGCCCGGGGACGGCACCGGGCCAGGGCGCGGCGTCGGCGTCTGGTGCACCCGGCGCGTCGCGTGGCTCGCCCCACGGGACCCATCGGATGCGCTCGACCGGCGTCCGGCCACCGACGACCACCGCGGTCGCCACCGCCTCGTGACCCAGCATCCCCTGGATCCGGGTGAGCACCCGCTCGGCCCGGTCGGCGCTCGCCGCGTCGCCACCCCACAGGCCGAGCTGGCGCCCGGTCGCCGGCATCACCCGGTCGGGGGCGATCCGCAGGAAGGTGAGCCCTGCGGTCGCCTCCTCTGCCTCCGCTTCTTCCTGGTGCCCCTCCGGGGACCTACCGGTGAGCCACGCGTCGAGCTGCCAGCGGACCCGGGTGACGAGCGATGCCGCGGTGAGCCCGCCCTCGTGCCGCCAGCAGCGGGCGTGGCGCTCGCCGTGCTCGGTCTCGGCCTCCACCACCACCTGCGAGCAGGAGAGGCCCAGCAGCTCGAGCCGGTCGAAGAGCCGGTCGGCGAGCCCCTTGGCCGCGAAGGCGACCTCGTCGACGCGCGTCGCGGGCGGATCGAGCTCGCAGGTCTCGGCCAGCTCGGGCGGGGGCGGCATCGGGGGCGCGGCGTGCTCCTCGAGCCCGCACGCGAGGCGATGCGCGCGTGCACCGCCGGCCCCGAAGCGCGCGAGGACCGACGGTGCGGGGAGCGCGGCGAAGTCGCCCAGCGCGCGCAGCCCGAGCCGCACGAGCAGGCCCACGAACGCGTCCCCCTCGGTCTCGGTCCCGAGCACACCGCGCAGCACCGCGACCGGCCACGGCGCGAGGAACTCGGCCGAGCCACCGGCGGGAACGACGAGCGTCCCCGCACTCTGGTCGCGCGCCGCACGCCGGGTCGCGAGCCGGGACGCGAAGCTGCCGTCGGCGATCCCGACGCGCGCGTCGTCCACCCCCGCCTCCGTGACGACGGCGAGCACGCGCGTCGCCAGCGCGTCGTCGCCACCGAAGTAGCGCGACGGGCCTCGGGTGGGGAACGTGAGCACGCCCGGTCGTTCGAGGACCACTGCGGGAGTGATCGGCTCGGTCGCGCGCGCGACGGCCTCGAACGCCCGCGCCTCCGCGGCCGGGTCGCGGTCGACGACCACCAGCCCGGCGCAGCGCGCCTCCGCCTCGCGCCGGCGCAGCCCGACGGTCACGCTCTCGTCGCGCGCCTCGGCCGACACCGCGCGCACGAGCTGCCCCCGTGCGCCGCGCTCGACCACCGCGACCGGCGCCCCGACCAGCGCGGGGTCCTCCCGACGGGCGGTGGTGACCGACCACGCCGGGCACCACAGTGCGAGCGTGCGCTCAGGCACCGGCCGCGAGCGCACCGTGGCGCACCCGAGCCGCGTCCCCCCGTCCCGCGACCTGCACCTGCACCGTGCGGACGGGCAGCACCGCGACCCGGTCCTCCTCTCCCTCGGCCTCCGACCAGGGTCCACCCTCGGCGACGAGCGTCACCGCGGTGCTCCCCGGCCACCGGTCCCCGAGCACGACGAGGACGCTCCCCCGTTCCCGCGCCCGCGCCACGAGCCGGCGGGCGTCGCCCACGCGCGCGTGCGGCGGGACCTCGGTGAGCACGAGACCCACACCGTCGAGGAGTGCGGCCACCACCGTGGCCCAGCGCGACGCGGGACCACGGGCCAGGCGCACCACCGGGAACCGTTCGAGCGCGACCCCCGCGGCCGCCGCGGCCTCGGCCCCCAACGTGCCGGTGAGGTCGATCGCCGCCGCCCATTCCCCTGCGGTCGTCGCCGCGGCGGCGAGCGCGAACGCCACCGAGGTGGCCCCGGCGCCCGGTGTGCCGTCGACCCCGACCACGGCGCCCCGCCGCAGCCCCCCTCCGGGGAGGAGGTCGCCCAATGGGCCGGGGACGGGGAACGTGCGGTTCCGGGCGAGGGTCAGCGGGCGGGCCTGCTCGGCCACCGCCCGCAGCCGGGCCCGGGCCTCGGGGTCACGCCGCGCCTGACCGGGCTGGGGCTGACCGGACTGGGGAAGTGCTGCGGTCACCCCTCCGTTGTACCGAACATGTGTTCGGTCCGCAAGACGGGATCGCGGCCCTCGCTAGGCCGACGGCTCCGGGCGCGGGAGGGGCTCGACGCCCATCGCCCGCAGGTTGTCGTCGGACCAGCCGGCGTCGTCGCCGTAGAAGCCGAAGAGGCGGTGGATGGTCTCCTCCACCTTCGGCTCGAGCGAGGCCCACGCCGACTCGGGCGCCTCGACGGTCACGTCGCTCGAGTACACGGTGACCCGCGTCGCGCCGAGGTCGAAGAGCCGCTTCGCGAGCACGTCGGGCGCCCGGCTGCCGCCGGCATCGTCGATCGACGCGTACGACTCGATCGCCATCCCGGTGAGGGAGCGGTTGCACGCGAACATCCGGATCGTCGGGGACGCCCCCGGACGCGAGGTGACGGTGATCTCCTGGCCCATGGCGAGCGAGCCTATTGCGTCATTCGCTGCGGCCGAGGACCGCAAGCAGGGTCGCCTGGCGGTCACCGCCCTCGGGGATCTGGGCCTCGCCGAACATGCCGCTGCCCTGCAGCAGCTCGCGCTGGGGTTCGACCACCTCCCAGCAGGCCTCGACGAGCTCCTCGGGGAGGTTCGCGTCCTGGCGGGTCGCGTAGGCGAGGTCCCACCCGTGGATGAGGACGTCGATGAAGCGATGCCCGCAGTACACCGAACCGGGCACCGGTCCGTACGACACCGCGACCGGAGCGTCCATCGCGCCGTCGGCTCGGAAGGCCGCCGCCGCACCCGCCGCCGACGCGTCGTACGCCGCGAGCGGGTCGTTCCCGAGGACGTCGCCGTCGAGCGCGTCGCCGACCTCCTCGATGGTGCGCCCCGCCGTGAGCTCGGCAACCCACAGGTTGCCGCTCACCACGTGCTGGAGCAGTGCGCGCACGTCCCACTCGTCGCACGGGGTGTCGAGGTCCCACTGCTCGTCGCTGATCCCGGCGACGGTGCGACGGGTGTGGTCGAGCGCGGCGGCGTGGATCTCTGGCAGGTCGACAGCCATGTCGCTCCTCTGGGATCGGGTTCCCGGGACACCGGGCGCCCGAGCATGGTATGGCGGTATCAGCTGAAGAGCCGACCCGCGGCCGGCGCCAGCCCGCGCCAGCACAGCGACTCCATGAAGATCCACGACCGCCGGTGGATCGAGCTGGGCCCGTATCCGGCGAGCGCCGCCTTGTGCACCGGGGCGGGGTACCCCACGTTGGACTCGAAGTCGTAGGGCGGGAAGCTCGCGGCCTCTTCGATCATGAGCGTGTCCCGTGCGACCTTCGCGACGCAGGACGCGGCGGCGACCGCGAGCACCGATGCGTCCCCCTTCACCACGGTGGTGACCCGATCACCGATCGCAAGGTAGTCGTGGTTGCCGTCGAGGATCACCCGATCGGGCTCGTAGCCCTGGTCGGCAAGCTGGGCCAGCGCTCGGTGGGCGGCGACGCGCTGGGCAGCCGTCATCCCGAGCGCGTCGCACTCGTCGTGGGACGCGTGGCCGACCCCGACCGCGACGGCCCACTCGCGGACGTTCGCGGCGACCACCGTGCGCTCGGCCCGAGTCAGCTGCTTCGAGTCGCGCACGCCCTTCAGGTGCTCGGGCGCCGGCACGACCGCCGCGACCGTGACCGGGCCGGCCCACGATCCCCGACCGACCTCGTCGATCCCGACGACGACCCGCTCCCCCGCCTTCCAGCAGCGGCGTTCCAGGCGAAGCGTCGGTGCGGCCACTGCGCTATCCGACCTCGTCCGCAGAGGCGACGGGCGCCACTGCAGCCCGGGCCCAGGGGGTGAGGATCTCGAGCAGCTCGTCGGCGTCGCCGGCGAGCACCTCCGCGAGCACCCGCTCCTGGCGGTCGGTGACCGCCTCGATCTCGTCGCGCACCGCTCGCCCCTCGTCGGTGAGCGCGTCCTCGTCGACCAGCCCCGCACCGGCGAGGCGCTGCAGGGCCCCGAGGCAGTCGTCGGTCGTCCAGCCCATCTGGTTGGTGGTGATGGACCCGACGGGCACCCCCCGCCACAGCTCGGTGAGCACGTTGATCTCGATCGGGTCGAACCCGGCGGTGACCCAGGCGTTGCGGTGCGAGTCGCCGCGACGCTCGCGCACCAGGTCGCAGGCCCTCCAGAGGTCACCCAGGGGCGAGCCGGGGAAGCCGACGGCGCGCAGGCCTGCGTACACCGGGTGTCCCTCGGCCGGGGTGGCGATCGACGCGGGGACCAGCAGCTCGAGCGCCCGGTCGATGCCGCCGGGCTCCGGACCGAGCCGGTCGGCGAGGTAGCCGGTCGCCGCCGTGAGCCGGGCCTCGAGGAGCTCATCGGGCGTCGTGACGTCCCACGCCGCGTCGAGCGCGGCAGCCACGTGCGCAGGGTTGATCGGCGCGAACAGCGCCGCGACGGCCTCACCGCGGACCGCGCCCAGGCAGGCCGCCCGGCTCGCGAGCCCCGCCATCGCCGGCGGGAGGTCGATCCCGGGGAAGCCGTCGCGGGCCTCGGGCATGAACCAGGCGGCGGCCAGGATGCCGTCGGCTCGGGCCCGGAGCCTGCGGGTGACCTCGGCCAGTCTGTCGTCATCGATCATCGGTGCGCTCCTCGGGTGTCACCGCATCGTTCCACGTTCGGGGCCTCGCGCTCGTGATGGCACGCCGGTCAGGCGCCGAGGAGATCGTGGTGCACGTCGGTCAGCGAGGCGAACCTGCGGTGGGCCACATCGTTGCGCGCGCACCAGGCAGCAAGCGCGCCTTTCGCGTACACGCGGTCCGCGAGCAACGCGGCTTTGCGGTCGCTGGTGCCGTCGCCGACGAGCACCGTGGTGAGCCGGCGACGGCCGGCGTCCTTGATCGGTGCCTGCTTGCAGGTCCCGCACGAAGAGCACGCGCAGCAGCGGTCCTCGTTCGGGAACTCGAGCCGGCCGGTCTCCCAGTCGACTCGGTTGGTGAACACCGGCACCCCGAGCGCGGCTGCCACCTCGTCGACGCGGATGCCGAACCCGTCGGACACGATCGTCACCTCGGCACCGGCGTCGCGGAGCGCGTCGACGAGCGGCGCTGCGCCCGGGTCGAGCGGCACCTCGCGGGCGGCCGCCCGGAGCAGCGCCTCGTCGTGGGGGAGGAGGTCCCACTCGTCGAGCAAGGTGACCCGACTCCCGACCTCGCCGCGGATGTACGCGTCGTCGATCTCGCGCCAGCCCGGGGCCCCGAACCGTTCCATGAGGAACACGCCGGTGTCGGCTTCGCTGATCGTGCCGTCGAAGTCGAGGAAGACGGCGGTGCGTGTCAGATCGAGCTCACCCGCTTCGCCCATGACGCGATGGTAGGTGGGCGCCCGATCGGGACCTCGTGAGCCTCGAGGACCTCTCGTTAGGCTCCGCCGGATGAGTGAGCGGATCTCCGTCGGCATCGTCCCGCACACGCACTGGGACCGGGAGTGGTACGAGCCCTTCCAGACCTTCCGGGTACGCCTCGTCCACCTCCTCGACCAGCTCCTCGACCTGCTCGAGACCGACGAGCGCTACGCCCGCTTCCTCCTCGACGGCCAGACCGTGGTGATCGACGACTACCTCGAGATCCGCCCCGACGCAGCCGCGCGTCTCGATGCACTCGCGGCTGCCGGTCGGCTCCAGGTCGGGCCGTGGATGGTGCTGATGGACGAGTACATGGTCTCGGGGGAGACGATCGTGCGCGATCTCCAGCGCGGCATCCGACGTGCGACCGCACTCGGCGGGCTGATGGAGGTCGGCTACCTCCCCGACATGTTCGGGCACGTCGCCCAGATGCCCCAGCTCTTCCGGCTCGCCGGGCTCGACCACGCGGTCGTGTGGCGCGGCGTGCCGGCAGCCATCACCCAGACCGCGTTCTGGTGGGACGCACCCGACGGATCGCGCGTCCGGGCCGAGTACCTGTACGGGTCCTACTCCAACGGACGGGACCTCCCCGCCGACGCCGACGGGCTCGTCGCCCGTGCCCGCGGCTACGAGCTCGAGCTCGGTCAGGCGCGCCTCGCGGGGGGCGGGATGCTCCTGATGAACGGCACCGACCACCACCTCCCCCAGCCGTGGCTCGGCGAGGTCGTCGCGAAGGCGAACGATCACCAGGACCGCTACGAGTTCACCGTGACGTCGTTGCCCGAGTACCTGGCCCGCCAACCGAGCCCGGAGCTCGCCGTGTGGCAGGGCGAGCTGCGTTCCGGGGCCCGCGCGAACGTGCTCATGGGAGTGGCGTCGAACCGTGTCGACGTGCACCGGGCGTGCGCGGTCGCCGAGCGCGCGCTCGAGCGACGCGCCGAGCCGCTCAGCGCGCTGTTCCTCGAGCCGTCCCGGTACCCGTCGGCCCTGCTCGACGTCGGATGGCACAACCTGGTCCTCAACAGCGCGCACGACTCGTCCTGCGCGTGCAGCGCCGACGAGGTGGTCGATGCGGTCATCGTGCGCTACCAGGAGGCCCGCCAGGTCGGCGATGCCCTCGCCAAGGACGCCGTGCGCGACCACGCGGCCCGCATCGCCGGCACCCCGGGCACCACCGTGGTGGTCAACCCCACCGCGCGCACTCGCGGCGGGCTGGTCCACACGTACGTGCCGGGGGTCGGCGCCGTCGCCTTCGTCGCGACCGACGGCACCGTGTGCCCGACGCAGGTGCTCCGCGAGGTCGGCGGCGAAGGCTTCTCCACCATCGTCACCGGGGAGAAGGTGCGATGGGTGCTCGAGCTGCTCCGGGGCCAGGAGTTCGCGGGGGCCCGGGTCGCACGGGTCGAGCGCGCCGAGCTCGCACCGTTGGACTGGGAGTACACCTTCCACGCCGCGGGTCCGGGGGACGACCCGATCGATCTCGAGGACCTGCGGGAGGAGCTGCTCGAGCGAGGTGCGGCCGGCGAGACGATCCGCTTCCGCCAGAGCCTGCCCACGTCGCGCGAAGTGCTGTTCCACGCCGCCGACGTCGCCGGCTTCGGATGGAAGACCTACCGACCCGTCGACAGCGCCGGACCGGCGACGAAGGTCACGGTCGGCGACCTCCGGCTCGCGAACGAGCACCTCGAGGTCACCGTCGACGCCACCACCGGCGCGCTCACCATCTCGACGATCGACGGCGTGGTCGTGAGTGGCGCGAACGCGCTGGTGGACGGAGGCGACGGAGGCGACACGTACAACTACTCCGCACCGGAGGTCGACACGCTCGTGTCCGCCCCGACGTCCGTCGAGGTCGTGGCGCTCGAGACCGGACCGGTGCGAGCGACACTGCTCGTCGTCACGAGCTACGACGTCCCCGTGGCCGCGATCGGCGACGAACGGAGCTGCAGCCACCGCAGCGACACCACGACCACGCTGGAGGTCCGGACGACGCTCGAGCTCCGCTGCGACGAACGGTTCCTGCGCGTCCACGCCGAGATCGACAACACCGCGCGCGACCACCGGTTGCGGGCGCACTTCCCGCTCCCGGCGCCGGTCGCCGGATCGGACGCCGAGTGCGCGTTCACCGTCGTCCACCGGGGGCTCACCGCGGAGGGCGGGCCGAGCGAGCACGGCCTCCCCACGTTCGTCTCGCGGCGCTTCGTCGACTGCTCCGACGGCGACCGGGGGCTCGCCCTGCTCCACGACGGTCTGCTCGAGTACGAGGTGCTGACCGACGACGCCGACGAGCCGCAGGGTCATGAGCTCGCACTCACGTTGCTGCGGGCGACCGGCTACCTGTCACGGCTCGAGATCGCCCTGCGCCCCGATCCCGCCGGGCCGCCCATACCGGTCGAAGGCCCGCAGCTCCACGGCCGCCACGTCGTCGACTACGCCGTCCTCCCCCACCGCGGCGCCTGGCACGACGCCGACCTCCACGCGGCAGCCGACGACTTCCTCGTGGGTCTCGAGCGCGGACGCGTCCGCGGCGGTCCCGGCGCCGACCTCGGACCGGACGGGCGCCACCTCCGTGTCGACGGCGCCGAGGTCTCGGCCGTCCTCCGCGAAGCGGGCGCCCTGGTGCTCCGCGCCTACAACCCGCTCCCCGAGACGTCGACCCTGCGGATCACGCGCGAGGGTGCGCCGGTGGCCGGCGACGTGATCGACCTCCGCGGGCGGTCCACCGGGGTGTTCACCGGTGAGCTGCCGCTGAGATCGGACCAGATCGCGACCGTGCGGCTCTCGCCGGGCTGACCGACCGGGCTGACCGACCGGCTCACGCCGGGGCCGCCAGCAGCGCCTCGCCCGCCGGCTCGGTCGTGGACCAGCTCGGATCCAGCCCCGGAGCCACGAGTCGCGTCCCCGCGGGAGCGTCCCAGAGCACCGCGGCCCGGGCTCCGTGCCATCGCACCGCGAACGAGACCGGACCCCGCCGCGTCGGCGCCGCATGGACCTCGACCGGCTGCCCTCTCCACGCCACCGGGAGGTCGGCCAGGATCGTGATCGTCGGGTCGCCCTCGGTGACGGTCGACGGCTCGTACGCGAGCATCCCGCGGAGCGCCAGCAGCAGTGCCGGGCCCGCTCCACTGCCGGCCAGCGTCGCCACCTCGTCCCAACGCGCGGGACGCGTCGGACGCGTGCGCGCCCGACGCCGCTCCCGACCGGGGAGCCGACGCCACGCAGCGGCGGCCTCCGAGTCGAACCCCCAGTCCTCGAGCGCGGCGACCACGTCACCGGACGGCCGCCGCAGCCCTCCCGCGAGGAGCGCGTCGGCACGAGCGGCGTCGACCGCGCTCATCACGTGCGGGTCCGGCACATTGACCCGCATCCCACGGTCGAGCATCGCGGTCCAGGCCCGCGCCGCGTCCGCGGGAGCCGGGAGCGCGGCGAGATCGGCGACCGAGCACGTCGAGCGACCGGTGCCGACCGCGATGCGCAGTCGCCCGCGATGGGGGATCGGGTGCAGCAGGGCCGCCTCGACCCGCGCGGCGCGATCGCGGGTCGCGGGGAACGGTCCTTCGCGCGCGGCGCCACCGAGCACCTCGAACTCGGTCGATCGACCGGTCGCGACCGACCACCGCGACGGCGCACGTGGCATCACGATTGCGGGACGGCGGTCGATCCGGGCCACCGCGCCGTCCACCGAGATCGCCTGCACGTGCCGAGCCACGAACGCCACCACGAACGGGGCCGGGGAGTCGTTCTCGATCTCGACGACGACCAGCGGGTCGGCGTCGCCGGTCCCGCCGGCGCCGTACACGTATTGGACCGCATCACCGCCGGGGATGCGCACCGCGGTCCGCACGACGGGTCGGTCGTCGACGAGCGCCTGGCGGACGGTCGTCTCGCGACGCGGCACGTACCAGCGGTCGTCGCCGCCGATCCACCAGTCGAGCACCCACGTCGCCTCGAGGAACGCGACACCGCCGTGGCTGTCGACTCGAGCGAGCGGGGGCTCGTCGAGGACTCCGACGTAGGTCAACGGATGCCGTCGAGCTCGGCCTTGGCCTCGCGCAGCATCAGCGTCGGGACGATCGACTCGGGCCGGGCACCGTCATAGAGGACGGCCCCGACGATCGCAGCGATCGGCGCGTCCACGCCGTTGCGCCGTGCGAGCTCGAGCACCGCCGGAGTGCTCTTCACACCTTCGGCGACCATGTTCATCTCGGCGACGATCTCGTCGAGGGGACGCCCGCAGCCGAGCTGGAACCCGACATGGCGGTTCCTGCTCTGCTCGCTCGTGCAGGTTGCCACGAGGTCTCCCATCCCTGCGAGGCCCGAGAACGTGAGTGGGTCGCCGCCGAGCGCGACGCCGAGCCGCGCGAGCTCGGCGAGCCCGCGGGTCATCAAGGCGGCCTTCGTGTTGTCGCCGTAGCCGAGGCCGGCGGCGATCCCGGTCGCGATGGCGATGACGTTCTTCAACGCGCCGGCGATCTCGCACCCGACGACATCGGGGTTCGTGTACACGCGGAAGGAGTTCGTCATGCACAGCTGCTGGAGCTGCGACGCCGCATCGGGATCACCGATCGCGACCACGGACGCAGTCGGCTGTCCTTCGGCGACCTCCCGGGCGAGGTTCGGTCCGGTCAGGACACCGATGCGGTCCTTGCGGTGGTCCGGGAGCACCTCGGCGATGACCTCGGTCATGCGCAGGTACGTCCCCTGCTCCACGCCCTTCGACAGGCTCAGGATCGCGACGTCGGCGTCGATCTCACTGCTCGCCTCGGCGAGCACCGCCCGCAGGCCGTGCGACGGGACACCGATGATCACGGTCGACACACCCTCGCATGCAGCGACGAGGTCGGCCGTCGACCGGAGCTGGTCCGGGAGCGCGATCCCGGCCAGGTAGCGCGGGTTCTCGTGGCAGGTGTCGATCGTTGCCGCGAGATCCGGATCCCGGGCCCACAGCGTGACGTCGGCATGCTCGGCGACGATCGCCGCGACGGCGGTCCCCCACGACCCGGCGCCGATCACGACCGCGCGACCGGCAGACCCCCGACGCGGACTCATGGGCGTGCTCCTGCGCTGCTCACAGCCGGGCGGGCGACCGCGGTGTGCTCGTCACGGCGCCACCAGTCGTCCTCGCCGGGGCGCGGCCGTTGGGGATAGATCGCGCGGGCTCGCCCGACGCACGCCGCGATCGCTTCCATGATCCGATCCGTCGCCGCGTAGAGATCTTCCGCTGGATCGACGCGGACCGGCGCTCCGACGACTGCCGTCACCGCGACGCCTGTCCGCCACCGGGGCTTGCGGCCCGTGAACAGGATGCGATGGCCACCCCACAGTCCGACCGGTGTCACCGGGACCCCGGAGGCGGCGGCCAGGCGCGCGGTCCCGGTCTTCCCCGCCATGAGTTCGAGATCGAGCGAGATCGTCCCCTCCGGGAAGACGGTCACACACTCCCCGGCGCCCAGCGCCGCGACCGCCGCGTCGAGTGACGAGGCCGCGTCCGCCGTGTTGCGCTGCACGGGGATCTGGCGGATCCGGCGGAGCGCCCACGCCACAGCGGGCTTGTCGAAGAGCTCGGCCTTGGCGAGGAACCGGATCCGGCGGCGGCGGCGATCGGCGACGTACGCGAGGAGGAGCGGGTCGAGGTACGAGACGTGGTTGCTCGCGAGCACGACCGGTCCGTGCGTGGGGATGCGATGCGCGCCTTCGATCGTCCAGCGCAGTCCATGTCGCAACGGCGGGACGAGCGCGCCGCGCGCCAAGGCGTAGACCGGCTCCACGCCGGTAGCATACGCAGGCCGATGGGCCTTCCTGCAGCGTCCTCTCGACCGAACTCCGACGACGCGCCGGGTCACGGCGACCATGTCGCACCTGTGGGGGTCGTCATCCCGATCCGGTCCTTCCGCGGGGCGAAGGAGCGACTCGCCGGGCGCCTGTCCGACGTCGCACGGGCGGACCTCGCCCGCGACCTCGCCACCCGCGTGGTGCGTGCCGCGGCACCGCTTCCGGTCGCGGTCGTGTCGTCGGCTCCCGAAGTCCGCGCCTGGGCGCTCGAGGTGGGCGCCGAGGTCCTCGACGATCCCGGCACCGGGCTCGACGCCGCCGCGGCAGCCGGGTCCGACCATCTCGGGGATCGGGGGTTCCGCCGCGCGATCGTGGCGCACGCAGACCTCCCGGACGCGGGCCCCCTCGCGCCGCTCGCCGAGGGCATCGGGCTCCGCGATCTCGTACTCGTCCCCTGTCACCGCGACGACGGCACGAACGTGTGCTCCATCCCCCTCCCGCGAACCTTCCCGTTCTCCTACGGACCCGGCTCCTTCCGGCGCCACCAGATGAGCGCACAGGAGCTGGGGCTCGACGTCGTCGTCGTGCGCCGCGTCGACCTGGCCTTCGACATCGACGTTCCGGACGACTACGACCTGCTCCTGGCGCGGAGCCGAGCATGATCACGGTCGGCGCTTCGACCGGGCTCACGGTCCCGGACCGGGTGCTCGCGATCGGCGCCCACCCCGACGACATCGAGTTCGGGTGCGGTGCGACGTTGGCGAAGTGGAGCGCAGCCGGCGCCGAGGTGCACCTGCTCGTGCTCACCGATGGCTCGAAGGGGACGTGGGACGCGAACGCCGACACGGCCGCGCTGGTCTCCACACGCCAGCTCGAGCAACGGGCAGCGGCCAACGCGCTCGGCGCCGTCGGCGTCGTCCACCTCGGGGCGGTCGACGGCGAGCTCCAGAACGACGTCGAGACACGCCGGCACGTGTGCGGCGTGATCCGCACCGTCCGACCCGACGTCGTCCTCGGCCATGACCCGTGGAAGCGCTACCGGCTCCATCCGGACCACCGGCGAGCCGGTGATGTCACCATCGAGTCGATCGTCGCGGCGCGGGACCCGCACTTCTTCCCGGGCCACGATGACCCGCATCGACCCTCGACCCTCGTGCTGTTCGAGGCCGAGGTCGTGGACCACGTCGAGGACGTCACCGAGCACCTGGACGCGAAGGTCGCGGCGCTCCTCGCGCACCGGAGCCAGTGGCGGTCGACGATGGGGATCGATGAGGAGGCCGACGACGTCGACGAGCGACGCGCGGAGTTCGGTGCCCGCATCCGGACCGAAGCGCTCGCCGCGGCGGCCGATGCCGGCTTCGAGCTCGGCGAGGCGTTCAAGCTCATCAAGCCGCTCTGACACCCTGAACCGGGCACCCTGAACCGGACGCGACGAGGGGGCCCCGGAGGGCCCCCTCGAAGTCGTACCGGGCGGCTGCCTACTTGCGCTTGGCTGCCTTCTTGCGACGCTTGGCCGGAGCCTTCTTCGCCGCTGCCTTCTTGCGACGCTTGGCCGGAGCCTTCTTCGCCGCTGCCTTCTTGCGACGCTTGGCCGGAGCCTTCTTCGCCGCTGCCTTCTTGCGACGCT
>DASUAO010000009.1:0-12269 GCA_035763745.1 Acidimicrobiia bacterium
TTCTCGCGGTTGGCCTCGATCCCTACGACGGTCGCGCCCCGCCGGACAGCCAACTCGCAGACTCCGCCCGTGTGACACCCGACATCGAGCAGGACCTCGCCGGCGGCAAACGACCGCGGCAGGCTGGGGTAGTCGTGGCCGACCGTGGAGCGAATGGCCGCGTCCCAAGTGCAGTCGCGGACGAGCGGCAACTCAGCCGTGTCCATGGGCATATGTTAGATCCGGGCGTTGGATAACTGATTCGGAGTCGTGACCCGCGGGCTCGCGTCTCGGGCGTCGGGGCAGGCAGACTCGGGCTGTAGGCCGCATCAATGAGGTCGGTGACGCGTTCTTGGTGCCGGTCGAGTGGCTGCGCGATCTCATCATCACGCTCGATGCCGTTCCCGAGAGAGCGCCCCGCCAAGCAAGCGTGCGCTTCCTCGAATCGCGTTCACTGTCACGCATCTGCCGAATCCGTGTCGTTCTCTTGAGGGCTGGAAACGGTGGTGAGTCGGCCGGTACGCCGGATTCTGTCCGGGCCACCCACCCGAAGGTGGGGGCCCGTGACGGCCATCCATCTCGGCCGACGGTTACCCGTCGGCTCCTGCGGTCTACCCGAGGGTGTCTGCGGGCGGGCCGCCCTCCCTCTGCGTGACCTTGCTCCCGGTGGGGTTTGCCGAGCCACCCGGGTCACCCCGGGTGCTGGTGCGCTCTTACCGCACCGTTTCACCCTTACCTGTGCGCACCACCCTTGCGGGTGACGCGCCATCGGCGGTCTGTTCTCTGTGGCACTTTCCTGCGGGTCGCCCCGACTGGGTGTTACCCAGCACCGTGCCCTGTGGAGTCCGGACGTTCCTCGGACGGGTCGAGCCCGTACGCGGCCGTCTGGCCGACTCACCACCGGTTCCAGTCTCGCGTGGATCGCCCGCCGGTGTCGTCCGGGCTCAGCTCGTGGCGCCCGACCTTGCCGGGGCCGGGTCCTCGGTGGCTCAGCAGAGGTACTTGGCGTCGCCCCAGTCGGCGTGGTCCCAGTTGATGCCGTCGGTGCCGGGGTCGACGACGAGGCGGACCTCGTCGCGGCCGGTGACGTCGACGTCGATCAGCACGCTGGGTTGGGTGCCATCGCGGACCACCGTCGACCCGAGCTGCGTGGCACCCGCGAACACCTTGAACGCGACCGTGCCCCGCACGCCGACCTCTTCATCCACTCCCACCCGTGCCTGCAGACGCGTGCAACCCGCGGGAACCGCGAAACGAGCCTCCGAACCCGCATGGACACCGAGCCCCTTGGCGAACGTCTCGGCCCCCACCCGCATCGTCACCCCGTCAGTCTCGCCCCGCTCACCGTTGGAACGGTCACGCTCGATCGGACCCCACCCGTTCACCGGCGTCCCCACGAACGGCAGATCACTCAAGAACTGCACCGACCCACCCGGCGTGCCGGTCGTCGTGAACGACCACGACTCGTCGGACGCCAACGGGTTCCCCGCGACGTCCGTCACCCCTCCAGCGCCACCCTTGACCACCACACTGAACGTCGTGCCCCCAGCGAGTGGCACCGCGGGATCGAGCACCGCGCGCTTGGTCGCCGCGTCATATCCCACCGCAGCCGACACCACCGGACCATTCGCACCCCCCGACCGCAACACCACCGTCGACACGTTCACCGTCGCAGGATCCATCGGCTCCGAGAACGTCACCACCACGTTCGCGTCGACCGCCACCCCACCAGCACCCGGCGCAGGCGACACCCCACTCACCGTCGGAGGCGCACGCAGAGTGGTCAGAGCTGGGGTGGTGCGTGCCTCGACGGGTCGGGGCTCGGCTACCCCTGCCCGCCCGACCTTGCCGGGGCCGGGTCGACGAAGGTGACCGTGGCCCGGTCGAACCCGAGCCGGCCGAGCAACCCGGTGAGCATCGCCTCGGTGTTGCGCTCGGCCCGGACCGAGAGCTTGCTCTCCCGCGCCGCCCTCCCCATCTTCTCGGACGCCAGCAGATAGAGCTCGCGCTCGCTCGTCGGGTCGTCCTCGAAGAGGTCGCCGACGCGGTTGACGAGCCCGCGGTCGCGATTGACGACCCGGCTGCGCCTCGGGTCCACGACCGCCCGCTCGAGTGTCGGGGCGGGCAGGCTGATCGTCACCGCCCCGTCGGGTGCGACCTGCACTGCGTCGGTCGCGAGCCCGGAGAAGTCGACCGTGGCCGCGACGGTCCCGATCGCGTCGAAGTCGACCTTCGACCCGGCGATCAGGCTCGGCAGGATCGGCACGTCGGTCTCGAGCTCGACCCGAGACTGGAACGTCGCCTCCGCGGCCTGGAAGTCGGAGAGGTCGCGCAGCTCCTTGAGCAGGACTCGGGGGCTGTGGTCGGTGGTCGTGCCGGAGAAGGGGTTGCCGATGCCCAACAGCGCGAAGATCCCGCCGCTGAGCAGCGCGACGACGAGGAGCCCGACGAGGCCGAGCCCGGCGGTTGCGAGCACTCCGCCGAAGGTGAGTCGGCGTCCGGCCTGGCGGGGCCGAGCATCCTCCGTGACGACGCGTACCGTGACCTCACGGTCACGGACAGTGGGGCGTTCCTCGAGCATCGTGGGCATCGGGGCTCTCCTCGTTCGGATCCCGGCTCGCGCCGGCCTTCCAGTATGGGCGACGGAGTGTCGCGATCCGGCGCGCGCCCCATCAGGACTGTCGCACCCCGGTACTATCATCGAACGTATGTTCGAGATCGAGCGGATCGCCGACCGCATGCGCAGCACGCTGCAGGGCACCGACGCCGACCGGGTCACGGGCCGCGACGCGCTGCGCCTCGTGCGGGCCGCCGCCGAGCTCGAGCGTCTGGCCGGGGCAGCGAAGGCGCTCTACGCGCGCCGCTGCGTGGAGACGGGTGTCTGGTCCACCGACCGCGACGCCCGCGTCCCGGCTGTCACCCCCGCCGAGTGGCTGGCCGACGTGTCGGGCTCCGCCCTCGGCCCCGCCCGCGACGCCCTCACCGTCAGCGAGGCGCTCCACGAGGGGTCGCCCTGCGACCGAGCCCTGCGCTCCGGCGAGCTCTCCCTCACCGCGGCTCGCGAGGTCGCGGTGGCGGGCGCCGTCGGCGGCGACGCGGCCGAGCGACGCGTCCTCCGGAAGGCCACCCGCGAGGGGCTGCGCTCGGCGAAGACCGAAGCGGCCCGGGTGCTCGCCACCGCGCCCGACGCCGACGCGCGCGTCGAGCGCATCCACCGGGAGCGCTCCCGGCGGCAGTGGACCCGGGACGGCGTCTGGAACCTCGCGCTCTCCGGCCCCATCGCACTCGGCGCCGAGATCGAGGCATGCCTGGCGCCCTTCCACGACGCGGCCTGGGATGCAGCCGCGAGCCAACCGAAGGACGCGCGCGACACGCCGGACGCCATCGCCTTCGACTCCGTGCTCGCGATGGCGCGTGCAACGCGAGACGGCTGCGGACGCCCTGCCGCGACGAAGCCCCGGGGGCGAGCGAAGACGCGCGACCACGTCGTGGTCCACACGGACCTCGCCCGCTTGGTGGCGGCCGACGGCGGCGGGATCGAAGGGCGCTGCGAGATCCCTGGCGTCGGTCCCGTCCCCGTCGCGCACGCCCGGGCGATGCTCGGCGACGGTCCGGTCGGCGGCGCCGTCCTCACGATCCTCGTCGAGGACGGGGAGGACGTCCGCACCTTCGCCCGGCCGGGCCGCAACGTCACCCGGCGCCTCGCGCAACTGCTCGAGGCCCGCTCGCCGGCCTGCTCGATCACGGGCTGCGGGCGGGTGGCCCGCCTCGAGAACGACCACGCCACGCCGGTGAGCGAGGGCGGCGACTCCACCGACGAGAACGTCGACCCGCTCTGTCGGCACCACCATCGCAGGAAGACCGACGGCTGGACCCTCGCCGAGCAGCCCGACGGGACCCGCACGCTGCGACCCCCGCCGGGGCTGCGAGAAGACGCGGCGGCGTGAGGCCGCACCGGCTCGCTCGGCCGCTTCCTCAGATGCTCGATCGCCACGCCCGCGGCGCGTGCGTCGGACCGCGGCGTCACTGATCCGAGGAGCGAGTCCGAGGAGCGAGTCCGAGGAGCGAGTCGAAGCACGCCGTGATCCGACCGCCGTGGTTCGAGCCGGCCGTCAGACAGGAAGCTCGTACTCCACCCACGTGCTCCGCGTCGCGCCCGTCGCGTCGTAGAGCCGCTGCGCCGTCGCGTTGCCCGGCGCGGTGCTCCACACGAGCGACGCGGCGCCTCGCGCCCGCGCGACCTCGGCCGCCGCCTCGAGCAGCGCCCTTCCCACCCCGGTTCCCCGCACCTCGGGTACGGCGTACAGGTCGTGGAGGCAGACGACCTCCTTGGCCGCGACCGTGTCGAGACGCCAATGCAGGCAGGCGTACCCCACGAGCGGGCCGGTGCCGTCGACGCGGGCACCGAGCAGCACGCCCGGCAGCTCCCCCTGGGCTCCGGGTGCGGACTCACCCGCCGTCGGCGCCGCCGACGAGCCTGACGCCACGAAGCGGCGGAAGAACGTCGCGTTGCGCGCCTCGTCGGGCTCGACCTCGTAGAACCGCTGGTAGGCGGCGACGAGCGGGAGCACCTCGGCACAGTCTGCGTCGGTGATCGGCGCGACGAGCGCGCTCACGGGAGTCATGCTTGCGTCGCTTCGCCATCGTCGAGTCGCCGAACCCGGGCGACCCGGTGTCGGGCCTGGGCCTCGAAGACGCGACGGTGCACCGGTTGGAGCAGCTTCCAGTAGAGGAAACCGGGGACGCCCTTCGGTCGGAGCGCGCCGACCTGCACCAGGAGGTCGTCACGCACCTCCCACCCGAGCCATCCCTCGCCGGGGAACCAACCCAGCGCGCGGAGCACGAGCGCGCGGGGGCGGCGGAGCGCGACGACCCACCAGTCGACCCGGGCGCCGGACTCGAGTTGGTCGGCGCGGCCGAGGGGCCAGCGCTCCCCGAAGAGACGGCCCAGTGCGATCCGCACCCGCCAGCCGGCAACCAGCCCGTACCACCGAAGGCTGCCACCGATCCGGCCGAGGTCCCGATCGATCGCGTCGGCGTCCGACCGATCCACCGGGATCTCGACCCGCTCGGTGTAGACGCCATCGAGCAGGCCGCTCTCCCGCTGCAGGAGGTCGGCCTCCACGTCGGGCGCCTGGTCCTCGAGCGCGTCCCGGATCGCGTCCACCAACGGCCGCGCGGGGATGCCGAACGCGGCCTCCGTGCGCGCGGCGTCGTGGACCACGACCTCGGTCACCAGGCTCTCGATCAGCGCGTGGCTCACTTGCTGGTCGACGGGCGTCACGAAGTCGACCCAGTACGACGAGAGTCGCGGCGTGAGCAGCGGGACGTCGACGATCAGCCGGCGGCGCAAACCGCGCGCCTCGGCGTACGCATCGATCATCGCCCGATAGGTCGTGACGTCGGCACCGCCCACCTCGTAGATCCCGGGTTCGACAGCCGATGCGCGCACGAGGTGCAGCACCATGTCGCGGAGCGAGATGGGCTGGATCTTCGTTCGCACCCACCGGGGGCACACCATGAACGGCAGCCGCTCCGTGAGGTAGCGCAGCATCTCGAAGCTGATGCTCCCCGACCCGAGGATGACCGCGGCGCGCAGCTCCACGACCGGGACGCCGGCGCCGCCGAGCGCGACCCCGACCTCCTGGCGGCTCAGCAGATGTTCGGACGACGGGTCGTCGCCGAGCCCTCCCAGGTACACGATGCGTTCGACACCGGCGCGCGCCGCACCACGGCCGAACGACTCCGCGAGCCGCCGATCCCGGACGCGGAAGTCGCTCGAGTCGAGCGAGTGCACCAGGTAGTAGGCGACATCGACCCCGTCGAGGGTCGCGGCCACCGCATCCTCGTCGCCCACGTCGACCGATCGGCCGGTCGCACCCGACAGCTCGGGCGAGCGTCGGCCCAGCGCCAGCACCTCGTGCTCGACCTCGAGGGACTCGTCGACCAGTGCCCGGACCAGGGCTCGCCCGACGAAGCCGGAGGCGCCGGCAACTGCGATCTTCATCCCCCGACTGTGCCCCAATACGCCCACGGCGGCCGCATCGCCGTAGCCGTCAGCCCGGAGAGCGCCGGGGCGAGCCGGTGCGCCCCGACCCGCTACCGTGCGCGGCATGCCTGTCCCCTTGGCGCTCGCCACCGCCGAGACCGCGCTGCTCGACGAGCGCCGGCCCCTCACCCGCGCCGAGGTCGGTGCGGTCGCGGCCCTCGACCTCGACCAGCTCCCCGACCTGGTGGCGCTCGCGCACCGCGTGCGCCTCTCCTACTGCGGCGATGCGGTGGAGCTCGAGAGCCTCGTCAACGCCAAGTCCGGGGCGTGCCCCGAGGACTGTGCGTTCTGCTCGCAGTCGGCCCGCTTCGAGAGCGAGGTCGACGTCTACCCGTTCCTCGACCTCGACGAGGTCCTCGGCGCTGCGCGCGCGACCCGTGAGGCCGGAGCGACCCAGTTCTGCATCGTCGTTGCGGTCCGCGGCCCCGAGGAACGGCTCCTCGCCAAGGTGATCGACGCGGTCCACGCGGTCCACGACGAGACCGGCCTCGAGGTCGCGTGCTCGCTCGGGCTGCTGAAGCCGGAGCAGGCCGCTCGCCTCGCCGATGCCGGCGTGCGCCGCTACAACCACAACCTCGAGACGTGCCGGGAGGTGTTCCCGACCATCTGCACCACCCACACCTACGACGACCGGGTCATCACCGCCCGGCTCGCGATCGACTCCGGGATGGAGCTGTGCTCCGGCGGGATCCTCGGGATGGGCGAGACGCTCGACCAGCGCATCGACTTCGCGTTCGAGCTCGCGGCACTCGACCCGTGCGAGGTCCCGATCAACCTCCTGGACCCCCGCCCCGGCACCCCGCTCGAGGACCAGACCACGCTCTCCCCCCGCGAGGCACTGCAGGCCATCGCGCTGTTCCGGCTCGTCCTGCCGTCGACGTGGATCCGGTTGGCCGGGGGCCGCGAGCGGGTGCTCGGCGAGCTCCAGGCGCTCGGGCTCCTCGCCGGCGCGAACGCCCTGATCGTCGGCAACTACCTCACCACGACCGGTCGCTCGGCCGACGAGGACCTCGCCCTCCTCGACGCGCTCGGGATGCCGGTGGCCGACGGGCCCGGCGAGGGTCGCTTCGTCGTCGACGGCACCGGTGGCCACGCGATGCCGGCCAAGCCCGGCACCACCACGTCCGGCACCACCACGTCCGGCACCACCATCCCGGTCACTTTCCGCTCACCCGCGTGACCGTTGCGGCCGCGCTCAGCGCAGCGGCTCGTTGAACGACGTGAGCACCGGGCCGTCGGGGCCCGACACGAGGCGCGTCCTCGATGCCACGTCCACCCGCAGGCGCCACGCGAGCAACGGGTCGCCGCCGAGCGCCGCCACCACCGCGGCCTTGATGGGCGACACGTGCGTGACCGCCACGACGACGCCACGGTCACCGGATGCTCGTGCCTCGGCGAGGAGCCGCTCGATGCACGGCCCGACCCGATCCTGGAGCGCGCGCAGGCTCTCGCCACCGGGCGCGGCGAAGTCCGGGTCCGCCCGCCACGCGCGCCAGGCGTCGGCCGGAACCTCCGCGAGAGGCCGCTCGTCCCACTCGCCGTAGTCGATCTCGAGCAGCCCGGGCTCCGGAGACGCCTCCACGCCGAGTGCCGAGGCGATCGCGGCCGCGGTCTCGCTCGTGCGCTGCAACGGGCTCGTGACGACCCGGACCGGGCTGCGGTCGGCGAGATCCTCGGCGAGCACCGCCCCGAGCGCACGCGCGTGCGCGCGTCCGGTCTCGTCCAGCCCGGGATCCGCCCGGCCGAGGAGGAGGCCGCGACGGTTCGCGTCGGTCCGACCGTGGCGAACGAGCACGATCACGGCGTGGCACCTTCCTGGAGGCGCCCGGTGCGGAAGAGCTCCGCACGCGGCTCGGGCAGGTAGAGGTCGAACTGGCCGACCACCCACCACCAGGCGACCAGCCCACCGAGCTCCTCCAGCAGGACGACCCACCACGCGGGGAGCAGCGCCTCGTGCCCGAAGTCGGTCCCCCCCAACGGCCAGAGGAAGAGGTCGCTGTTGGAGAAGGCACCCGACAGGATGAGACCGCAGAACACCCCGATCGGGATGCAGAGGAGTCGACGGCGCAGGAGGCGGGGTCGGCCCAGCGTGCCGATCATCGCGACCACGAGCAGCGCGACCGGGAAGGCCAGGGTGTGACCGAACCACCGGTGCCCGACCGGGAGGTCGACCACGAGGGGCAAGAGGGCGCCACCGGCGACGAGTCGGTAGTCGATGCCGACGCTGCGGAACACGTTCGCGACCAGCAGGACCGAGACCCCCGTGTACCAGAGCAGCATCGGCGCTCAGCCGGCGTCGAGTGCCGCGTTCACGAGCAGATCGGCGTCGACGTTGTCCTCACGCCGCACGTGCCCGAGGTCGACGTGCTCCCACTCCGCGAGCAGCGCCGTCGCCTCGGCGTGCAGCGGCTTGAGGTTCGGGTGCTTCACCTTCCACGCACCCTCGAGCTGACGGATCACGAGCATCGAGTCGGCCCGCACCCGCAGCGCACGGGCGGGGAACGAACGCGCCAGCTCGAGTCCCGCGATGACCGCCTTGTACTCCGCCACGTTGCTCGTCGCGACGCCGATGCGCTCGCTCACCGCCGCCAGTCGGGTCGGCGGATCTGTCGACGGATCGGTGATCACGGCGCCGATCGCCGCCGGACCGGGGTTCCCTCGGGCTCCGCCGTCGGTGTGGACCTCGACGACGTCGATCACGTCGACAGCACCAGGATGCACCCACAGTTGTCGCAGTGCCCGATCTCCTCGTCGGCGTTGCGGCGGAGCCGGTCGACCTCGGTCGCCGGGATCGAGAGGTGACAACCCTGGCACGTGCCGGCCACGAGGCGGGCCGCGCCGATCCCCTTCGCCTTGTCGCGACACCGCTCGTAGGTGCTCACCAGGTCTGCCGCGATCCCGGTGGCGATCTCGGCCCGGGCCGACGTCTCGACTGCGATCTCCGTGTCGACCGCGCCGACGGCAGCGGTGAGCGCGGCGCGCGCCGCGGCGAGGTCCTGGGTCACCGTCGCCGCCTCGGCTTCGAGCTCCTGCAGGCGGACGTCGAGCGGCTCCCGCCGCTCCATCACCGCGATCTGGCGGTCCTCGACGTCGCGCTGGTGGCGCCGGAGCTGCTCCACGTCGGCCTGGAGCGCCTGGAGCTCCCGGGGCGACGCGATCTCACCGGAGTACAGCTTCGCCTCGGCCGCCGCCGCCTGGTCGCCGAGGCTCGTGGCCTCGGACTCGAGACGACGCTCGTCGTCAGCGACGGCATCGCGTTCGCCGCGGATCCGCACGACCTCCACCGCGAGCTCCTCGGCCCGGGCCTCGCCGTCGGCGACGACCGCGCGTTCCGGGAGCGTCGCATGACGATGACGGAGCCGGTCGAGTGCGAGGTCGCGCTCCTGGAGGTCGAGCAGCGGCTCGAGGTCGATCACACGGCCGACCGTATGCGCGGCGGCGTGCGGTCGGCACCTCCGCAGGTCACGGCACGGGCTAAGTGGTCGAGGTCGTCGATGCGACCGTCGTCGACGTCGTGGAAGGCTTCGTCGTCGGAGTCGTGGACGGCGGGTTGATGATCACGGTCGGCGGCTCGAGCGTGGGCACCGTGTCGGCTCCGGGGAGCTGACCGTTGTCGGTGGCGCTGCGTCCGGTCGGGAGGATGAACGCACCCTTGCGGGCGCAGGCCGGCCCGGGTGCGGGGAACGCCTGCGGCGGCGTGCCGGCGAGGGCCGCGTCCATGTAGAGCTTCGAGATCCGGGCCGGGATCTGCCCACCGAATCCGGCGCCGGGGATGCGGGCCAGCGCGTTCCCGTGCCACGTGAACGCGACGAGCGTCGGCGTCACCTGGAGGAAGTTCGCGTCGGCCTTGTTGTCGGTGGTCCCCGTCTTGCCCGCCGAGTCCCGGCCGTTCAGCCGGGCCGCGGTGCCGGTGCCACCCGACACGACTCCGCGCATGATGTCGAGGGCGCACGCGGCGCTGTCGGCCGCGATCGCGCGGGTCGGGACGATGTCGCGAGCCGCGTCGAACACGACGTCCCCGTCGGGGCCGACGATCTTGCTGATGAACGTCGGGGGCCGGTGCAGACCACCCGCGGCGAGTGTGGCCGCGACGGTGGCCATCTCGGTCGCGGTCGACTCGATCGTGCCGAGCGTGAGGGTGAGGATCGGCTTGAGGGTGTCCTGGGTGATCCCCATCTTCTTCGCGACGTCGATCACCTTGTTGAACCCGACCGCGAGCTCGGTGCGCGCATACGCGCAGTTCACCGAGCCGGTCGTGGCCGCCCGCAGGGTCATGCGCCCGCGGCCGCCCTCGGCGTTGGCCGTCTTGCCGAGCGCCGGGCCGAAGTCGCACGGCGACGTGCCGTCGACGAGGTCGGCCGGCGAGAACCCGCTCTCCATCGCGGCGGAGAGCGTGATCACCTTCCACGTCGAACCCGCTTGGCGGCCCGGCGTGCTGGTGGCGATGTTGTACTGGCTCGCCTCGAAGCCCGGGCCCGACACCATCGCCTTCACCAGGCCGGTCTGCGGCTCGATCGACACGAGCGAGCCGGTCCAGCCCGGCTTCTCGGGCAGCACGCGGTTCATCGCGTCCTGGGCGGCCGCCTGGAGGCGCGGGTCGAGCGACGCGTAGATCTTGAGCCCACCGGTGAGGACGGCGTTGCGTCGTTCCTCCTCCGTGGCGCCGAGCACCGAGTAGAGGGGGTCCTTGAACAGGCGGTCCTGGACCTCTTCGGCCCACGACGACCGGGGCCGGAGCTCGGCCTCCGGCTTGATCGTCGGCAGCGGCTCGGCGTTCCCGGCGTCGGCCTCCTCCTGGGTGATGAAGCCCTCGTCGACCATCTGCTCCAGCGCGAACGACCGCCGTCGGGCGGCCCCCTCGGGGTTCACGAACGGGTTGTTGCCCTCGGGGTTCGAGATCAGCCCGGCGAGGAGTGCTGCCTCGCCGGGAGTGACCTCGGCCATCGTCTTGCCCCGCGGGAAGACCGCGCCCGGGTCGCTGGTGAGGAAGAAGCGCTCCACCGCGGACTTCACGCCGTAGGAGCCCTGACCGAAGTACACCGTGTTGAGGTACTGCTCCAGGATCTCGCGCTTGGAGAACTTGTCGTTGAGCCGCTTCGCGAGGACGAGCTCCTTCACCTTTCGGTTGATGTCGCGCTTGGAGTCCAGGATGCGGTTCTTCACGAGCTGCTGGGTGATGGTCGACCCGCCCTGCTCGATCTTCCCCGACGTGAGGTTCTTCACGAAGGCCCGGAACACCCCGTTCAGGTCGAAGCCGTCGTTCGTCCAGAACGTCTTGTCCTCGGAGGCGATGACGGCGTTCTGGATGAGCGGAGGGACCTCGTCGAGCGACGCGTCCTCGCGGTTCTCGATCCCGAGCACCCCGATGACGTTGTTCGCGGAGTCGTAGATCGTGGACCGCTGGGCGAGCCCGCTGAGGTCGGCGACCTTGTCGCTGGTGAAGTGGTGGGACTCCGCGATCGCGGTCGTGCCGGGGATCAGCGCGGCGAGGCACGCACCGACGGCCACACCACCGACCACGACGGTCAGGAGGAAGCTGCGGAAGACGCCGGGAAGTCGTCGCATACGGGGCCATCAGTCTCGCATACAGGTTCGCCGGCTCTCGGTCGGGCGCCCTCACGCTCCCCCGACCCGGCCCGGGCGGGCGCCAACGGCGGGCCGTCGACAGGGGGGCAGCGACGAGCCGTGATCGATGTCACACCCCGTCGGTAGCCTCGCCGCATCGTGTCCGCCGAGCGCGCGCTGCGCCGTCCCGCCTCCGGCTCCGACGCCGAACCCCGCCCGCCCGCCGGCACCAGGGACCCCGCGCCCCGGCTCGTCGTGGCGGCCCACGGCCCCGACGCCCGGGCGGCACTGGTGGAGCAGATCGCCGCCCACCGCGGGCCCGATCCGCTCGTCCCGGTCAGCGTCGCGGTCCCGAGCACCTACGCGGGCCTCTCACTGCGCCGCGACCTGGGCCGACGCTCCCCCGGGACCGTCAACGTCCGCTTCCTGTCGCTCGGCCGGGTCGCGGAGCTGCTCGGTGCCCCGTTCCTCGCCGAGCCGGGTCGTCGCCCGCTCACCCCCGCGCTCGCCACGGGCGCGGTGCGGGCCGTCCTCGCCGACGACGACCACGGGTTCGGCGCGCTCGGCGACCACCCGGCCACGGTCCGCAGCCTCCTCACGACGTTCCGCGACCTCCGGAGCGCGTCCGAGTCCGAGCTCGCAGTCCTCGCGGCGGGCCGCGGGCGCGCCGCCGCAA
>DASUAO010000010.1:0-31056 GCA_035763745.1 Acidimicrobiia bacterium
CGGGCGAACCTCGAGACGACCGGCACCGCGACGAATGCGCGTGTCGTCCCGAGCGGGGTCGAGGCCTTCCTCGCCCGGACGCCGCCCCCCGAGGCCCCGTTCGACCTCGTGTGGTGCGACCCGCCGTACGGGGCGGACCCGACCGAGCTCGACCGCGCCTGCGAGGCGCTTCGCCGCCCGGGATGGCTGACCTCCGACGCCCGGATCGTGCTGGAGCGCCCGGCGCGGGGTCGAGCGGTCCGGGACGAGCCGCGCGATCACGCGCGGGCCGGGGGTGGCGCGTTCGAGGTCACGTGGGAGCGCGAGTACGGCGATACGCTCGTCACTGTGCTGCGCTCTCGCGAGCGACCATGCGACCGTGCCTGATCGGGGAAGCCGCTCGGGCAACCGAACACCGAGGCTCGACCGGCAGACAGGAGGCGTCCGCGTGTCGATCGCGCTCTGTCCAGGGTCCTTCGACCCGGTGACCCTCGGTCACCTCGACATCATCGAACGCACCGCCCGTCACTTCGACGAGGTCATCGTCGCGGTGATCCGCAACCCTCAAAAGGCGCAGTCGCTCTTCACGCTCGAAGAGCGCCAGGAGATGCTCGCCGAGGTCGTCGGCCACCTCCCGAACGTCCGGATCGAGTTCTTCAAGGGCCTGCTGGTCGAGTTCGCCAAGGAGCACGGCGCCGAGTCCATCGTCAAGGGGCTGCGCGCGGTGTCGGACTTCGACTACGAGCTCCAGATGGCCCAGATGAACCAGCGGCTCTCCGGGATCGACACGTTCTTCATCGCCACCAGCCCGCGTCACTCCTTCCTGTCGTCGAGCCTCGTGCGCGAAGTCGCCAAGTACGGCGGCGACGTGTCGAGCATGGTCCCCGAGGTCGTGATGGAACGCTTGCAGGAACGGTTCGGGGCCACCGACTCCCCGGGATGACGTCGGGTGAGTGAACGCGAGGCACGCGCGCTCGAAGACCTCCTGTTCGACCTGCGCGAGCTGGTGGAGCAGGCGCGGACGATGCCGATGTCGGCATCGGTGCTGGTGAACCGCGACGAGGCCCTGTCCATCATCGAGGACGCGATCGAGTCGTTCCCCGAGGAGCTCCGTCGCGCGCGTTGGCTGCTCAAGGAGCGCGACGAGTTCCTCGCCACGGCCCAGCGCGATGCCGACTCGCTCGTCGAGGCGGCGCGCGCTCAGGCGGAGCGCCTCGTCGAGCGGACCGAGATCGTCCGTGAGGCGCGTCGCACGGCGGAGCAGACGGTCGCCGACGCCGAGGCCGACGCCCGTCGGCTGCGCCACGAGGCCGAGGACTTCATCGACGCCCGGCTCGAGGCGTTCGAGGAGACGCTCACGCGCACGCTCGAGTCGGTCCGCCGTGGGAGGGCCCGGCTGCAGGTCGACCCCGACCGCCCGGAGGGCGATGACCCGGACGCTGGTGAGGCGGGATCGCCCGAGCGTGGGTTCTTCGACCAGGACGAGGGCTGAGTGCGGCCGATCGACCGGAAACGTTGAGTTCTCGGGAGTTTTTGGCGTTCGCGCTATCCTGACCTGCCGTTCCGTCCGCGGGGCGCGCGGGCCCGTTCGGGGCGCCCGCCACCTGTCGGCTCCGGCACCCATCCCAATGTCCGGATTCCGCATCGATGTCGCCGACCTCATCACGCACTCGGGGTCGCGTCGCGAGATCTCGCTGTCCGTCCCGCTCGAGGACCTGGGCGTCGACACCTGGCGCATCGACGGACCGGTCGACCTCGCGCTCACGCTCGAGCGGATCCCCGACGGGATCGTGGCTCGGGGCACGGTGCGCGCGGCGTGGGTCGCCGAGTGCAGCGTCTGCCTCACCGCGGTGCGAAGCGAGCTGACCGTCGGTGTCGACGAGCTGTTCGAGTCGTCACCGCTCGAGGGCGAGACCTATCCGATCGACGACCGTGCGCTCGACCTCGAGCAGCTCGTGCGCGACGCGCTCCTCCTGGAGCTCCCGCTCGCGCCCCGGTGCGACGGTGACTGCGCGGCGCCCGATGCCGTGGGCGCCTCCGTCGACGACGGCCGACTCCCGCCGGGCGACCCTCGTTGGGCCGCGCTCGCCGACCTCGACGTCGAGGCGTCCTGAGCGTCACCGCCGCTGCGCCACCCGCCGATCCCCACTCGTTCGAATCCGAGACCAGGAGCCACCATGGCCGTTCCGAAGCGCAAGACCCCACGTTCCCGCACCCACAGCCGCCGTTCGGCGAACCGCCGCCTCGAGGCGCCCCCGCGCTCGGACTGCCCGCACTGCGGGTCGGCGAAGCTCCCGCACGTCGTGTGCCCGAACTGCGGTTGGTACAAGGGTCGACAGGCGCTCGAGGTCGACTGAGCGCGACGCGACGATGAGCAGCACGCGCACCGTGATCGCGGTCGACGCGATGGGCGGCGATCGGGCGCCCGGAGAGATCGTCGCGGGCGCGTTGCAGGCCGTCGAGCACTCGGGCGTCGCGGTGCTCCTCGTCGGCCGCGTGTCCGACATCGAGCCGCTCCTCCCCGGCAGCGGGTGCCCCGACGGCGTCGAGCTGCTCCACGCCGAGGACGTCATCGGCATGGACGACGAGCCGTTGGCATCGGTCCGCAAGCACAAGGACGCGTCCATCACACGCGCGATCGAGGCAGTCAGGGACGGCCGGGCCGCGGGCATGGTCAGCGCGGGCAACACCGGCGCAGTCACGACCGCGGCCGCGCTGCGCCTCGGCCGCTTCCGCGGGGTCCCGAGCCCCGCCATCGCGGTGCCGATCCCGGTCCCCGGGTCGCATCCGCAGGTCCTCATCGACAGCGGTGCCGTCGTGGACCCGGTTCCCGAACGACTCGCCCAGTACGCCCTCATGGGCTGCGAGTACGCACGCGCCCGCTACGAGATCACCTCGCCGAAGGTCGGGCTGCTCTCCAACGGCGAGGAGCCGGGGAAGGGCGACGCGCTGCGCAAGGCTGCGTACCCGCTGCTCGAGGCCGTGTCGGGGTTCGTCGGGAACGTCGAGGGGCGCGATCTCCTCCACGCCGGCCACGTCGACGTCTTCGTCACCGACGGCTTCACCGGGAACATCGCGCTGAAGTCCATCGAGGGCGCGCTCCGGTCGATGGCGGCGGTGGTGTTCGGCGTCCTCGACTCGAGCCCCGAAGCGCGCGAAGCCGCGAAGGTGATCATGCCGGCGCTGCTCGAGGCCGCGGTCGCGTTCGATCCCGACGAGACGGGTGGCGCGGTGCTCGCGGGGGTCAACGGCGTCACGGTGATCTCCCACGGCTCGTCGTCCGCACGGGCCATCGTGCGCGCGATCGAGGTGGCGGCCGAGTGCGCGGACCGCGACGTCGTCGGACGGATGCGATCGGCGGTCACCGATGCCGGCTGAGACGCACGTGGCGCAACCGCCGATGGATCCCGACGAGGTCCTGGCGCTCCTGCGCGAGCGCCTCGCGGAGATCCTCGAGATCGACGAGACCCGCATCACGCGCGACGCGCGCTTCGCCGACGACCTCGACGCCGACTCGATCGCGATCATCCAGCTCGTGGAGTCGATGGAGGCCGAGCTCGGCGAGCGCACGGTCGGGTTCCGGATCGAGGACGAGGACCTCGCCGACCTCGAGACCGTGGGCGAGGCGGTCGACTACATGGTCCTCCGGCTGTCGACCCCGCGCGGAGCGTCGTGATGGACCCGGCGACCATCCGGCAGCTCGAGCTCGCGATCGGGCACCGGTTCGCGGAACCCGCCCGTCTCGCCCAGGCGCTGGTGCACCGCTCGTACTGCGCGGAGCATCCCGGCGAGGAGTCCAACGAGCGCATGGAGTTCCTCGGAGACGCGGTCCTCGGGCTCTCCGTCACGGTGCACGTCTACGACGAGTATCCGGACCTCCCCGAGGGGGAGCTGGCGAAGCTCAGAGCGTCGGTGGTCAACGCCGAGGTGCTGGCCGAAGTGGCGCTCGAGATCGACCTCGGGCCGGCCCTCCGGCTCGGGAAGGGCGAAGACGCGTCGGGCGGGCGGACCAAGCCGTCGATCCTCGCCGACGCCGTCGAGGCCGTGATCGCCGCCGTCTACCTCGACGGAGGCTGGGACGCGGCGGATCGTCTCGTCCTCGACCTGGTCGGCGACCGGATCCGTGACGGCGCGTCCGGGCCCGGCGACGACGACTACAAGACGCGGCTCCAAGAGCTCGCCGCGCAGCAGTTCGACCAGCTGCCCCGATACCAGATCCGCGCCGAGGGCCCGGACCACTCCAAGCGGTTCTTCGCCGCGGTCACGATCGCCGGGGTCACCCGTGGCGAGGGCGAAGGCCGTTCGAAGAAGCACGCCGAGCAGGCTGCCGCGCGCGACGCGTGGCACGCGCTCGCCGAAGCGCCGGCTCCCGACGAGCGTGTGCGCGTCGGGAGCAGCGTCGACCGATCGCCAAGAGAGGAACGCTGATGCCCGAGCTCCCCGAGGTCGAAGTCGTCAGCAAGGATCTCGAACGTGAGATCGTCGGCCGCCGGATCAAGGCGGTCGAGGTCGACGGGATGCGAACCGTCCGACGTCATCACAACCGCAAGCAGTTCATCGCCCGGCTCGAGGCCAAGAAGATCGTCGGCGTCGAACGACGGGGGAAGTACATCCTCTGCCGGCTCGAGGAGGACGAGGTCCTGGTCATCCACCTCGGGATGTCGGGACAGCTCCTGCGGGCCAAGACGTCGCGCGAGACCCGGCCCAAGCACACCCACGTGGTGATCACGTTCCAGAAGGGCGGGCAGCTCCGCTTCGTCGACCCGCGCACGTTCGGCGAGATGTTCGTCGTCGCCCTGGACGAGGTCGACAAGACCGCCGGGCTCGGTCGCCTGGGCGTGGACCCGCTCGACCACGCGATGTCGTGGGAGTCCTTCGGTGCCCTGATCACCCAGAAGCACGCGCAGCTGAAGCGACTGCTCATGGACCAGAAGTTCATCGCCGGGATCGGCAACATCTACTCCGACGAGATCCTCTGGGGGGCGGGGCTCCGCTGGGACCGTCAGAGCGACTCGCTGTCCTCCCAGGAGGTCCGGCGCCTCTACCGCTCGATGATCGAGGTGCTCCAGGAGGCGGTGAAGTACCGGGGGTCGACGCTCGACGACCAGCAGTACGTCGACCTCTTCGGCAAGCCCGGCGAGTACCAGGAGCACCACAAGGTCTACGGGCGCGACGGAGAGACCTGTCGGCGCTGTAGGTCGGTGCTGGTGCGGGAGCGGACCGGGGGGCGGACGACCTACTTCTGTCCCTCGTGCCAGGTCTGACCGATCCCGCTCCTGGCGCCGGGGCCGAGTCCCGGGTGCGTCGGCACGTATTGGTGAGCGGACGGGTGCAGAACGTGTGGTTCCGCGACGGGTGTGCCCGAGAAGCCGAGGCCCTCGGGGTCTCCGGATGGGTCACCAACCGGTCCGACGGCAGGGTCGAAGCGGTCTTCGAGGGGGCTCCCGGCGACGTCGCCGCGCTCGAGGCCTGGTGCCACCGCGGCCCCGCACGCGCACAGGTGGTGCGCGTGGAGGCCCGCACCGAGGCCCCCACGGGCGAACGCGGGTTCGCCATCCGCTGACGGCACCGGCCGGGCCTGATCCGCGGCGCCCACGGGGCTCGTCGCTACGATCCGAAGCGACGCACCTGTCCCGTCCGCCATCGCCACGGCGACCGACGAACTCGAGGGTCCTGGGTTGTTCCTGAAGTCGCTCACGATCAAGGGCTTCAAGTCGTTCGCCGACAAGACGACGCTCGACTTCGAGCCCGGCGTGACCGTGGTCGTCGGACCGAACGGGTCGGGCAAGTCGAACCTCGTCGACGCGGTCGCGTGGGTGCTCGGCGCACAGGGACCCCGCACGTTGCGCGGCGGGAAGATGGACGACGTCATCTTCGCCGGGACCTCCGAGCGGCCGGTGCTCGGACGCGCGGAGGTGTCGCTCACGATCGACAACTCCGGCGGGCTGCTGCCGATCGACTTCACCGAGGTCACGATCACGCGCACGCTGTTCCGCACCGGTGACTCCGAGTACCAGCTCAACTCGGTTCCCTGTCGCCTGCTCGACATCCAGGAGATGCTCTCCGACTCGGGGATCGGCCGCGAGCAGCACGTCATCGTCGGTCAGGGGCAGCTCGACACGATCCTCAACGCGTCGGTCGCGCAACGTCGGGCGATCATCGAAGAGGCCGCCGGGATCCTGAAGTACCGGAAGCGCAAGGAGCGCGCGGAGCGGCGGTTGGTCTCGAGCGAGACGAACCTGCTGCGACTGAACGACCTGCTCCGAGAGGTGAAGCGCCAGCTCGCGCCGCTGCAGCGCCAGGCCGAGGCGGCGATGCGTCACGACTCCGTCGTCGGCGAGCTGCGTGCGATCCGCCTCTACCTCGCGGGCCACCAGATCGCCGGGCTGCAGACGCGCATGGAACGGCTGCGCGACGAGCGGGCCGAGAACGACCGGCGGGAGGTCGAGCTGCGAGGCCGTCTCCGCCAGCTCGACGACGCCGTCATCGACGCCGAGCACTCGCTGACCGCGCTGGGGGACGAGGGCCTCGCCGACTGGATGGTGCGTGTCGAGTCGCTGCGGGAGCGGGCGCGCGGCATGTCGGCGCTGCTGGTGGAGAAGCGCCGCGGCGTCGAGCGCGAGCTCGCCGCCGCAGCCGACGGCGGGGTCGTCGAGACGCTCGTCGCCGACGCGGTCGCGCTCCGCGACGAGCTCGCCGATGCCGATCGGGCCGCCGAGGCGCTCACGCTGCCGGGTACGGACTCCGTGCTGGCGGTCGCGGCGGCAGAAGCCGCGCTGCACGCTGCGGAAGAGCGGTGGCGGACCTCGGAGGGCGACGCGGCCCGCGCCCGCGCCCGCGCCGAGACGATCGAGACGCAGCTGCGCGCCGCACGCGCGGATGCCGCGGCGGACGAGCTCGAAGGGGTCGACGGCGTCATCGGTCCGCTCGTGGACCACCTCGACATCGACGCGGGCGCGGAGCTGGCCGTGGCTTCGGCGCTCGGGGAAGCGGTCCGCGCCGTCGTGGTCAGTGGTGGAGTCGCCGCGCGCAACGCGGTCGAGCGACTCCGTCGGGGTGATGCCCAGGCCCTGGTGCTCGTCATCGATCCCGGTCGCACGTTGGGCTTCCCGGGCTTCGCGGCGCCGGCGGGTGGGCGCGCCCTGTCCGACGTCGTGCGGGCTCGCGTCCCCGGTCTCGACGACGCGCTCGCGCGCCTGCTCGGCCGCACCGTCCTCGTCGCCGACTGGCGGGTGGCGCTCGACCTCGTGCTCTCGAACCCCGAGCTCGTGGCGGTGACGCCCGAGGGTGATCGCCTCGGGGGTGAGGGTCCGTGGCACGTGGGTGGGGCCCACGACGCCGCGGTGACCCAGGGGGTGCTCGACGAGGCGCAGGAGCGCGCCACGGCGGCCGAGGTCGCGCGCGCCGAGGCGGATCGCACCGTCGAGGCGGCGCGGGCGGCGCTCGGCGCGGCGCGCGCCGCGGAGGTGCGCCGCGTCGCCACCGAGGAGCGTCGGGCGATCATCGCGGCGCGACTCGACGAGGTGGAGGGTCGCCTCGCCGACCGCGATCCTGCAGTCCAGGCGGCGGCGGAGCAGCAGCGCACCGCGATCCTCGAACGCGACGTCGTCTACGCGAAGCTCGCTCGACGCCTCGCCGAGCACCGCCGTTCGGTCGACGAGCTGCACGACCGCCTGCGCGAGCGACGCCAGCGCGAGGCGGATGCGGCACGCGCGTCTGCGTCCCAGCTCGACGCGCTGCGCCAGGAGCGTGCCGAGCTCGAGCAGGGCTTGCTCGAGGTCCGGGAGCGCGCCTCACGGGTCGAGATCCAGGACGCCGAGGCACGCGTGAAGCTCGAGACCTCGATCGACGGGCTCCGCAGCGAGTTCGACGTCGAGCCGTCGGTCGCGCTGGATGCGCCGGCGCCCCAGGTCCCGGAGGGGACGACCCTCGCCGGGCGAGCACGGGAGCTGGAACGGGATCTGAGGCTGATGGGCCCCATCAACCCGCTCGCGCTCGAGGAGCACCGGGCGCTCGAGGAGCGGGCGGAGTTCCTCCAGGGGCAGCTCGACGACGTGCGGTCCACCCGACGCGAGCTCAACCGGGTGATCCGCGCGGTCGACGCCGAGATCATCACCGTCTTCGAGGCGGCCTACGCCGACGTCGCCGACCACTTCGTTCGCCTGTTCGCGACGCTGTTCCCCGGAGGGAGCGGCAAGCTCTCGCTCGTGGATCCGGGCGACCTCCTCAACACCGGGATCGAGATCGAGGCGCGCCCGTCAGGGAAGAACGTCCGGCGGCTCTCGCTGCTCTCGGGCGGCGAGCGTTCGCTCACCGCGCTCGCGTTCTTGTTCTCCGTCTTCCGCGCCCGGCCTTCGCCCTTCTACCTGCTCGACGAGGTCGAGGCGGCGCTCGACGACGTGAACCTGCACCGATTCCTCGACCTCGTGCACGAGTTCCGCAACGAGGCCCAGCTCGTGATCGTCACGCACCAGAAGCGGACGATGGAGGCGGGCGACGTGCTGTACGGGGTGACCATGCCTCCGGGCGGGTCGACGCGCGTGGTCAGCCAGCGCATGGTCGACGTCGTCGACGCCTAGCGAGTCTCACGAGCCTCGCGAGCCTCACGATGGCCACCGATCCCCAGATCCTCGCTTGTGGCCCGAGGGGATCGCAGACCTGGCTCTGCTCGACGGTGTACCGGCTCACGAACAGCCAGGACGCGGCCGAGGTCGCGGACGCACTGGCGCGCCCGATCCGGATCGTGCTGGTGCTCGTCCTCGCGTGGATCGCGGCGCGTCTCGCGCGCCGGATCGTCTCGCGCGCCGCGCAGCGGATGCGGCTCCAACAGCTGTTCCTCGGCCGACCGTCGCCCGACGGGGGGACCGACGAGATCGAGGCGCATCGCAGCGCCCAGCGGGTCGAGACGATCGCGAGCGTGCTGCGCAACATCGTGACCGTCGCGGTGTGGTCGATCGCCGCGTTGGTCATCCTCGGCGAGCTGGGCCTCGACCTCGCGCCCCTGCTCGCCGGCGCGGGTGTGCTCGGCATCGTGTTCGGTTTCGGCGCCCAGCAAGTCGTGCGCGACTACCTCGCCGGCATCTTCGTGCTCCTCGAGGACCAGTACCGGGTGGGGGACACGGTCGACCTCGGGGTCGCGTCGGGCGTCGTCGAGTGGGTGAGCCTGCGCGTGACCCGCATCCGCGACATCGAGGGTGTGGTGTGGTGGGTCCCCAACGGGCAGCCGGGCCAGGTGGGGAACCAGACCCAGGAGTGGTCGAAGGCGTTGCTCGACATCGACGTCGCCTACGACACCGACATCGCACGCGCGACCGAGCTGCTCGTGGACACCGCGGGCGCGCTGCGCGACGACACCGAGTGGCGCGACGCCATCCTCGATGACCCCGAGGTGCTGGGTGTCGAGCAGCTGGGGGCCAACAGCGTGGTGCTGCGGCTCAGCATGAAGGTGCGTCCGGGTAACCAGTGGAAGGTCGCCCGTGAGGCCCGGGTCCGCGTCAAGCGCGCGTTCGACGAGGCCGGGATCGAGATCCCGTTCCCGCAGCGCACGGTGACGTTGCGCGGTCCCGACCCCATCGGCGGTTCGGAGGGAGGTGCGTCGACCGAGGACCGGTAGCCTCGGCGCCGCACCCATGACGACCTCGGAGACGATCATCCTCGTGTCGATCTTCGCCCTCTGCGCCGCGCTCATCGCGCTCCCCCGTGTGCTGGGACGTCGCGAGCGCCGCCGCCGCGCCGCCACAGACGAGCTCGACGCGTCCGAGCCGAGCGCCTTCGAGCCGGACGACCCGAATCCAGACGACCCGAATCCAGACGACCCGGGTGCCGGGGACGAGGCGCCGCGCCGACGGCGGCTGCGTGACCGGTTGGGGAAGAGCCGGGCCCCGTTCGCCGGGATGCGCGCGCGGATGCGCGACCGGGGTCTCGACGACGAGGCCTGGGACGACCTCGAGGAGACGTTGCTGCTCGCCGACGTAGGGATGCCCACGACCACGCGTCTGCTCGACGCGTTGCGAGGGCGGGTCGCCACCCACGGCATCGAAGACGGCGAAGCCCTCACCGACATGCTCGGAGAGGTGATCGCCAGCGAGCTCGACGGGAGCGTCGATCGCGCGCTGGCCTACGGGGACGCGGGTCCCGCGGTCTGGCTGCTGGTGGGCGTCAACGGTGCGGGGAAGACGACGACGGCGGCGAAGCTGGCGACGCGCGCGCTCGCAGACGGCCGCTCGGTGCTCTTCGCTGCGTCCGACACGTTCCGCGCCGCCGCAACCGACCAGCTGGCGCACTGGGGCGCGACTTTGGGCGTCGACATGATCCGGGGGGCCGAAGGCGCCGATCCCGGTGCCGTCGCGTTCGACGCGGTGCAGGCCGCTCAGGCGCGGGGGATCGATCTCGTGCTCGTCGACACCGCGGGGCGACTGCACACCAAGGTGAACCTCATGGAGGAGCTCAAGAAGGTGCGGCGGGTGATCGAACGCACCCCCGACGTGCTGCGCGAGGTGCTGCTCGTCCTCGACGCGACCACCGGGCAGAACGGCCTCGCCCAGGCGCGTGAGTTCACCGACGCGATGGGAGTCACCGGGGTGGTCCTGACCAAGCTCGACGGGAGCGCCAAGGGAGGCGTGGTGCTCGCGATCGAGTCCGAGCTGGGGGTGCCGGTGAAGCTCGTGGGTGTGGGGGAGTCGGCCGACGACCTCGTCCCCTTCGACCTGGCCGAGTTCGCCGCCGCGCTGGTCGGCTGAGCGAGCGACGATGTTCGACACCCTCGCCGATCGCTTCGACGGGATCTTCCGACGGCTCCGGTCGCGGGGGAAGCTGACTCCGACCGACGTCGATGAGGTCGCGCGCGAGATCCGGCTCGCCCTCCTCGAGGCCGACGTGAACGTGAAGGTCGTCAAAGCGTTCGTCGCGCGTATCAAGGAACGGGCGACGGGCGCCGAGGTCGCGCAGAGCCTCTCGCCCGCCCAGCAGGTCATCAAGATCGTCCACGAGGAGATGGTCGCCACGCTGGGGGGCGCGACCGGGAAGCTGCACCCGGCGTCGAAGCCGCCGGCGGTCATCGTCCTCGCCGGGCTCCAGGGGTCGGGCAAGACGACCGCGGCCGCGAAGCTCGCGCGCGTGCTCGAGCACGACCAGGGCAAGCGGGTCCTCCTGGTCGCGGCCGACCTGCAACGTCCCGCGGCGGTGGAGCAGCTGCGTGTGCTCGGGGAGCGGATCGGCGTCCCGGTGTTCAGCGCGCCGAGCGACGCGGTCTCGGTCGCACGCGACGGGCTGCGCGAAGCCGAGCGGCTCGGGCGCAACACGGTGATCGTCGACACCGCCGGCCGACTCCAGGTCGACGACGACCTCATGGCCGAGCTGGCGGGCATCCACGCCGCGGTGGCGCCCCACGACACGCTGCTCGTCGTCGACGCGATGACGGGGCAGGAGGCGGTGGCCGTCGCCGAACGCTTCGCCGAGACGGTCCCCCTCACCGGCCTCGTCCTCACCAAGCTCGACGGCGACGCGCGCGGCGGCGCTGCGTTGTCGGTGAAGGAGGTGACCGGGCTGCCCATCCTCTTCGCGGGGGTGGGCGAGAAGGTGGAGGACTTCGAGCCGTTCCACCCCGACCGCATGGCGAGTCGCATCCTCGGGATGGGCGACGTCCTCACCCTCATCGAGAAGGCCGAGGCCGCGTTCGACCAGGAGGAGGCGGCCGAGCTCCAGGCTCGCATGGCCAAGGGTCAGTTCACCCTCGAGGACTTTCTCGAGCAGATGCAGCAGATGAAGAAGATGGGGCCGCTCTCGGGCATCGTCGGGATGCTGCCGGGGATGCCCAAGGAGCTGCGGCAGGCCGAGATCGACGACGGCGAGCTCGGCCGCGTGGAGGCGATCATCCGCTCGATGACGCCCGACGAACGCCGGGACCCGACCGTGATCAACGGGTCCCGCCGACTGCGAATCGCGCGCGGGAGCGGTACGAGCACCCAACAGGTGAACGCGCTCCTGAAGCAGTTCAAGGCGGTCCAGCAGATGATGCGGTCGATGACGAAGATGGCCAAGGGCAAGAAGGGCAAGAAGGGACGTGCCCGCATGGAGGTCCCGCCCGGATTCCCGCTAACCTGAGCCGTTCCCGCCGCCCGCGGCACGCCCGGCGCCATCCGCCGGGGCCCGGCCCCCGAGCCGGACGATCGACCCCACGAAGGGACCTCAACGAAGTGGCCGTCAAGATCCGCCTGATGCGCGTCGGAAAGCGCAAGCAGCCGTCGTACCGGGTCGTCGTCGCCGACTCGCGCAGCCCGCGCGACGGTCGCGTCATCGAGACCATCGGTCGCTACGGGCCGCGCCACGAGCCGTCGCAGGTCGAGATCGACGGCGACAAGGCGCTCGAGTGGCTCCGCAAGGGCGCGCAGCCGACCGAGTCGGTCCAGAAGCTCCTCGCCGTCACCGGCGTGTGGGCCACGTTCGAGGCCGAGAAGGGCGGGCCGATCGTCACCAAGCTGAACCGTCGCGGCTTCCTGACCGGGCGCGGCCCCGCGCCGTCGAAGGGCAAGAAGAACACCCCCGCCGAGGACGCGCCGGCCGAGAAGGCCGAGGCGGCGCCCGAGGCCGAGGTGGCCGACGCACCCGAGGCGACGGCCGAGGCGGCACCCGACGCGACGGCCGAGGCGGCGCCCGACGATGCAGGGGAGCAGGCGTGAACGAGGACGACGACTTCGACGAGGCGCTCGACGACGACGACTTCGAGGACGAGATCGGCGCCGAAGGCAATCGGATCCTCGGTACCCGCGCCAAGGCCGTCGTCGAGCACGTCGCGCGCGCGCTGGCCGACGAGCCCGACGCGATCGAGGTCGACGTCACCGAGAAGGGTGACGACGAGGTGTTCCTGCTCATCCACGCGAGCCCGTCCGACATGGGCCGGCTCATCGGCCGTCGGGGCCGGGTGATCCAGGCACTCCGCCAGGTCACGCGCGCTGCCGGTGCAGCCGAAGACATCAAGGCCGGCGTCGACGTCGCCGAGTAGCACTGGCGATCGGTCGCCCGGATCGGGACCTCCCACTCCCGGATCCCGACTGCAGGTCGCCCGCATCGGGCGGGCTCACGGCCTGCGGGGTGAAGTCGCGGTGACGTTCGTGAGCGACCGCCCGGAGCGCACCGAGCCCGGTGCCACGCTGGTGCTCGAACCGCGCGACGGTGCCGGCGATGCCCGTGCGCTCGTGATCGCGACGTCGCGCCCGCACCAGGGGAAGTGGCTGGTGCGCTTCGAGGGGATCGACGACCGAACCGCGGCCGAGGGGCTCCGGGGCTGCCTGCTGACGGCCGAGCCCCTCCCGAGCACCGCGCCTGCACCCGACGGCGGCGACGCGGCCGACGTGCTGTGGGTCCACGAGCTGGTCGGCGCCCGTGTGGTCGACACGGGCGGCACCGACCGCGGGGCGGTCGTCGCGATCCAGGCCAACCCGGCGCACGACCTGCTCGTGCTCGACGGCGGCGCGCTCGTCCCGGTGACGTTCGTGACCCGGCACGGCGAGGGCACCGTCGTCGTCGACGTCCCCGACGGGCTCTTCGAGCTCTGAGGCAACCGTGCGCATCGACCTGTTCACGATCTTCCCCGAGTACCTCGCCGCGCCGCTGGGCGTCTCGCTCCTCGGCCGCGCGCGCGACGCGGGCGTCCTCGACGTTCGGGTGCACGACCTGCGTGAGCACGCCACCGACCGGCATCGCAGCGTCGACGACGCGCCCCTCGGTGGCGGCCCCGGGATGGTGATGATGCCCGAGCCGATCTTCGCCGCAGTGGAGGCGGCCGACCCACCCCGTCCGCTGCTGCTCCTCACGCCGACCGGCCGTCGCTTCGAGCAGTCCGTGGCTGCCGAGCTCGCGACGGGCGGCGGCTTCTCGCTGCTGTGCGGCCGCTACGAGGGCGTCGACCAGCGCGTCGCCGATCATCTGTGCGACGGCGAGCTGTCGGTCGGCGACTACGTGCTCGCCGGCGGGGAGGCGGCCGCGCTCGTGGTCGTCGAGGCAGTGGCGCGGCTGGTCCCCGGCGTCCTGGGCAACGACGCCTCGACCGACGACGAGTCGTTCGGGCCGAAAGGGGAGGGCGGCGGCCTGCTCGAGTACCCGCAGTACACGCGCCCGGCGGAGTTCCGGGGTTGGAGCGCTCCCGAGGTCCTGCGCTCGGGCGACCACGCCCGGATCGCCCGGTGGCGCCGCGACGAGGCGCTCCGGCGGACCCGGGAGCGACGCCCCGACCTGCTGCCCCCCGAGCCGACCGACGAGGGCTGACCCCGGACCCGACGCCCCGGACCCGACGCCCCGGACCCGGTGCTCGGGGCGAGGCGCCCGAGGAGTCGACGCCCGAGGAGTCGGCCGCGAGCCGCTCCCACTACGATGAGGGTCCGCCGCGAGTCCGCCGCTCGCCCGTCACCTCTCCGGACCGGGAGTCCCCACGATGAACGCCACCGATCTCGTCGACCGCGCCAGCCTGCGCGACGACATCCCCGATTTCGGTCCCGGTGACAATCTGAAGGTGCACGTGCGCGTCGTCGAGGGCACGCGTGAGCGGGTCCAGGTGTTCCAAGGCGTGATGATCCGCCGCAAGGGCAGCGGGATCCGCGAGACCTTCACCGTCCGCAAGATCAGCTTCGGGGTGGGCGTGGAGCGGACGTTCCCGATCCACTCGCCGGTGCTCGCCAAGATCGAGGTCGTCTCGCGTGGCGACGTGCGGCGGGCGAAGCTGTACTACCTGCGCGACCGGATCGGGAAGGCCGCGAAGATCAAGGAGAAGCGGGGCTAGCCCGTGAGTGCCGAAGACCTGGAGCGGTACGAGACCGAGATCGAGCTCCAGCTCTACCGGGAGTACCGCGATGTGCTCCCGCTGTTCCGCTACGTCGTCGAGTCCGAGCGACGCTTCTACCTCGCCAACCACGTCGACGTGCGCGTGGAGAACGAGGGCGGCCAGATCTACTTCCGCATCGAGATGAACGACGCCTGGGTGTGGGACATGTATCGCCCGGCCCGCTTCGTCACGAACGTCCGGGTGCTGACCTTCCGTGACGTGAACATCGAGGAGCTGGCCGGCAAGGACGCCTGACCGTGCCCGACCCACGCCGCGCCCTCGGCGCGGCGGGTGAGGACCTGGCCGCGGCGTGGTACGAGGCGGAGGGCTACCGCGTGCTGGCGCGCAACTGGCGCTGTCGCGACGGCGAGCTCGATCTCGTGGTCGCGCGCCCGGACGTGCTGGTGTTCTGCGAGGTGAAGACCCGTCGCAGCGACGCGTACGGCGCCCCTGCCGCGGCCGTCATCCACGCGAAGCAGCGGCGGATCCGCAGGCTCGCGCTTCGCTGGCTCCGCGAGCACGAGGTGGGTGCCCCGGCGCTGCGCTTCGACGTGGTCGCGATCCGGAAGGTTCGGGGACGTGCCCCCGACATCGAGGTCCTCGAAGGCGCCTTCTGATCTCTCGGCGTCAGGGCTCAGTAGGGGCGGTGGCCGCGGGTGGACGTGCGAGTCCAGCAGCCGGTGTGCCAGTGGCGGTGGAGGTCGTTGCCGGTGCGGGGCACTACGACCTCGTGTCCCTCGCCGATCCGGATCTCGAGATCGCACCCCGGGCATCGGTACACCTTCGTCGCCTGGTACGGGTGCACGTGCCGGACCTCGAACGCATCGGTGTCACGTCGCGCGTCGCCCGTCCGAGGATCTGGCGGCCAGTCGTGATCCGGCATCGTCAGCCCCCGAAGAACGCCCACGCGACGAGCGCGGCGACCACGACGAACGCCGCGACCACGAGCACGATGTCGCTGCGCCGCTGCACCTGTTCCCGGAACGGGTTGAACCCCATGGCCCCACGGTAGCCAGGCGTCACGGTCGGGCTCGGCGTCAGCGCGGCCACACCGCACCCTGCGCGCGCTCCACCCACCGGTCGCGTTCGAGTGCGCGCACTGCGACCGCGACCTCGCTCGGCGCGAGGCTGGTCCGGCTCGTGAGCTGGTCGAGAGTCGCGGACTCCCCGCCGAGAGCACGGAGCACCACCGCACCGTGGGTGCCGACGGGCGGACGGGGATCGTCCTGCGGGACGGTGCGGTTCGATGCCGCGGCGTCCAGCCCGAGCGCGAGCAGGACGTCGGTCCATTCGAGCAGCGGCTGCGCACCATCGGCGATCAGCTCGTTCGTCCCCTCGGCGGCCACGTTCCGGCGCGATCCCGGGACCGCGAGGACCGGCCGTCCGTACTCGAGCGCGTGGTGCGCGGTGATCCGGGCGCCGCCTCGTCGGGTGGCTTCGACGACCACCACGATGTCGGCGAGGCCCGCGATGATGCGGTTCCGCACGGGGAACCGAGCGGGAAGCGGCTGGACGCCGAACCCCTGCTCGCCGACGAGCACTCCGTGCGCGCGGACCTCGTCGAAGAGTCGCGCGTGCCGACGGGGATAGGTGATGTCGAGGCCGGTCGCCACCACGCCGACGACGCGCCCCCCGGCGTCGATCGCCCCGCGGTGGGCGGCGGCATCGATGCCGATCGCCAGCCCGCTGACGACCGTGATGCCGGCTGCGCCGAGGACACCTCCCAGCTCCTCGGCGTCGGCGAGTCCGTGGGGCGTCGCGGCCCTCGTCCCGACGATCGCGACGCGGGGCGCGTGGAACGCGTCGCCGCGTGCACCCTCGGCGAGGAGCACGGCGGGACGATCGGGGATCGCGTCGGCGATCGGATACGTCTCGGTGCCGTCGACGTGGACCGTGGTGCCCCGCCGGGCGAGGACGGTGGCGGTCGCGTCGACGTCGGCGGCTGTCCGCCAACGACGGAGGTCGATGCCGAGCACCTCGTCGGCATCGCCGTCGACGACACCTCGGAGTGCACGGCCGGGGGACCCGAAGGTGTCGATGATCGTGCGCAGCCGGGTCGGGGTCATCCCGGCCAGGCACACGAGCGTGGCCGCGGCGAGCTCGTCGGGAGACGGGCTCACGGCGCAGCCTCTCGCAGGAGCGCGGCGAGCGCGATGTCGTCGGCTCCGACCGACGCGTGGTCCGCGAGGTCGGCGAGGGTCCTGGCGACCCGTCGGATGCGCGCGGCGCCGCGACCCGTGAGACGATGGACGTCGATCTCGTCGACCCACGCGTCGTGGGCTTCGTCGTCGAGCGGGACCAAGCGCTGGAGCGCGCCGGCCGGGACGTGCGCGTTCCGGCGCCATGGGGTGCCGCGGAGGCGGTCGCGCTGTCGCTCGACCGCGGCGCGGACCCGGTCGGCGACCGCGGCCGACCCCTCGCCGGGCACGTCGGCCGCCTCCGGTGCTCGTACCGACACGCGCAGGTCGAAGCGATCGAGCAGCGGCGCCGAGAGTCGCCGCCGGTAGCGGGCTCGTTGCCCGTCGCCACAGCAGCACCGAGGTGGCCCCAACCCGCAGGGACAGGGGTTGGTGCACGCGACGAGCACGAAGTCGGCCGGGAAGCGGAGCGTGCTCGACGCTCGCGCGATCCACACGGCGCGCTCCTCGAGTGGCTGGCGGAGTGCATCGAGGGCACGGGGCGCGAACTCGCCGAGCTCGTCGAGGAAGAGCGTGCCCCGGTGCGCGAGGGTGACCTCGCCAGGGTTCGGGCGTCCGCTGCCGCCCCCGACCAACGCGGCCACGGACGCGGTGTGGTGTGGCGACCGGAACGGGGGACGACGCACCATCGTGGTCGCACCGCGGCCCGCGGCGGAGTGCACCCGGGTCACCTCGAGGGCCTCGTCGTCGGTGAGTGGCGGGGCGATCGTCGCCAGGCGGCGAGCGAGCATCGTCTTGCCGACGCCCGGCGGACCTGCGAACAGCAGGTGGTGGCCGCCGGCCGCGGTGACCTCCAGCGCCCGGCGGGCCCAGGCCAGCCCGCGGACCTCGGCGAGGTCGAGTGGGTCGTCGAGGTCGCAGCCCGAGACCGTGGCGTCGTCGGGGGGGAGTCCCGGGGGCGGGTCGGGCCAGGGTGCCTCGCCCTTCAGGCACGCCCGGAGCTCGGCGAGGTCGCGGGCGATCCGCACGTGGACGCCCGGTACGAGCGATGCCTCTCGGGCGTCGTCGGCGGGCACCACCACGGTGTGGCACCCGGACCGGGCCACCGCCGCGACCAGCGCGAGTGCGCCGGGGACGTGGCGGACCGTCCCGTCGAGTCCGACCTCGCCGAGGACGGCGGTCCCGTCGAGCGCGGCCGCTGGGAGCTGGTCCGATGCCACCTGCACGCCGACCGCGGCCGCGAGGTCCAGGCCCGCTCCGGTCTTGCGGATCCCGCTCGGTGCGAGGTTCACCGTGATGCGCTTCGAGGGCCAGTCGAGCGCGCACGACTGCAGCGCGGCGCGGACGCGCTCGCGCGACTCGCGCACAGCGGTGTCGGGGAGGCCGACGACGTGATACCCGGGGAGGCCGGAGGCGATGTGGACCTCGACGGTGACGACCTGGCCGTCGACGCCGAGCAGGGTGGCGCTGGTGACCGACGCGAGCATGGGGGCTCCGCTCGTCCGGGCGACCCGCGGACGGGTCGGACTTCGACGGCGGGCCGTGACCGCGGCCGCGACGGGATCGAGGGGGAACGTACCGGCCGGGTGTGACAGGGGCTCCGACGCTGCTCGCGCACGCCGAGCGGCTGTCGCTCCGGGCCGGGTTGCCGGATTCCCCGGTTCTGCGGGGTCCGGCAGGTACCCTCGGTCCCATGACGTGGGGCGTCGACGACTACCTCGCGTCGCTTGGCGGACTCAGTGAGCTCACGCGTCAGGCCTACGAGCACGACGTCTCGGAGTTCGTCTCGTGGGCGCAGCGGGGTGGCTGTGTCGACCCGGCGGCGATCGAGCACCGGGTGCTGCGCCGGTACCTCGCGTACCTCACCACCCGTGGGTTCGCCCGCCGGTCGATCGCTCGCAAGGCGGCCGCCGTCCGCGGCTATGTCCGCCACCTCCACCGGCGCGGCATCCTCGCCACCGATCCGGGTCGGGCGCTGCGAACCCCCAAGGGGGCGGCACGGCTGCCCCGGGTCCCTCGCTCACGTGAGGCCACCGCCATGCTCGACGACGCCGCGGAGGCGGTCGATCGCTCCGGCGTGGGCGACGACCCGGTCGCGACCGCCCTCGCCCGGAGGGATCTCGCGGTGCTCGAGGTGCTCTACGGCGCCGGCCTCCGAGTCGGCGAGTGCTGTGGTCTCCAGGTCGAGGACTGCGACCTCGACCGCGGCCTGCTGACCGTGCTCGGCAAGGGGTCGAAGGTGCGCCGGGTTCCGGTCGGGGTCCCCGCACGTGAGGCGATCGCGGCGTGGCTCGAGCAGGGGCGTCCGGTCCTCGCGACCGACGACTCGCCGCCGCGGGCCGTCTTCCTGGCCCGTCGCGGTGGGCCGATGTCGACCCGTGAGGCGCGCCGGATCGTCGCCGCCCACCCGTTGCCCGACGGACGGGCGCTGCACCCGCACGCGTTGCGGCACGCCTACGCCACGCATCTCCTCGAGGGCGGTGCCGACCTGCGCGCGGTGCAGGAGCTCCTCGGCCATGCCGACCTCGCGACGACGCAGATCTACACGCACCTGACGCGTGACCGACTCCAGGCCGTCTACGACGCGACCCATCCCCGTGCCTGACGAGATCGACGCGACGCGGAAGGCCGCGATCGCGGCCGAGGTCGCCGAGCTGTGGGAGCGCTACAAGCGCGAGTCCTCCACCGAGGACCGCGAGCGCCTGATCCTGAACTACTCGCCGTTGGTGAAGTTCGTCGCCGGCCGAGTCGCGTCGGGCCTGCCCCAGAGCGTCGACCAGTCCGATCTCATCAGCTACGGCATCTTCGGTCTGATCGACGCGATCGAGAAGTTCGATCCCGAGCGCGGCTTCAAGTTCGAGACCTATGCGATCTCGCGGATCAAGGGCGCGATCATCGACGAGCTGCGCTCCATCGACTGGGTGCCGCGCTCGGTGCGGGCGAAGGCGCGCGCGATCGAGCGTGCCTTCTCGAAGCTCGAGAACGAGCTGAAGCGCAAGCCGACCGACGACGAGGTTGCGGACGAGATCGGCATCACTGCGGCCGAGCTCGACCAGAACCTCTCGCAGATCTCGCTGACCGGGCTCGTCGCCCTCGACGAGCTCCTCGGTGGTGGTGCGCAACAGGAGGGCGGCGGTTCGACCACGGTGGGCGAGACGATCTCCGACTCGTCGCACGATCCCGTCGAGGCCTTCGAGGTCGACGAGATGAAGCATGTCCTCGCCGACATGATCAACCGGATGCCCGACCGCGAGCGTCTCGTCCTGACGCTCTACTACTACGAGGCGCTCACGCTCTCGGAGATCGGCGAGGTGCTCGGGGTCACCGAGAGCCGGGTGTGCCAGATCCACACCAAGGCGATCCTGCAGCTGCGCGCCCGCCTCGTCAACGCGGGCTGATCACCGCACCACCCGTCACGCCCGACCGCGCTGCCGGTCGTTGAGCCCACGTCGGCATCGCCCGACGAGCTCTCCCGCTCACCTCCCCGTGTCGTCGTCGCACGCGGGGAGGTGCCGTGCGGTCTCGCGTCGGGTGGGTCCCCAAGGCGATCGGCACGACGGTCTGCGTCGCGCTCGTGATCGCCGCTGCACCGCCCGTCGCCGGAGCGGCTCCCACGCGCTGGTTGCTCCCGGTCGACGGCCCGATCGCCCGTCCGTTCCGGGCCCCGGTCGGCCAGTACGCGGCCGGGCACCGCGGTGTCGATCTGGTCGCGGCACCGGGGACGGCGGTCCGGGCGGCCAACGACGGCGTGGTGGTCTTCGCGGGGCCGGTCGCCGACGCACTCCATGTCGTCGTCGCCCACGACGGCGGGATCCGGACCTCCTCGTCGTTCCTGGCGCGCGTCGACGTGCGCGTCGGACAGCGGGTGTCACGGGGGACGGTGATCGGAGCCGCCGGAGGGACGGGTGACGGCCACGGCGCGGGGGTGCTGCACCTGGGCGTCCGCGTCGGGGAGCGGTACGTCGACCCGATGCTCCTCTTCGGGGAGGTCGACCTCACCGAGATGGTTCGACTCGTCCCGGTGAGCGCGGGGGAGGTGGCGGACGCCACGACCTCCGCCGCCGAGAGAGCGGCGATCGCCGAGGAGTTCCTCCACGCGTGGGACGACGAGGGCTGCGCGGGCGCGCTCGGCGAGATCGGGTACCTCGGGATCGGCGACGTGTTCAACGGGGCGTGCGACGGTCTGGTGGCGGTCGCCGAGGCCGGGCTCGACACGATGCGCTGGATCGGGGGCCAGGCCGCGGCGGTGGCGGAGGCGATCGCCGAGTTCGTGGTCGACGTCGCGATCGTCATCGCGGAGACCGGAGCGACGATCCTCGAAGCGGTGCGGATGCTGGCGCACCCGTTCCAGGTCGTGCTCGAAGCGGCGGTGAGGGCGGTGCTCGAGTGGGGCGTGGCGGCGCTCGAGTGGCTGACGTCGTGTCCGCAGCCCGACGCGAAACGTCGAGGGAAGGGGTCGGGGAACCTGGCGTTCGTGGTCGGCGGCCAGTCGAGCTGGCTCCGCCGACGCGCCGACGGAACGTCGGCGTCGAGCGTGCACGTCGACCGGCCGAGGCTCGGATATCGACGCGACGAGATCTCGTACTTCTCCTACGACCCGCACTCGCCGACCTACTCCGCCGGCGACACGTTCGGCGACTTGCGCGCCCAGGCAGCGTCGCTCGCCCGACAGCTGCGCGCGTTGGAGTCGAAGCATCCCGGCCGGGCGGTCGACCTGCTCGGCCACTCACAAGGAGGCGTGGTGATCGCCCTGTTCCTGTCGGAGCACTACCGGGGACACGAGGACGAGTACCCCCCGATCCCGAACGCCGTCACGTTCGCGTCGCCGCTCGAGGGGACTCCCTGGGCGACCGTCGTGTCGAGCTTCGACGACACGGTCGTCGGTCACGCGGGGATCGGGCTGGTCCGGGAGTTCTGGGACGACGCCCCGATCGGGACCCCTGCCCTCGATCAGCTCGCCGAGGATTCGTCGGTCGTCCGGCAGATCGGGGCCGAGCCACCGTCACCCCGGGTCCGGTTCCTCTCGATCGTCGGATCTGCCGACCTGGCCGTGCCGTCGCCGAGCGGAGACCTCCCGGGGGCAAGGAAGATCGTCGTGTCCGTCGGCACGGCGCTCGATCCCAGGGATGACCATTCCGGCATCCTCCGAGACGACGATGCGCTGAGCGCGGCGCAGGCGCACCTCGCCGGCGGGACGCCGTCGACGTTCTGCGGTCCGCTGACCGACGTCGCCGGCGAGAAGCTGAGCGAGGCGATCCGTCTCGGCACACTCGCGGCGAACGCTCTGGAGCCGGCGCCACCGTTCGACGGGCTGCCGTGATCGGGCGTCGAGGGGCTCGCGTCGCGATCGCGTTGCTCGTCACGGCGCTCGCCGCCTGCTCCGCCGACACGAGCCCGGGAGCATCGCCGGGTCGTCGCGGTGATGCCGGAATCGGGACTCGGTCGAGATCGTCGCGCATCGAACCATGGTTGACCCGCGACGCGACCGCGGATCCCCAGACGATCGCCGCGGACGACGAGGGGGTCGTCGCGCTGGGGCGCCGAGGGGACGTGATCGCCTACGACTCGGCCGGCGACATGACCTGGCGTCTCGACGCAGGCCCCGACACCACGACGACGAGGGATCCGATCGCACTGGGCGAGGAGATCGTCCTCGTCCTGGTCCACGACACGGTCGCCGGCACCGGCGTCCGGGCGCTCGACCGGGCGGACGGCCGCGTGCGGTGGGAGGTGGCATCCCCGGACCCCCGCGCGGCGGCAGTGGGTCGGAGCCCGGGCGGTCCGGTGGTCGTGGCGGTGGTCGGGGGATCCGGGGCCCTTTCGCTGCTGGATGCGGCAGACGGCTCCACGCGCGCGTTGGTCCCCCTCGGCTTCGAGGACCTCTCGTTCGACCCGAGCGTGGAGATCGACGGAGGGGTCATCGTCGTCTCCTGGTTGCACGACGGCATCTCCGAGCTCCGGGCCGTCGACCTCGCGACGGGCACGACCTCGTGGACGCGGTCGAACGCGCTCCTGAGCGCACGCCCGGCGATCGCTGACGGCCTCGTGCTCGTGGTGGAGAACACGAGGATCGAGCGCGACGTCTTCGAGGCCGCGGTGCGCGGTCTCGAGCTCGCGTCGGGTGCCGAGGCGTGGTCGACGCCCGTTGCCGGTCCCTTCGTGCCGACGCTGCGCGTGGCGGTCTCCGACGATCTCGCGGCCTTCGTCGACGTCCGCGGCAGGGTCACGGCGATCGAGCCCAGGACCGGATCGGTGCGGTGGGTCCGAGCGACGAGACGCCGCCAGCTGGAGGCGAGTCCGTGGATCGTCCGGGACGTCGTCGCGATGACGACCTACGGAACCGGCCTCGTGGCGATCGCGGCGGACGATGGTCGGTCGGTGGACAACGAGGTGCCCGGGCCGGTCCAGACGGCCATGACCATCGAGGACTCGACGGCGGCCGGGGGATCCCTGCTGCTGCTCGTCCGCCGACCTGCCGGGGAGGGGGAGATCTGGTGGCTGGGGCCATCCGATCTCCCCGCGGGCACCGAATCCCGGCCGGAGGAGCGGGAGGGGCTCCCCGCTACACTGACCCTCGACTCGGAGGAGCCCTCGGGCGCCACCGGGATCTCACACCCCCGCATCACCCCCGGATCCCGATGATCCGGAGGCCCCAGGTCGTGGACGCTCTTCCATCCATGCACATCGCGGGGGGACGTACAACTTAGGGAGCACAGACGTGGCTGTCGTCACCATGAAGCAGCTGCTGGAGGCCGGAGTCCACTTCGGTCACCAGACGCGCCGTTGGAACCCCAAGATGAAGCGATTCATCTTCGGGGAACGCAACGGGATCTACATCATCGACCTCCAGCAGTCGCTCGAGCGGATCGACACCGCGTACCGGTTCGTGCGTCGCACGGTCGAGGACGGCGGGTCGATCCTCTTCGTCGGCACGAAGAAGCAGGCGCAGGAGCCGGTGCAGCGCGAAGCGCAGCGCAGCGGCATGCCGTACGTGAACTTCCGCTGGCTCGGTGGGATGCTCACGAACTTCGGCACGGTGCACGCGCGGGTGGCCAAGCTCACCGAGTTCGATCGCATGATCGCCTCGGGCGAGGCCGACCAGATGATCAAGAAGGAAGGGCTCAAGCTGCGTCGCGAGCGCGACAAGCTCGAGCGCAACCTGGGCGGGATCCGCAAGCTCGAGAAGCTCCCGGCGGCGATCTTCGTCATCGACACCAAGAAGGAGCACATCGCGGTGACCGAGGCCAATCGCCTCGGCATCCCGGTGATCGCGGTGGTCGACACGAACTGCGACCCCGACGTCATCGACTTCGTGATCCCGGGCAACGACGACGCGATCCGCTCGTCGAACCTGCTCTGCCGCATCATCGCCGACGCGGTCGAAGAGGGCCGGATCATGGCGCGCAAGAAGGGGAAGGTGCTCCCGGAGACGAAGGAGCCCGAGGCGCCCAAGCCGCTCGACCCCGAAGAGGCGAAGAAGCGCGCCGAGGAGCAGCAGGTGGCCCGCAACGAGGCCGCCAAGCAGCAGCGCGAGCGCGAAGCGCGCCTCGCCGAGTCGAAGAAGGCCGACAAGGCCAAGGCGGAGAAGGCCCAGAAGGACGGCCCGCCGCCTCCGCCGCCTCCGCCGCCGCCCGACGAGGTGGCCGAGGCGAAGCCGGCGAAGGCCGAGGAGCCGAAGGCCGAGGAGCCGGCTCCTGAGGAGCCCGAGTCCGAGGAGAAGGGTGATGGCTGAGGTGAAGGCGGCCGACGTCGCCGCGCTCCGCAAGGCGACCGGCGCCGGGATGATGGACTGCAAGAAGGCGCTGGCCGAGAACGACGGTGACCAGGACGCCGCCAAGGAGTGGTTGCGCACCAAGGGGCTCGCCGGCGCATCGAAGCGCTCGGGTCGGGCCGCTGAGGAAGGCGCGATCGACGTCGTCGTCGAGAGCGGTGTCGGCGCGATCGCCGAGGTCACCGCCGAGACCGACTTCGTCGCCAAGGGCACCGACCTCACCGAGACGGTCGAGAAGCTTGCTGTGCTCGCGGTCGAGCAGGCCTCAGACGACCTCGCCAAGGTCGCGTTCGAGGGATCCACGGTCGAGGAGCACATCGCCACCCTCGCCTCGAAGCTCGGTGAGAACGTCGCGCTCGGACGCGTCATCGTGTTCAGCACCACCGACGGCCTCGTCGACGGCTACAAGCACGTGCAGCACGGTCGCGGGACGATCGGCGTCCTCGTCGACGTCGGAGGCGTCGACTCGGGCGACGAGAAGGCCCGCGAGGTCGCGCACGACGTCGCGCTGCACGTCGCCTCGGCCGCCCCCCGGTACCTGACGCGCGACGACGTGCCTGCCGACGTCGTGGCCAAGGAGCGCGAGGTCCTCGAGGAGCTGAGCCGCAACGAGGGCAAGCCCGAGGCGGCACTGCCGAAGATCATCGAGGGTCGGCTCAACGGGTTCTTCAAGGAGAGCTGCCTGCTCGAGCAGCCGTTCGTCCGCGACCCGAAGACCACGGTCGGCAAGCTGGTCGAGGGCCTCGGTGCCGGGGCGAGCATCCGGCGCTTCGCCCGGGTCAAGATCGGCGAGGACTAGGAGACCGCTTCGGCGGAGGGCGGATCCCATGGCGCAGAGTCAGTACCCGAGAGTGATCCTCAAGCTCTCGGGTGAGGCGTTCGCCGACACCACGATCGGCTACGGGATCGACGCTGCTGTCGTGCAGCGCATCGCCGAGGAGGTCGCCGCGGCACGCGTCGACCTCGCGGTGGAGATCGCGATCGTCGTGGGCGGCGGCAACATCTGGCGGGGCATGAGCGGGGCCACCCGCGGCATGGACCGCGCCCGGGCCGACTACATGGGGATGCTGGCGACGGTCATCAACGCGCTCGCGCTCCAGGACGCCCTCGAGGCCGTCGAGCAGCCGACCCGGGTGCAGACCGCGATCTCGATGGCGCAGGTGGCGGAGCCGTTCATCCCGCGGCGGGCGATCCGCCACCTCGAGAAGGGCCGCATCGTCGTCTTCGCGGCCGGCACCGGCAACCCGTACTTCACGACCGACACCACCGCCGCGCTGCGCGCCGCCGAGATCGGCGCGGGCGCCATCCTCAAGGGGACCCACTCCGGTGTCGACGGCGTCTACAGCGCCGACCCCAAGCTCGACGCCGACGCGGTGAAGCTCACCGAGGTGACGCACTTCGAGGTGCTGAACCGTCGCCTCCAGGTCATGGACTCCACCGCGATCACGTTCTGCATGGACAACCGACTGCCGATCATCGTGTTCGACGTGATGGAGCCCGGGAACATCCGGCGGGCGCTGCTGGGCGAGCCGATCGGGACGCTCGTCTCGACCGCGTGACCGCACTCCCGGGCCCCGTCCCGGAGGATGCACGCGACGCGGATACCCTGCGCACGCAGCCGACCACCACCTGGGGAGACGCCGGAGATGAGTGACCAGGGCGACGAGATGACCGCGCTCATCGTCGAGGACTGCCACGACAAGATGCGCAAGGCGATCGAGCACCTCAAGGGGGAGTTCGCGGCGGTGCGCACCGGCCGGGCCAATCCCGGCCTCGTCGAGAAGCTCATGGTCGACGCCTACGGCCAGATGACCCCGCTCCAGCAGCTCGCCGGCATCACGGTTCCCGAGGCCCGACTGCTCGTCATCAACCCCTACGACAAGAGCCAGCTGAAGGCCATCGAGAAGGCCATCCAGGGCTCCGAGCTGGGGGTGAACCCCAGCAACGACGGGGCCGTGATCCGCCTGGCCTTCCCGGAGCTCACCGAGGAGCGCCGCAAGGAGTACGTGAAGGTGGTGAAGCACCGGGCCGAGGAGGGCCGGGTCGCCGTCCGCAACGTCCGGCGCCAGGCCCGCCACGACCTGGAGGCGTTGCAGAAGGACGGCGACATCTCCGAGGACGACCTCACCCGGGTCGAGAAGGACCTCGAGAAGCACACCCACGACGTGGTCGCCGAGATCGACACCCTGTTGCAGCACAAGGAGCACGAGCTGCTGGCGGTCTGAGGGGGGTCCCCCTGGCCCCTCCCGGGGATTACCCTGGTGGGAGCCGGATCCGTCACGGGTGTGGCGGATGTGAGGGGAGTGGCGTGTCCGACTGGCGTGACGACGAATTCCGTGACGACGAGTTCCCCGAGGAGTGGTCGCGGCCCGTGACCGAGGGGGTGCGCGTCCGCGACGAGGACGCCGACCCGTGGGGGGGCCAGGGGGACCTGGGTCCGGCGCCCGGTGGCGAACCGGCCGGCCGAGGCGCTGACCGGTTCGCGCCCCCCGCCGACGACGACTGGTCGGCATCGGCCGATCTGGGCGGCGGTGGGGCGGCCGACACCGGCCTCCAGCACTGGACCGAGGCTCCGACCGGACAGGTGCCCCACTCCGTCGGCGGAGGCGCCGCGGGCGGTCCGGGTCCGGGCGAGGGCGACGACTTCGACTCGTGGTCCGCGCTCCCGGGGCCGCGGTTCCGGCTCGGGGAGTCGGACTGGGCCACCGACGACTTCGGCGGCGGGCTCCACAAGGACGACTCGACCTCCGTGGGCGCGCTCGCCGACGACCCCGACGCCTTCGTGCCTCCGGGCCGCGGGGGGAAGGGCCGACGTGGTCGACGCGGGCGGGGGGAGCAGCCGGCCCCCGACGCGCCGCATACGGACCCGTACGGCGAGGCACTTTCGGGTACGCACGCCCGAGTCGGCGGACTCGAAGGTCCTCCCCCGGCCGCGCCCGGCTACGAGCACGGGTACGACCAGGGCTACGACCAGGGCTACGACCAGGAGGGCTACGACGAGGCCGCGGCGGGCTCGGACCTTCCGAGCCGACTGATGACCGGTGTGATCGTCGCCGCCATCGCGCTCGCGGCGTTCGCCGCGGGACGTCCGGCCGCCACCTTCCTCGTCACCGTGATCATGGGCGCGTGCGCGTTCGAGCTCTACGAGGCCTTGCGTCGGGCCGGGTACCACACAGCCACTGCGGTCGGGCTGCTCGGCACCGTCGCGATCGTCCCGATCGCGTACAGCCAGGGCGAGCGCGCCTACCCGATGGTCATGGTGCTCGTCGTCGTGTTCACGTTCCTCTGGTACCTGTTCGAGGTCGTGCACGCCCGTCCGACGATCAACATCGGGCTCACGCTGCTGGTCTTCGGCTGGATCGGGATCATGGGCGGCTTCGCCGGGCTGCTGCTCGCGCCGGACCCCGGTGGCACCGGCCTGCTCCTCGGCGTCGCGCTCTGTGCGATCGGCTCCGACGTGGCCGGCTACTTCACGGGCCGCGCCATGGGCCGAACCCCGCTCATGCCCAACGTCTCGCCCAACAAGACGATCGAGGGTCTCATCGGAGGGTTGGTCGTCTCCGTGGTGCTCGGCGGGATCGTCGGCAGCACGCTCTCGCCGTGGTCCGACAAGGGCATCGGTGCGGGCATCGCGCTGGGCTTCCTCGTCGGCATCACCGCGCCGATCGGCGACCTCGCCGAGTCGATGGTGAAGCGTGACCTCGGCCTCAAGGACATCGGGTCGTTCCTCCCCGGGCACGGAGGCTTCCTCGACCGCTTCGACGCCATCCTCTTCACGCTCCCGGTCTCGTACTACCTGGCGCTGCAGCTCTTCTCGTGACGCGACGGCGCGTCGCGGTGCTCGGGTCGACCGGGTCGGTCGGCACCCAGGCGCTCGACGTCGTGCGCAACCACCGGGACCACTACGAGGTGGTCGCGCTCGCGGCCGGGCGCAACACGGACCTCCTCGCCGCGCAGGCCGCCGAGTTCGACGTGCCCGCGGCGCGCGCTCGCTCCGGCTTCGGCGACACCGAAGTCCTCACCGAGCTGGCCTCGTTGGACGACGTCGACGTCGTGCTCAACGCCGTCGTGGGGTTCGCCGGCCTCCCGGCCACGATCGCGGCACTGCGCGCGGGCAAGCGTCTCGCGCTCGCGAACAAGGAGAGCCTCATCGCCGGTGGTCCGGTCGTGCGGGCCGCACGCGACGAGGGCGGCGGCGAGATCGTCCCGGTCGACTCCGAGCACTCCGCGCTGTACCAGGCCCTGCGGGGCGGCACGATCGACGAGGTCGCGGCGGTCATCCTCACTGCGAGCGGGGGCCCGTTCCGAGGCCGCACCCGTGACGATCTCGCCCTCGTGACGCTCGAGGACGCGCTGAAGCACCCCACGTGGGACATGGGCGCCAAGATCACGATCGACTCGTCGACGCTCATGAACAAGGGCCTCGAGGTGATCGAGGCCCACGAGCTGTTCGACGTCGACTACGACCGGGTCCAGGTCGTCGTGCACCCGCAGTCGATCGTGCACGGGATGGTCGAGTTCTGCGACGGCGCCGTGCTCGCGCAGCTGTCGATGCCGGACATGCGCCTCCCCATCGGGCTCGCGCTCGGGGCACCCGACCGGCTCGACGAGCCCTTCGGTGCGATCGACTGGACGACTCTCGGGTCGCTCACGTTCGAGCCACCCGACACGGAGGCCTTCCCCTGCCTGGCCCTGGCCTACCAGGCCGGGCGCAGCGGCGGCGGCGCTCCGGCGGTGCTGTCGGCCGCCAACGAGGTGGCCGTGGAGGCCTTCCTCGACCGGCGGATCCCGTGGTTGGCGATCTCCGACGTCAACGGGGCGGTGCTGGAGGCAGCAGCCCAGGCGGGAGAGGTCGGGAACGTTCGAGACGTCCCCGACGTTCTCGAAGTTGACCGCGCGGCTCGCGCGCGGGCGCGCGCGATCGTCGAGGCCATGGAGCGCCCGAGTTGAGGGGCATCAGGTGAAGGACCCGCTCGAAGATGCATCCGCCGACGTCGACCGGCGCGGTGCGACCTACATCCTGCTGGCCATCGTCGGCGGGCTGATCGCGCTCGCGATCTTCAAGCCGTCGAGTCGCGACGTGCTCGCGTTGGTCGTCGGCATCATCGCCATGATCATGCTGCACGAGGCCGGGCACTTCATCGCCGCTCGCCGAGCCGGGATGAAGGCGTCCGAGTTCTTCGTGGGGTTCGGGCCGCGCCTCTGGTCGTTCCGTCGCGGCGAGACCGAGTTCGGCGTGAAGGCGATCCCTGCCGGCGGGTACGTGCGCATCCTCGGGATGAGCAACCTGGAGGACGTCGACCCCGCCGACGAGCCGCGCGCGTACCGCAACGGCACCACGAAGAACCGCCTCGTCGTCGTGATGGCGGGGGTCACCGTCAACGCGATCCTCGCGTTCTTCCTCTTCTACGTCGTCATCGCGGGGCAGGGCCGGGTCGCCGAGGGGCCGAGCACCACGGTCGCCCAGATCACCCGGGGCTCCGCGGCAGCCGACGCGGGCCTGCGCAACGGCGACACCATCTCGGCCGTCGATGGTCAGACGATCGAGGGCTGGGAGCAGCTCAAGCGCGCGATCCAGTCTCGCGGGGGCGAGACGGCCACCTTCACGGTGGAGCGCAACGATCGACTCGTGGAGCTCGAAGCGACCCCCGAGAACCGCGACGGCGAAGGGTTCCTCGGGATCGCGCCGACGACGCAGTTCCGATCGGTGGGGGTGCTCGCCGCGGTGCCCGAGACGTTCCGGGCCATGGGCGACATCACGGTCGGGACCGCCGAAGGGCTCGCCGACCTGTTCTCGCCGTCGGGGGTCGCCGAATACTCGAAGAACTTCACCGGGGGCGCGCCCGAGCCCGGAACGCCGGAGGCCGACGCCCGGCCTCGCTCGCTGGTCGGCATCGTCGACGAGGGCAGCAGCATCATCGACGGCAACGTGTGGGCGCTGCTCTGGTTGCTCGGCGGGATCAGCCTGATCCTGGCCTTGTTCAACACCATCCCGCTCCTGCCGTTCGACGGCGGCCACGCCGCAGTCGTCGTCTACGAGTGGGTCGCGTCGAAGATCACGCGGCGCGACGTCCGGGTCGACTATCGCAAGCTGGTCCCGATGATCGCGGTGGTGCTCTTCGTGTTCCTGACGCTCGGGCTGAGCGCGATGTTCCTCGACATCCGCCAAGCTGTCGGGAACTGACGATCCGAGCGTCTCGAGGTGCGTCGAGATCGAGACCCGGCACGGCCCGGCGTTCCGAATGCTCCGAGACGCACGCGCCTGAAGCAATTCCGCCGTCGTGCTGCACCACATCCCCACACGGCGGGGGTGAGGCTCGGGGACCCTCGACCGTAGGCTGGTGGCAATGACA
>DASUAO010000011.1:0-19917 GCA_035763745.1 Acidimicrobiia bacterium
CTCACGCGCCTCTTCGAGGGCCGTCTTCGACGCCCGCGCCGCGGCGTGACCGCCCGAGGGGTTCGCGAACGCGTCGGTCAGGTACGGGAGCATCGCGGCGACCGCCTCGGGCCGCATCGGCGTGCTCGCGGCGTGATCGAGGTAGACGGGAGTGCCGGAGTCCGGGGGATGGGGTGCGGGCGCCACCCCGCAAGTCTACGAGTGCCCTCTCAGCGCCCGGGAGCGAGGTCGCCCAACGGCGAGTACGGTCCGATCGGTCGCGCGGTGGGGTACACGACACCGGGCGCGAGGACCGATCCAGGAGCCGGGGCAGCTCCGGTCGCGCTCCCCGACGCGAGCGGCGCCACCGTGGTGGTCGTCGTCGTGGAGGTACTGGTCGTCGTCGTGGAAGTGCTGGTCGTCGTCGTGGTCGGCGTGACGAGGACCCGACCCGCTGGCGGCGTGAACCCGGCGAGGAGGGCGGCCATCCTCACGATCCCGTCGTCGTATCGGACCACGCCCGAGGAGTAGACCCCGCACGGCACGGAACCGGGCACCGGACAGAGGTGACCACCGTCGGGCGCGCGGATGACGATCTGATCGGCACACTCCCACTCCCCGACGAGGCACGGGCCAGTGATCTCGTACTTCCCGGTCGCGGGGTCCACGAAGAGGTCATCCGACTCGACGACCCGGATCCCACGCTCACTCCCGACGTAGCGGTACACGTTCGGCACGATGCGGTCCGCCGGCGTGTTCCCAACGAGCCCGGGGGTCGCGACGAACGCCAAGGGGATCCCACGGGACGCGTACAGGTCTGCGGCCCAATGTGCGTCCGAGTAGTAGGAGTCTGGATACGGCCGAGACAGCACGCAGTCCGTGAGCCGATTCCCAACAAACGCCACGATGACCGCGCGCACGTTCCGGTGGTCGAGATCATCGACCATGCTCGCGTGGTAGTCGCACTGGGCCACGCCGCCGTACGACCGGATGATGATGTCCCAGCCCGGGAGCACCGACGCGAGCGCGGCTCGCAGGTGCGCCTCGGACTCGTACACGAGCGAGTCCCCGTAGACGGCGATCCTGGGCGGGGGCGGGGGCGGGGCGACGGGCAGGCAGCCCGTCAGGGCCAGGCCCGCGAGCAGGCCGATCGCCAGGACACCGGAGCGACCGCGGCGACGCCCCCGACAGGCACGTGCCCTGGTTCGAGTTCCGGGGGACCGCGTGGCGTGCTCCTCGATCGGCCCCATGGACCCGCATGATCCCATACCGACCCGGCGCGGCGGGATACGCAGTTGTACCCAGGCCCCTGCCCCGGCGCCAGCATTGGCGCCGATTCCCTCCCCACGGCCGGGCCTCCCCGGTGGCGGACGTCACATCCCGGAACGACTGTCACACCCCTGGCGTTTACTGCTTGCATGACCACGCAGCTCCGCCTCGTCGACACCGAGGCCATCAGCCCCACCACCCCCGAGCCGGCCCGGCCGCCCGCTCGGCGCCGCCGCGCCCGGGTCCGCGCCGACGCCACCTCCACACGCCGGCCGGCACGCTGGCACAGCGAGTGGCGCCTCGACGACAAGACCCGTCGGGTGGGCCAGCAGGGCATCGCCGCCGCGCGTGACGCCCTCGCCCGAGCCCGCACGACGGATCGGGACCTCGCAGAGGCGAGCTGACCTACCGCCGCCCGCTCGGACGGGCGATCAGAGGACGGTGGTCGTGGTCGGCGGCGGGATCGAGATCCCCGACTGCACCTGGGATCGCAGCGCGCCGAACTGGGCGAAGAACGACCCGCCCGGACAAAGGGTGGCATCGAGTTCTCGGTGCCCGACGATCGCGTTGGGGAACGACACCAGGGTTCCGGCCGGCCAGTGCATGCAACCGCACGGAGACGACGCGACCACCGTCGAGAACCCGAGCGCGGGGTCGACGCCGTGGACGCTCAGCTTCCAGCGCAGGAGCCGCACCACCGCGTCCCACCCGGCGGCGGGCACGTTCGACGTCTGGTAGTTGCCGAGCACGGCGATGCCGGTCGATGACGTGTTGAAGCCGCCGGAGTGGCCGCCGATGATCGGCTTGTCGGTGCCGCCCCACCGACCCTCGAAGATCTGGCCGTACTTGTCGACGAAGAAGTTGTACGCGACGTCGCAGTATCGGAGAGTGTTCACGTGGTACGCGTAGATGCCCCGGATGATCCCGACGCTGTTGCCCGGCGCGTAGCTGTTGCTCCCCGCGGTGTGGTGCACGACCGCGAACTTGAGGCTGGTCGCCGAGACCGGCCCGCCAGCGCACTTGAACGCCAGGTCGCCGCCCCATGAGGCGCGCGAGGTCATCGCTGGCTGCCCGGGTGGCGTCCCGGTCGGGGGAGGCGGAGGCGGGGCTGCAGGGACGCACGCGGCGAGCACGATTGCGCCGAGCGCGACGAACGCGGGCACCCGCCCGCGGGTGAGCCGTCGCGGCGACCAGCGGAATGCGCACGCGACGAGCAGCAGCGCGAGCCCCAGGAGCGCCAGCGCGAACCCGTAGCGATCGGGTCCGTCCACGATCCCCAACACCCCGAGCGCACCGGCTGAGCCGGACGGCGCGACGGCGGCGGACGAGTCGATCGCGGCGACGGTGACGTCGCTGGCCGCGCCGGCCTCGAGGCCGACCCGGACCGCGGTCGCATCCTCGCCGAGCCACACCGGATCGGTGGCGTGCTCGGGCCCGGGCTGGGTGGCCTGGCGGGCTGCATCGGGCGTGCCGGCGTCGGGCTCGGTGTCGTCACCCGCGATGCCCTCAGCAGCGTCCCACGTCCCATCGGCGCGCTGGACCTCGACCGTGAACTCGGCCCCGGGGTCGCCGTTCCAGCGGACCCCCATGAGCGTGGCGTCGACCGGCGTCTCGGTCGAGACCCAACCTTCGGCGACCTGCTCGACGGGCGCGGAGACCGGCAGGTCCTCGGTCGTGGGCACCGGGGGCGCTGTGCTCTGGAGGGCGAGCACCGGCGCGCCCATCAGCACGAGCGCCAAGGCGGGCAACAAGAGGAGTCGGCGCATGGGGGAGAGTCCTTGGGGTTGGTCGCTGACGGCCTGAACCCGGCCGGCCCCACCCGCAGGGGCCAGTCTCGCGCGTGGGGGTTCGCCGTACAACGATCGGGGGATCGGCCGATGTCGGATCGACCTTGAATCAGGCCCCCCAACTACCGTGGTTCCATGGCCCGCACCCCCGAGGATCTGGCGACCTGGCAGGCCCTGGCAGCCAGGGAGCTCAAGGGCGCCGACCCCGACGCGCTCACCTGGAACACCCCCGAGGGGATCCCGGTGAAGCCCCTGTACACCGCGGCCGACCTCGAGGGACTGGAGACCATCGGCGGTCTCCCCGGCACCGCCCCCTACCTCCGGGGCGTGCGGGCGACGATGTACGCGAACCGGCCCTGGACGATCCGCCAGTACGCGGGCTTCTCGACGGCCGAGGAGTCGAACGCCTTCTACCGGGCGAACCTCGCCGCGGGTCAGAAGGGCCTGTCGGTCGCCTTCGACCTCGCCACGCACCGTGGCTACGACAGCGATCACCCCCGCGTGGTCGGCGACGTGGGCAAGGCCGGTGTGGCGATCGACTCCGTCGAGGACATGAAGGTCCTCTTCGACGGGATACCACTCGACCAGATGTCGGTGTCGATGACCATGAACGGTGCGGTGCTGCCGGTGCTGGCCGGCTACATCGTCGCCGCCGAGGAGCAGGGCGTCGCCCCCGAGGCGCTCGCGGGCACGATCCAGAACGACATCCTCAAGGAGTTCATGGTCCGCAACACCTACATCTACCCGCCTGCGCCGAGCATGCGGATCGTGGCCGACATCATCGAGTTCACAGCCACGAAGATGCCGAAGTTCAACTCGATCTCGATCTCCGGCTACCACATGCAGGAGGCGGGGGCGACGGCGGTCCAAGAGCTCGCGTTCACCCTGGCCGACGGGCTCGAGTACGTGCGGGCTGCGCTCGACCGCGGGCTCGACATCGACGCGTTCGCCGGTCGCCTGTCCTTCTTCTTCGCGATCGGCATGAACTTCTTCATGGAGATCGCGAAGCTGCGCGCGGCGCGGCTCCTCTGGGCCCGGATCATCGAGCAGTTCGAGCCGCAGAACCCGTCGTCGCTGATGCTGCGCACGCACTGCCAGACGTCGGGCGTCTCACTCACCGAGCAGGACCCGTACAACAACGTCGTGCGGACCACGCTCGAAGCGCTGGCCGCCGTGCTCGGCGGGACCCAGAGCCTCCACACCAACAGCTTCGACGAGGCGATCGCGCTGCCCACCGAGACGTCGGCGCGCATCGCCCGCAACACCCAGCTGATCCTCGCCGAGGAGAGCGGGATCACCCACGTCGTCGACCCGCTCGGCGGCTCCTACTACCTCGAGGCGCTCACGGCGTCGCTCGCGGCCCACGCCTGGGACCTCATCACCGAGGTCGAGGGACTGGGGGGCATGACGAAGGCGGTCGAGTCGGGGATGCCGAAGCTGCGGATCGAGGAGGCGGCCGCCCGGCGCCAGGCCGCGGTCGACCGCGGCGACGAGACGATCGTGGGCGTCAACAAGTACCGCCTCGACGACGAGGACCATCTCGACGTCCGCGAGGTCGACAACACCGCAGTGCGGGAGTCACAGGTCGCGCGGCTCGAGCAGCTGCGGGCGAACCGCGACCAGGCCGCGTGGAGGGATGCGATCGAACGCCTCACCGAGGGCGCACGCGGAGACGGGAACCTCCTCGCGCTGAGCGTCGACGCGGTCCGGGCCCGGGCGACCGTCGGTGAGATCTCCGACGCGCTCGAGTCGGTGTTCTCGCGCCACCGCGCCGAGATCCGTACGATCGCGGGCGTGTACGGCGGCGCGTACGAGGGCGACGAGACCTACGACTCCGTGCGCGCCCGTGTGGAGCAGTTCGCCGAGGCGAACGGCCGCCGACCGCGGATGCTCGTGTCGAAGATGGGCCAGGACGGTCACGATCGGGGCGCCAAGGTCATCGCGACCGCGTTCGCCGACCTCGGCTTCGACGTCGACGTCGGGCCGCTGTTCCAGACGCCCGAGGAAGTGGCGCGCGATGCGGTCGAGAACGACGTCCACGTCGTCGGCGTGAGCAGCCAGGCCGCTGGGCACAAGACGCTCGTCCCCGAGCTGCTCGCGCAGCTGCGCAAGCAGGGCGGCGACGACATCCTCGTCGTCTGTGGCGGCGTGATCCCCGTCGGCGACTACGACTTCCTCCACGAGGCCGGCGTCGCCGCGATCTTCGGCCCCGGCACCAACATCCCCGCCGCCGCCACCCGCGTCCTCGACCTCCTCTCCCCGTCGTCCCCGTCATCCCCGTCATGATGCGTCTCTCACCCGCCTATGGCGGGGTGAGAGACGCAGGACCGTGGAACAAGGGTCTGACGTGAGCGAGCTCGCATCCTCGCTGCTCAGCGGCGACCGCCGGGCCCTCGCCCGGGCGATCACGCTGGTCGAGTCGACCCGTGCCGACCACCGGGCCGAGGCCGACGCCCTGCTCACCGAGATCATGCCCAGCACCGGCGCCGCCCGACGCGTCGGGATCTCGGGCGCGCCCGGCGCCGGGAAGTCCACCCTCATCGAGGCCCTCGGCCTGCATCTCGTCGACGTCGGCCGGCGCGTCGCGGTGCTCGCGGTCGACCCGTCGAGCACCCGTTCCGGCGGCTCGATCCTCGGCGACAAGACCCGGATGGAGGAGCTCGTCCGGCGGCCCGAGGCGTTCGTGCGCCCGTCGCCGACGGGCGGCACGCTCGGTGGCGTCACCCGCCGCACCCGTGAAGCCCTGCTGTGCTGCGAGGCCGCCGGGTTCGACGTGGTGATCGTGGAGACCGTGGGCGTCGGCCAGTCCGAGGTCGCCGTCGAGGGGATGGTCGACTGCTTCCTCCTCGTCCTCGCGCCCGGCGGCGGCGACGAGCTGCAAGGCATCAAGCGCGGGATCATGGAGCTCGCCGACGTCGTCGTGGTGAACAAGGCCGACGGCGCGCTCGCCGCCGCGGCGCAGTCCACTGCGGCCGACTACGCGGCGGCGCTGCACCTGGTCCGGCCGAAGACCCCGGCATGGGACGCGCGCGTCGTGCAGTGCTCGGCGCTCGAGGGACGCGGCATCGACGACGTCTGGCAGGAGGTCGAGGAACACCATCGTGCGCTCGAGGCCTCCGGTGATCTCGAACGCCGTCGGGCCGAGCAGGCGCGCGACTGGCTGTGGGCCGAGATCGGTGCCGGCCTGCTCGACCGGCTGCGCGCCCACCCCGACGCGGCGGCCGAGGCCACCCGCCTCGAGGCCGAGGTCGTCGCGGGCCGGGTCCCGCCGACCGTGGCGGCGGCACGCGTGCTCGACGCCTTCACCGCCTGAGCATCGCCCCACGGCGGCGGGGGCGTCACCCCCCGCCGCCCGCCGGGGCCGACGTGCCCGCCCACACACGGATCGACCACGCCCACGAGCTACCCCTGCCTCGACCTACCCCTGCCTCGACCTCGTCGGTTGGCGGGTCACCCGCACGTCAGGCGGAGCTTCGTTCCGATCTTGGTCGTCCCCGGAAATGGATCCTCCGGGAGGCCGAGAATCCCCGGATCGGCCTCGATCGCCGCGGCCTCCTCGAACGCCGTTGCCTTGAGCTGCTTGACTCGTCGACTCAGCGCCTTGGGCTCCTTCAGCCCGTCGATCGCAACCACTGCTTCCTTGAACACCGGAACGAGCTCCGCAGCGAAGGCGGCCAGCTCTGTTGCTGACGGCGTACCCGGCGGCACGGGATTCGGAGAGTTCGGTCCGAACAACTCGTCCTGGATGGTGCTCAGGTCTGCATACATCTGCGTGCAGATCGCGTCGGCCTGCGCCTTCCACTGACTTCGCGGCAGCGGCTTGGCGGATGCGACGCCGGCGCTCAGCGCCAAAGCCCCGACAATCACCAGACCGGCAGTCACCTTGATGCGACCCATGGACCGCCTCCTCGCCTCGGCATCCCCGAACGGGCTGCACTCGACCAGTGGACGTCCGATCGGGAGCTTCGAGGTAGGGCCCGAAGTCCCTGCCCGGCGGTCGCGCAGGACGCCCCCCAGGATCGGCGAGGAGTGCCAGTCGACATCGTCGCGAGTCCCCAACGACACAGCGGAGGTACTTGCGATCCCGTCGGCGTCACCTCGCGTGACGCCGCGAGTCGTCGGGCGCACTGCTCTGATCCCTTGTCCACCTCGGAGGCCCGCATGCCCACGACCCTCACGATCTGCCCGTGGCCCGACCCGGTGCTCGACACCGTCGGCCACGACCCCCGCTCGCTCTACGTCGAGAGCTTCTGGCTCCCGACGCTCGGCCCGACCGCGGTCCTGCTCCTGCGCCACCTCGCGTCGAAGTTCGACGAGCACCCCGAGGGCATCGAGCTCCCGGTCGCCGACGCGTCGCGCGCCCTGGGTCTCGGCGAGCGTTCCGGCTCGAGCTCGCCGATCGTGCGGTCGCTCCAGCGGCTCGAGACCTTCGACCTCGCGTGCAGCGACGGACGTGGCACCGTCGCCGTGCGTCGCAACCTCCCCCCGGCGCACTCGCGCCATGTGCGCAAGCTGCCGCCCGAGCTGCGGTCCGCCCACGCGGGATGGGCCGAGGCCCGGCTCGCCGAGTCGCCGCTCGCCGAGGCCCGCCGGAGGGCGCGCCGGATCGCCCTCGTGCTCCTCGAGCAGGGCGACGACGCCGACCACGCCGAGCGGGTCCTCCACTCGACCGGGTTCCACCCCTCCGTGTGCCGCGATGCCGCACGCTGGGCGTGGGAGCGCCAGCGCGAGGCACTCGCCGCCACCGAGGAGTCTGTTCCGCAGACCGTTGCCTGACGGTCGTGCGTCTCTCACCTCGCCATAGGCGGGTGAGAGACGCATCAACCACTGGGGCGCGTACCCTGAGGGCGTGGACGACGACCTCGGCCGAGTCGACGGGCTCGACACGATCGCCGGGTGGGTGTGCAGCGCCGAGCGCATCGTCGTGCTCACCGGCGCGGGCATCTCCACCGAGTCCGGCATCCCCGACTTCCGTGGCCCGCAGGGTGTGTGGACCAAGAACCCGGGAGCCGAGAAGACCGCGACCCTCCAGTACTACGTCGCCGACCCCGACGTCCGGCGCCGCGCGTGGCGCAACCGCATCGAGAGCGAGATCTGGCAGGCGGAGCCGAACGCCGGACACCGCGCCATCGCCGAGCTCGGACGACGGGCGCACCTCCACACGCTCGTCACCCAGAACATCGACGGCCTCCACCACGCCGCCGGGTCGGACCCCGACCGGATCATCGAGATCCACGGCACCGTCCACCACGTGAAGTGCCTGTCCTGCGACTACCGCGCGCCGATGGACGCGGCGCTCGACCGGGTCCGGGCCGGCGAAGACGACCCCCACTGCCCGCACTGCGGGGGGATCCTGAAGTCGGCGACGATCAGCTTCGGCGAGAACCTCGTCGTCGAGGACCTGGAGCGCGCGCATCTCGCCGCGGCCGGCGCCGACCTGTTCCTCGCCGTGGGGACCTCGCTGACCGTCTACCCCGTCGCCGGCCTCCCGGAGGTCGCCGTCGGCAGCGGCGCCCGACTGGTGATCCTCAACGCCCAGGAGACGCCCTTCGACCCGGTGGCCGCGGCGCTGGTGCGGGACCCCCTCGGCGAGGTCCTCCCGGCGCTCGTCGACCGACTCTGAGGCCGTCCGTCCCGAGCCGGGCCCCCGGATCCCCGGATTCCGGGATTCGAGGCCGAGCTCGAGCGGAGGTTGGGAATATCCGACCTTCCGGGTAGCATTTCACCCGGTACACCTCGTCCAGGCCCCCCAGCACAGGATCCTTCCCATGGCCGGCTTCCGTGAGCTCCTCGCGAAGACCAAGGAGCGCATCCGCGAGATCGACCCCGCAGGCGCCGAAGCGCGCCTCGGCGAGGCCACCTTCCTCGACGTGCGCGAGCAGGACGAGTTCGAGCAGGGCTCCATCCCGGGCGCCGTCTTCATCCCCCGGGGCCACCTCGAGAGCCAGGTCGAGAACCGCATCACCGAACGCGGCACCGAGATCGTCGTGTACTGCGCGGGCGGGGTGCGCTCCGCGTTCGCGGCCGAGACCCTCCAGGACCTCGGCTACACCAACGTCGTCTCGATGTCCGGGGGCTTCGGCCACTGGAAGAACGAGGACCGCCCGTGGAAGACCCCGGCGGTCCTCACTCCCGAGCAGCGCAACCGCTACCACCGTCACGTCCTCCTGCCCGAGGTCGGCGTCGCCGGCCAGCAGCGCCTGCTCGAGAGCAAGGTCCTGCTCCTGGGCGCGGGCGGACTCGGCTCCCCCGCCGCCCTCTATCTCGCGGCCGCGGGCGTCGGCACGCTCGGCATCGTCGACATGGACGTCGTCGACGCGTCGAACCTCCAGCGCCAGATCCTGCACAACATGGACCGCATCGGTGACCGCAAGGTCGACTCGGCGAAGAAGACGCTCACCCAGCTGAACCCCGACGTCGACGTCGTCACCTACGACGTGCGCTTCGGCGCCGACAACGTCCTCGAGATGCTCGAGGACTACGACGTCGTCGTCGACGGCACCGACAACTTCCCGACGCGCTACCTCCTCAACGACGCGTCGGTGCTCACCCGCACGCCCGTCGTCCACGGGTCGATCTTCCGCTTCGAGGGCCAGGTCACCGTCTTCAAGCCCTACGAGGGACCGTGCTACCGCTGCATGCTCCCCGAGCCGCCGCCGCCCGAGCTCGCACCGAGCTGCGCAGAGGCCGGCGTGCTCGGCGTGCTACCCGGCATCGTCGGTTCCATCCAGGCGCTCGAGGCGATCAAGCTGCTCCTCGACCTCGGCGACCCGCTCATCGGGCGGCTCCTCGCCTACGACGCGCTCGAGCAGTCGTTCCGCACGTTCAAGGTGCGACGCGACCCGACCTGCCCGACGTGCAGCGACAGCGCCGGCCCGATCGCGATCGCCGAGTACGACGAGCACTGCCTGCCCCACGCCGTGCTCGCCGACGGGACGACCACCAGCCACTGACACCGCTCGGTCGTCGGCGACCCGGGTATCGTCCGGCGCGTGCTCCGACGGGTCGTCGCCCTCACCTGTCTTTTCGGGACCACGGTCGTCGTCCTGCCGTGATCGCCGTTCGGGCGATCACCCCGTCGGAACGGTCAGCTTCGCGAGCCTGATCCGCGTGCTCGGCTCGTTCGTCGCCGGACGGGGACGCGCCGCGCGTGGTCTCGGCATACCCTCCCCGCTCGGCGGATCGGGCAGCGCGACCGTTCGGAAGTCGACCAACGGCGGCGCCGAGCTCAGGAACACGGAGGCGAGCAGCTCGAGCGGGGCGACGTAGCCCACGCCCGCGCCGTCGCACGAGAGCACCAGCTGGAGGTTCTCCGGTGCGAACGGTCCAGCAGCGTTCCCAGAGAAGCAGTTGTCCCCGGGATCGAGCGCGTCGTCGAACGTCGCGAACGACGCGAGACCGAACCCATTCGCGAACAGGACGTTGTCGCGCACGGTGTTGTCGCGCGCGTCGAACGCCGGCTGTCCCACCGGCCCCGGGAGCGGGACGACCCCGATCCCGAACCGCGGGTGCCCGGTCACCAGGTTGCGGTCGACCACGTTGCCGCTGCTCCCCGCGAGCAGGATCCCGTCGCCGAACATCGTCGCCGCGAGCTCGACCGCCGGCGCGGCCGCGTTGAAATTGTCATGGACCCGGTTCCCGACGATGGTCGTGCCGGAGTCGGGCGGCGGGCGGTCGCTGGGACCCGTGTTCGGCGCGATGCCCACGCGGTTGTCGTGCCAGCGGGACCGCGCGAGCACCACGTCGCCCCCCGCGTTGGTCCCCGAGTAGCCGAGGCCGTTCCACTCCGCTTCGGAGTCGACGATCAGGGCGTCGCACGGATCGCAGCGGCCGATGTAGAAGCCCGCGTCCGCACTGCCCGACGCGTACGAGTGGTCGAACTGCCCGTGGACGGAGTCGAACGCGTAGAGCCCGTACTCGCCGTTGCGGACGGCCGTCAGGTACGACCCCCGGTAGCCGTTCGCCCCGATCCAGACGAAGCCGTTCCCGACGTAGTTGCGCGCGGTCATGTTCTCGATCGCGACCCCGTCGGCGAGGACCTTGATGCCGCTCTCGGATCCCGGCTCGGTGTCGAACCGGCCGTCGAGGACGGTCCGGTCGCGATCGACGCCCCGGATCACGATGTCGGGGTGCTTCGGTCCGACGACCACCGACTCCTCGTAGACACCCGGCGCGACGAGGACGAGCGATCCCGGAGTCGAGCGGTCGACCGCCCGTTGGATCGTCGGCACGTCCTGGGGCACGCGGATCGTGGTGCCCGTACCCGACGCACTGACGTCGGTGCCCTCGGTCTCGGTCGCCCGCCCCGTCACCCGCACGGTCCCGAACTCTCCGGTACCGGGCGCACCGTGGAACGAGCAGAAGTACCCGAACGTGCCGGCGTCCTCGAACGTGAACTCGTAGGACTCGCCGGGCTCGAGGGTCACGATGCCGAACTGCGACCCTGCGTCGGGCGTGACGCTGTGTCGCTCTTCGCTCACGTTGGTCCATCGCACCATCGTCCCTGGAGCGATCACCGCGTCCTTCGGAGAGAAGGTGCCGTCGCCGATCTCGATCTCGACGGCGCCACCGGCCGACTGATCGACGACGCCCGCGTGGGCCGCAGCCGGGACGAGCACGAGTGCCGCGACGACTGCCCCGACCAGCCTCCGTGCGGGCACACCCGAGCGGGGTCGGATCACCGAGCGCCCTCCTTCGGACGCCGCGCTCCCGGCTTCTTCGCCGGAGCCTTCTTCGTGGGGGACTTCTTCGCGGCGGGCTTCGGCTTCGAGGTGGGCCGGCCCGCCTTTGCGCGCGGCGCCGGAGGCGCGAACGCCCTCACCACCTCGACGAGCGTCCGGACCCCGAAGCCGGTCCCGCCCTTGGTCATCTCACCGTTGTCGGACGACGCGCGTGACGGGCCCGCGATGTCGAGGTGCACCCACGGGACGTCCTGCACGAACGCCTCGAGGAAGATGCCCGCGGTCAGCGCCCCCCCGTACCGGCCGGTCGAGATGTTGCGTAGGTCGGCGACGTCGGAGTCGAGCAGCTCCCGGTAGTCGTCGGGGAGCGGCAGGGGCCAGACCGCTTCGCCGGCTCGGTCGGCGGCGTCGCGGACCTGCCCGGACCACGTGTCGTCGTTGCCCATCAGCCCCGCGACCTTCTCGCCCAGCGCGACCACGCACGCACCGGTGAGCGTCGCGAGGTCGATGATGGCGTCGGCGTCGTCGTCGACAGCCCACGAGAGGGCATCCGCGAGGATCAGGCGGCCCTCGGCGTCGGTGTTCAGCACCTCGACGGTCTGACCGTCGCGCATCTTCAGCACGTCGCCCGGACGGATCGCGGTCCCGCTCGGCATGTTCTCGGCCATCGGCGCGTATGCGACGACTCGATGGCGTACGCCGAGCGCCCGGAGCGCCCCCATCGTGGCGAGCACCGCCGCGGCGCCGCCCATGTCGGTCTTCATCGTCTCCATGCCGTCGGACGGCTTGATCGAGATGCCCCCGGTGTCGAAGGTGACGCCCTTCCCCACGAGCGCGAGGGTGCCGCGCGACTTCGCACCGGTCGGCTCGTACACGGCCTTCACGAAGCGCGGGGGCTGCGCCGAGCCCTGGCCGACGCCGAGCACACCGCCCATCTTCTGGGCGCGGAGCTGCGGCTCGTTGAGGACGGTGACCTTCACGCCCTTCCCGGTGAGGTACTTCCGCGCCGCGGCCGCGAAGTCGGCCGGCGACTTGGTCCCGGACGGCTCGTTGACCATGTCGCGTGCCCACGCCACTGCCGCGACGACCGCGGCGGCTTCGTCGATCGCCTTGGTCGCACGCGCACCGGTGGCGCCGATGATCGTGACGGAGCGCAACGCGGTCGGCTTCCCCTTCGACTTGTGCGAGAGGAATTGGTAGGCGCCGAGCGCAAATCCCTCGGCGACGGCCGCGATGGCACCGTCGTGATCATCGGGATCAGCGTTCGCGTCCGCGAGCGTGGTCGCGACCTTCGCCGCGGTACGAGAACGTCGCGCCGCACCCCCCGCGACCCGCCGGAGCACCGCCGGGGTGACGTCATCGGGCGCACCGACCCCGACCAGGAGCGCGGTCGCCGCACGCATGCCGGCCACCGGCACGACGAGGGCGTCGCCGACCTTCCCCGCGAACCCCGCCGTGGTCATGAAGTCCACGAGGTCGCCGTGGAACGCAACGGCGACTGCGTCACCGCCGGGACCGAGCACCCGCTCGGTGAAGACCGGCACGACGACGAGGTCGGCATCGACCTCCGAGACGGGGCGCGACGAGATGTTGCAGCTGACGGACACGCGTGCTCCTGACTCCACAGTGGGTGGGGGCTACTCCTGGTTCGATCCATCGGCGCGGACCGGGCGAAAGGACCCTTCCTGCCACCGCGCCGCGGTGTACACGAGGTCGGCCAGCCGGTTGAGGTAGGCCACCACCTCGCTGCCGTCGAGCCAACCCTGCGCCGCGGCGGCGACCGCCTCGCGCTCGGCCCGGCGGACGACCGTCCGGGCGACGTCGAGCGCGGCGGCGACGGGGTTCTCGCCCGGCAGCACGAATTCCTGCGGCGGCTCGTAGCGCGCGGTGAGGTCGTCGATGACGGGCTCGAGCGCGGTCACCATCGCCGCGGTCACGCGGCTGACCTCGGGTTCGAGCTTGGACCGGTTCTCGGGCGCGGTCGCGAGCTCGGCACCGACGACGAACAGCTCGCGCTGCAGACGGACGAGCAGCTCCGCGAGCTCCGGGTCGGAGGACGCCGCCCTCGCGAGGCCGAGCGCCGAGACCGCTTCGTCGACGGCCCCGTACGCCGTGGGTCCGGGTGCGTCCTTGGCGACCCGTCCCCCGAACAGGAGCGCGGTGGTGCCGTCGTCCCCGGTCCTCGTGTACACCTTGCGCGGCATCGACATCGCCGCCGAGTCTACGGCGGCCCCCGCGACGGCCCGTTGGCGCGGCGGAGTCGGCACGACCGTCGACGCGAAACCCCTCCGGTACGCTGGATGCGATGTCTGTTGCGGCCGAACGCGCCGACGCGCCCGCTCCACCACCCCAGGGGTCCCTCGCGCTCGCGCTCCTGCGGACGGCTCGCCCCAAGCAGTGGGTGAAGAACGTCCTCGTGTTCACGGCGCCGGCCGCGGCCGGCGTACTCACCGAGTCCGGACCGCTCAGCCGCACACTCGTGGCGTTCGTCGCGCTGTGCCTCGCGGCGAGTGGCACCTACTTCCTCAACGATGCCCTCGACGCAGCCGCCGACCGGGAGCATCCCCGCAAGCGCGACCGGCCGGTCGCGGCCGGGCTCGTCAGCGTCGGGCTCGCCAAGGTCATGGCCGCCATGCTGATCGCCCTTGCGATCGCGATCTCCGTCCCCGTCTCGGACGGTGAGCTCGCGCTCGTCGTCGCCGGCTACGCGGCGCTCACGGTCTCGTACAGCATCTGGCTCAAGCACGAGCCGGTCGTCGATCTCGGTGCCGTCGCGGCCGGCTTCGCGCTCCGCGCCATCGCCGGCGGTGTCGCCGCCGACGTCCTCATCTCGGACTGGTTCCTCATCGTCGTGGGGAGCGGGTCGCTGTTCATGGTCACCGGCAAGCGCCACGCAGAGCTCATCGAGCTCGGCGACGACTCAGGCGCGCACCGCAGCACCCTCACGGAGTACTCCTCCTCGTTCCTCGGGTTCGTGCGCGCGGTCGCGGCGAGCGTGATGGTCACCGGCTACGCGCTCTGGGCGTTCGAGAACGCTGCGTCCACGGGCGACGAGACCTGGTTCCGCCTGTCGATCGTCCCGTTCGTGCTCGCAGTCCTCCGCTACGCGCACGTGATCGAGCAGGGTCGCGGCGGCGCGCCCGAGGAGATCGTCCTGTCGGATCGCGTCCTCCAGGTCCTCGGCGTGCTCTGGCTCGCCGCCTTCCTCGTCGGGGTCCACGCGTGATGCGGCCGAGCACTCCCCGCGCCGGCCGCCGGCTGCTCAGCGGCTGGGGCCGCACCGCGCCGACCGCAGCCGATGTCGAGGCACCGACCGACCTCGAGACCGTCGACGCGCTCCTCGAGCACGCCGGCCGTCGTGGCGTCGTGGCCCGAGGCCTCGGACGCAGCTACGGCGACGCGGCGCAGAACGCCGGGGGCACGGTCATCGACGCAACGGCGCTCGCGTCGGTCCGCGCGCTCGACCTCGAAGAGGGGACGATCCGCGTCGAGGCGGGAATGAGCCTCGACGCGATGATGCGGATGCTCGTGCCGATGGGGTGGTTCGTCCCGGTGACCCCGGGCACGCGCCACGTCACCGTCGGCGGCGCGATCGCCGCCGACATCCACGGGAAGAACCACCATCTCGACGGGAGCTTCGCGAACCACGTCGAGGCGTTCACCCTGCACACCCCGAAGGGGACGTTCACGGTCACCCCCGCCTCCGACCCCGAGCTCTTCTGGGGCACGGCCGGAGGGATGGGCCTCACCGGCGTCGTGACCGAAGCGACGATCCGGCTGCTCCCGATCGCGACCTCCCTCATCTCGGTCGACACCGACCGGACCGCCGATGTCGACGACCTCATGGCCCGCATGACCGAGGGCGACGACCGGTACCGCTACTCGGTCGCATGGGTCGACTGCCTCGCGACCGGCGGGTCGCTCGGACGCGGCGTGCTCACGCGTGGCGACCATGCACCGATCGCGGCGCTGTCCGAGCGCCAGCGGCACGACCCGCTGGGGTTCGCGCCTCGGGAGCTGCTCGCCGCCCCCCCGTGGGTGCCGTCCGGGCTGCTCAACCGGTTCACCATCCGCGCGTTCAACGAGGTGTGGTACCGGAAGGCTCCCCGCCACCAGGTCGCCCACCTCGAGTCGATCAGTGCGTTCTTCCACCCCCTCGACGGAGTCCGCGGGTGGAACCGGCTCTACGGGCGCCGTGGGTTCCTGCAATACCAGTTCGTCGTCCCCGACGCGGCGACGGAGACCGTGCGCGCGAGCCTCGAGCGCCTCTCGGCGGCGCAGTGCGCGTCGTTCCTCGCGGTGCTGAAGCGCTTCGGCGACGGGAACCCGGGACCGCTCTCGTTCCCCACCCGCGGCTGGACCCTCGCCCTCGACCTGCCGGCAGCGATCGGCGGGCTCGGACCGCTGCTCGACGATCTCGACCGTCTCGTCGTGGACGCGGGTGGTCGCGTCTACCTCGCCAAGGACTCCCGCCTCGCGCCCGACCTGCTCGCAGCGATGTACCCCGACCTCGACGCGTTCCGCAGCCTGCGCGCCCGCGTCGACCCCGCCGGCGTGCTGCAGTCGGACCTCGCCCGCCGCGTCGGGCTCACCTGATGCCGGCAGTCCCCTGATGAAGGACGCATTGGGCGGCGTGCAGTCGGTGCTCGTCCTGGGCGGGGCGTCGGAGATCGCACTCGCGACGGTCCGTCGGCTCGTGGCCGAGCGCACACGCACCGTCGTCCTCGCGGTCCGGAACCCCGAGGCATCGTCGGACGCCGTCGCCGAGCTGCAGGCGCTCGGCGCGACCACTGTCGACGCCGTGGCGTTCGACGCGGAGGACACCACGTCGCACGACGCGTTCGTCGACGACGTGTTCGCGCGCTTCGGCGACATCGACGTCGTGCTCGTCGCCTTCGGCGTGCTCGGCGACCAGGACGAGGCCGAGGCCGACGGTGCCGTCGCCACCGACATCGCGCGGGTCAACTACCTCGGTGCGGTCTCGGTGGCCGTCCCGATCGCGTCGCGCCTCCGGGAGCAGGGTCACGGCACGATCGTGGCGCTCTCGTCGGTCGCGGGCGAGCGTGCCCGCCGGTCGAACTTCGTGTACGGCTCCTCGAAGGCGGGGTTCGACGCGTTCTTCCAGGGTCTCGGCGACAGCCTCGTCGGCTCTGGCGTGCACGTGATGATCGTGCGGCCCGGGTTCGTGCACACCCGGATGACCGAGGGTCTCCCTCCCGCTCCCCTGGCGACCACGCCGGAGGCCGTCGCCGAGGCGATCACGCGCGGGCTCGCCCGCGGGTCCGAGGTCATCTGGGTCCCGCCGGCGCTGCGGGCAGTGATGACGGTGCTCCGTCACGTTCCGCGCCCGGTGTTCCGCCGACTGCCGATCTGACGAGCGTCCCCGTCATCCGAGGTCGCCCGGCCTGGGATCGTGCAAGCGGGCACGCACCCGGTCTGCTCCGGACGTGAACTGCTCGAGGACGGGCGCGCTCGCCACCGTGGCGACGAGCGTCACCTCTCCGTCGGCGCCGACCCGGACGGTCACGACGTCGCGTCGGGCAGTGCAGGTCACTCCGGAACGACGGGGATCGAGTCGCACGACCACCGGCACCTCGGTCCGGCGCGGATCCTGGCCCGGGCACGACACCTCGGTCGTGCTGCCATCGCCGGTCACGGCGACCTGCGCTCCCCCGCTCGAGGTGAGCGTCGACGAACCACCGGTCGCCCCGAGGACGATCTCGAAGCGGGCCCGCTCCTCGGTGCGCAGCACCAGCTCGGACGTGGGATCCGGCCCGGCGTCGAGGCGGAGCCGTCCGGACTCCACGCACCAACGTCCACCACCGGTGCGCGGCTCGAGGGAGAGCGCGCCGGCGCGGTACGGACCGAAGCACTTCGCCATCCATGCGAGATCGTCCAGCTGCGGACCCGGCGCGTAGAGGGTGACCCCGGGCTCGGACGGCGAGGACCGAGCGACACCGGCGCGGTCGTAGCCGGTGCGGATGATCTCGTTGACCTTCCAGAAGAAGCTGTCGTCGCGCTGGCCGTACCCGGCCGCGTACCCGTCGAACACCTCCGGGAACAGGCGGACCCGGGTGTAGTCGCCGTCCAGCAGCGTCTGCACGAAGTACCGAGGGGCATAGCCGGCCGCGGCGAGATCGGACGCGATGAACCCGCCGGGAGTGGCCGAACGTGACTCCGTGATCGAGTACGACGGGTACTCGTAGTCGAGGACGAGCTGGCCACCCTCGTTCGCGGCGAGGAGGTCCGCCGGGACCTCGGACCAGTCGCGGTCGAGCACGAGGCCAGGTTGGCCGACACCTGCGTCCTCGAGCCATGTCGTCACGAACCCCAGACCGGCGACGACCACGAGCACGCCGACGACCCGCGCCGCCGTCCGTCGACGACGCGCGTCGGACACGAGCAACGCAGCGGCGAGGACGAGGGTCGCGCACCACACCGGACCGACGAGCTGGTTGGTGTCGCCCCCCTGCTTCGCCTGCGCGAACAACGTGCCCGGGACGGTCGCGGCCGTGAACGCACCGGCGATGAGCAGCGGGACCATCCGGGTCGACCCCGGACGCCTCGACGCGCGCACGACGAGCGGTGCGAGCGCGACCAGGACTGCGACGGCCAGGATCACGACGGGCACGGCGAGGAGGTCGCGGTCCCGGCGGATGATCTCGCCGACGGTGAACCAGCGACCGTGACGACGCGCCAGGCCGAACATCAGGTCGACCGCGAATCCCCCGCTCCAAGCCTGGAACACACCGAGGACCGCGACGCCGACACCCACCGCGGCGATCCCCTCCACTGGCACGAGTGCGTCCCGCGACGACTGCCGACGACGTCGGTCCAACAGCGGCAGGGCCCAGGCGACGACGGCTGCGACCGTCGCGGCCGGAAGCGTCGTCTGCTTCGCGAGGACCGCCAGTGCGAGGAGCAGCCCGGTGACCGCGCGACCGGAGACCGACCGCGGCGGGGTGTCGGCCGGCATCGAGGAGTCCGCGACGACATCGAGTCGAGCGGAGTCGACCAGGATGCGGCACGCGGCAGCGAGGAAGAGACACCACGCAAGCTGGTCGGTGCGCGCCTCGAACACGCCGTTCGTCGGGAAGATGGTGAAGCAGAAGAGCGGGAAGGCGACGACCGCGGCGACGGTGACGGCCCTCGCGCGGCGGTCGTCGGCGGTGCGGATGCTGTGACGGGCGACGATCGCCAACGAGACGACCACCGCGATCATCGAGACGAGCGCACCCCAGCCCTCCCACCAATGGACCTCGAGGAGGAGCGCGACGATGCCGGTGAAGAGCGGCGTGTAGAGCTGGGCGACGAACTCGGTCGCCGGATCGCCGTACGGCAGGTGCCCGGTGGCCCAGGCCTTGGCGTCGAGGATCGTGATGTCGGACCATCCGAGATCCGGGTGCGCGACGCCCAGCAGCGCGACCCCGATCAGGACCAGGCTGCCGACGAGGAGCAGCGCGGCGACGACGGGAACCGCATCGAGCGCGAGGCCGAGCGCGGTGCGCGTGCGTCGGACCGCCGGGCTGCGTGCGGCACCGCCTGGCTCAGTGTGCGCCACGTTCCTCGCCTGTGGGTCGTCGGCTCCCGGGGCACGCGAGCGGGGTGTGCGTGCGAGCGGGGCCAGGCTACCGAACGGCGCGGCCGGTACCATCGCAGCGATTCCTGTGGTCTCGCACCCCGACCGGCCCGATGCACACGCCACCGGCGCGAGGCGCGTCGTCGCCGTCTTCGACTTCGACAAGACCATCTCGACGCGCGACAACGTGCTGCCGTTCCTCGTCGCCGCGGCCGGACGCGTGGCGGTGCTCGGTGCGCTCCTCCGGTCAGCGCCCGACCTCGCCCGGGGGCGGCGTGACGCGGTGAAGGCGCGCCTCGTACGTCTCCTCGCCGGACGCGAGGAGCACGAGGTGCGGGCGGTCGCGGCGCAGATCGCGACGGACATCATCGACCATCACCTCCGGCCCGACGTGGTGGCCCGGGTCCGGTGGCACCAGGGCCAGGGCCACGAGATCGTGATCGTGTCGGCGTCGTTCGCCTGGTACCTGGAGCCGGTCGCCCGCCGTCTCGGCGTCGACGCCGTGCTCGCGACCGGGCTCGAGGTCGCCGAGGGGCGCCTCACGGGGCGGCTCGCGGGCGCCAACGTCCGCCGGGCCGAGAAGGTCCGTCGCCTCGAGGTGTGGCTGGGCGGCACCCCGGCC
>DASUAO010000012.1:0-24101 GCA_035763745.1 Acidimicrobiia bacterium
TCACCCCGCCATAGGCGGGTGAGGGACGCATCAAGAAGACGGGGGGATGGGGAGCAGGTCGTTCGCGGCACGCAGGACCGCGAGGCTCTGCTCCCACTCGCCTCGCTCGGCATCGCTCATCGTCGGGATCAGCGGCGCGGACGCACCCCCCGGTCCGAGTGCGCAGGGGAGGCTGGCGCACACGCCGTCGGCCACCCGCACCGACACCGGAAGCACGAAGTCGACCTCTCGGCACAGGCATCGCACGAGGCCGCCGATCGCGAGACCGATCCCGTGCGTCGCCGCGCCCTTCAGGTCGCGCACTGTGTACGCAGCAGTGCGCACGTCGTGCTCCACCGAGGCACGGAACTCCGCGCCGACGTCGACCGAACGCTGACCGGCGAACTCGGCCAGGCGCATCGCCCCGATCGTGGCGCTCTCGTAGAGGAACACCGACGAGTCGCCGTGCTCGCCGACGACCCACGCGTGCACCGTGCGCGGGTGGACCCCGCACGCCTGGGCGAGTCGCTCCGAGAACCGGAGCGTGTCGAGCGAGGTCCCGGACCCGAGCACCGAGACGGGTTGGTCGGACCATCGCCGGGTGAGGTACTCGGTGAGGACGTCGACGGGGTTCGTCACGACGACCGCGACCCGTGGGAGCGCGCCGGCTTCGATCGCGTCGGCCACCTGGCCCATCACCGAGATGTTGGCCTCGAGGATGTCGAGGCGGGTCATCCCGGCCTTGGTGTGCTCGCCCGCGGTGATGATGAGGACGTCCTCGGCCTCGATCTCGTCGAGGCCGCGACCCCGGATCTCGCACCCGGGCAGCAGCGGGGCGGCGTGCTGGAAATCCTGCGCCTCGCCGCAAGCGCGGTCGGCGTTGCGGCCGTAGATGGTGACCCGGGTCGCCAGCCCCTGCAGGAGGATCGACCACGCGCACGCGACCCCGACTCCGCCTGTCCCGATGATCCCGACTTTCGAACCTGCCATGGGTACGAACCTACCGCCCGCGAATGGCCCTACCCTGGGCGCATGGTGATGAAGCCGACGCACCGCATCCAGATCGAATTCTGCATCCCCTGAAACTACGTGCCGCGCGCCGTCGGTCTGACGGACGAGCTGCTCGCCGGATGGGCGCCGATCATCGAGAAGATCGACCTCGTGCCGTCGTCGCAGGGCCGCTACGAGATCACCCTCGACGGCGAGCTGATCTTCTCGAAGGCCGAGCTGGGCCGCCACGCCGAGCCCGGTGAGGTCGTCGACCTGGTCCGCGCCCGCATCGGCCCCGAGATCGAGCGCGACTGAACGGCGCTCTCACGCTCCGGCGTCGCTCGGGGTATCCGAGCGCCCCGTACCCGACGCCAGAACCGGGAGGGGTTCGGCCAGTCGGTCGGCGACGACGCGGTAGACGTCCGGGTTGATGCCCAGCCCGGTATGGGTGCCGCGCAGCTCGACGTGCTCCACCGCGATGCTCGTCGTGTCGAGGCACGCCTGCCAGGCGACGACGCGGTCCTCGGCGCTGTAGATCGCGGTGACCGGCACGCGGATCGGCCGCTCGACCTCCAGAACCGCGAGATCCCGTTCGAGCTGGTCGAGGTCGACACCCTGATCGCGGTAGATCCCCGCGACCGCCGTGTACTTCGGGCCGCCGACGACCGGGGTGCCAAACGTGATGATCCGACCGACGAGCTCCGGGTGCTCACGGCCCACCTCGCGGGCCATCACGCCACCGAGGCTCCATCCCACCAGCGAGACGGGTTGCGCGTGCGCTCGCGCCAGCGACCGCACCTGGTCGAGGACCGGCGTGATCACCGCGTGCATGTCGCCGCGGTTGCGACCGAGGTTCCAGCCGTGCACGTCGTACCCGAGGCCCCGGAGGTACGCGCGCAACGGCGCAGTCGACGCGTCGCCGGTGCCGTACCCCGGGTACACCACGACCGGCCGTCCCTCGCCGCGCGGTCGCCGCGCGAGCTCGGGACTGCGCAGGGCGAGCCGGGGCAGCTCGAGGAGGGCACGGCTCTCGCTCAGGACGCGGACCGGGATCGAACCGCGGCGCGGACCCTCCGGGGGCAGGGCGACGATCGGAGCGCCGGCTTCGTGCATCCCGAAACGGTACCGCCTGACCGCCCTCGTTCAGGAGGGTTCGTCCAGACCCGCCATCGTGCGGAAGTCCTCCGTGCTGTTCACGTGCGGGAAGGGTTCGGTGGGCACGCGGACGCCGAGCGCCGCGCAGAGCGGCTCCCATCCGTCGCCGGGGCTCCACTCGACCAGCCGGTCGGGCGGGATCTCCGCGCGCACGTCGGCGTTGTGCTGCTCGTACGCGCGAGTGGCGGCAGCCTGCTCCCGCCACTCGGGCGTGAAGCGCTTCGTGAGCATGTCGTCGATCATCCGCAGGTGCGGACCGAACTCTGACGTGTCGTCGATCGAGCGGACCTGCGCCTCGAAGATCGTCGCACTCGCGCTCTTCCACCACGCCTCGGCCGAGCTGCGCGTCGAGAGCAGCACCGGTGCATCGGGGAACGCCGACGCGATCTCGCGCCAGAAGCCCGCGACGGGCCAGTCGACCGCGGCGCGATACCCATCGAAGAGCGCGTCCCAGTCGGGCAGCTCCCCGTCGATCGCGCGCTGCCACACCTGCACGTCGTCCGGGCGCCCGAACACCTCGATCATGTGGTAGCAGGGCGCTCCGAGGAGCTGTTCGAGCCCGAGCTTCAGCGAGTGCGTCCCCGTGCGCCCCAACCCGGCCCCGACGATCTCCAGTGGCATCTCGCGGCCCCTCAGCGGAGGACCGCGGTCGCGAAACCGCGCAGCTCGCCCGCAACGTCGGGACCCGCGGGCGTGTAGAGCAGCTCCGTCGTCCCCGCCGCGAACGAGGCGTCGGCCTTCGCCTTGATGTCGGACGCCGATCCGACCCAGCCGAAGCCCGAGATCACGTCGGCGGCACCGTCGATGAGTGGGCGGTCACGCTCGGTCACGTGCGTGACGTGGCCTTCGTGGACCGCCAGGTGGCGCTCACCCTCGGGACGCTCCGACTCGATCGACGCCCGCCACTCGGCGCCGAGCGGCAAGCCGTCGACGGCGTCGCCCGCCGACTGGTAGGTCGCGTGGTACGCCATCACGCCCCACGGACCCATCGCATCCCGCACCCGCGGTGTGGTGAGGTCCTCGCCGTCGGCGAGCACCGTGCCGTTCACCATGTGCACGATGCGGTCGATCCCGTCGACCGCGCCACCGAAATTGATGACGCCGTCGGCGACCTCCCGCGCGATGTCCAGGCCCTTCGGTCCCAGGGCCGACAGGAGCAGTGGCACCTCGATCGGTCGGGCGACCGTGAGCTCGGGGTGGTGGATCATCTGGGTCTGCGCGCCGTCGACCTCGACGACGTCGCCGCGCAGCAGCCCTCGCAGCTGCTCGAAGTAGCGCCGGGTCGTCGCCCACGACAGCGCGTCCTTGCCCAGCACCCAGCGCGCGGTCGCGCCGGTGCCGAACCCACACGCGAGTCGGCCGGGCGCGAGCCGGTCGATGGTCGCGATCGCCGATGCCGTCGTCATCACGTGGCGCAGGTTCGGGACGAGCACGGCCGTCCCGAGTCCGATCGATGTGTGCTCCGCGATGAGGGCGAGGTGGATCCAGATGTCTTCGTAGAGCGCGGCGGAGTCGAACAACCACATCCGGGAGTACCCGAGCTCCTCGGCGAGCCGTGCGAGCTCCACCGAGTCCGGACGTGGCGGGATCCCGACGGACAGTGATCGTTGCTCGGTCATGGCGGCGAACCTACCGAACCAGACGGCCACGCAAGGCCGGCGGCGTCGACCGCCGCCTCGATCGCGTCTGCGAGTGCGTCCGGCGATCCCCCACATGCCTCGAGCGCGGGCGCGTCGAGGAGCACGAACCGGCGCTGGTCGGTCTCGGCAACGACGCAGGGCACCGCGTTCCGGGACGCCGCCGCGAGCGCCGACGACCGCTCGTCGCGGTGCACCGTGTCGAACGGGACCGGCATCGACTCCGTGCACTGCCGCCAGGATCGCTTCTCGCGGAACATCGAGTGCGTGATCTCGCAGAGCGCGCAGTGGATCCGCCCGAGCCGGGCGCCGATCCAGTACGTGACCTCGCCGCGCCAGGTGCCGTCGGCGTCGTAGACCCCGACGAGTCGCAGCAGGACCTCGGACTCGGGACCCGACCCGGCCACCGGCTCACGCACGGTCAGGGGGTGGTCGATCCCGAGGCACGCTCGCGCGCGGCCGCTTCGCGCTGGAACTCGGAGATGCCACCGGGCTCGAACGGGCCCGCGGAGCCGGCTGCGATCGCGTCGGGCGACTTCGGCGGGACGTGCAGGCGCTCGCGCACCTCACCGATGGGCAGCGGGGCGAGCTCGTGGTAGTCCACGGTGAGCAGGTCACGGTCGAGTGCTTCGCACACCCGCTTCCCGCGGCGGATCGCGTCGGCGAGGCGCACCTCGTTCCCCGGCGTGCTGAGGTGCCGTTCGCGCACGTTCACCTCGAAGAACCCTTGTTGATGGACGAAGCCCGTCTCGAACAGACCGACGACGGTCGCGAGCCAGGCGAACCCCTTCGGGTCCGGGTCGGCGCGGCCGATCAGGCCGAAGACCTCGAGCTCGCCCTCGATGGTCGTGCCGTAGTCGGCGATGACGTGCACGAAGTCGTGCTGCGCGAGCTGCGGCGACGCGGCATGGCGGGTCCCTGGCCAGAAGAACGCCCGCGCGCGGTACATCTCGAACACGTCCCGACCGAGGGTGCCCTCCGGGAGCGCGCCGAACGCCTGCCACCGAGCGGCCAGCTCGGGGTCGAGCGGCGTCTCCTCGAACGGGTCCTCTGCGGCCGCGGCGGCGTGGAGCGGCTCGAGCTTCGTGTCGTCGTCCCACCGGTCGGCGAACCCGCTCCGTCGGAGGTCGCACCAGGCGAGGCCCAGGGTGCCGCGTGCGTACCGACGGGCGATGCGCACGAAGTCGTCGTCGATCCCGAGCGCGGCAGCGTACGCCGTCACCCGTTCGGCCACCTCGTCGGGGAGGGGCGCGAGGACGAGCTCGGCGAGCACCATGTGGTGCACGATGCGACGGCGATACTCCGGACCCCGCCCCGCCAGCACGGCCGCGAGTTCCTCGCAGCCGAGAGGATCGAGCGCGAGATAGTCGATCTCGATCTCGGTGACCGCGCGGGTGATCGCGCCCAGCAGGGACGCCTGCACGGGGGTGAGTCCGCCGGCGGGCGCGACCGCGGTGGCCATCCCACGGGCGACGAGCTCGACCTCGGTGGCGTCGGGCCGGGTCTCCATGGCGCGATTGTGGCGCGACGACCCCACGCGTGCACGTCGGACGTCGGGTCATGATGCTGGGATGACCGGCACGGTCACCCCGACGGAACGCATCTTCAACCTCGCCGCCTACCTCAAGCATTGTGGGCCCGAAGGATCGACCCTCGACGACCTGACCCGCCACGTGGCCGGCTACGCGCACGACGCCGGTCGCGACGAGACCGGGAAGCTCGTGACCGGGACGCCGGAGTGGGAGACGCTCCGCAAGGTGATGCAGCGGGACCTCAAGGACCTCCGCGAGGTCTGGGGCATCGACGCCGACTTCGACGAGCGCGACCACGTCTACCGCCTTCGCCCGCCGTTCTTCACGCCCAAGGAACGCGCCGCCCTGATCGCCGCGGCCGCGACCGTCGATGTCGAGGGCATCGACGGGCCACCTGGTCAGATCGGCTCCGGTGTGTCCGACACCGTTGCCGACGTGGTGATCCGGGTCCATGCGCTCGTGGGTGACCTCCGCGACGCCATCGACGCCCGCACGGCCGTCACCTTCGTGCACCAGGGACGACGACGAACGTTCCATCCGTATGCGCTGGGGACCTGGCGGGGACGGTGGTACGTGGCGGGTTGGGACCCCGAGCTCGAGACCATGCGCCGCTACCGGCTCGACCGGATCGAGACCGAGACGACGCTCGAGCGGGTGGAAGGCGAGCCGTTCAGCATCGTCGAGTGGTTCGACCCGGACCTCGCGTTCGAGCTGGACCCGAACGCCTGGGGTCGCGACCAGCTCGTGCGGGCGCAGGTCGCCGTGGACCACGACTTCCTGAACGCGGTCGTCGAGGAGTTCGGCGCCACGGTCCAGGAGGATGCCGCCGGAAGCGGCCGTGACGTCGTCGCGTTCGACGTCCGACACTACGAAGCGACACGCAACCGGCTGTTCGCGTTCCGCGACCACGTGCGCGTGCTCACGCCACCCGCCCTGGTCGCGATGATGCGCGACCACCTCGCCGCCGTCGCCGGCGACCTCGCGGCAGCACCGGAAGGCGACTGACCGTGGCGCTCAGCAAGCAACGTCAGTTCGAGGCCCTTCGCACCGTGCTCGGGATGGTCGAGGAGCAGCAGGCACTACCCCTCGCCGAGTGCGCGGCGGCAGTCGGGATGACGACCCCTGCGCTCCACGACGCGCTGCGGGCCGTGCTGCTCGTCGACTTCTACGACGCCGACGGTCATCTGGTCACCGAGTCGTCGGCGTTCCTCCTGACCGACGACGGCGTCCTCTCGATGGCCGAGAGCCATTGGCTGCGCGACCTCGCCGCCACACCACCGACGGCAGAGTCCGCGTTGCGGCTGCTCATCTCCGGCGTGACGATGCAGGCGATCACGACGGCCGCGACACCTGATCTCGACAGCGCCGTGCGCAAGCTGCGCGGCATCGTCGCCGCCGAGCTGCACATCGACGTGGCGGTACCACCCGCGCTCTCGACCGTGCGCGACGCGATCCGCCGGCATCGATCCCTGCTCGTGCGCTACCTCAGCCAGGATCGCGACGAGTCGACCGAACGTGAGCTGCTCCCGCTCCGGGCGTGGTCGAAGTGGGGCCACTGGTACCTCACCGCTCGCGACGCGACGGAGACGACACCCAAGCAGTTCCGGGTCGACCGGATGCTCGAGGCGCGCGTGGGGTCGCTCGACTTCGACCCACCCGACGACGTCGAGGTCCCCGAATGGTTCGACCTCTCGGAGCACGATCGGACGGTCCGGGTGCGGACGCGCGCGGCCGCGCTCGAGAGCCTCCCCGCACCCCATCGACTCGGGCCCACGACCGACCTCGGCGACGGCCGAGTCGAGCTCGACATCACGGTCCTCGGCGACCGTCGCATCGAGCAGCTGCTGCTGTGCCTCGAGCCCGACGACGAGGTGGTCGCGCCACCGGAGTACGCCGAGCTCCGCCGCACGCACGCCGCCCGGCTCCTCACCCGGTACGACGGCCTGGCCGCGCCGGGAGCGTCCTAGCTCCGCAGGACGTTCGCGAAGACGAGCCATGCGAGCAGCGACTTCGCGCCGAGGCTCAGGACGATGTACGTGACCTCGCCCGCGACGTAGTCGCGCCAGCGCCCGACCTGTCGGTACTGGAGCACCATGTTCAACGCGAAGCTGAAGAACAGCACCAGCTCGATCGTGATGATCGCGTACACGAAGCCCGGGACCTCGTCGGCCACGAGGATGTAGGTCCAGATCGCGATCCACGGCACGGCCCCGGCGAGGGTGCCGAACCAGAACGCGCTCCAGTCAGCCCGGCCCGGCTCCTGCTGGCGCTCCATCAGGATGCCGAACAGGATCATCGCGGTGTTCACGCCGAAGATCGCGGTGAGCGCGGCGATGTCGCGGATCCCCGACAGCATCGAGATCAGCACGATCATGATCGACGAGCTGATCGAGTACTCGATCCACCGGGCGTAGTTCGCGCGGCGGTCCAGCTGGCGTACATACCACCCGTTGACCCGCGGCGCCGAGATCAGGAGGTGGTCTGCGGCCGCGAGGAACAGGAACACCGCGATCATCACCCCGAGGTCGATCGAGAACAGCTTGTCGGCGGGCGCGGCGCCGAGCATCTCGACCGGGTCGTCGCGGAGATACGACGCGAACACCGGAAGCGAGAGCCCATTGCTGAGCGCGAGCATCAGCGCGCCCTCGGCCGCGAGGATCAGGCCGACGACGACGTTGAAGACGCGCAAACGCCGCATGCGGAGGTTGTCGACCATCGGAGCGTCAGGCACGCGAGCCGGCACGGGTCCGGATGACGTCGGGGGGCTCGAAGAGGAACCGCGCGAGCCAGCGCGGCACCCTGACCCGCCACGAGGGAACGTCGAGGATGGCCGCGTACGGGTCGCTCGCTCCCGCCGCAGGCTCTCGGTGCGCGTGCCGTCGCCTCACTCCGACCTCCCGGTGCCCATCATAGGAACCCGGGCCGGGTGGTGGGGTGCCCCACCGTCTGGTAGACGGACCCGGTGGAGGACCTCTCGTTCGGCTCGGTCGCCGCCGTGGCCGCCATCGCCCTGATCGCGCCACTGCTCGTCTCCCTCGCGCCGCGACTGCGGGTCCCTGCGGTGGTGCTCGAGATCCTCCTCGGTGTGCTCGTGGGCCCGTCGCTCCTCGGGTGGGTCGAGGTGGAGGTCCCGCTCGAGGTGCTGTCGATCATCGGGCTCTCGTTCCTCCTCTTCCTGGGGGGGCTCGAGCTCGATCTCGGGTCGGTCCGGAGCCAGGGGGCGCGGATCGTCGTGGCCTACGGGTTCTCGGCGGCCCTGGCACTCGCCGCGGGTGCGCTCATCAGCATCATCGACGACAACGACCAAGCCGTGTTCGTCGCGATCGCCCTCGCGTCCACCTCGCTCGGCCTCGTCGTCCCGGTCCTCCGCGACGCCGGGGCTTCGTTCACTCCGCTCGGTCAGCTCACACTCGCGGCGAGCTCGGTCGGCGAGTTCGGTGCAGTGCTCGGCCTCGCGCTCTTCTACTCGGAGGGCGGGGCCCGCATCGAGTCCCAGGTCTTCCTCCTCGTCGCGTTCTCGATCCTGGTCGTGGCGGTCGCGTGGACCTTCACCCGCGTCCAGCGCTCCCCCCGCTTCTCCGACACGCTGGTCAGCCAGGAGGAGACCTCGTCGCAGCTCGGCGTCCGCATCGCGATGCTCGCCATGTCGGTGTTCGTCGCGCTGTCGACGGACCTCGGGTTCGAGGCCGTGTTGGGCGCGTTCGTCGCCGGGGCGCTACTGCGGATCACCGATCCCGACGAGCGGCTGACCCACGCCCGGTTGCGCTCGAAGCTCGATGCGATCGGGTACGGGTTCCTCGTCCCGGCGTTCTTCGTCACCACGGGCATCCAGCTCGACATGGAGGCGCTGTTCGCCGATCCGAGCTCGCTCGTGCTCGTGCCGATCCTGCTCGTGGCGTTCCTGATCGTGCGGGGGGTTCCGGCCCTGCTCTACCGCGGACTGCGCACCCGGGCCGAGACGGCCGCGGTCGGGCTGCTCCAGGCGACGACGCTCTCGGTGCCGGTGGTCGCCGCCCGCGTCGGGGTCGAGCTCGGGACGATCGACTCCGACACCGCGGCCGCGATCGTCGTCGCCGGTCTCCTGACCGTCGTCCTGTTCCCGCCGATCGCGCTGACGATGCTCGGCCGCGCCACAGAGACCGCCGGCCCGGCGACGCGGCACGACGACGAGGGGTAGGTTCGCTCGGCCATGGACCGGTCGGTGCCCACCGCGGAGATCTCGCGTCGGACGTTCCTCGGAGGCGCTCTCTCGACGACGCTCGCGGCGACGACGTTCCCGACGCGTCTCCTGGGCCCCGTCGCCGCGACGCAGTCGACCACGGCGTATCCGTTCACGCTCGGCGTGGCGTCGGGGGATCCGGTCGCCGACGGCGTGATCCTGTGGACGCGCCTGGCCCCGGATCCGCTCGGCGGGGGCGGGATGCCGGCGAAGAACGTGAAGGTCCGGTGGCAGGTCGCGAACGACGAGCGCATGCGGAAGGTCGTGCGCTCCGGCACGGCCACGGCCCGACCCGAGCACGCACACTCGGTGCACGTCGACGTCCGCGGCCTGGACCCGGCCCGGCCCTACTGGTACCGGTTCGTGGTCGGCGACGACGAGACCCCCATCGCCCGCACCACCACCGCGCCGGCCGAGGATGCGCTCGCGGCGCGGATCCGCATGGCGCACGTCTCGTGCCAGCGCTACGAGACCGGGTACTTCACCGCGTACGGCGACCTCGCGGAGCACGACCTCGACCTCGTCGTCCACGTGGGGGACTACATCTACGAGACGTCGAACGGTCCGGTGCGCAACATGGGACTCCCGATCGCAATCTCGCTCGACGACTACCGGACCCGGTATGCGCTCCACAAGGGGGACCAGCACCTCCGGGCGGCCCATGCGGTGGCGCCGTTCGTCGTCACGTGGGACGACCACGAGGTCGAGAACAACTACACCTCCGAGTTCGCCCAGCCCGAGAGTCCGACCCCGGACGAGGCGTCGTTCCTCGCGCGACGCGCCGACGCGTACCGCGCGTGGTGGGAGCACCAGCCGGTGCGACTCCCGGCCCCGGATGGTCCGGACTACCCGATCTTCCGCCGGGTCCCGCTGGGACGCCTCGCCACGATCCACGTGCTGGACACGCGCCAGTACCGCACCAACCAGACCTGTGGCACAGGCGACGTCGGCCCGCGTTGCGACCTCGCGTTCGATCCGCGGACGACCGTCCTCGGCGCTACACAGGAGCGCTGGCTCACCAAGGGTCTCAAGGGATCGCGGCGCTGGAACGTGCTCGCGAACCAGGTCCTGATGCAGCAGTGGCGATTCACGCCCGGCAACGAGGTGTGGAACCTCGACCAGTGGGACGGCTACCCGGTAGCCCGCGACCGCGTGTTCGCCGCGATGTCGGCCCGCGGCGTCTCCGACAACGTCGTGCTCACCGGCGACGTGCACTCCAGCTGGGTCGGGACGCTCGCGGTCGACTTCGATGACCCCGCGTCGAAGGTGCTCGGCGTCGAGCTCGTCGGGCCCGGCATCTCATCGGTGCCGAGCGCAGCGCTCTCCTCGATCGAGCCCGTGGTCCACGCCAACAGCCCGCACGTCCGGTGGTCGGAGACGACGAGGACCGGCTGGGTGCGCCACGAGGTGACCCCCGACGAGTGGCGGACCGAGTACCGGCTCGTGGACGACGTGACCGTCGCGAACGCCCCGGTTCGCAGCGCCTCCCAGTGGGTCTACCGGCGCGACGGGGCCCTCGAGCGCGCGCGGTAGCGAGCCCCGCGCACCATCCCCACGCACCATCGGCCCGCGGTCCCCGGGGCGTCAGGTCGTCAGGCCGACGAGCTCGCCGATCTCAGCCCGCTCCGCCGGCGTGAGGTCGCCGCGGGTGGCCCGGGCGTTCGCGTGCACCTGCTCGGGCGAGGTGGCACCGGCGATCACGCTGCCGACCGCGGGATGGCTCCCGAGCCACGAGAGCGCGACCTCGAGCAGGCCGCGACCGTGCTCGGCGCCCCAGGTCTCGAGCGCCTCGAGCTTGTCGAAGTTGGCGTCGGTGAGGACACGGGCGAAGTGCGACGCCGACAACCGACTCGAGGACGGGGGTGCCTCGCCCCGGCGGACCTTGCCGGTGAGGAGGCCCGACGCCAGCGGGAAGTACGGGATGATGCCCAGGCCGTAGCGCTCGCACGCGCCCACGACCTCGGCCTCGATGCCGCGGTGCAGCAGACTCCACTCGTTCTGTGCCGACACGAAGTGCTCCAGACGCGTCACCTGCGCGGTCCAGTGGGCGTCGGCGATCATCCAGCCGGTGAAGTTCGAGCACCCCACGTAGCGCACCTTGCCCGAGCGCACCAGGTCACTGAGCGCGCACAGCGTCTCCTCGATCGGCGTGGTGGGATCCGGGAAGTGGAGCTGGAAGAGATCGATCCAGTCGGTGCCGAGCTCGCGCAGGCTGGTCTCCACCGAGCGGATCACGTGGCGGCGCGACCCGCCGGCGTCGTCGGGTCCGGTGCCGAGCCCGAACTTCGTGGCGACGAGCACATCGGCCCGGTGCGTGCCGAGTGCGGCGCCGAGCATCCCCTCGGACTTGCCGCCGCCGTAGATGCGGGCCGTGTCGAAGAGCGTGATCCCGGCGTCGAGGGCGGCGTGGACGACCGCGTTCGTCGCCTCCTGGTCGATCCGCATCCCGAAGTTGTTGCATCCGAGACCGGCGAGCGAGACCCGCAGACCCGAGCGCCCCAGCTGACGATGCTCCACGCGGTCTCCTCCCCCGGACCTTCCGCCGAGCCGGACCCGTCAGGCCTTCGAACCGGACCCGTCAGGCGTGCGAGAGCGCGCCAGGGCGCCGCCGAGCATCACCAGCCCGCCCAGGACGGTGAGGACGAGCCCGATCCCGATCTTGGGACGTGGGTCGAAATCGAGGTAGGCCCAGAAGCCCAGCATGCCCGTGAACGTCGCGAAGCCGGCGGGCGCGACGACCGCCCACGCCGGGACGGGACGCGAGAGCAGCGGCGCGATCCCCACGGCGAGGACGACGAGCAGCGAGCAGGCGAGCAGGACGGGCCCGGCCTCGATGGCCACGTCGGTGGTGCTGCGGACGAGCAGCGCGACCCAGCGCAGGTCCCAGGCGTCGAGCGACTGGTTACCGGCCCGGTACCACGCGAGGAAGCTCCCCAGGATCACGAGCGCGGCGCCGCCGATCGGGACCCAGATCGCGAGCGGGTCGGCGCCGCCCGTGGCGTGCCCACGCACCGGGGTCAGCGCGCCGGCCTCGACCCAGGTCTCCCAGCCGTTCGAGCAGCGCACCCGTGACCAGTCCGCCCAGCGCAGCAGCTCGACCACCTCGAGCCCGGGGACGAGCTGGTTGTCGGGGGCGTCACCGGGCTCGGGGCGGGGCCGGGTCGGCGCGGGCGCGCCCCCGACCCGGTGGGTCGGCGGCGCCGCCGGGGCCGGGTCCGGGATCGGCGCGAGCATGCGCGCGTCGATCCACGTCTCGTAGCCGTTGCTGCAGCGCACGTGCGCCCAGCCGGTCGTCTCGGCGAGAACCTGGACCGGCAGTGACGCGTCCAGGTGGCCGTCGCCCGGGCGGGCCGGATCGGGCTGCGTCCAGGTGGTGGCTCCGCCTCCAGCCACGGCGTGGTGGGGGGTGAACGGCTCGGTCACGGGGCCGAACCTACGCGCCCCGCGCCGAGGTGTCACCCCTGATCGGGTTGGCCACGGGGGCCCAGGGGTCCTACGATCCGACGCGAGCGCAGGGACGATCGGCGACGGGGGGCGCAGACGGGGATGACGGGCGGCGGCGACCGGACGACCAGGCTCCACGAGATCCCGCGGGGGATCCGGTGAGCACCCCGCCGAGCGGTCCGCCGCCCTCGGGCCCGCCCACCGGGCCGCCCACCGGGCCGCCCACCGGACCGCCCACCGGCCCGTCCGCCGGGGCGACTCCCGCGGGGTCGGGCGAGGGCTTCCGGGTCACCACGAACCAGCTCATCGCGGCGGGGCTCGTGGTCGTGCTGCTGCTCGGGGGGCTGGTCGCCCTGCTCGCCTCGGGCGGAGGCAACGGTGACGGCAAGGGCACGAAGGTCCGCCTCGAGCCGATCGCGGCACGCGGTCCCGGTCCGTTCACGCCGAACTTGTCGCCGGACGTCACCGAGACCGCGACGCCGTCGACCGTCGTCCCGCCCCCGCCCGGCCAGGGACCGTTCGGCGGCACGGGCGACAACACGCTCTGCAACAAGGAGACGCTCGTCGCGTTCCTCACCGACCCCGCGAACGCACGACAGGCGAGCGAGTGGGCCCGCGTCCTCGGCATCAGCGTCGCCGACATCCCCGACTACGTGCGCGACCTCGTGGCGACGACGCTCACTCGCGACACCCAGGTCACGAACCACAACTTCGTGAACGGCCGGGCCGTCGGCTACCCCGCCGTGCTCCAAGCAGGTACGGCCGTGCTCGTCGACACGTACGGCAAGCTCGTCGCTCGGTGTCGCTGCGGGAACCCGCTCCTCGAACCCAAGGAGATCCCGAACCCCACCTACGTCGGCCCTCGCTGGCCCGGGTTCGACCCGACGGTCATCGTGATCATCATCCCCCAGACCACCGTGATCTTCCCGCCCGGCGGCGGCATCGAGGCGACCGACTGGACCGTCTCCTACTCGAGCCAGGGGGCGGACATCGCCGGCTCGACCGACTCGACGACCCGGGTCACCTGGGACGGATCGTTCACGGTCGACGGCGACACCATCAGCGGTACCGGTCAGGGAACGGCGACGTTCAACGGCGGCTGCTACAACCAGGGCACCGGTCAGAAGATCTCGAACCTCGACGTGTCGGGCAGCTTCTCGCTCACGATCTCGGGGACGGCCTCGGGCGACCCGCCGAATCGCACGTACGCGCTCACGTTCGCGACCACGTCGTTCAGCGTCGACTCCGTCGACGTCGCGTCGGGATCGCTCGGCGACGACTGTCGGGCGCAGGCGCAGGACCTCGCCGACTTCGTGGCCGACGTGTTCGGCCCGGCATCGCTGCCCGCCCGGGACGGCTCGACAGACGTGACGAACGGGGAGTTCAGCGGCACCTTCGAGCTGAACGCGAGCCGATAGCGTCCGGCGGCGCCCGGCGCTGGGGAACGCCGATCAGCCCGCTTCGGGAGAGCTCTCGGGCTGCTCGACGAGGAGGCTGGCGTCGACCCAGGCCGCCCACCCGTTCGAGCAGACGATGCGCGCCCACTGCTCCTGACGCTCCACGACCTGCACCGGCAGACCCGGAGCCAGGCGGCCGTTCTCCCCGCCGCCCTCGTCGGCACCCGCATAGGTGACGAGCCCGTCCTCGGGCGCCGCGTGCGTGGGCCGCCATCCGGCGGGCGCTTCGCCCTCCGGTGCGGGTTCTCCGCCCGGCACCGGCGCTGTCGACGCGCCACCATCGGCGGCTTCCGCGGCGGGAGGAGCCTCGACGGAGTCGGCCGGCTCCACGACCGCGGCGGGTTCCACGACGGGAGGTGGCATCGGGACCGGAGCCGGGGCCGCCTCGCTCCGATCGCGTCTCGGGCGCGCGGGACCGAACATCGCCCACAAGACGCCCGCGACGACTCCGACCACCACGATGACGAGCGGGGTCAACGTGCCGAGTGCGATCTGCGAGGTCACGACCAGGAGCAGCGCGATCCCGAGTCCGAGGAACAGTCCGCCGAAGAACCCCCGGATCGGGTGACGCTTCACCGCACTCACAGCGGACTCGCCATGCCGAACCCGAGCAGCAAGATCCCGAAGACGAAGAAGATCAGCGCGAGGTAGAACGCCGGCGTCGTGAACACGGAGTCGTGGATCTTCAGCCATCCGCTCACGGTGCACGTGCCGCCAGAGGGGCCGGTCGCCTCGATGTCGACCTTCAGCAGCCCGGTGAGGGGGGCGAAGCCCCCGACCTGCAGGCGATCCTTCAGCTGCTCGACCCCCGACCCGGACTGTTCGGAGCTGTCACTGACGTCCCCACCAAAGCTGATCGGGAAGAGGCCGGTGTCGATCTTGACCTTCCACGTTCCCCCCGCGACGGGCGACTGCACGTCGTAGTCGTACTGCACCTCGCCGTCGCTGGTGACGTCGAACGGATCGTCCTTGGTCCCCCCGCGGCCGGGGGCGGACGCGGAGTCGATCTGGAGACCGTCGCCGTCGAACGAGACCCCTGACCCACTGCAACCGTCCGCGTTGGCTGCCCCCGCGGACGGTGCCGCGAAGACCAGGAACGCCAAGGCGACGACCGCCACCACACTCCACGTGCGAAGCAACCGCATCACCCCGCTCCCGGTCTCGCTCACGATCTCAGTGCGGGTGAGCGTAAGGGTCGCGACCCGTGATGTCGAGAGGTCGAAAGTCCCGCCGCGCATGCCAGGATGCGGTGATGGAACCGAGAACCGTACGTTTCGAGGGTTTCGAGGGCATCCACCTCGTCGCCGACGTCCGCGGCGACGAGGACGCCTGGCCCGTCCTCCTCATGCACGGCGGTGGCCAGACCCGCCACGCGTGGGGCAAGACCGCCGACTCGCTCGCGGTCCAGGGATGGAAGACGGTCTCGCTCGACCTGCGCGGCCACGGTGACAGCGAGTGGGCGCTGCACGCCGACTACTCGTTCACGGCCTTCGCGGCCGACACCGTCGCCATCGCCGACGCGCTCGGACGGCCGCCGGTGCTCGTGGGCGCGTCCCTCGGTGGCGTGGCCGCGATGATCGCCGAGGGCGGCTCCGATCGTGTCGTGTCCTCCGGGCTCGTCATCGTCGACATCACCCACCGCTCCAACCCGGAGGGCATCCAGCGCATCCACGACTTCATGGCGTCAGGGCTCGAGGGCTTCGCGACGCTCGAGGACGCGGCCGAGGTGATCGCCGCGTACACGCCCAACCGTCCGAAGCGGGTCAACCCCGCCGGGCTGATGAAGGTCCTGCGTCAGAAGCCGGACGGCAAGTGGTACTGGCACTGGGACCCGAAGTTCATCAACCGCGGACGGACCGAGGTCCCCACCGAGGACTTCCAGGCGATCTTCGAGGCCGCGCTCCGAGGCATCCGGGTGCCGACGCTCCTCGTCCGGGGTGTGCTCAGCGACGTGGTGACCGAGGAAGGCGTCCAGGACTTCCTCGACAAGATCCCCGGATCGCGGCTCGTCGACGTGGGCGATGCCGCGCACATGGTCGCCGGCGACCAGAACGACGCGTTCAGCAACGCGGTGATCGACTTCCTCGAAGCCGACATCCGGCCGACCCTGCCCGCCTGAGGCCGACAGCCGAGGGGTCAGTATCCCCGGTCGAGATCGACCTGATGGTCGAGCGGCTCCCCCGTGAGGTAGCGGCGCAGGTTCTCGGCAAACCGGTCGAACAGGTTGGCGAACATCGCGCTCGGTGACGCGGCCGAGTGCGGGGAGAGCACGAGGTTCGGGGCGTCCCAGAGTGGGTCGGTGGCAGGCAGCGGCTCGACGCTCGCCACGTCGAGCGCCGCGCCCCCGAGATGACCCCGGGCCAGCGCGTCGATGAGCGCCGGCTCGTCGACGAAGGACCCACGACCCACGTTGCAGAAGAACGACCTCGCGGGCATCGCGGCGAAGGCTGCCGCGTCCATGACGCCGATCGTCTCCGGGGTCTCGGGGACCGCAGCGACCACCGCGTCACACGCGGCCAGCATCACGTGCAGATCGGTGGGTGCGAACACGGTGTCGACGTTCGGCGCGGTCGCCCCCGGAGTCGCCGAGCGACGGGTCGCGAGGACCCTGACGTCGAAGGCGCGGAACCTCGACGCGACCGCGGCGTTGATCTCGCCGAGACCGATCAACCCGATCGTCGACCCGGCGAGCTGGCGACCGTACGTCGGCTCCCAGGCGTGCCGACGTTGCGCATCGGCCAGGGCTTCGATGTGCTTCCAGTGGCCGAGGACTCGGGCCATCACGAACTCGGCGATCCCGACGGCATTGACCCCCGCGGCCGACGTCAACAGGGCCCCGGCCGCGCCGAGCCCGGCCGTCTGGAGCTGGGCGGTACCGGCACCGACTGCCTGGACCCATCGCAGCCGGGGTGCCACCGTGGCGACGTCGAACGGGAGGTCGATCGCGAGCGCGACCTGCATCCGGGCGAACGCCGCCAGCTGCGCGTCCGTGAGGGCCGGAGTCTGCGCGCGCAGGGCCGCGAGGCGCTCCCGGGAGATTCCCGGCGTCCCACGCTCGCTGCGCAGCTCGTGGGGCTCCGAATAGGCCTCGGCAACGACCCGGACGCGCGGATCCACGGCCTCGATCTGGGCGAGGGCGGCGTCGTAGCTGGAACCCATCCACTCGGGCGGGATCAGCACCGCCACGTCGACGGGGCCGTCGGGCAAGTCGCCGTCCCGGCCCTCAGGGCCCGAGTCGACGGTGTGCTCCACGTGGGACAGTCTCTCATCCTCATGCACGCCGCTTCCGCCCCGACGGCCCCCGTGACCGATCCGTTCGCCAGGGGATCCGTCTCGCTGCGCCTCTACCCCAACGAAGGTCTCGCTGCGTCGGCAACCGTCGACGAGCTGTGCGCACAGGCCCGGGCCGCGGCGGAGCACGGCTTCGACGGCGTGATGACGAGTGAGCACCACGGGGGGTTCGCGGGCTACCTGCCGAACCCGCTCCAGCTCGCGGGGTTCTGCCTCGATGCGATGGGATCGGGCTGGGCCGCCGCCGCACCCCTGCTCCTCCCCCTCCGCCCGGCCGCCCTCGTGGCCGAGGAGGCGGCCTGGCTCGCCGCACGGTTCCCCGGGCGCGTCGGCCTGGGTGTGGCGGCGGGCGCGCTGCCGTCGGACTTCGACCTCCTCGGCGTCAGCATGGACGACCTCACCGACCGCTTCGCTTCGGGGCTCGAGCTGGTCGCCGACGCGCTCTCCGGACGCGCCGCCCACGGCCTCGACGGCGACCTCGCGATCGCCGCGTGCCGCGCCGATCCCATCCCGCTCCTGAGCGCCGCGATGGGACGCACCGCTGTCCGCCGCGCGGCGCGGCTCGGGGTCGGCATCCTGATGGACTCCTTGTCGACCCTCGAGCGCTGCCGGGAGCTCACCGACGAGTACCGCAGGGCGGGTGGCACCGGATCGTGCGTGCTGATCCGCAGAACGTGGGTCGGCGAACCGTTCCGGGCCGAGGTCGACGCCCAGGTCGGCGTGTACCGGGGCTACGCGTCGACCGCGGCGCAGGACCACTGGGGAGCCGACGAGCTCGTCGCGCACTCCGACCCGGCCGTCGTCGCACGGTCCCTCGCTCGGGCGGTCGACGCGACGGGCGCCGACGCCCTCAACGTGCGGGTCCACGTCCCCGGCATCGACGCCGGAACGACGCGCGCGCAGATCGCCCGCCTCGGCGACAAGGTGCTCGAACCGCTCCGAAGGAAGATGGCGTGACGCGCGACGACCGGCGCGGCGGTTGGCGCCTCATGCGCGAGGTCAGCACCACCAACCGCCGCTGGATCACGATCGGGGTGATCGCCGCCCTCGCCTGGACCGCGGCCAAGATCACGATCCCGCTCCTCGCGCTCGAGGCGATCAACCAGGGGGTCGACCCCTACGACGGGCCGACGCTGCTCCGGATCTGCCTGGCGATCCTCGCGGTGACGGTCGTGACGGGTGCCTGCACGTTCCTGCGGCGCTACTCCGCCTTCCAGATCTCGTTGCGCGCCGAGGCCGAGCTCCGCCGGCGCCTCTTCGACCACCTCCAGCGCCTGCACTTCGGGTATCACGACCGCGCCGAGATCGGTGAGCTGATGGCGCGCGTGAGCACCGACGCAAAGCAGGTGCAGATGCTGCTCGTCTTCATCCCGGTGGGCGGCGCGAACTTCGTGATGATCCTCGGCGTCGCGGTCGTGCTCTTCGTCCTCAACAGCACCCTGGCCGCGTGGTCCCTGGTCGCGCTGCCGTTCCTCGCCATCGCCGGGACTCGGTTCTCCCAGCGCGTCCACCCGGTCGCGGACGATCTCCAGGAGTCCCTCGCCGAGGTCTCCCACGTGGTGGAGGAGAGCGTCTCGGGGATCCGGGTGGTGAAGGGCTTCGGCGCCGAGGAGCTCCAGAGCGGTCGGCTGCGCACTGCCGCGGCGACCGTGTACCGACGCGGGATGGAGCTGGCCCGACTCCGGGCGCTGTTCAACCCCCTGCTCGAGACCATCCCGATGCTCGGCCTGGTCGCGGTGCTCTTCGTCGGCGGGCGCCAGGTGATCGACGGGAACCTCTCGGTCGCCGCGCTCATCGCGTTCAACTCCTACGTGCTGCTCCTCGTGTTCCCGCTGCGCATGACCAGCTTCCTCGTCGCCCAGCTCGCACGGGCCTCCGCGTCGGCCAGTCGGGTCCACGAGATCCTCGCGACCGAGACCGAGGTGTCGGATCGACCTGACGCCGTGACGCTCCCCGGCGGTGCGGGGGAGATCCGGTTCGAGGGGGTGACGTTCGGGTATCTCCCCGATGTACCGGTGCTCCGCGACCTCGACCTCGTGATCCGCCCGGGCGAGTCGGTGGCGATCGTCGGCCCGACGAGCTCGGGGAAGTCGACCGTCGCCCGACTCGTCCCTCGCTTCTACGACGTGGAGTCCGGACGTGTCCTCATCGACGGCGTCGACGTGCGCGACGTCGAGCTGGCGTCGCTGCGGGACGCGGTGTCGATGGTGTTCGAAGAGACGTTCCTGTTCTCCGACTCGGTCCGAGCCAACATCGCGTTCGCCGACGAGGACGCACCCGAGCACGCGGTCGAGCGCGCGGCTCGTCTCGCGGGGTGTCAGGACTTCGTCGCCGCCCTGCCCGATGGTTACGACACGCTGCTCGGCGAGCACGGGTACTCGCTGTCGGGCGGCCAGCGGCAACGCGTGGCGATCGCACGCGCGATCGTCGCCGATCCCCGCATCCTGATCCTCGACGACGCGACCTCGTCGGTGGACCCCACGAAGGAGCACGAGATCCGCGACGCGCTCGGCGAGGTGATGCGAGGGAGGACGACGATCATCATCGCCCACCGCCCCGCCACGATCGCGCTCGCCGATCGGGTCGTGCTGCTCGACGGAGGCCGCGTCGGGGCCGAGGGCACCCACGACGAGCTCCTCCGCACCTCGGCCCGCTACCGCGAGGTCCTCGCCGAGGCGGAGGCACTCGCGGAGGCCACGACCGCCGTGGGATCGGTGCCGGAGCCGGAGGCGTCGTCGTGACCGTGCCGGGGCCACGGCTCCCCCCCGAGGCGAAGCGCCTCGTCTTCCGACGGACCGCTCGTCTCCTGCGACCGGCCCGGGGTCTGCTCGCGCTCGCGTGCCTCGGCGCGCTGCTCCAGTCGGCCGGGACGCTCGCGGCGCCGGCGATCATCCGCGTCGGGATCGACGAGGGCGTGCGGGCGAAGGACCTCGGCGCGCTGAACCTCGCTGCGATCGCGTTCCTCGTCGCGATCGCCGCGGTCTACGGGTTCGGGCGCCTCACGATCCTCCTCGTCGCGCGGATCGGGGAGGGGTTCCTGCAGACGCTGCGGGAACGGGTCTTCGACCACCAGATGCGGCTCTCGCTCGAGTTCTACGACCGATCCCGTACCGGGGACCTCGTCTCGCGCATGACCGCCGACGTCGAGAGCCTCCAGGAGCTGGTCTCACAGGGACTCTCGATGTTCGTGGTGAACATGCTCGTGTTCCTCGGCGCCATCGTGGTGATGATCGGCATGAGCTGGCAGCTCGCCCTCGGCGTGCTGGTGGTCGTACCGGTGATCGTCATCGCGGCCCGGTGGTTCCGTCGGGCCTCGAACATCGCGTACCTCGCGCTCCGCGACCGGGTCGGCGGGACGCTCTCCTCGTTCCAGGAGGGCATCGCCGGCGTGCGGGTCGTCCAGGGCTTCAACCAGGAAGACGTGTTCCGCCACAAGTTCCGCGAGACGAACAACCGCCAGTTCCGCACCAACCTCCACGCCGAGGCCATCACCGCGCGCTTCACGTCGATCCTCGAGCTGTGCCAGGGAACGTCGATCGCGATCATCCTCCTGTTCGGCGGCTACCTCACCGGGGAGGACGTCGTCACCGTCGGGACGCTCGCGGCGTTCGTCCTGTACTCCCAGAACCTGTTCGAGCCGATCCAGCAGATGAGCCAGCTGTTCAACACCTTGCAGGCGGCCGGCGCAGCACTGGCGAAGCTCTACGAGCTCCTCGACGAGCCGGTCGCGGTCGACGACCGCCCCGGCGCCCGCGACCTCCCCGACCGGGGCCCCCTCGTCGTCGACCACGCGTCGTTCCGGTACCGCGACGGCCCGCTGGTGCTCGACGACGTCTCGTTGACGGTGGCAGCCGGGGAACGCGTCGCCCTCGTCGGACCGACCGGCGCCGGGAAGTCCACGTTGGCGAAGCTGATGGTCCGCTTCTACGACCCGGTCGAGGGATCGGTCAGCTTCGGCGGCGTGGACCTGCGCGACACCACGAAGCGCTCGTTGCGCTCGCGGATCGTCGTCGTCCCCCAGGAGGGCTTCCTCTTCGGAGGGACGATCCGCGACAACCTGCTCATCGCCCAGCCCGACGCGACCGACGTCGAGGTGGAGCACGCGATCGAGGTGCTGGACCTCGGGCCCCACTTCGCGGCGTTCCCGAACGGGCTCGACACGCTCGTGCGCGAGCGCGGGGCCAACTTCTCGGCCGGGGAGCGCCAGCTCGTCTCGCTCGTCCGCTCCGCACTCGCCGATCCCGAGGTGATCGTCCTCGACGAGGCGACGTCGAGCCTGGATCCGGGCACCGAGCTGCTCGTCGGCCACTCGATCGAGCGGTTGATGGCCGGTCGCACCGTGGTCGTCATCGCGCATCGGCTCTCGACGTCGGCGCGCGCCGACCGGGTCGCGGTGGTGCAGGGTGGCCGCATCGCCGAGGTCGGACACCACGACGACCTCATCGCGGCCGGCGGTTCCTACTCCGCTCTCTACGACTCCTGGATGGGGACCGGCGCCTCGTCGACCTGAGCGCCCCGCTCCAGACGCTCGAGGTGCTGCAGCTCGATCATCAGCGGGAGCACGAACCCGAGGTAGGCGCTCGTGAGCACGTAGTCGGCTTCGGGGCCGTGAGTCGTCCGCGCCGACGGTTCGATCACCTGCACCCGGTCGTCGCGCGCTCGAACGGCCCGCGCGCGCTCGACGATGCCGTGCAGCTCGTCGAGGGTGGCGACCTGGTACCCGAAGTGGTCCAGACGGCCCGCGACCAACGGCGGGTCGGCGGGGAGCAGGTAGACGAACTCACCGAACGAACCCGTGTAGAGGATGAGGGGGTTCCCCGTCTCCCCCGTGTTGTCGCCCTCCGTCCACCCGAACACCTCGCCGTAGAACGCGAGCAGGTCGGCTCGGCCCTGCTCGTCGAGCAACGCCGGGTCGACGCTGATCGCGACGTGGTTGAGGCGGGGTGGTTGTCCTGGCTTCACGGCGTGACCTCCGGTCGGACCATCACCTTGCCCGGCAGCTCGCCGGCGGCGAGACGCTGCATCGTGGGGAGCAGCGCGTCGAGGAACACGTCGTCACGCTCGATGAGCGCGTCCAGGGGGAGGCGTCCCGACGCGAGCAGCGCGAGCGCGGGACCGAACCCCTCGGCGTCGTAGTTGTACGCGCCGATCGCGGTGAGCTCCAACACGATCATCCGGTTGTGGTTGATGCGCGGGTTCGTGCTCCCGGTGCCCACGAAGACGAGCGTTCCGGCGTAGTCGAGCTGGTCGAGCGCGGACTCCGCCGCGCCGGCATGCCCGGAGCACTCGAAGGCGAGCGTGAACGGCTCGGGCACCGTCCGGGCCATCGGTGCCCGCGGCAGCTCCTCCGGAGTGACGGCCCGGGCCGCGCCGACCTCGAGTGCGCGGGCGCGTCGTGCTGCCGAGGGCTCGGACACCGTGACGTCGGTGATGCCCTCGGACGCGAGGACCGCGACGGTGAGCAGCCCGACGGGCCCCGCACCGGTCACCAGCACCCGGTCCGTCTGCGTCGCCCCGGCGAGCCCGACGGTGTGGATGGCGATGGCGGTCGGCTCGGTGAGGGCCGCGTCCCGCAGCGACAGAGGCGCGGGGATCCGCAGGAGCCGGTCGGCGGGCACCACGACGAACTGGCAGAACGCGCCACGGAACGACAGGTGGTCGGGGGGATCACGCCGGAGGCACACGGCCGCACGTCCCTTCCGGCACGCGCGGCACTCGCCGCACCCGGGCACGGGATCGGCGACGACTGGCGTGCCGACCGGCCACCCGCGCACGTCCTCGCCCACCATGGCGACGGTGCCCGACCACTCGTGCCCGAGCACCGACCCCGGACGGGCGTACTCCTCCAGCACCAGGTGCAGGTCGGTCCCGCAGATCCCGCAGTGCGAGACCGCCACGACGGCATCGCCCGGTCCGGGCCGGGGCACGGGCAGGTCCTGCACCGCGAGGGCGCCCGCGCCGACATAGACCGCAGCGGGCATGGTGGCGTCGGACGGCACCGCCGAATCGTAGGGCGCGCACGCGGGTCGGCCCTAGGGTGCTCGCATCGACAGGCCCACCACGCCCGGAACCCCCGACGGCGACCCCGTCGACGTCGCGTGGATCAGCGACCACCTCGGACGCGAGTGGCTTCCCGCCGAGGCACAGCTGCGGGCCGCAGTCGCACTCGGCGCCGTCGACGAGGGCGGTCTCGCGTCAGCGTCGGGACTCGACGTCGACGTGGCGGTCCGAACGTTCGGCGTCGAGGACGCCGTCGCGTGCTTCAGTCGTCGGCCGTGACCTCGCTGGCGTCGACCTCGTCGACGACCTCGCTGGCGTCGACCTCGTCGACGACCTCGTCCTCGTCGACGACCTCCGCGTCGACCTCGCTGGCGTCGACCTCGTCGACGCCCACGTC
>DASUAO010000013.1:0-28145 GCA_035763745.1 Acidimicrobiia bacterium
CCCCTACCGGCTCGTCGGCAACGCCGAGGAACCCGACGGCCTGCGCCTCGTCCACCGCGACGACCAGGCCCGCGACGGCCCCGCACCCTGAGTCGGGCGGAGCAGGGTGCGATGGGAGCGACCGGCGGCACGGTGCCGCACGTGCTCACCAGGGGTACGCCGGCGAACCGCTGCTGGAGCCAGGTGAACACCAGCGGCGCGGACGCGAAGCGCGCCTTCCTCGAGATCGACGAGCCCCTACGCGATGCGCTCGCTGCGGTAGAGGACCCGCCACACGACCGCGCCGGCAGGCAGCGCGCCCGTCGACCCCTCGTGGAGCCGCTCACGGCGGAGCACGTCGCCGGGACTCGCGTCCTCCCAGCCATCCGGGGCGACGTACAACGGCGCCAGCGTCCGCTGAGGCTCCTGCGTCTGCTCCTCGTCGACGAGCGACTTCACGACGACGAAGCCGACCAGACCCAGCGCGAGCACGAGCACCGTGACGACGAGGCCCACGAGGTAGTTGCGGACGCGGCGGCGCCGCGGCCGCTCGACGAGCGTCATCGGAGCGGCCCGGGGATCAGGAGCGAGGTGGGGCCGGCGTGCGGGTCAGCGCGCGACCGTGGCGCCCAGTTCGGGATGCTCACCGCTGAAGACACCCCACGGGCTCTCCCACCCGGGGACCGTCCACGTGTGGTTCATCCACGCGTTCGAGCCGTCGCCCTTGGTGCCGCCCGCGGCCTCGCACCGCTCTTTCGACCACTTCTCGGGGCCGATGACGAGACCGTTCTTGATGCAGAGCCCGATGTGCTGGTGCCACGGGTCGTTCGGTCCGGCGAAGCCCTCCGGCGGGGTGCCGTCGGACTTGAGGACGTAGTAGCTCAGCCCGACGACGCGGGCGTCCGGCCCGTCGCCGTCGTACAGCAGCATCTCCGGCGCCGTGGGATCGAACGTGCCGTCGACGAAGCTGAACTTCATGTAGTGCGCGCCGATGCACGGCAGGTACGTCGTGACGGCCCGGTATCCGGCGGCCTCGGCGTCGGCGACCGTCGGGAGGGCGAGCGCGGCGTCGCGCGAGATCGCCAGCTCCGTGCCGAGCTGCGAACGGGTCGCGGCGTCCTCGATGGGGTACCAGATCGTGGGGCCGCGATGGCCGTGGCCACCCGCGGCCTGGCCCTCGGAGACCTCGGGGTTCGCCTGCTCGCACGGCGAGTTGCCGTTCGCGGTCTCGATGCCGGGACTGTCGGAGTCGCCGGTCGCGGTCGCGTGATCGTCGTCGTGGCCCGCCGCGGCCTCGTGTGTCGCGCCGCCTGCGCCGACGGGGGTCACGTCCGTCGCCGCGTGGTCGCCGCCCGGATGGCCGGCCGCCGCTCCGCTCCCGTGGTGGCGCTCGCCCGCGATGGCCGGGACGAGCGACATCGTCGAGAGCACGACGACGATCACGACCAGCGCACCGAGCCCGGGCAGCGCAAAGGCCGAGGGAAGCGTCCGCCGGAGCACGAAGCCCGACAGGACCGCCACGGATCCGGCGAGCACGAGCACCTCGAACGAGGTCGCAAGGACATCGGCGAACTCGGCGGGCTCGGCACTCCACGCACTGGGCCCGAACGGGACCCCCCAGATCCGCGAGACGACCCAGGAGACGATGATCGCCGCGCTCAGGCCGGCACCGAACCACACGACCAGCCGCGACGGGCGCAGCAAGATCGCGAGCGCGAACGTGATCTGCAGCCAGGCCGCCACCGCGAAGAACATGCCGTGCGCCGTGCCGTGGTCGAAGTGCTCACCCATGACACCGAAATGGACAAATGCCGCGCCGACGGAGAGTGCGGCGAGCAACCAGCGGACGGTCGGGTCGAGCTCGCGAACGGGATCGGGGCGCGCAGCAGCGTCCATGGAAACCTCCAGAAGTTGCTGCGCAGTGTAGGCGAGACCCGGCGCAGGCGATCCGCGGACGCGTCCGAGGTCAGTCCGAGGCGATGATGGCTTCCCAGCCCGCCGGTGGCGGCGCCAGGCGCCACAGCTGCTCGGGCGCGGGCGCGGCGAGCTTCGCACCCACCTGCCACTCGGCCTCCAACGCGAGGAGCTGCGACGGGTAGCACTGCACGGCGCGCATCTTGCGCGCGTGGTCGACGGCGACCGGGATCGCGGCGGGGGTCGGCCACAACCCGGCGCGGAACAACCGGGAGATCCGCCAGGCCAGCAGGCCGGGGATGTGCTTGTACCCCATGTCCTCGTAGCAGAACCAGGCCGGCTCGGGCATCCGCGCCCGCAGCAGCATGCACGCGTCGTGGGTCGCGTCGTGGTCGGGGTTGGCGAGCCCGAACGGGACGACGACCGCAGTCGGTTCGAGTGCGCGGACGGTCGCCTCGAGCTGGTCCACGACCTCGGCGCCGCCCACCCACTCGGCCCGGTCGAGGTAGGCGTGCTCGACGAAGTCGAGCCAGACCGGGGTTGCGTCGAGCACCTCCATCGCGGCTGCGTCCTCGGCACGCCGGGCCACGTGGACCTCGTCGCCGACTCCGAACCCGCAGAGCGCGTCCCAGTGGCCCATCGGCGTCGGATATGCGCGGGGACTCCCCGCGAACACGGTCACCACGTGGGTACCCGGGTGCGCGGCCAGGAGGTACGAGCACCCGAGCACCGCATCGTCGAGGTGCGGGGACACGACGACGATCCGCGCGCGCTCGGCGTCGTCGACCAGTCCCCACTCGCGCATCTCCGCGACCGCCGCGGGTGCATCGCTCATGGGAGCAGCATCGCAGACCACGCCGCCGCGGCGGTAGCGTCCGGGCCATGCAGCGACGAGCGCTCGGGCCGACGGGGATCGACATCGCGCCGCTGTGCCTCGGGGTGATGAACTTCGGCGATCCGACCGATCCGACGGAGTCGGCCCGCATCGTCGATGCCGCGCTCGACGCGGGGATCGACATGATCGACGTGGCCGACGTCTACGCCGGCGGCGAGAGCGAGTGCATCCTCGGCGACATCCTCGCCGCGAACGGTCGGCGCGACGACGTCGTCCTCGCGACCAAGGTCGGCATGCCCCGCGCCAAGGGCGACCCCGGCCAGTGGCACCGCCGGGAGCACATCGTCGCCTCGTGCGAGCAGTCGCTCCGGAGCCTCCGCACCGACCACATCGACCTCTACCAGCTGCATCGACCGTCTGCGATCGTCCCCCAGGAGGAGACGCTGGCGGCGTTCGCGGAGCTCGTGGAGTCCGGAAAGGTCCGACACGTCGGGTGCTCGACGCATCCGGCCTGGATGGTGATGGAAGCGCTCGCCGCGGCCGAGCGCGATGGGCTCCCCGCCTACGTGAGCGAACAGCCGCCGTACAACCTCGTCGACCGCCGCATCGAGAACGAGCTGCTCCCGCTCTGTCGGAAGTACGGGCTCGCCGTGCTCCCCTGGTCGCCGCTCGGCGGCGGCATCCTCGCCGGCCGCTACGCCGACGGCATCCCCGACGACTCACGGGCGAAGCGGCGACCGCAAGTGATGGACCGAGTCACGTCGACAGCCGTCGACGTGGCCCGTGCGGTCGCAGCGCTCGCGGCGGACCGCGACCTGAGCCCGACGCAGCTGGCGCTCCTCTGGGTCAAGGATCAACCGGGGATCACCGCACCGATCATCGGGCCCCGCACGCTCGACCAGCTGCTCGACGCCGTCGCCGTGCTCGACCTCGAGCTCGACGACGACGCCCGAGCGGCCTGCGACGAGCTCGTGCACCCCGGCAACGCCGTCGCCGACTTCCACAACACGACGGGCTGGACCAAGGCGCGGGTCGTGCACTGACGAGCCGCGACTCGCGGCGCCCGAGCCGGTAGATTCCGCGCGTGGCCCAGGAGCCGAAGTACGCGACCATCGTCGTCGGTACCGACGGATCCGCGCGTGCCGAACGGGCCGTCGAGCAGGCCGCCACGCTCGCCCAGGCCTATGACTCGACGCTGCACGTGGTGCACGCGTACCAGGGGACACAAGGGCCCGTCGTACGCCGCGCGAAGCAGATCGCCGACCGCATGCAGGACGCTCTCGCTGGACGCGGCATCGACGTGCAGACCCACGCGATGCTCGGACACCCGGCCGATGCCGTCGTCGACCTCGCGTTCACCTGCGATGCAGACCTGATCGTGGTGGGCAACCGCGGGATGACCGGTCGCGGTCGGATCCTGGGGAGCGTCCCGAACGCGATCGCGCACAGCGCCCACTGCGCCGTACTCATCGTCCCCACGAACGACTGAGTCGATGTTCTCGGAGATCGTCGTCGGGACCAATGGGTCCGAGCGATCGGCGATCGCGGTCGCACACGCAGCGACACTGGCCCGGACCTCAGGCGCGCGCCTGCATCTCGTCACCGCGACGAAGGCCCCGGGCACCGTCTCCGGGCTCGAGGAGCAGGCCGCAGCGGCCCGCGAGAAGGGTGTCGAGGCCGAGACGCACCAGGCCGTGGGGAACCCGGTCACGGTCGTCCTCGATGTCGCGCAACGGGTGGACGCCGACCTCATCGTGGTCGGCAACCGCGGGATGGTCGGGAGCCGGCGCCTGCTGGGGAGCGTCCCCAACTCGCTGGCCCACCACGCGCGGTGCGCGGTGATGATCGTCCCCACCGGGTCGTGATCCCGACGACCCGGCCACCGCGCGTCGACGACGCCGACGCCCGCTGCTACTGGACCGACGCGACACCGTTCCCCGAGCCCATGGCACCACCTCCGGCTCGAGGTGAGTGCGACCTCGCGATCGTCGGCGCCGGCTACACGGGCCTGTGGGCCGCGCTCCAGGCCGTCGAGCGCGATCCCGATCGCCATGTCGTCGTCCTCGAGGCCGAGCAGGCCGGGTTCGGCGCCTCCACCCGCAACGGCGGGTTCATCGACTCGTCGCTGACGCACGGCGTCGAGCACGGGCGTCTCCGGTTCCCCGACGAGCACGACCGACTCGTCGATCTCGGTCGCGAGAACTGGGACGGCCTGCTCGCCGACCTCGACCGGTACGGGATCGACGCCGGCGTCGAGATCACCGGCCAGCTCTCGGTCGCGACGGAGCCGTACCAGCTCGAGGGGCTCGACGAGTACGCCGCGCTGCTCCGCGAGCACGGCGAGACCGCGGAGGTGCTCGACGCCGCCGCGACCCGCGCCGAGATCGAGTCACCCACGTTCCTCGGCAGTCTCTGGCAACGGACCTCCACCGGGGTGTGCGACCCGGCCCGACTCGTGTTCGGGCTCCGCGACGCGGCCGTCCGGGGCGGGGTCACGCTCCACGAGCGCGCACCCGTCACCGCGCTGCACACGAACGGTGCCGGCGTCCGACTCGAGGGTCCGTGGGGACGATTGCGCGCCTCGAAGGTGCTCCTCGCGACGAACGGGTTCCCACCGCTCGTTCGTTCGATCCGGCGGACCGTGGTCCCGGTCTACGACTACGTCCTCGTCACCGAGCCGCTCGACGCCGCAAGGCGCGGTGCCGTCGGATGGGACGCGCGCCAGGGCCTCACGGACTCGGGAAACCGCTTCCACTACTCGAGGCTGACCGCCGACGACCGGATCCTCTGGGGTGGCTACGACGCGATCTACCACTTCGGGTCGAAAGTCGCGCCGCACCTGGAGGAGCGTCCAGCCACGTTCGCGCTGCTGGCGCGTCAGTTCGCGGAGACGTTCCCAGCCCTGGAGGGGATCCGGTTCACGCATCGGTGGGCCGGCGTGATCGACACGTCGTCGCGGTTCGCAGTGAGCTTCGGGACGTCGCACCGGGGGCGCGTCGCGTACGCGGTCGGGTACACGGGCCTCGGCGTCGTCGCGAGTCGATTCGGCGCCCGCGTCGCCCTCGACCGCCTCGACGACCCGGACTCGCGGCTGACCCGGATGCGCTTCGTGCGCGAGCGTCCGTTCCCGTTCCCGCCGGAGCCCTTCCGGTGGATCGGCGTCACGCTCACGAGACGGGCGCTCGCGCGCGCCGACCGACGACAGGGGCGGCGGGGACCCTGGCTCCGGCTGCTCGATCGGTTCGGGATCGGCTTCGACAGCTGACCTACGGTGGCCCCGTGGCCACACCGGCAGCGGACCCCGCAGCGCTCCCCACGGCCGTTCTCACCGCTCGGTTCTCGGAGGCAGTCCGCTGGGCGTCACACCTGCACGCCGACCAGTGCCGCAAGGGCACGCAGATCCCGTACGTCGCTCACCTCTTCGCCGTTGCTTCGCTCGTGCTCGAGGACGGGGGAGTCGAGGAGGAGGCCATCGCCGGCGTCCTCCACGACGTGATCGAGGACTGCGGCGCGTCGGCCGCCGAGATCCGAGCACGGTTCGGCGGCACCGTCGCCGAGATCGTCGTGGCGTGCACCGACGACGGTGGTGCACGCGACGCCACCGACTGGAAGCACCGGAAGCAGACGTATCTCGAGCATCTCGAGCGCGACGACCTGCCTCCGGGCGCGCTCCGGGTGAGCGCGGCCGACAAGCTCCACAACGCGCGGTCGATCCTGTCCGACCTGCACGAGCACGGCGGGGGCACGTGGGATCGCTTCAATGCCGGTGCTGACGACCAGCGCTGGTATTACACCGAGCTCGTGCGGGTGCTCACTGCCCGCCACGATTCGGTCGTCACACGCGAGCTGGCGCGAGTGGTCGACGAGCTCACGGCCTGGATCGAGGCGGCGGCCGAAGCAACCACCCCCGTCTGATCCTCGTAGCATCGCGCCACCGACTCTTCCGGAGGCACGATGACGCTGAACGCATTCCTGCACCCGTTCTGTCGCCCGACACGCGACTCGTTCGTCACGATCGTCCGCGGCGAGGGCGCTCGGATCTGGGACGACGTCGGCAACGAGTACATCGACGGCATGGCGAGCCTGTGGTGCGTGAACGTGGGGCACGGGCGTCGCGAGATCATCGACGCAGTCGCCGAGCAGATGCGCGCGATCGCCTGCTACCACACGTTCGAGCCGTTCACGAACGAGCCGGCCGAGCGGATCGCCGCCGAGATCGCCGACGTCGCCCCCGTGCCGAAGAGCCGGGTGTTCCTCACCACGTCGGGGTCCGAGGCCGTGGACTCCGCGATCAAGCTCGCACGGCTGGCGCACGTCCGCGCCGGGCGCCCGGAGCGCACGCTCGTGCTCAGCCGCACCCGCGGCTACCACGGCGTCACCTTCGGCGGCATGGCCGCGCAGGGACTCCCACCCAACCAGGAGGGCTTCGGCCCTCACGTCGAGGGATTCGAGAACCTCCCCGCCGACGACATCGAGGCGTGGTCGACGTTCATGGCGGAGCACGGCGACCGCGTGGCAGCCGTGCTCGTGGAGCCGGTCCAGGGCGCGGGCGGCGTGTACCCACCACCGGACGGGTTCCTCGAGGGGCTCCGTCGGCTCTGCGACCAGCACGGCGCATACCTGATCTTCGACGAGGTGATCTGCGCGTTCGGCCGGCTCGGCGAATGGTTCGGCGCGACCGCCTTCGGCGTGACGCCCGACCTCATCACGTTCGCGAAGGGCGTCAGCTCGGGATATGTACCTCTCGGCGGAGTGGTCCTCGCGCCCGTCGTACACGAGCCACTCGAGACCGACGACACGTACGTGCTGCGTCACGGCCACACCTACTCGGGCCATCCGACCTGCGCCACGGCAGCTCTCGCGAACCTCGCGGTCCTGCGCGGCGACGAGCTCCTGGCGCGCGCGCCGATCGTCGGCGCTCGCCTCGCCGAGGGTTTCCGTTCGCTCGAGCACGACGGCGTGGTCACCGAGGTTCGGGGTGCGGGAGCGGTCTGGGCGACGGGGCTCCCCACCGGGCGCGACGCAGCCCAGGTGCGGGACCATATGCTCGCCGACGGCGTGATCTGCAGACCGATCGGTGCGGACACGCTCGCGTTCTGCCCGCCTCTGGTCATCAGCGATGCCGACATCGACCGAATCGTCGACGCATTGGCGCGCGCGCTGCGGTGACGGCAGAATCGACGGTGCATCGACGTGTCGGAGGACTCCGGCGACCGATCTGTTCGACGACCAGGAGGACACCAATGGGCAAGGGCAAGGCACTCACGAAGCTCGCCGCACTCGGAGCCGCGATCGCAGGCGTCGTCTTCTTCTGGCGCAAGAGCCACGAGGGTGAGGCCGGAGGCGGAGTCCCGCCCGCCGCCGACACCAAGTAGCGCGAACGTCTGAACGTCCGGAGGACGTCGCCCCGTCCCGGGCACGACGTCGGGAGCGGGAGCGGACCAGGTCCATGGGAGTCCCCGAGGGGATCGGTGTGGTCGATCTGATGATCGGCTTCCCGATGCGCGACAAGCAGGCCACCTACGAGTACCTGATGCGCGGCATCAAGGATGCCGAGACCAAGGACTCCTTCTCGTTCCCCGCGGAGTACATGTTCAAGGACGTCCCGGCGGGGGCGAGCGCCGGCGTCGACCCGATCGACGAAGCCTTCACCGAGATGGACAGGGTCGGTGTCGAGAAGGGGCTCTTCGGGTTGAGCGAGCAGTCGCGTGAGGCGCGCGATCGGTACCCGGGGCGGGTGTACACGTCGCTCGAGGTGGACCCGAACGACATCATGACATCGGTGCGCAAGATCCGGAGCGCCGTCGCCAAGCACGACCTGAAGGCGGTGACCGTGTTCCCCTCGGGATGCCTACCGCAGGTCCCGGTCGACGACCCGAAGATGTACCCGATCTACTCGACGTGCATCGAGGTCGACATTCCCGTGGTCGTGAACGCAGGGATCGCCGGACCGCGCTTCCCGTCGGCGTGCCAGCACGTCGAGCTCTTCGACCGGGTCTGCTACGACTTCCCCGACCTCCGCATCGTCATGCGCCACGGCGCAGAGCCGTGGGAGGAGCTGGCCGTCAAGCTCATGCTCAAGTGGCCCGGGCTGTACTACATGACCTCGGCGTTCGCTCCGAAGTACTACCCGAAGGCGATCATCGACTACGCGAACACGCGCGGAGCCGACAAGATCATGTACGCCGGCTACTACCCGATGGGCCTGAGCCTCGAACGCATCTTCCGTGAGATGCCCGCCGTCCCCTTCCGCGACCACGTGTGGCCGATGTTCCTCCGAGACAACGCGATGCGCGTCTTCAAGCTCGATGAGTGACCGATACCTCCTCATCTCCGCCGACACTCATGCCGGCGGGAACCACGAGCAGTACCGCGAGTACCTCGATCCCGAGTTCCGCGACGAGTTCGACGCATGGCGCAACCGGTACAAGAACCCGTTCCGCGACCTCCACGGCAAGAAGCGGGACCAGAACTGGGACGGAGAGCGGCGCTGGGCCGAGCAGGAGTCCGACGGCACCGCTGCCGAGGTGCTCTTCCCGAACACGGTGCCGCCGTTCTTCCCCACGGGTGCGGTGATCGCACGGCCGCCGAACGCCGAGGAGTTCCGGCTGCGCCTCGCCGGGATCCGCGCCCACAACCGTTGGCTCGCCGACTTCTGCGCCGAAGCGCCCGAGCGGCGCGCCGGGGTGGGCCAGATCTTCCTGAACGACGTCGACGAGGCGATCGCCGACGTCACCTACATCAAGGAGCACGGGCTCCGAGGTGGTGCGCTGCTCCCTGGGCGTCCCGACGACTCCGATCTACCGCCGCTGTTCGACCCCGTCTACGACCCGCTCTGGCGCGCGTGTGTGGACCTCGACGTCCCACTCACCCATCACTCGGGGCAGGGCTCCCCCGACTACGGCAAGCACTCGTTCTCGATGTTCCTCTGGATCGCCGAGACCCAGTGGTTCTCGCACCGTCCGCTCGCCCACTTCATCATCGGCGGCGTGTTCGAACGGCACCCGCGGCTGAAGTTCGTGATGACCGAGCAGGGGTGCTCGTGGATCGCGCCGATGCTCAGGGGCCTCGACGCGTTCCACGCGCAGATGCAGACCGGACGCATCGGAGAGATCAACTACTCCGAGGACCAGGTCCTCCCGATGCGCCCGTCCGAGTACTTCGCGCGCAACTGCTACGTCGGCGTGAGCTTCCCGAGCCCCGCCGAGGCGAAGGCGATGCGCACGCTCGGGCTCGACCGCGTGATGTGGGGCAGCGACTACCCCCATCACGAGAGCACCTACCCGTACACGACCGAAGGCCTGCGCCACGCGTTCTCGGATTGGGATCCCGACGACGTCCGCCAGGTGACGAGCCGGACGGTCGCCGGTGTCTACGACTTCGACCTGGACGCGCTCGCGCCGATCGCGGCTCGGGTCGGGCCGCTCGTCGACGACGTCGCCCGCCCGCTCGACGCGGTCCCGTCCGACTCGGGCAGCCCGGCGTTCCGCCAGCCTTGACCGACACGGCCCCGAACGGGTCGGCCGCCACGCTCTGGCGCGACGTCGGGGGCGAGGCGGAGCCGCTCGACGGACTCGGCGTCGACCGCGTTTCGCAGCGAACGGCTCAGCCGGAGTCGCGGGCCAGCAGCTCCGCCGCGTGGGTTGCGAAGTGCTTCGGGTCCACCAGCACGAACATCGCGTCAGCGGTGGCGAGCAGCTTCTCCCCGAGCCGCGCTTCCCCAACGACCGTGAGCTTGCGACCGGTCTCTTCCCGCAGGCGGGCTCGGAACTCGATCGTGGTCTCGATCGGCACCGGCGCGCGGTACGTCACCGTGAGGCGACCGGTGAAGCCCGGCTTGCCCCCGAACGCGAGCACGTAGCCGGTCACATCGTCGAACACCGCGCTGATCATCCCGCCGTGCACCCGACCCGGCGCGCCCTCGAACGCCTTGCCGAACCGCACCGACGCGACCACGTCGTCCCCCTCGCGCGCGCTCGTGATCTCGACCGCCGTCGGGTTCGCCGCGCCCGCGACCGCGCGGTCGGCCATCGCATGACGACGGGCCGCGTCGGCGACCGGGACTCCCGCCGCGATCTCGCCGAACTTCGGAGGGACGCGCTCCCGCCGGGCGCCGGCGGCAACGTCGGGAAGCACCGCGCGCACGCTCGCGTCGAGCCGGGCGAGCGTCGGCTCGTCGACATCGTGCGCGACGAACGCGTTGGCGAGCTCGCGCAGGGTGGCGGCCGCGGCGAGGCGGGCATCGGAGATCTCGGTCACGGCGCGCACCCTACGCGGGCCGCCGGGTACGGTGCGCAACGTGCCCGACGTCGCCTTCGTCACCGCGATCGTCGCGGCGTCGACGGACGCCGACCTCGCCCCGCTCCTAGCGGCGATCACGGCACACGGCGTGCGCGCCGAGGTCGTGAGCTGGGACGACCCAGACGTCGACTGGAGCGCGTTCCGGCTCGCGGTGCTGCGCTCGCCATGGGACTACGTCCCCCGCTACGACGAGTTCCTCGCCTGGCTGGACCGGACCGACCGGTGCACCACGGTCCTGAACCGACCCGAGGTCGTCCGGTGGAGCTCCGACAAGCACTACCTGGCCGACCTTGCCGCCGGGGGCGTCGCGGTCGCGCCGACACGGTTCTGCGAGCCAGGCGACCCGTTGCCGCTCGCCGACGAGATCCGCGGCGAGGTCGTGGTGAAGCCGGTCGTCTCGGCCGGGTCCAAGGACACGATCCGCCACACGACGGCCGACACCGCCCTGCGTCATGCAGCGGCGCTGCTCGAGGCCGGGCGTTCGGTGATGGTCCAGCCCTACCTCGAGCACATCGACACCGAGGGTGAGACGGGCCTGGTCTATTTCGACGGCCGGTTCAGCCACGCGTTCCGGAAGGGCCCGATCCTGGAGGCCGACGCGCCCGCCACCGACGAGTTCTTCGCGCCCGAGACGATCGAGCCGCGGGTGCCGTCGAACGCCGAGCTCCGGGTCGCCGACGCCGCGCTCGCCGCGTCACCGCCCGACTTGCTCTACGCACGGGTCGATCTCGTGCCCGGACCCGACGGCCGGCCTCTCGTCCTCGAGCTCGAGCTGGCCGAGCCGTCGTTCTTCCTCGAGACGGACCCCGCGAGCGCGGACCGGTTCGCGTCCTGCGTCACCGAGCGACTCGGTCGCTCCGGCACACGCTGATCCGGCACTCGCCGATCAGCCGATCGACTGGGCCCTTCGCCGCTCGAGCAGTGCCGTCAGTCGGCTTCGCAGCCAGGGGCTGGCGGCAAGTGCGATACCGGCGCCGAGGAGGATGATCCCCGAGAGCGAAAGTCGGGCCACGGTCGAGACGCCCGTGAGTGCCAGCGCTCCGGTGGGCGCGACCGGCTCGACCGGCACCAGGTAGCCGAAGTTCTGGTCGAGGTTGGACTCGTCCGCGGCCAGCGTGACCAGTGAGGTGCTGTCGTTGCCGCCATCGGGGTCGACGATGTTCGTCGAGCCGGGCGGGAGAGTGTCGGTCTGCACCTCGACCCGGTAGTCACCCGCGGGGAGGTTGCCCACGAGGTACGACCCGGTGTCGTCCGTGATGCCGGAGTAGGTGTGGTCGTCGTCGGTGTCCAGCGCACCGTCGGGCCCGGCCCAGGTGGCGTGCACGGTGACACCCGCGATCCCTTCCCCGTCGTCGGGGAGCCCGTTGCGGTTGTCGTCACGGAAGATGACTCGTCCGATGGAGCCGGTGCCGAGGAACCCGAAGTCCTGGTTGGGGTCGTTGGCGCCGGGCACGAGCGTGAGCTCGCTGGTGGCGTCGTTGCCGCCGTCGGGGTCGAAGGAGTTGACGAGCCCCGGCGGGACGGTGGAGAGATCGATCGCGACTTGGTAGAGGCCCGGCGGGAGGCCAGACAACGTCCAGGTTCCGGTGGCGTCGGTCGTGACCTGTCGGGTGATGTCGTCGCCGTTCCCGAGCACGCCGTCGAAACCGGCCCAGGTGATGTCGACCTCGACGCCAGGGATGCCCTCGTTGCCGCCGATGAGGCCGTTCCCGTCGAAGTCGACGAACACGGTGTCCCCGACGGTCGCGGTGCCCTGGTACCCGAAGTCGACGTCGTTGCGCGTCTCACCCGAGCCCAGGTTCAGGTCGGCGGTGTGGGGGGTGCCGATGCCATCGAGGTCGCCGGTCGGGTCGTCGAGGCCCGTCGGCAACGTCGCCGTGTCGACCGTCACCCGGTAGGGGCCCGGCCCGAGGCCCGTGACGGTCCAGCTCCCCGAGGCGTCGGTGGCGACCGCTGGGAGCGTGACGTCGTCACCGTCGCCGAGCGTGCCGTTCGCGCCGGCCGTGGTGACGATGACGTCGACACCTTGGATCCCGGGGTCCCCGGGATCCTGGGTGCCGTCGCCGTTGACGTCGTAGAAGACGGTGTCACCGAGCGTCGCGCCGGTGGTGCTCACCGAGTCGCTGTCCTGGTCGTCCTCGGCCGGGGCGTCGTTGCCCGGCGTGGAGTCGGGGTCGGGTGCGCCGGATGCCGAGACCTCGGCGGTGTTGGTGATCGAGCCCGGTGCGATCACCCGTGCGGTGATCTGGAGCGTCTCGGAGTCACTCGGCTGGACCGCGCCGATCGTCCACACACCGGTGCCCGGCGCGTAGCTGCCCTTCGACGGGGTGTCGGAGACGTGGGTGAGCCCGGCCGGGAGCAGGTCGGAGACCTGCACGCTGGGCGCCACGTCGGGACCGTCGTTCGTGACCGTGATGTCGAACACCGCGTTGTCACCGACGAACGTGGGCGAGGCGGTCTCGACCTTGGTGAGGGACAGGTCGGCCGACGGCGTGACCGTCACCGACGACTCGTCGTCCTCGTTGGGGGGGTCGCCGGGGCCGAACGGGTCCTCGGCCGGCGAGGAGTCTGGGTCGGCCTCGGTCGCCGCGGTCACCTGGGCGAAGTTCGTGGCCGGGAACGACGGGATCGTGTAGACCACCTCGAGCGTCGCGTTCGCGCCCGAGTTCACCGAGCCGACGGTCCAGATCCCGGTGCCGCTGTCGTAGGCGCCCTGAGAGGGGGTCGAGCCGACGAACACGGATCCGACCGGCGGCGTGTCGGTCACCGCGACTCCGGTCGCCGTGGACGGGCCGTCGTTGGTGAGCGTCAGCAGGAACGTCGTGTCACCGAACTCGTCCGGCCCCCCCGTCCGGGTCTTCACGAGCGAGAGGTCGGCGAGGGGCGCGACGGTCACCGTCACGTCGTCTTCGTCGTCCTGGTTCGGCGGGTCACCCGGACCGAGAGGATCCTCGCCGGGCTGGGAGTCGGGGTCGAACGCACCCGAGTCGGTGACCTCGGCGTAATTCGTGACCGACAGCGCGTCCATGCGTGCGGTGATGTCGAGCGTCGCGTTGGCACCGTTGGCGATCGTGCCCACCGACCACACACCCGTGTTCTCGTCGTAGACGCCCTGGGACTCGACGTGACTCTGATGGGTCACGCCCGCCGGGAGCAGGTCGTCGACCTGGACACCGGCAGCCGCGTCGGGCCCGTCGTTGTCCACGCGCACCCGGAACACCGCGTCCTCACCGACGTAGGTCGGCGTCGTCGTCAGGGTCTTCGAGAGCCGCAGGTCGGCCTCGGTCAGCGTGAGCTCGTCGGTGCTGTTGGTCGTCCCCTGGTCCGAGCTCACGTCGATGCGGTTCGTCACCAACGGGCTCGCACCCGGGAACGGGCTGTCGATCGTCACCCGGAACCGCAACGTCGTCGTCGCCCCCGCGGCCAGGTCGGGCAGGCTCAACCCACCTTCGTCGAAGGGGTACTCGGTGGCGGCGGGCGGCACCACGTCGTCGGCGATCGGGTTCACGACCCCGTCGTCATACGTCGTCGAGCCCGGCACGTACGAGAGCCCTGCCATCAACGGGTCCGCCGCGAACACGTTGGTGAGCGTCGTGTCACCGACGTTGGCGATCGTCACCGAGTACTGGATCGTGTCGTTGGGGCCGAAGCGGCTGTCGCCGTTCGCATCGATCGCGAGCGCGGACGTCTTGTTCACGAGCGGGTTCGAGCTCGGGATCACCGTGTACCCGGCGTCGAGCCCGGGGCTCCCCGCAGGCGCATTGGCGGGGTCCTCACCCCAGGCGCCGGCCACGGCGGTCCCGTCGCAGGTGTAGATGCGCGCGCCGGTCATGTCGTTGTCGGCGTTGTCGACGATGCGGGTCGAGACGAGCGCCGTGACCGGGATCTCCGCGTCGTACCGGCCGATGCAGTCGGGCCCGAGCGTCCCCGTCGTGGGGTCGCCGTCGTAGTCGACCTTGAGGGTCGTCGCGCCGAACGTGGTGATCCACACGGGGTCGTTGTTGGGATCGGACGGCGGGACATCGGAAGCACCTGGTGCCCAGCCGATGACGACCTGCGTCGCCAGGATGTCGGCCGGGATGAGCGTGAAGCCCCAGTCATAAGTGGAGCTGGCGTCGCTCCCCCCACCGGCACCGCTCTGGGAGCCCGATGCGCCGACAGCGATGAAGTCCGGACCGTCGGAGGTGAACTGCACGGCCTCGCCCAGCGGCACCGTGAAGCTGACGCTGCTCTCGGCCGGGACCGGGAACGTCCCCGAGCAGCTCGGGCAGCTCGGCGTGATCGTGATCGGCGACGCCTCGGGGTTGTAGAGGTAGATGATCGTCTCCTGGTTGACGACCGACGAGCCCACCGGGTTGATGTAGGTATTGCTGAGCAGGTTGGTCGGGAACAGCGTGTAGGTGTGCGCCTCGTACGTCGCACCCACGTCCCCGGCGACGAGATGCACCTGGACCGGCTTGTTCGCGACGATGCGTGCCCCCTCGAGGAGCCCGCCGTTCACGAACATCGACTCTCCGGCACCGATCGTCTGCGTCTGGTCGAACGACCCGTTGTTGTCGAGGTCCACCTGCACCTGCGTCAAGGCCTGCGCCGCGATGACGTGCGCGCTCGTGTACTCGAACGGCGGCGTGGTGTTCGGGGGGTTCGGTGTGTCCTCCCCGATCGGGACCGTGTAGCTCGTGCCATAACGCGTCGTGTCGAACGCTGACACCGCACTGGCGAGCAACGGACCCACCGCTGTGGTCCAGCCGCCGGCGGTGAGCGCGAAGCCGCGGGTGGAGCCCACCCTGTCGCGACCATCCCACCGGATCTGGGCCGGGTTGCGCGGCGTGTCGATGTCGTTGCGGAGCACGAACACATCACCCGCAGTCAGCAGGTCGCTGCCGCAGGTGCCACAGTGCGCAGCGGCGTCACCGTTGCCCGCGTTGCCGTCACCCCACGTCTCGGTGCTGCCCTGCACCGGGTTCGCGATGTCAGCCTCGTAGCCGTCTTCCCAGTGGTCGTAGTAGATGACCGCGCCACCCGCCGCGTTGGTGATCCCCACCGTGAAGTCCAGGGTCGTCCCGGCCGCGCCGTTGATTGCCTTGAACGCCGTGACGAGGTCGTTCGAGGGAAGCGGGACGTAGCCGGTCATCGCCGTCGGGGGACCGGCGAACGCGGGAGCGGCGGTCCCCACGACGAGCGCGGCCGCGGTGAGCAGCTGCACGACGAGCGCCATTGCCAGGCCGCGACGCGATCGGCGGTGCCCGGCGTTCGTGCGTCCCGACCGGTCGGCCGCTGCGCTTCGTGCGCTGGATGCCATGTCGATTCCCTGTGTGCCCCGTGCCGGCACCCGTGCGGTGCCCGGCCTCGAGCGAGAAATCGACTGCGATCCGCTGCTCCTGAAGGTCCGAACCGGACAGCACGAGGAAACCACTGAGAGTGGTCATCGGGTGGCGGGGGTGGGGGCGGCGGTCGCGGGCCGGAAGCGCCGACCCCGCGGGGATCAGCCGAGGTGCGCGGTGGCGAAGGCCTCGACCTGGGCCCGTCCGCCGGCCGGCCAGCCACACACGAGGTACTCGAACCCGGCCGCGGCCCACTCGTCGATCTGGCGAGCCAGCGTGTCGGCGTCCTCCTCGAGCGAGAGCGACGCGGCCCGACGGATCTCATCCGGGTCCCGTCCCGCGGCCTCGGCCATCTCGCTCAGGCGTTGCGACTTCGGCCCGAGGTGCTCCGCGGGGCCGAAGCAGTGCCAGACATCGGCGTACCGCGCGGCGATCGGCATCATCCGCCGCTCACCCGAAGCCCCGATCCAGATCGGGGGGTGGGGATCCTGCACCGGGCGGGGCCGCAAGGTTGCGTCGGCCGCCGAGTGATGGCGGCCCTCGAAGGTGAAGCCATCGGTCGTGAGCAGCCCGCGGACGATCTGCACTGCCTCCTCGAACGCGTCGACCCGGTCCTTGAGCGCCGGGAAGGGGATCCCTAGCTCGGTGTGCTCCTTGTCGAACCAGGCGGCACCGTAGGACAGCTCGAGGCGGCCACCCGACGCGTGGTCGATCGTGATCGCCTCCGCCGCGAACACCGCCGGGTGCCGGTACGTCATTCCGGCCACGAGCAGCCCGAGCCGCACGCGCTCGGTGACCCCGCTGAGTGCGGCGAGCGTCGTGTGACCCTCGAAGCACTCCCCGGGCCCCTCGCCGTACATCGGCTGGAAGTGGTCGAAGCCCCACACGCCGTCGAAGCCGAGTGACTCCGCGAACCGAGCCCGGTCGGCCACCTCTGACCAGGGCATGCGTTGCTGGGCGATGTCGAGTCCGAAGCGCATGACCCGTTTCTACCATCCGCACGCCGGCACTAGATTTCGCGCCATGAGCCACGAGGTGGACGGGGTCGTCGCGCGAGCACAGGGCGAGCCGGTCACCGTCGAGCGGATCGTCGTCCCCGACCCTGGACCCGGGGAGGTGCTCGTGGGCATCCAGGCGTGCGGCGTCTGCCACACCGACCTCCACTACCGCGAGGGCGGGATCGGCGACGAGTTCCCCTACCTCCTCGGACACGAGGCGGCCGGAGTCGTCGAGACCGTGGGCCCCGACGTGACGAGCGTCGCCCCGGGCGACTTCGTCGTCCTGAACTGGCGCGCGGTGTGCGGAGAGTGCCGGGCCTGTCGACGGGGGCGGCCCTGGTACTGCTTCGCGACCCACAACGCGACCCAGAGGATGACGCTCACCGACGGCACGGCGCTCTCCCCCGCGCTCGGGATCGGCGCGTTCGCCCAGAAGACGCTCGTCGCCGCGGGTCAGGCCACCAAGGTGAACCCGGCGGCGCGCCCCGAGGCCGTGGGCCTGCTCGGGTGCGGTGTGATGGCGGGCTTCGGCGCGGCGGTCAACACGGGCAACGTCCAGCGCGACGACACGGTCGCCGTGTTCGGGTGCGGAGGTGTGGGCGACGCCGCGATCGCCGGGGCCAGACTCGTCGGCGCCCGGACGATCATCGCCGTCGACCTCGACGCCACGAAGCTCGAGTGGGCGCGGGGATTCGGCGCGACCCACACCGTCGACGCCTCGAAGGAGGACGCCGTCGAGGCGGTCCGCGCCCTCACCGATGGCAACGGTGCCGACGTCTGCATCGAGGCGGTCGGCCGTCCCGAGGTGCTCGCCCAGGCGTTCTACGCGCGCGACCTCGCCGGCACCGTGGTGCAGGTCGGGGTGCCGACCCCGGACATGGCCCTCCCCGACATCCCGATGATCGACTTCTTCGGTCGCGGCGGCGCGCTGAAGCCGTCGTGGTACGGCGACTGCCTCCCCACCCGCGACTTCCCGCTCCTCGTCGACCTGTACCTCGCGGGGCGGTTCGACCTCGACGCGTTCGTCTCCGAGACGATCTCGCTCGACGCGGTGGAGGAGGCGTTCCACAAGATGGAGCGCGGCGAGGTCCTGCGCTCCGTCGTGACGATCGACTCCTGATGAGCGCGTCGTGAGCGCCCGCATCGAGCACCTCACCACCGCCGGCATCTTCTCGATCGACGGTGAGGACTTCGACGTCGAGAACAACATCTGGCTCGTCGGGGACGACCACGAGGTCATCGTGATCGACGCGGCCCACGACGCCGCACCCATCGCGGCCGCGGTCGGGGACCGCACCGTCCGCGCCATCGTGTGCACGCACGGCCACAACGACCACATCAATGCCGCCGACGCGCTCTCCCGCGCGACGGGGGGCGCACCGGTCCTGCTCCACCCGGACGACGAGATGCTCTGGGACCTCGTCTACCCGGAGCGCAAGCCCGACGACGCCGTGCGCGAGGGCAGCGAGATCGACGTCGCCGGCACCCGCCTCCGGATCATCCACACCCCGGGCCACAGCCCCGGTGGCGTGTGCCTGGTGGGCCCGGAGGGGCACGTCTTCGGGGGCGACACCCTCTTCAAGGGCGGGCCGGGAGCGACCGGTCGTTCGTTCTCCGACTTCCCGACGATCATCGAGTCGATCCGGGACCGGCTCCTGGTGCTCGCCCCGGACACCGTGGTGCACACCGGGCACGGCGACTCGACCACGATTGCCGACGAGGCGCCGCACCTCGAGGAGTGGATCGCGCGGGGGCACTGACGGCCATACGCGGCGCCGATACGCTCCGTCGCGACATGGATGCGCTCGCAAGGTGACCGCGACGGGCGACGCCGGCTTCGGGTTCAAGGACCCCGCCACTCGCCGCAACCTCGTGTTCGAGGTCGTGCCGCTCGGCCGCCTCGACGTGATCGCGCACCAGCGGAAACCGAGCGCGCCGCACGTGCAGCGCCTCGTCGACTCGATCGAGCGGGTCGGCTTCCTCGCCCCGATCGTCGTCGTCGAGGCGGCCGAGGGCGACCAGCTGCACATCATCGACGGCCAGCACCGCTACCTGGCCGCCCAGGAGCTGGGGCTCCGGAAGCTGCCGGTCGTGATCGTCCCTCGTGACCTCGCCCACCGGATGCTCGCGCTCAACGTGGAGAAGGAACCCAACATCCGGGAGCGAGCGTCCGTCGCGCTGTCGATCTACCGTGAGCTGGTCGAGACGAGGCCGAAGTTCGTCGAGACCGACGCGGCGGTCGTGGACTCGGTCCTCCACGCGCACTACGTGACCCTCGGTCTCGCGTACGCCGAGTCCGGTCGCCTCGCCGGCAGCGCGTACGAGTCGATCCTCCGCAAGTGCGACGGATTCATGGACGCGCCGCTCGGCGAGACACTCGAGATCCGCGAAGGGCGCGCTACCAAGGTGGTGGAGGCGCACCAGCTCGTACGCGCGATCACCGAGAAACTCAAGGAACGTGGCACGTGGCACGAGTTCGCGACGGCCCAGATCATCTCCTACGCGAACCCGTTGAAGCGGGCCCGCAAGCAGCATTCGTTCGACGAGACGTTCGCCAAGCTCATCACGAAGTTGACCGCGCTCGACGCTGATCCGCAGAATCTGAGTCGCGGCTCGGGGTGACGCGGTTGCGTGCCGCCGATCAGCCGTCGTGCGGAGGGCTTCCCTCGAGGCGGGCGTATGCGTCGCCCCACGAGAGGTCCGGGAGGTCGTCCAGCCGAGCGTCGAACTCCGACGCGGTCAACCACCCCTGAGGCGTCAGCTCCAGCGATTCGCCGAAGCTCAGCTGGAACCGGTAGTCGGCGATCCCGGACAGGTGCGCGAGCCACCGCCGGGCGCCGGCGACGTGCTCGGAGTGGAACTCCATCGACAGCGCGGCGACCGGCACCGAGAGGCCCGCGATCACGTCGGCCTCGAACCCCTCGACGTCGATCTTCACGAACGTCGGTAGGCCGTAGCGGTCGATGAGCCGATCGAGCGTGTCGACCGGCACGCGCTCGGAGTGCGTCCACAGCGCATCGGCGTGTCGACCACTCGCGCGGACGGCCTCGATCCACGACGGGGACAACGACGACAACGCGCTCCAGGTCGAGACCTGCATGTCGGCTTCGCCGACCGACGCGCCGAGAGCGGCCCGCACCACGTGGACGTGGGTCTCCCCGCCGTAGGCCTCCTCGAGGAAGTCACCGCATCCTCGCTGGGGTTCTACGGCAACGACGGTTGCACCGAGGTGGGCGAAGACCTTGGTGCGGTTCCCGATGTTGGCGCCGACGTCGAAGACCACGTCTCCCGCCTCGACGAACTGCCCGTAGAAGGCCGCTCGCCGCTCGTCGACATCCGTCCACTCGGAGTACGTCCGGCGGACGAGCCGCATCTCCTGGCGGGCGCGGAGCCTCCGGTACGGACCCCAGAGGGGAGTCCGCGCCAGGATCGCGCGCAGGTGTCGCTTCACGCCGGCAGGATAGGTCGGCGAGAATGCAGCCGTCCGAGGAACGACGCAGGGAGAGCATCGGTGACGACCATCGACGAGCTCGTCGCGGCTGCCGGTGCCGACGTCGAGCGGGGTGCCGTCCCGGCGTGCCAGGTCGCCGCCGCCCGCGATGGTGACCTCCTGGCGTTCGAGACGTTCGGCGACGCATCCGACACGACCCGGTTCTGCATCTTCTCGGCCACCAAACCCATCGTCGCGTCGGCGATCTGGCTGCTCCTCGGTGACGGGAGCCTCGACGTCGATCGTCCCATCGCCGACGACCTCCCCGAGCTCGCGGGAACCCCGGTCGGTTGGGTCACGCTCGAGCAGGTCCTTCTGCACACGGCCGGGTTCCCGAGTCCCACGATCTCGGCGCGCGACGCGATCTCGAGTAGTCGCCGGCTCGACCGGATCGCGACGTGGACACTGGAGTGGGAGCCGGGCTCCCGCTTCGAGTACCACTCCGAGTCGGCGCACTGGGTGCTCGCAGCGCTCATCGAGCGCGTGAGCGGGCTCGACTTCCGAGACTTCGTCGAGCAGCGGGTCTGCGCACCGCTCGGTCTCCCCCGCGTGCTGGGCCTCGGTCCGGACGACCAAGAGGACATCGCCCTCCTGGTGCCCGCGAGCGCGGACGCCGAGACGGACCCCACCCTCCGGTTCAACACACCGGAGATTCGTGCAGTGGGCAACCCGGGCGGCGGCGCGTTCATGACCGCGGCAGACCTGGCGCGGTTCTACCAGGCGCTGCTCACGAACCCCGATGGCCTCTGGGACGCGGCGGTCCTGCGCGACGCGACGAGCGTCGTGCACTGCGACTTCGATGATCCGCTCATGGGGATCCCGGCCAACCGATCACGCGGCCTCGTACTGGCCGGCGACGACGGCATGCACACGCTGCGGTACGCGATCTTCGGCCACGCGTGCTCGCCCGGCTCGTTCGGTCATGCCGGTGCGCACGGTCAGGTCGCGTGGGCCGACCCCGCGACAGGCATCTCGTTCGCCTACCTCGCCAACAGTGTCGACACCGACCCGATGCGCCCCGGCACGCGGGCGAGTCGACTGGCCTCCCTCGCGTCGGCGCTCGCACCGTAGCGGCTCCCTCGCGTCCCCCGGCGGGAGCGGCGTGGGAGGATTGCCGGATGGCGTGGTGGGCGTGGATCCTGATCGGGACCGGTGCCGTCGTCGCGGTCGTCGTGGTCTACGACCTCACCCAGCGTCGGCATGCGATCCTCCGGAACTTCCCGATCATCGGGCACTTCCGGTACCTGCTCGAAGGCATCGGACCCGAGCTGCGCCAGTACATCGTCGTCGACAACGACGCCGACAAGCCCTTCAGCCGTGACCAGCGGCGGTGGGTCTACACGGCGGCGAAGCAGCACAACACCCATGTCGGGTTCGGCACCGACAACGAGCTCGAGACCTCGCCTGGCTACCTGATCATCAAGCACTCGCCGTTCCCGCCCTCCACTCCCCAAGAGGGCGATCCGGATTTCGACCGGGACTTCCGCGTGCCGTCGGCCAAGGTGATCGGCGGCGCCCGAGGGCGCGCCCAGGCGTTCCGCGCGCCATCGGTCGTCAACGTGTCGAGCATGAGCTACGGGTCGCTCGGCGCCAAGGCGGTCGAGGCACTCAACCGCGGGGCCGCGCTCGCCGGCTGTCTCCAGGGAACCGGAGAAGGGGGGGTCACCTCGTTCCACGAGCACGGGGGGGATCTCGTCTGGCAGATCGGTACGGGGTACTTCGGGTGCCGGGACGCGGCGGGGCGCTTCGACCTCGGTCGCTTCACGGACGTGATCGCGTCGCATCCGCAGATCCGCTTGATCGAGATCAAGCTGAGCCAGGGCGCGAAGCCCGGGCTCGGCGGGCTGCTCCCGGCCGCGAAGGTGACGCCGGAGGTCGCGAGGTTGCGGGGCGTGCCAGAGGGGGTCGACGCGTGGAGCCCGCCTCGGCACTCCGCGTTCCACGATGCCGACGGCCTGCTCGACTTCGTGGAGCTGCTCGCCACCGAGTGCGGACGGCCAGTAGGCATCAAGTCGGCAGTCGGACAGCTCGACCTCTTCCGCGATCTCGCGACGCTCATGGCGTCTGGCGAGCGTGGCGTCGACTTCATCGTGATCGACGGCGGCGAGGGCGGAACCGGTGCCGGACCGCTCGTGTTCGGCGACCATGTCGCCTTCCCGTTCAAGGTCGGGTTCTCGCGCGTCTACCGCGTGTTCGCCGAAGCCGGCCTGCACCACGACGTCGTGTTCACCGGCTCCGGCAAGCTCGGCCTGCCCGACAACGCGCTTCTCGCGTTCGCGCTCGGGTGCGACACGGTGAACGTCGGCCGCGAGGCAATGCTGTCGATCGGCTGCATCCAGGCACTGCGCTGCCATACCGGCCGATGCCCGACCGGTGTGACCACCAACAACCGGTGGCTCCAGCGGGGACTCGACCCGGCGTCGAAGTCGGTGCGCGCCGCGAACTACCTCGTCCAGCTGCGCAAGGAGCTGCTCCAGCTCAGCCGCGCCTGTGGAGTGGTGCACCCGGCGCTGGTCACCCTCGACCACCTCGAGCTGCTCGACGACCACTTCGGCACCCGGAGCGCCACCGAGGTCTTCGGTTACGAGCCCGGCTGGGGTGTCCCCTGACCAAGATCTCCCGCTAGGTTCCAGTCGTGAGCGAACGCACCCGTGACGTCGTCATCGTCGGTGGCGGGCACAACGGCCTGGCTTGCGCCGCCTACCTCGCGCGTTCCGGTCTCGACGTCCTCGTGCTCGAGCGACGCGACGTCCTCGGCGGAGCCGCGGTGACCGAGGAGATGTGGGACGGCTATCAGATCTCGAGTGCGTCCTATGTCGTGTCGCTGCTCCCGGATCGCATCGTCGCCGAACTCGACCTCAAGCGGTTCGGATACGACGTCTCGATCATCACGCCGGACTACTTCGTCCCGTTCCCCGACGGCAGCTCGCTCACGCTCTGGGGTGATGTGCGCCGAGACGTCGAGGGAATCGCGAGGCTCAACGAGGCCGACGCCGAGGCCTACGTGGAGTTCGACCGCTACTTCGAGCGCGTTGCCCGGCTGATGAAGGACCTGCTGTTCGTCGTGCCGCCGAATCTCCGGCTGGCCGAGGTGCTCGGGTGGCTGCGGACCGGCGCCCGGTTCCGGGGCTGGACCGGCCGCGACGTCCACGAGATCGTCCGCCTGTTCACGATGAGCGCGGCCGACCTGCTCGACGAGTGGTTCGAGGACGATCGCGTGAAGGGAGCGCTCGCGACCCAGGCGATCATCGGGGCCTGGTGCGGGCCGATGACCCCGGGGTCGGCCTACGTGCTGATGCACCACTGGATCGGGGAGATCGACGGGCACTTCGGCGCGTGGGGCTGGGTGAAGGGCGGGATGGGCGGCCTCTCAGCCGCGATCGCGCGGGCGGCGGAGGCGGCTGGCGCCGAGATCCGCATCGGCGCCCCGGTCGAGAGGATCTCGGTGAGCCCGCAAGGTCGCGCGGTCGGGGTCGAGCTGACCGACGGGACGCTCGTGCCGGCCCGCCAGGTGGTGTCGAGCGCGCATCCGGTCACGACCTACCTCGACCTCGTCGGTCGCGCGCACCTGCCCCCCGACGTGGTGCGCGACGTCGAGCGGTTCCGCACGCGCAGCGGCAGCGTGAAGGTGAACTTCGGCTTGTCGCGACTGCCGACCTTCCCGGCGTGGGACCAGGACGGCGAGATGCACCGTGGCCTGATGGCGGTCTCACCGTCGATGTCCTACCTCGAGCAGGCCTTCGACGACGCGAAGCACGGACAGCCGAGCGAGCATCCCTACGCCGAGGTGATGTTCCCCACGGCGCACGAGGACGGGATCGCTCCCGAGGGCAAGCACATCATGATGGCCTTCACCCAGTACCTGCCGTACGAGACGCCGAACACGCAGGCGACGCGCGATTCGTGGGCGGCGAAGATCGTCGAGGCGGTCGGGGCGTACGCGCCCGACCTCGCCGACGCGGTCGAGCACGTCGAGGTCCTCACGCCAAGCGATCTCGAGGAGCGGTTCGGACTGCTGGGCGGGAACATCATGCAGGGCGAGATGACGCCGGACCAGATGTTCTCCTTCCGCCCGATCCCCTCCTACGGCGACTACCGCACACCGATCCGCGGCCTCTACCTCTGCGGCGGGGGGACCCATCCCGGCGGCGGGGTGATGGCGGTGCCGGGACGCAACGCCTCACGCGTGATCGCCCGCGACGCCCGGCTCGGGCGCGCGACCGACTGGATCGATCGAGGCGCGGCGCGCGTGCGCTCGCTGCTCACCGGCGACTGAGTGAGCGCGCGCAATGGCGGAGGCACGACACGAGGCGGCCGAGACCCCTGCGGGCGCGTCGGGACCGACCGGTCTGGCGAGGTTGCTGCCGATCCTCGACTGGGGACGTCACTACGACCGTTCATGGCTGCGAGCCGACCTGATCGCCGGGCTCACCGTCACCGCGCTCGTCGTGCCCAAGGCGCTCGGGTACGCGGGGATCGCGGGCGTGCCGATCCAGCACGGGCTCTACGCTGCGGCGGCCGGCGCGATCCTCTGCGCCCTGCTCGGAACGGCCAGGCAGATCTCGACCGGTCCCAGCTCGGCGCTCGCGGCGGTGTCCGGTGGACCCATCCGGGGCGACACCGCGGCGATCGCGCGGGACGTCGTCAGACGAGGAGCCCGGCGACCAACGACCCGACGATGAGCCCGAGTCCGAGGCCGGCGGTGACGTCGAGCGGGTTGTGCGCGCCCACGTAGACCCGGCCGAACATCACGAGGAACGCCAGGAGGAACGGGAGCCACACCCCCGCCTCGGGGATCTCCACCGCCACGATGCAGGCGATCGCCACCGCGAGGATCACGTGCCCCGACGGGAAGCTCGGCCCGTGGCCGGGCACGTCGCCGCCGCGCAGCACGGCGCCCGGCTCGCTCGTCCCCGGCCGTTGGCGCACGGCGAGGAGGGGCCGGGTCCAGTGGCGGATGACGCGCTCGGCCAGCAGCTTCATCAGGGCGGCAAGCACCACCGCTGCCGCCATCGTCCAGCTGCGGTAGTAGCGGGCGACGGCGAGGCCGGCCAGCGTTCCCACGACGAGGTTGCCGAGCTGCATGGGCGGCCATAGCGGCCAGTACAGCCAGCTCGGAAGGCCGTTGACCGCGCGGAACACCCGTTGCTCGCCATCAGGGATGTGGGGCTGGTGGGCAGCGCGAAACGAGAGGCCGAGGACGCCGGCACCCACCGCCACCCCCACGATCGCGAGCCAGGACACGAGGCGAACGTAGTCTTCGGCGGTGGCCGGACCTTCTGTACGCGTGACCTGGGCGCCGACCGAGGTGCTGCGCCTGGTCGTCGCGTTCGTGCTCCTCTTCGTGACGGTGCTGCTCGGGGCCCTGTTCCACGACGGGATCACCGAGTTCCTCGCCGACTTGCTGCGCGGGTTGGACCGGCTGCCCGAGTGGTTCGTGACCACGCTCGCGGTCGTCGCCGAGGTGCTGATCTTGGTGCTCCTCGGCGGCGGTCTCGTCGTCGCGCTGTGGCGGCGCGAGTGGCGGTACCTGTTCACGATCGTGCTGGCGCTCGTCGTGTCGGCGATCGTCTTCCTGGTCGGTGAGGCGATCGTCGACGACGGCGTCCGGCAGGTCACCGAGGTTGACGGCTCCTGGCTGCTCGTCGAGCCGAACGAGATCCCCATCGGTGGCGCGTTCGTGACGGGCGTGGTGAGTGCGGCGGTGCCGTGGGTGGGTCGGCGGTGGCGACGGTGGGGGTGGATCCTGGTCGCGATCATCACGGTCGTCTGGTTCATCAGCTCCGACATCGCCCTCGATGTGATCATCGCGCTGCTGGCGGGTTGGTTCGGTGGTGCGCTCGCGGTTGCCGCGCTTGGTGCGCCGTCGATGCGACCGACCATCGAGTCGATCGACGCGGGGTTGCGCGCGGTGGGGGTGGACCTCGCCGAGCTGCACCGGGCCGACGTCGACGCACGCGGATCGTCGCCGTACTTCGGATCGACCGTCGACGGAACCCTGCTGTTCGTGAAGGCCCTCGGTGCCGACGAGCGCAGCGCCGACCTGATGTTCCGCACCTACCGGCGGCTCGCGCCCCGTGACGTCGGCGACGAGAAGGCCGATGCGTCGCTGCGTCGCACGGTGGAGCACGAGGCCCTGGTTGCGCTCGCGGTGCGCGACTTGGGTGTGCGCACGCCGCGCTTCGTCGCGTTCGCGCAGGCCGAGCCAAACGGCTTCGTCCTCGCGTACGAGCAGATCGCGGGCAAGTCGTTCGACCGGGTCGCCGAGCAGCAGATGACCGACGCTGCCCTCGCCGGGATCTGGGAGCAGCTGGCGCTGATGCGGCGGCACCGAGTGGCCCACCGTGACCTGCGCCTCGCGAACGTCTTCCTGGGCGACGACGGCCAGTCGTGGATCATCGACTTCGGGTTCAGCGAGCTCGCGGCCTCCGACCTGCTGCTCGCCACCGACGTCGCCGAGCTGCTCGCCTCCTCCACCACCGTGGTGGGAGCCGAGCGGGCGATCGGGGTGGCCGCGTCGGTGGTGGGTGGCGACGCCCTCGTGACCGCCGTGCCCCGACTGCAGCTCGGGATGCTGAGCGGCGCGACCCGCACCGCGATGAAGGCCGACCCCGGTCGGCTCGACGACCTGCGGACCCGAGTGGAACGGATCGGGGTGGGTCGACCGCGCCGGGATCGGCACGAAGAGAAGAGTGGAGTCGAGGGGGCTTGAACCGCTGACTTCTCCGTCGCGAACGGAATCAGCTCGATGAGCAACCCTGAGTGACCGTGAGTGTCCGGCGAAGAACTCCAGCGCAATGTTGGCTCGCTCAGCTTGGCCGCCGAGCTATGAAGGCGTAGCCGAAGACCTCGAACGCGCGGGCCTTGTCTTCGCCGACGGCGTCGCCGAAGGTATCGACGGCGGGGCCGACCTCGGTGTCGACGAATCCGGCCTCTTGGAGCATGTGCCGCCAGCCCTCACGGGGCAGCCCACCGGCGATTCAGCCGGTCCACAAATCGATGTCGCGCAGTGCTTCGGGTGGGACGGGACGGCCGTTCGCGATGTCGGCAAACTGCAGCACGCCGCCCGGACGCAGCACCCGTCGGATCTCGTCGAATACAGCGCGCTTGTCAGCGCAGAGATTGATGACGCCATTCGAGATGACCGCGTCGGCCCAGCCGTCCGCGACCGGCAGCTGCTCGGCGAGCCCCTCACGAAACTCGACGTGCGTGGCGTACATCTCGACCGCGGTCGCTCGTGACTTGGCGAGCATCTCAGGTGTCATGTCGATGCCGACGACCTCACCCGTCCGGCCGACCTGATT
>DASUAO010000014.1:0-71815 GCA_035763745.1 Acidimicrobiia bacterium
CCCCCCCCCCCCCCCCCCCCCCCCCCCCCCCCCCCCCCCCCCCCACCCCACCCCCCCCCGCCCCCCCCCCCCCCCCCCCCCGCCCCCCCCTGGGCCACCCCCCCCCCGCACCCGCCTCGCCCGCCCCCCCCCCGACCCCCCCCCCCCCCCCCCCCACCCCCCCCCCCCCCCCCCCCCCCTACCAGGGCCCCCCCACCGGATGTTGGGGGTGGGTGGCCCCCACGACCGAGGATCCGCCATCCTGGACCGCGCCCCGCTCCGTAGACCTGCCGACGACCACGCCGAGGAGACCAGGAGCGCCACCATGGCCACCACCGTCGACGAGCACCCCGGACCCGACTCCCGCGGCCCCCGCAACGGTCGCCGCGCCTCGACCCCGCCGAAGTGGATCGAGGTGATCCCCCTCGTCGTCCTCGCCGTGTCGTTCGGGATCATGGCGGCCATCCGTCCGAACGCGGTGCGGGACATCTTCTCCGGCACCCAGGCGATCCTCCTCACCCTCGGCATCGTCGTCGGCTGGCTCGTCCTCTCGCGACTCGTGCTCCCCCGCCTCGTCCGGGACGGCTGGCTGCGCACCGGGGTCCTGAGCGTGCTGGCAGTGGCGCTCGTCCTCGTCCTCATCCTGCCCAGCCTCCGCAGCAAGAAGGTCGTCGAGACGTTCCCCGGGACCGACCGCGCGCCCGCAGCCGCTCCGGCCCCGAACGCCGCACCCACCGACACTCCCGCCGAGGCCCCCGCCCCGGCCGAGCCGGTCGTGCTCGGCACCGGCGCGCTGGGGGGCATCGATCACGACGCGAGCGGGACCGTCAACCTCTACCAGCAGCCCGACGGCAGCTTCGTCGTCGGACTCGAGGGGATCGACGTCGAGCCCGGTCCCGACTACAAGCTCTACGTCGTGCGCGGCTCGGGCCAGGAGCGCCCGGGCGACGGCGCCGTCGACCTCGGCGACCTCAAGGGCAACCAGGGGACGCAGTTCTACGACGTGCCCGCCGGCACGGACCTCGCGACTGGCGAGTGGACGGTGCTCATCTGGTGCCGTGCGTTCGCGGTCCCGATCGCGGGCGCGACGCCGAGCTGACCCGGGCGAACCTACGGTCCGCCGAAGAACCCCCGGTGCACGATGGTCGCCAACGTGTCGAGCAGGGTGTCGTCGTCCTCGACCAGGCGACGTGACGCGACGCCGTAGGAGACCCGCTCGAGCATCGCCATCAGCGCGCCGACGGACGCCGCCTCGTTGGCGGCGATCGGCACGTCGGCCTCACGCATGCGCCGTCCGAGCTGGTCACCGATCGCGGTGAACGCCTTCACGCCGAGGCGGTCGACCTCGCGGTCGCCGACCTGGTCCTCCATCCAGGCCCGGATCACGGGCCCGTACCGTCGATAGGTCGTGAGGAACCGCTCGAGGAACGAGCGAAGCTCCGCCCGACCGGCGTCGTCAGGCGTGATCGGCCCGATGGTGTCGGCGAGGTCGGTGAGCTCGTGCGCGCAGTCCACCGCCAGCGCGCGGAGGAGGTCCTCCTTGTTGGTGAAGTACAGGTAGAAGGTCCCGTGCGACGTCCGCGCCGCACGCACGATGTCGTCGACCCGTGCCGCGTGGTACCCGCGCCTCGCGAACACGCGGAGCCCCGCGTCGAGGAGCCGCTGCATGGTGCGTCGACCCTGGGCTCGGAGCTCCCGCCCCTGGGCGGGCGTTCCGGCGCTCGCCGCGCGCCGGTCCCGATCAGCCCCGTCACGGTCGGAGGGCGGACGCTCTCGGGGCGCGACGCCGGAGCGCCTGCGATCCGACTTGTACGATTCCGCCACGACCCCCCGCTGACACTCGTGCTCGACACGGGCCCGGAGAGGCACCCCATGCTCGGTGCAACCCTACGCGAGGCCGCCCGGCGGTTCCGCGACCAGCCTGCGTACGTGGCGCCGGACGGGTGGCCGCTCTCGTACGCGTTCCTCGATCGGGCGAGCGACGAGGTGGCGACCGGGCTCACCCGGCGCGGGGTCGGGCTCGGCGACGTCGTCGCCCTGGTCCTCCCGCCGGGACCCGAGTACCTGGTCGCGTACCTGGCCGCGGCGAAGCTCGGTGCCGTGACCACGGGGGTCAACGACCGCCTCACCGACGTCGAGCGGGCCACGGTGCTCGAGCTCGCGGGTCCCCGGGTCGTCATCGGCTCCGAGGGAGCGACCTCGACCCCGCATGAGACCGTCGAGGTGCGCCGCGCCGACACCCCCGACGACGTCCTGCGCGACCTCCGAATCGACGGCGCTCCCGTCCCGCTCGAACCGGACCCCGAACGCCCGGTCGCCATCGTCTTCACCTCGGGGACGACGGGCACCCCGAAGGGCGCGCTCTACTGCAACCGGCAGCTGTCGTTCATCACCAGCGTCGACGTCGGCACGACGTGGGGCGCCGGCGGCCGCGGTTTCACCGGGACCTCCTTCGCGCACCTCGGCTTCATGACCAAGCTCCCGGGCAACCTCCAACGCGGAGGCACGAGCTTCATCATGGAGCGTTGGCGCGCCCACGACGCCCTCGCGCTCCTCGAGCGCGAGGGGATGCAGACGGTCGCCGGGGTGCCCACGCAGCTGGCCCTCATGCTGCGCGATCCCGACTTCGACGCGTTCGACCTCTCCAGCGTCGGGTTCATCGTCGTCGGCGGCGGACCGGTCACTCCCGGGCTCGCGCAGGAGGCACGGGCGCGCTTCGACGCCAAGCTCGCCACGCGCTACTCGTGCACCGAGGCCGGCATCGGGCTCGGCACCGGCTTCGACGACCCCGAAGAGGACGCAGTCATCAGCGTCGGGCGCCCACACGCCGCGGTCGAGCTCGGCGTGCTCGACGACGCCGACGAGCCCGTGACCCCGGGCGACATCGGTGCCGTGTGCCTGCGCTCCCCCGCGGTGATGTCCGGGTACTGGCGCGCCCCCGACGCGACGCGCGCCGCGTTCACCGCCGACGGCTTCGTCCGGACCGGCGACGTCGGATGGGTCGACGACCAGGGTCGGCTCCGGCTCGTGGGCCGGAGCAAGGAGATGTACGTCCGCGGCGGCTACAACGTGTACCCGGTCGAGGTCGAGGCAGTGCTCTCGACCCATCCCGACGTCGCACATGTCGCGGTCGTCCCGGCACCCGATCCCGTCATGGGCGAGGTGGGCGTCGCGTTCGTGGTCGCCCGCGACCCGTCGGCGGCCCCGACCGTCGACGGGCTCCGGGACTTCGGACGCGATCGGCTCGCGGCGTACAAGCTGCCCGAAGGCCTACGGACCGTCGAGGCGCTCCCGCTCACCGCCGGGGAGAAGGTGGACCGCCGGGTGCTCCGCGAGATGCTCGACGCCGAGACCCCGGGCGACCGGCCTGACGAGCACGTCAGGTAGGTTGCCCGTCGATGGAGCTCGAGTTCACGGCCGACCAGGACGACCTGCGCGACGGGGTGCGCGCGATGCTCGCGCGCGAGTGCCCGCCCGAGCTCGTGCGGAAGGTCGTCGAGGACGCCTTCCGCGGCGGCACCGAGGGACGCACGGGCACCGCAGGTCTCTGGCAGCAGATGGTCGATCTCGGCTGGCCGGCCCTGACCGTGCCCGAGGCCCACGGTGGCCTCGGGCTGGGCGCGGTCGAGCTCTCCGTGGTCCTCGAGGAGATGGGGCGGGTCGTGGCTCCGGGGCCGTTCGTCCCCACCACCACCCAGCTCGTCCCGGCGATCGCCGAAGCCGGTGACGATGCGCAGCAGGACCGGTTCCTCGGCGCGGTGGCGGCGGGGTCGTGCACCGGGGCTCTGGCGGTCGCCGAGCCCGGGAGCGGCCTCGACCCGGCGTCGGTCCGCACGACCGCGAGCCCGGGCGGTGATGGCGCCTGGGTGCTCTCCGGCGAGAAGGCCGCCGTGCTCGGCGCACCGGAGGTCGACGAGATCGTGGTGGTGGCGCGCACGCCCGGATCGGACGGCGACGACGGCGTGGGCGCGTTCGTGGTCCCGTCGGCCGACCTCACGATCGAGCCGATGGCGGCGCTCGACCCCACCCGCGGGCTCGCCACGCTCCGGCTCGACGGCGTGACCGTCGCCGCCGATCGGTGCCTCGGTGCCCCCGGCCCGGAGACCGCGACCGCACTGCGACGCGCGATCGACGTCGCGGTGATGGGACTCGCGCTCGAGGCGCTCGGCACCTGCCAGACCATCTTCGACGTGACGCTCGAGTACGCGAAGCAGCGCGAGCAGTTCGGGGTCCCGATCGGCTCGTTCCAGGCCATCAAGCACAAGCTCGCCAACATGAGCGTCGCGCTCGAGCGGGCCCGCGCCACCGGCTACTTCGCCGCGCTCACCATCGCCGAGGACGACCCCGAGCGGTGGCTCGCGACGTCGACGGCCAAGGCCGCCGCGAACGACTGCCAACGCCTCCTGGCGTCAGAGGGCATCCAGATCCACGGCGGCATCGGCTACACGTGGGAGCACGACATGCACCTGTATGTGCGCCGGGTGAAGACCGACGCCGCGCTGTTCGGCACGACCGCCGAGCACCACGCGCGGATCGCCGACCTCCTGGAGGTCTGAACGGTCGGGTGCCGGCGAGTCCGGCGCCCGACCCGACCGAGGGCCCTAGAAGATCAGCTCCCAGAGCGCGTACCAGACGACCGTGAGGGCGAGACCGGTGCCGATGGCCCGCGTGTGGTTCTCGTAGACCCAGTTCGTGAGGTTCGAGCCCTTCCCACCGATGATCCCGAGCGCGCTCAGCTCGAAGGCGAGGAAGATCACGCCCGTGATCGCCCAGTAGATCCCTCGGTCGCTTCCTGTGTCGAAGTCCTGCAGGAAGAAGTGCCCCGTCCCGATCATGAACATCAGCATCGGGAACGAGAAGATCGTGTTCTGGCGCGAGGCGAGGAGCGCGGCACGCCCTGCGTCGGCCGCGGCCGGGTCGGCCTCACCACCGGCGAGGACGTTGCGGGCGTTGGCGATGGCGATCTTCTGCTTCGGCCAGATCACGAGCCACACGTTGAGGAACATCGTGATGCCCAGCAGCATGCCGGTCGCGATGGCGATCCCGGCCGCACCCTTGAAGTAGTCGTCCTGGAGGAAGATGCCGTCGCCGCTCTCGCCCAGGGGGATCAGGCCGAGGAGCAGACCGAAGCCGAACGTCGCCGCGGCCGCCCAACGGAACCACCACAGCGCCCGGGACGCGAGCTTGTCGATCGTCTGATTGCGCGTCCCCGGCTCGAGCTCGGCGAACGCGGGGACCTGCACGAAGTTGAAGTAGTACAGCAGGCCGATCCAGGTGATCCCGACCAGGACGTGCGCCCAGCGGGCGGCGAAGTTCAGACCGAAGTTGTCGAAGATCTCGATGCCGAGCATTCCGTGGACTCTCCCCCGTGGTGGCTGATCTGGCGGCAACGTAGCACCGACCGGCGTCCGGCCGCAGGATCTCCCAGGGCCCACGCCCCACTACAGGTCGGGCGCGCTCGGGTCCGCGGTCGTCCCCTCGCGCAGCGGATCCCGCCGGGGGACGACCATCGAGGAGAAGTCGGCAACCGCGATCACGTTGTCGTCGGGGTCGAGCACCCGCACCTCGACGACGATGAGCATCCGCCCGGCCCGCACGAGCCGGGCATCCGCGCGCACGACGTCCCCCTTGGGACGACCGAGGTAGCGCACGTGCAGGTCGGCGGTCACGAGGCTCTGCGTGGTCGCGTCGAAGCCCGAGGCGCGGGCCGCGCACGAGCCCGCGGCCACGTCGACCAGCGTCGCGATCGCGCCCCCGTGGAGGTTCCCCGACCCGTTGAACGCCTCCTGGCGGACCGGCATCTCGACGACCACGTGTCCGGGCGTGTCGTCGACGAAGCGCAGCCCCAGCAGCTTGTGGAGCGGCATCTCGAAGAACGTCGTGCGGAGGTACTCCTCCATCGCACTCCGATCAGGCGCACCGGCGTCGGTCATGATCGACCCCCGGCGCGGGGCATCGGAGCGTCGGACTCCGCACCGCGGGCGACGAGTCGCAGCGCGCCGTCGTCGACGACCAGCTCCGTCACCGAGGCGTGTGCGGGAGCGAAGCACATCACGCGGTCGTCGCCCGTCGCGGCGCCGACCGCCGTGTTGATCGCGACGAAGTGGGAGAACACGATGCTCTCCTGCTCGAGCGTCGTCAGGGCGTCGAGCAAGGCGACACGCCAGGCCGCGAGCCGGTCGTCGACCTGGGACCACGTGCCCGCAAGGACGCCCCGCAGCCAGCCGACCCGGTCGGCCGGGTCCACGTGCGGCGCGGTGATCTCACCGACGGCCGGGACGACGTGCGGCTCGGCACCCCAGTGGCTGGCGAGCGGTGCCGCGGTCTCCCGAGCGCGCCGCAGGGGCGAGGTCAGCACCGGACGCGGCGCGTCCCCGCCGAGCAGGTCGACGAGACCCGCCGCCTGCTCGTGCCCCAGCGGATCGAGCCCCGCGTCGGGAGCCGAATCCCAATTCTCGGTGGGTCGCGCGTGACGCACGAGGAGGAGGCGGGTCATCGGCCAGGCACCGTACCCCCTTGCCCGCGCTCCCCCGGCCGAGATCGACCCCCCGGAGGTACCCCATGCGACGTCCCCTCGTCCTCGCGACCACGCTCGCCGCCGAGCTCGCGGCCGGCACCCTCGCCCTCGCACCACCCGTCGCAGCCCAGACCCTGCCCGACGCCCCTGTCGATGCCCACGCCGTCGCGTCCGACCCCGTCGATCCCGGTCCGGGCGATCCGGGTCCGGTCGCCGAGACGCCGTCGGACGACCCCGCCGAGCCGGGCCCAGCGCCGGTGCGCACCGGCCGCGCCGACCCCTCGCCGGACGGTGATCCTGCCGACCAGCCCGCTCCCGCGGTCCCGACCACGATTCGCACCGGGCGACTCGACGAGGCGTTCGCCGTACCCGATCGTCCGACGCGGACCGGCACGAGCGGCGCCGCCCCCCGGGGCGCGCCAGACGACCCGACGTCGGCCTCCGCACCCCGCACCGCCGGCTCCCCGAAGACCGGCTCCCCGAACACCGGCTCTCCGAACACCGGCTCTCCGAAGACGAGCCCCCCCACTCCCGACGCGGCAACCTCGCCCGACGCCGGTCCGACCGGTGTGCCGACCGCCGACGCGCCCCGCCACGTCGTCGTCGCCGGCGACCACCTCTGGGCGATCGCCGCCCAGCAGGTCGCGGCTGCATCCGGTCGTGCGCCGAGCGAGCTCGCGGCCGCCGACGTCGTCACCTACTGGGTGCAGCTGTGCATGCAGAACCGCCCGCACCTGCGTTCAGGGAACCCGAGCCTCATCTACCCCGGCGAGGTGATCGATCTCCCCGTGACCGGGTAGGCGTCAGCCGTCCGAGAATCGAGTCGCGAAGACGCTCGAGCTGCCCGCTGCGTCAGGAGCGGGCGAGGCGGTCAACCGGTGAACTTGGGCGCCGCGGCGACCGCGACGGTGAGGCTCGCCGGCGCGTACGCGAAGTTGATCGCCTGCCCCGACACGTCGGCGTTGGTAACGCTCGGGTTGCCACAGCTGGCGTTGACGGGATAGCTCCCCGCAGGAGTGCCGAGCGGGACGACGACCTGGGCGCTCCACGTGCCCTCGGGACCCGCGGTGGCGGAGAACGCGACCGGAGGCGTGAACCCGACGGTGCCGGTCACCACCGTTCCCTCGTCGCACTCGGTGCCACTGATCGTCGTGGGCTCACCCGGCCGGGGTGCACTCACGGTGGACCCGCAGGGAGCCGGTGGGGAACCCTCCTCCACCGTTGACCACGGCGTTGATCTGCAGTCGAGGATGGAAGTCCCCCGGGAAACCTCCCGCCGGGAGCACACCGATCGCGACCAAGGACCCTGCCGCCAGGACCACGCCTGCCAGAACACGACGCAACCGCCTCATGGCCGAGCACGCGATCGCCCCAGCCGGCGATGCTCCGGGTCGGCTCAGGGGTCGCGGGGCAGACCGAGGACGCGCTCGCCGATGATGTTGCGCTGGATCTCACTCGTGCCGCCGGCGATGGTCAGGTTGCGGTTGAAGAGGAACCCGCGGCCCCACCGCTCGCCCTCGCCCTCCGCGATCGCCCCGTCGACCCCCATGAGGCCGAGCCCGACCTCCTGGACGTGCTGGTCGTGCTCGACGCCGAGCAGCTTGCGCACCGACGCCTCGGAACCGCTCGGATCGGCCCCGGCGAGCGCAGCCAGGGTCAACCGGTACCCGAGACACGAGAGCGCGTGCGCCCGGGCGACGAGCCCACCGACCTCGTCGAGCACGAGCGGGTCGTCCCCCAGTCCACGCGCGTCGATCGCCTTGAGGATCTGCTCGAGCCCGTGGCCGAAGCTCATGCCCCCACCCATGAACACGCGCTCGTTCGCCAGCGTCGTACGCGCAGCACGCCAACCATCGTGCTCGACACCGATGAGGCAGTCGTCGGGGATGAAGGCATCGTCGAAGAACACCTCGTTGAACATCGCGTCGCCCGTGAGCTCACGAAGCGGTCGGATCGTCAGTCCCTCCGTGTGCTTCATGTCGATGAAGAAGCACGAGATCCCGTCGTGCTTCTCGGCGTCGGGGTTCGTGCGGGCGAGCAGGATCCCCCAGTCGGCCATCTGCGCCATCGACGTCCAGACCTTCTGGCCGTTGACCATCCACCCACCCTCGACGCGCGTCGCCCGCGTCGAGAGGCTCGCGAGGTCCGAGCCCGCGCCGGGCTCGCTGAAGAGCTGACACCAGCTGATCTCCCCGCGCAGCGTCGGCGGGATCCACCGCTCCTGCTGCTCCCGGGTCCCGTACATGATCACCGGGGGCAGCGCCCATCCGCCGACCATGATCCCCGGACGCGCGACCTTCGCGGCGCGGAACTCTTCCTCGATGACCACCTGCTCGAGCGCCTTCGCGCCCCGCCCGAACGGCTCGGGCCACGTGGGGACGATGTAGCCGGCGTCCGCGACCCGACGATGCTGCTGGTCCGAAGACAGGTCCTTCACCTCGTCGAGGAACGCCCGGACCTCGGCACGGACGGCGTCGGCCTCGGCGCCGAGGTCGACGCTCAACGCGCGTCGCACCCCGGCGAGACCGAGCCGGCACGCGGTCTGACGCCATCCCGACGACGGTCCGAGGAGGCTCTGCAGGGTCATCGCGCGCCGCAGGTAGGCGTGCGCGTCGTGCTCCCAGGTGAACCCGATGCCGCCGAGCACCTGGATGCAGTCCTTGGCGTTCACGAACGCCGCGTCGATGGCGAGCGCGATCGCCGTCGCGCACGCGAGCGCCCGCTCCCGCGGATCGTCGTCGACCGCACGGGCCGCGTCCCACGCCGCGGCACGCGCGAGCTCGACTCTTGCGATCATGTCGGCGCACTTGTGCTTGACCCCCTGGAACTGCCCGATCGGCCGACCGAACTGCACGCGGTCCTTCGCGTAGGTGGCCGCGGTGTCGACGCACCATTGCGCAACGCCCACGAGCTCGGCCGCGCCGAACGTGCAGCTCAGATCGACGACACGTTCGGCGTCCACGCCATCGAGGATCCGAACCGCAGGCACCCACACGTCGTCCGCGACGAGCTCGGCGACTCGCCGCGTCGGATCGAGGCTCGGGAGCTCGGTGAGGGTGAGCTCGTCTGCTCGGAGCGCCACCCAGCGGACGCCGTCGCCGAGGCTCGCGGGAGCGATCACCACGTCGGCGAGGGCGCCGCCGAGCACCGGTCGGGCGATGCCCGCGACCACGATCCCGTCGTCGGTCTTCGTGGCCGACAGCCCACATCCGGCACCACCCGCGACGACGCCGACGAGCTCGCCCGACGCGAGACCGGGCAGCAGCTCCTTGCGCGTGCCCTCGTTCGACGAGCTCGCGACCACCGCAGCGGCGAGCATCGTCGGGAGCATCGGTCCGGGCGCGAGCGCGCGCCCGAGCTCCTCGAGCACGACCACCAGCTCGGGGATCGCGAACCCCGACCCGCCGACGTCCTCGGCGACGTGGAGCCCGAGCCACCCCTGCTCGGCGAGTCCGCCCCAGTACGGTGGGAGCGTGTCGTGCTCGGCGTCGAGCGAGGCCCGCAGCACGCCGGCGACACCCTGGCGTTCGAGCCAGCCCCCGACGGCCTCGTGCAGCGCGAGATGTTCCTCTGTGGTCCCGATCGGCATGGTTGGATCCTACGGGTCGAGCGAGACCCGCCTCCCGACGGAGCAGGGGCTCAGACGAGTCGCTCGTCGCCCCGCCACACGGAGATCGCCCCCGTGGGGCAGCCTTTCGCGCCGAGCACGATCTTGTCCTCGGGATCGCCGTCGGCGTCGATCACGTGTGCGAGGCCCACGTCGTCGAGCTCGAAGGTCGCCGGAGCCCAGTAGACGCACTGGCCCTGGCCCATGCACACGTCGTGGTCGATCTCGATGCGAAGCGCCATCGCGTCGAGCCTACGCGGGGCTCGCGCCGGCGACCGCGAGGAACCGCTGGTAGCGCGCTTCCGTCGGCCCCGTCCACGCCGCGTCGGCTTCGACGGTGCGTCCGATGCGAGCCCAGCGCCGTCCCTCGGTCATCGCCATCGGTTCCTCGAGTCCCGCGGCGATCCGCGCCAACCACGCCGAGCCCAGGGCGCCGCCCTCGGGCACCGCCACGCACTCGATCGGGACCTGCGTCGCATCGGCGACCGCGTGCAGCCATTCGTCGACCCGGTTGCCCCCACCACTCACGACCAGGCGGCGCGGTGCGAAGTCGGTGTGCGCCCCGACGGTGTCGATCACGCGCCGGACCACGAAGCCCGACGCCTCGAACGCGGCGCGCCGGACCGCGGCCGCGTCGTGCGTCAAGTCCAGGTCGACGAGCGACGCCCGCCGGTCCGGGTCGTGGAACGGCGTGCGCTCCCCCCTCGGATACGGCGCCCAGACCGGAACCCGGCCCGGCTCCGGCGGGGCCGTGGCGTCACCGAGCAGCCCCGCCGCCCAGTTGCAGAACAGGCCGCCCGCATTCGACGGTCCGCCCACCATGAGCTTCCCGGCCGCGGTGTGCGGGATCGTCCAGAACCCGGGGACGCTGACCTCCGAGCCGTCGTCGGGTGCGTCGACGACCGCCCACACGATGAGGGTGGTGCCCAGGATGACGAACACATCGCCCGCGTGGTCGGCGCCGGCGACCAGCTGCTCCGCGAGCGCGTCCACGCACCCTGACGCCAGGGGCGGGCCGTCGCCGTCGATGCGCCCTGCCTCCCATCCGGTCGGCACGAGGCGAGGGAACTGCTCGACGCGGGCTCCCGCTTCGGCGGCGACCGCCGGGTCCCAGGCCGTCCAGTCGAACAGCGGATGGGTGGACGCGGCGGTGGCCGTGTCGAGCACGCCTTCGCCGCAGAGCGCGTGGTTCGCGACCGCCTGCGCCGGCCAGTAGCCGGCCGCGTCGGGTGCCTCCGCCGCGCACCAGCGCAAGAACCCGAGGAGCTCCCCGCTCTCGGCGGGACTGCCGTCGGCGCGCTCACGCCCGCCGCCCGCGCGGCCGCGCTCGTCCCCGTAGAGCAAGCCGGGGGTCACGGGGATCCCGTCGGCGTCGACGGCAACGAGCGACGGCACCATGGCGGCGACGCTCACGCCGAGCACGTCCAGGTCCGTGGAGACCACGGCGTAGGCCTCGCGCGGCCCGCGCCGCCATGCGATCTCGGCGTCGTGCTGGAACCGCCCCGGGCTCGGAACCCCGACGTCGTGGGGGACGCGCGCGGTGGCGACGACGTTGCCGTCGTGGTCGGCGGCGACCGCCTTGACCGAGGAGGTGCCGATGTCGAGCCCGACCGTCACCTCGGTGCGGCTCACCGGTCGCCCTCGGTCTTCGCGAGGAGCGCGAGCACCTCGTCGTGGAGGTGGGCGTTGGTCGTGACGCAGCCTCCGGGGCCCACCGGCGGCCCACCCGCGCGCGACGAGCACCGGCCGCCTGCCTCTTCGATGATCGGCCGCAACGCGGCGACGTCCCAGTACGCGAGCTCGGGTTCGATCATGATCTCGGCGGCACCCTCGGCGACGAGCATGTGACCCCAGAAGTCGCCGTAGGCCCTGGACCGCCACGCACTCCGAGTGAGCTCGAGGACGCGCGCATCGAGGCCCTCCGGCTCCCAGTCCCGCACGTTGTCGAAGCACACCTGCGCATCCCCGACGGCGTGGATCTCGGAGACGTGGATCGGGTCGCCATCGGCGAACGCCCCACCCCCGCGGGCGCCCCACCACCGGCGTCCGAGGGCCGGGGCCGACACGACACCGACCACCGGCTCACCGGCGACCTCGAGCGCGAGGAGCGTTGCCCACACGGGGACGCCGCGCACGTAGCTCTTGGTCCCGTCGATCGGGTCGACGATCCATCGGCGCTCGGCCGTCCCCGAAGTCCCGAGCTCCTCGCCGAGGATCGCATCGTCCGGCCGCTCCGCCGCCAGGCGGTCCCGGATCATCTCCTCGACCGTCCGGTCGGCCTCGCTCACCGGGGTCAGGTCCGGCTTCGTCTCGACCCGGAGGTCGTGCGCGCGGAAGCGGTCCGTGGTGATCGCGTCCGCGGCGTCGCAGAGCGTGTGCGCGAGCGCGAGATCAGAGGTCAGGTCGTCGCCGATGCCGGGAATGTAGTGCGTCAGCGTTCGACGGCCGTGCAGAACGTGAACGCCTCCGCGGACGGACCGTCGCGGCGGGTGACCGAAGATCCGGTCAACGCTTCGGCACCTCGATCACGGTCGCCGAGCCCATGCCGCCACCGGCACACATCGTGGCGACCCCGATCCCACCGCCGCGCCGACGCAGCTCGTGCGCGAGCGTCGTGATCATGCGAGCACCGGTTGCCGCGACCGGGTGCCCGAGTGAGCAACCGCTGCCGCTCACGTTCACGATCTCGTGGTCGAACCCGAGGATCCGACTCGAAGCGACGGCCATCGAGGCGAACGCCTCGTTGATCTCGACCAGGTCGACGTCGTCGACGGCCAGACCGGCGCGCGCGAGCGCCTTCGGGACCGCGACCGTCGGCCCCAGCCCGGTGTCGGCCGGAGGCACACCCGCGGAGGCCCAGGACCGGACGATCGCGAGCGGCTCGTGGCCGTGCTGCTCTGCGTACTCGGCGTCGCAGAGCACCATCGCACACGCGCCGTCGTTGAGGCCCGAGGAGTTCCCGGCCGTGATCGAGAACCCGGGGATCTCAGGGTGCAGCGGCGGGAGCGCGGCGAGCTTCTCGAGGCTCGAGTCGCGGCGGGGATGCTCGTCGGTGTCGAAGATCCGCGTCTCACCCTTCCCGACCGGCACCTCCACGGCGAAGATCTCCTCGGCCAGACGCCCGTCGTCGATCGCGGCGATCGCGCGCCGGTGCGACTCGTACGCCCAGTAGTCCATGTCCTCGCGGCTCACGTCGGCCTTCCGCGCGGTGTTCCAGCCGACAGTGATCGACATGTCCATGGTCGGGGCGTCGGGCGTCTCGGGGTGGCTCGGCGACAGCCACTGCTGCACGCCGCTGTAGGCACCGGGGAGCTTCTTGAGCACCTGCGGCGACTGGCTGATCGACTCCGTCCCGCCCGCGATGACGACGCGGTCCATGCCCGCACGGATGCTGCCGGCCGCGGTCTGCACCGCCGCCATGCCCGACGCGCAGTGACGGTTGTGCGCGACCCCCGGCACCTCGATGAGGCCGAGCTCGATCGCGACGTACCGGGCGATGTCGCCACCACCCTGGAGCACCTCGCCGAGCACCAGGTCGTCGACGTCCTCGGTCGCGACGCCCGATCGCTTCAGGGCGGACTCGACGGCCAGACGGCCCAGGTCGAAGGCGCTGAACCCGACGAGGGAGCCGCGCCGGGCGGTCCCGATCGGCGTGCGCGCCGCGGCGACGATGACGGCTTCACCCATGACGTGGGCTCCTCGCTCGGAGTGGGTTCGATCCGCAGAGCGGCGTTCGACGGCGCTCCACGACGGCACGGAGCCTATCTGACACTGCTGTCAGGTCGATCGGTGCTCGCGCTAGGTTCGCACCCGTGCCGGAGTGGGGGGACCTCCAGGAGGACCAGCTGCGCTTCATGGCGCGGACCATCCCCGACGAGCTCGCGTACCGGAACCTCGACGCGGGAACCTCGCTCACCTTCGCCGAGTGGGACGCCGAGTCCAACCGCCTCGCCCGCGGGCTCATCGGGCTCGGCGTCGAGCAGGGCGATCGCGTGTCGATCTTCCTGCCCGCCGAGGAGGTGCTCCGCTGGATCGTCGCGTACGCCGCGGTGCACAAGGCGGGCGCGGTCGCGGTCCCGACGAACACGCGGCTGTCGAACCCCGAGCTGGTGTCGATCCTCGGGCACGCCGAGATCGTGGTGTCGCTCACCTGCGAGGACCTGCTACCGACCGCGATCGCGATCCAGCCCGAGATCCCGAGCTTCCGCACGATCGTGAGCAGCGGCACGTGGGACGAGGTCCTCGACGACGACGCATCCGACATCCAGGTGCCGGTCGCGCTCACGGATCTGGCCGATGTCATGTACACGTCGGGCACGACCGGGCTCCCGAAGGGCATCGCCGTCCGCCACGACAACGCCGCGATGATCCCCAACCACGAGCCCCTCTGGACGGGCGGTGGCTGGCTCCACGGCGCGCCGTTGTTCACGTTCGCCGGGATCGCGTTCATCTACAACCCCATGAAGATGGGCCTCACCGCGCTCTACCACCCGAAGTTCGACGCCGGCCGGTGGCTCCGCTACGTCGAGACGGAACGCCCGACCCACACCCTGCTCGTCCCCGCGTTCGCCGAGCTGATCGTCGCCCACCCCGACTTCGCGACCGCCGACCTGTCGAGCCTCGTGCAGGTGTCGATCGGGAGCGCACCCATCGCGCCGAAGACCCACCAGATCCTCATCGAGCGACTCCCCCACGCGAACGTCGGAAACTCGTTCGGGATGAGCGAGGCCGGCCCGGCGTACATCGTGATGCCACCCGAGGAGATCCCGAAGCGCATCGGCTCCGTGGGCAAGCCCATCGGTCCCATGGAGATCCGCGTCGTCGACGACCACGACGACGACCTGCCCGCTCGCGAGGTCGGCGAGCTGCTCATGCGCATGCAGGGCAAGCAGCGCGAGTACTACAAGGACGACGCCGCCACCGCGAGCACCTGGACGCCGGACGGCTGGCTGCGCACCGGCGACCTCGCGTACCTCGACGAGGACGGCTACCTCTACATCTGCGGTCGCAAGAAGGACATGATCATCCGCGGCGGGAACAACATCTACGCCACCGACGTCGAGGCGGTGCTGCTCGAGCATCCCGACGTCCAGGAAGCGGCTGTCGTCGGCGTCCCGCACACCGTCCTGGGCGAGGACGTCGGCGCGTGGGTCGTGTGCAAGCCCGGCACGAGCCTCGACGCCGCGACGCTCGACGCCTTCTGTGCCGAACGGCTCGCCGACTACAAGCGCCCCCGGGTCGTGCACTTCACCGACGAGCTGCCCCGCAACGCGGTCGGCAAGGTGCTCAAGCACCGCCTGCGCGACGACGCGACTACATTCCGGACCTGACGTCACCGTCAGCAACCCCGCGACGACGAAGGAGCACGCGCCCGTGGCACTCACCGAGCTCAAGGGTCAGAGCACCGGCACCCAGAGGGTCGTGATCGAGCGCGGCCCGGTGAAGGTGTTCGCCGAGGCACTCCTGGACGACGACCCCGCGTATCGGGGCGACACGGCACCGGTCCCCCCCACCTTCCCGTTCGTCATGTCCTACTGGGGGTCGATGGGCGAGGGCGGCGCGGCCGGGCTGCCGATCGACAAGCTCCGCGGCCCGGGTCGGGCGATCCTCCACGGGGAGCAGGCCTTCGAGTACTACCGCTGGCCGAAGGTCGGTGACGTGCTCGAGGGCACGGGCACGATCAGCGACGTCTACGAGAAGGAGAAGTCGAGCGGCGGCAAGCTCGAGTTCTACGTCACCGAGACGGACTGGAAGGACGCCACGACCGGGGAGCCGGTGTGCAAGGCGATCTTCACCCTCGCGATCAACGTCCGCCCGCCGAAGGAGTAGCGCCCCGATGGGGGCCGCCTACAACCACCTCGGCCAGTGCGTCACCGACCTCGACCGCTCGCGGCGCTTCTACGTCGAGGTCCTCGACTTCGCGGTCGAACGGGAGATCCAACCACCCGACGACCTCTCCGCGAAGCTGCTCCGCCTCTCCGCACCGCTCGGGATGACGGCCTGCTACCTGCGACGCGACGGTCTCGTGCTCGAGCTGCTGCACTTCTCCGGCGAGGGCGGGGCCCCGCGGCCCTTCGTCGAGCGCACCATGAACGATCCGGGCCTCACGCACCTCTCCTTCAGCGTCGACGACGTCGCGGCGACGTGTGCGCTCGTCGTCGCGCACGGGGGCAGCGTGCTCGACGACACCGACATCGGTGCCGGGATCTTCGTGCGCGACCCCGACGGGCAGCTCATCGAGCTGCTGCCGATGAGCTATCGGCAGCACCTCGACGCGGCGGCCGGGGCCGCGGGATCCTGACCGATCCCGTGGACGCGCTCCACACCCTCACGCTCGGAGACGTGCTGCGCGAGCACCGGCGGAGCCGCCCCGCTCGCCTCGCCACGGTCGACGGCGAGGTCCGCCATACGTTCCCCGAGCTCGACGCCCGGGTGAACCGCGTCGCCCACGCGCTCCTCGGTGCCGGGGTGCACGCCGGTGACCGCGTGCTCTGGCTCGGACAGAACTCCGCACGCGTCCTCGAGCTGCTCCTCGCCGCTGCGAAGGTCGGCGCGATGTTCTGTCCGGCCAACTGGCGTCAGACGGCCGACGAGCTGGCCTTCGTCGTGCACGACCTCGACCCGTCGGTCGTGGTCTGGCAGGAGACGGAGATCGGCGACGCGGTACGCGGCGCACGCGCCGTGGGCTCCGCCGACGCGCACTGGATCCGCCACGACGACGACGCGGCCGGTGACGACTCCTACGAGGCCTTCCTCGCGACCGGATCCGCCGAGGATCCGGCCATCGAGGTCGACCCGGCCGACGCGCTGCTCCTGATCTACACGGCCGCGTTCGGCGGGCGCCCGAACGCGGCGATGCTCTCGCACACGGCGTGCTTCAGCCAGGGGCTCGTCTACGGGCACGTCACCGGCACGAGTGGCGACGACGTGTACCTCAACAGCGGACCGCTCTTCCATCTCGGGACCTGGATGCACACCCTCGCAACGTTCGTCGCCGGCGGCACCAACGTGTTCGTCCCGCGTGTCGACGGCGAGCTGCTGTGCCGGACGATCGAACGGGAGCGCTGCACCGGCGCGTTCCTCGTCGGGCCGATCTTCGAGCAGATCCTCGACGCCGACCCCGATGGGCGTCACGACCTCTCGAGCCTGCGCACTCCCGGCGGCAGCCCCGAATGGAACGCTCGGACCAGCCGCGACACGAGTCCGTGGGCATCGGCACCCGGCGGGTACGGCCAGACCGAGACGGTCGGGATGATGACCTACAGCTGCTTCGCGCTCGGCGCGACCGGACCCCACGGGCGGACGTCTCCCCTCCTGCAGGTACGCGTCGTCGACGAGGACGGCAACGACGCGCCGGTTGGCGAGCCGGGGGAGATCGTCGCCCGAGGTCCGACGGTGATGAACGGCTACTGGAACCGACCGGAGGAGAACGCCGAGCGGGCGCGCGACGGGTGGCACCACTCCCGCGATCTCGGCCGTCGTGAAGCCGACGGCTCGATCACCTTCGTCGGCCCGAAGACCCGGATGATCAAGTCGGCGGCGGAGAACCTGTATCCGGTCGAGATCGAGCAGTGCATCGCCACCCACGCCGCCGTCGCCGACTGCGCGGTGATCGGTGTTCCCGACGAGCGGTGGGTGCAGAGCGTGAAGGCGATCGTCGTGCTGGAGCCGGGCGCCGAGGCGTCGGCCGACGAGATCATCGCCCACTGCCGCGAGCGGATCGCCTCGTACAAGAAGCCGCGCACCGTCGAGTTCGTCGACGCGCTCCCCCGCAACGGGTTCGCGGTCGACTACGACGCTCTCGACGACCGCTTCGGCGGCGGCAACTACCCCGGTGGCCGGACCCGCAGCGCATGACCCACTTCGCGCACGGTTCCTACCGACGACGGCTCCGGTTCGTCATCACCGAGGCCGACGAAGCCGGCAGTGTCGTCGAAGGCGGGCTCGAGGACGACTTCCACTACTTCACCGTGCGCCTGGCCCACGACGGCGCCGTCGTGACCGACGTCAGCGCGCATGCGTACCGGTGGCCGTGGACGACGTGTCCCGCCGCTGCGGAGCCACTCCGGGCCCTCGAGGGTATGGAGCTCTCGCCGCGCTGCCTTGCCGTCGGCGGGGTTGCGAACCCGAAGATGAACTGCACCCACATGTTCGACCTCGCCGGACTGTGCGTGGCCCACGCCGCACGCGGCGGTCCGGTCGGGACGATGCGCCAGTACGACGTGGAGATCCCGCACCTCGCGCAGGGCCACGAGCCCGAGCAGGTGCGTCTCTGGCGTGACGGCGCCCTCGTCCACGAGTGGACCCTCGACGGCCGTTCCTGCATCGCGCCCGAGCCGTTCTCCGACGCGCCGTGGAAGGGCGGCTTCTTCCGCTGGGCCGAGCAGCATCTCGACGTCGAGACGGCCGAGTCCGCGATCGTGCTCCGCCGTGCGTGCGACATCGGCATGGGGCGCGGCATGGACCTCGACGCCGTCGACCGGGCCGACGAGATGGAGCAGATCATGGCCGGCGTCTGCTTCACGATGCAGCCCGCGCAGATCCGCGTGGGGTTGCGGCACAAGGAGACGATCCGCGACTTCCACGACGACCTCGACGCCATGCTCGCCCACGGCCCTGCGCCCGGGATCCTCGGGTCGCCGGGGTAGCGAGGGACGCGTCGTGTGAGCAAGGCCCCACGGGGCGGCGAAGAGCGACTGGGGTTCGCGGAGCGATGAGCCGTCCCGGGGGGCCTTGCCAGGCGAGGCGCGCTACTTAGGGCTGGAGCGCCACCATGTCAGCGAAGTGGCGCATGCCGTCGACGGCCTCGCGGGAGCGGCGCCAGGGGGCGAACACGAGGCGGGTGACGCCGATGTCGCTCCAGCGGGCGACGTCGTCGGCCGACTCGACCGGTCCGCCCAAGCAGTACTGGAAATCATCCGGGTCGCGTCCTTCGGCGCTCAACAGGTCGCGAAGCTTCGTGATCTGGGCCGCGCCGGAGTCGAAGTCGTGGTTCATGCCGATCCAGCCGTCCCCGGCGCGCGCAGCGCGTCGGAGCGCTGCGCCGCTCTCCCCGCCGACGAGGACCGGCGGGTACGGGGACTGGACGCACTTGGGTTCGAACACCGCCCCCTCGAACGAGAAGAACTCACCGTCGAAGGACACGTCGGCCTCGGTCCACAGGCGCTTGCACACCTCCAGCGCCTCGTCGACCCGTCGGCCGCGGGTCGCGAAGTTGAGCTCGGCGGCGACCCACTCCTCTTCGAGCCAGCTCGCGCCGATCCCGAACTCGACCCGTCCACCGGAGACGATGTCGAGGGTCTGCACGGCGCGGGCCGCCACGAACGGGTGGCGCAGGCCGAGGTTGTAGACGTGGGTGCCGAGGCGGACCCGTTCGGTGACGCCGGCCAGGTACGAGAGGTACGAGAACGCGTCGAAGATCGGCGTCTCGGGCGGAACGGGAGGGTGCGTCTCGCCGGGGTGCGGGCTCCGGCTCATCTTCGTGGTGAAGATGAGGTGCTCCGGGAGCCAGACCGACTCGAACCCGAGTCGCTCGGCCTCGAGGGTCACGTCGACGAAGAAGGCGGGGTTCAGCCGCCCGAGCGCGATGCCGAACTTCATGCCTCTTCCCTCATCGGCGCCTCGTCGATTCCGTTCACGGCAGGCCCGGATGCAGGGTGTACGTGCCGTCCTCGCCGCGCGTCCAACCGCCCGACGCCCAGTTGCCGCCGTCGACATGGATCGTCGTTCCCGTCACGAAGCGGCTCATGTCGCCAGCGAGGTACATGGCCGCGCCGGCGACGTCGTCGACGTGGCCCGCGACCGGGAGCGGCGTGTGCACGCCCATCTCTTCGCCGATGCCGGGTGTCGGGATCACGTCGGGAGCGATGCAGTTCACGCGGACCAGCCGCGGTCCGAGCTCGAGCGCGAGGCTCTTGGTCAGGCTCGCGACGGCAGCCTTCATCGCCGAGTACACCGCGAAGCCGGGGCCGGCCCGGTGGGCCTCGATCGACGTGACGTTGACGATCGACCCGCCCCGGTCGGGGAAGTGCGGTGCCGCACTCCGCACGAAGTTCGTGACGCTGGTGAAGTTCTCGCGGATGAGGGAGTCCTGACCCTTGGCGTTGACGTCGAGGAACGCCGAGTGGAACCCGCCGCCCGCGTTGTTCACGAGCACGTCGATCGCACCGAGCTCGGCGACGGTCCTCGCCACGAACCCGTCGACCGCCTCGTCGTCGCGCACGTCGAGCTCGGCGGCCACGACCCGCCGTCCCATCGCCTCGATGGCTTCCGCCGTGGCGTCGAGGTTGGGGACGTCACGGTCGCAGATCGCCACGTGGGCACCGAAGCGGGCCGCGGCGACGGCGATCGCCTCCCCGATCCCGACGGCCGCGCCGGTGACGACGACGACTCGGTCGGTGAGGAGCGCGCTCGACGGATCCAGGGCCACGGCGGCGCAGGCTAGTCCCGGGGTCCGTTCCCTGACAGGAGCGTCAGCAACGTGCGAAGGTGTCGCCATGACCTACTCACTGCAGGGCAAGAAGGTGCTGGTCACCGGCTCGTCGGCCGGGATCGGCGCCGCGCTCGCCGAGGGCTTCGCGGCACGCGGCGCGACCGTGGGGATCTGCGGCCGTCGCACCGACCGGCTCGCCGAGGTGCTCGCGCGTGTCCAGGTGCACGCGCCGGAGTCGCGCTCGTGGACGATCGATCTCGCCGACCTCGACGGGATCGCGGCGTTCGCGGCCGACGTCGACGCCCAGCTCGGTGGCGTCGACGTGCTCGTGAACAACGCTGGGATCCCGAAGCGTCGTCACGTCACCCGCATCACCCCAGAGGAGGCCGAGGCGGTGATGCGCATCAACTACTTCTCCCCCGTCCGGCTCACGCTCGCGCTGCTCCCCGGGCTCATCGAGCGGGGCGGTCGGATCGTGAACCTGTCGTCGGTGGCGGCGCGCCTCGGCCCGCCGATCGAGGCGTCCTACGCCGCGAGCAAGGCGGCGATCACCGCGTTCTCGGAGTGCATGGCGGTCGACCTGCGCGACACCGAGGTGAAGGTGCACATCGTGAACCCGGGCGTCATCGACACCGAGCTGTTCACGCTGCCCGACAACGAGCCCGGGTTCCACAGCTCGGTCGACGCGCTCCCCGTCGACGCGATCGTGGAGCCCGTGGTCGCGATGCTCGACTCCGGAGCGATCGAGGGCTACGTCCCGGAGTGGTTCGCCGACGTGGTCGCCGGCAAGTTCAAGGACCCTGATGCCTTCATCGCGGGCTCGAAGGCCTACGCCACCCAGGTCGAAGCCGACCGCTAGGGCGTTCACGACGACCGCCGCCCCTCACCGCCCTCCCTTTTGGCGTCGGAGAGACCCGGTTCAGCCCTCCTGTGCGACGCCAGAACGGTGGGCAATCGCGCGAACTGCAGCGGCGAGCCGCGCGCCACCCGCACGGACGTCGACAGCAGTCGCCGCGAGCGGCGTCCACCGCGCGGCTGCGATCTCATTCCTGCGCTGCGAGTCTCGGACGATGGCGTCCGCACCGAGATGCCACTCGTAGCTCTCGTACTCGATTGCGATCCGCCACTGCGGGTACGCAAGATCGACGCGCGCGACGAATCGACCACCGTGCCGGATCACGAACTGCCGTTGAGGCTCCGGTAGCCCGTGAGAGCGGAGGACCTGGACGACGCGCGTCTCCATCGGAGACTCGTTGGCGCGGGCATGAGGTTCACGAGCTGCGAGGATCGTTCGCAAGATGCCCGCACCGTTGCGTCCCCGGCGCCCGAGCCGGCGCAGCGCCTCCTCGAGTTCGTGGACCGTCACCATCTCCCGATGGAGCGCGCTCTCGACCGCGAGCTCGACAGTGAGGCGACCCCGCACTGCCCCGAGATCGAGAAGCGTTCGAGCGACCGTCGAAACCGGGACGTTGTCGACCATCGTGATGTCGCGATGGTCGTGAGCCTTCGTCTCGTGCACGACCAGGCCATCGTGTCGCGCGCGGCGCCACCGCGGGCAGGTCAGCTCGGCGACGTCGCGTTGCCCGCCGGGGAGCTTCCAGAGTGCGGCGGCCGATCGATGCGACGCGTATGCCCGAAAGCCGCCGGCCCAGCACGCACCGAGAAGCTCACCCCGCCAGAGCACTGGCGCGCCGGTGAGCCGGTAGGCGCACTCGTGCACCCGAGTCCAGGCACCCGACGACCGCCGCGCCTGGACCTCGTGCTTCGAGAATCCTGCTGCCCGCGCGTGTTCGAGGGAGAAGATTCCGTGGTGCGAGGCAGCGAATCGCGCGAGCTCCACGTCCTTGTCCGCCATGCGGACCGTCGACATGCATGGATCGAGGCGGTGACGCAGCCGATTTGGCGTCGAACCACCCCGCGTGAGCCGACCTCAGCGACGCCGAAACGGGGGGTGGCTCAGTCGAAGAGGTCGGGCTGCTCCCGAGTGATCTTGTCCCAGAGGGGCGAGAAGCTGAAGTGCCCCGAGAGATGCGAACCGACCTGGGTCGCCGTGAGCGCGGCGTTCGCCGGGTCGATCGACACCGGGTCGCCCGCGGCCTCGGCGAGCAGCTGCGCCTGGCAGGTGCGCTCCATCGTGATGAACCACCACGCGGCCTCGTCGACGGAGTGCCCCACGGTGAGCAGCCCGTGGTTGGCCAGGATGACGGCCTTCGCGTCGCCGAGCGCGTGGCCGATGCGCTTGCCCTCCTCCAGGTCCAGCACCACGCCGGTGAAGTCGTCGAACAACGCGTGGTCGTCGTAGAACGCGCACGAGTCCTGCGTGAGCGGGTCGAGCTTGCGTCGGAGCGACGACCACGCCTTGCCGTGGACCGAGTGCGCGTGCGCCGCCGCGATCACGTCGGGTCGGGCCGCGTGCACCTGCGAGTGGATCGCGAACGCCGCCCGGTTCAGCAGCGCGTCGCCCTCGACGACCTCGCCCTCGTGGTTCACCCGGATCAGGTCCGACACGCGGATATGCGAGAACGGCATCCCGAGCGGGTTGACCCAGAAGTGGTCGAGGTGCTCGGGGTCGCGCGCGGTGATGTGCCCCGCCACGCCCTCGTCGAACCCGAACTTGCCGAACAGCCTGAACGCGGCCGCGAGGCGCTGCTTGCGGTGCAGCCGCTCCTCCTCGATCGTGTCGAACGTGGGCTGATAGCTCGTCATCGCATCCATCCCGCGATCGTATTGCACCGTCACGATGAGCATCCGCGGCTCGGGATGGGCCGACCATTACCGTGCATCGATGGACATCGACGTCGGACAGGTCCGTCCGAAGCGACGTCTCGAACCCACCTCGACGGGCACAGTGCTCGCCCTCACCGGCGCGATCGTCGGCCTGTCTGTGCTCGGGTTTGCTGCGATCAGGACCCAGGGCAATATCCCGGTCGGCCTCCTGACCCGCGACCCCGCGGCAACCACCGGGGCCGCCTGGTACCTCGGGCTCACCTCGCAGATCGGGATGATCGGCTGGGCATGGGCGGCGGCTGTGTTCGGGTTCGCAGCGCTGCTCCTCACCACGGCCGCTCGCAGTTCCGCGACCGGCACGACGACCGGCACCGGCCGGCCACGGTGGGCGCTGTTCCTCGCGCTCGGTGCGGCGTGGAGCACGGTCATGCTGGTCGACGACACGTTCCTGCTCCACGACGACCTACTCAAACGCGCCCTCGGATCCGAGACGCCGATCGTTCTCGCGTATGCCGCGCTCCTCGGCGCATGGCTGGCGCTCGTCGTCCGCACGCTCCCGCGCGTGACCTACGTACCGCTCGTCGTTGCATTGAGCGGGTTCGCCGTCTCCGCGCTGGTCGACTTCGCCTGGACGGCGAACGATCCGACCCGCCTGGCGATCGAGGACGGTGCGAAGTTCCTCGGCATCTGGTCGTGGGCGCTCTTCGCCGTGGTGCTCGGCGCAACAGTTCTCACGGAAGACGGCGCGCGCGCGCCGATCGTGACGAGCCCGTCGCTCACGAACGCCTGATCGTCGCGATCAGGCGGCGTCGGCCGGGAGGCCGACGGTCTTGATCTCGAGGTACTCCTCGAAGCCCTCGATGCCGTGCTCTCGACCGATGCCGCTGTCCTTGTAGCCCCCGAAGGGCGCGTCGGGCCCGAACCACCCGCCCCCGTTCACCGACACGGTCCCGGTTCGGATGCGCTTGGCGACGCCGAGCGCCCGGTCGAGCGACGCCGACACCACCCCACCGGACAGGCCGAAGCGCGAGTTGTTGGCGATGCGCACCGCGTCGTCGTCGTCGGTGTACTTGAGCACCGCGAGCACCGGCCCGAAGATCTCCTCCTGGGCGATCGTCGCGTCGGGGTCGACGTCGACGAAGAGCGTTGGCTCCACCCACCAGCCCTTCTCGAACTGCGGTGGCCGGCCGCCCCCGACGACCAGGCGGGCACCCTCGGCCTTGCCCTTCTCGATGTAGCCGAGCACCTTGTCGCGCTGGGACTCGTTGATGAGCGGGCCCATCATGTTCGACACGTCGGTCGGGTCACCGTAGGGGAAGGCCTTGAACGCGGCCTCGAGCAGCTCGACGCCCTCGTCGTAGCGCGACTCGGGCAGCAGCATGCGGGTCGTGATCGCGCATCCCTGGCCGGCGTGCATGCAGGTCATCGCGCCGCTCGGCACGACGGACGCGAAGTCGGCGTCGTCGAGGATGACGTTCGCCGACTTGCCGCCGAGCTCGAGGAACACACGCTTGAGCGTGTCGGCACCGTTCGCCATGATGCGCCGGCCGGTCGCGGAGGACCCGGTGAAGCTGATCATGTCGACCCGCGGGTCCCCGGTGAGCATCTCGCCGACCTCGGCCTTGTTCCCCGACGTGACGACGTTGAGCACGCCGGGCGGGAGGTCGGTCTCCTCAGCGGCGATCTTGCCGATCCACGTCGCGCTCCACGGGGTGTCGGGCGCGGGCTTCAGCACCATCGTGTTGCCGGCGGCCAGTCCCGCCGCGACCTTCGTGAGGTTCAGCATGAAGGGGAAGTTCCACGGCGTGATGGCACCGCAGACGCCGACCGCCTCCTTGTAGACGCGGCGCTTGCTCCGCATCCCCATGAAGTCGTGGATCGGGAGGTCGTACTCCCAGGTGTAGGAGTCGATCAGGTCGATCTCGTGCTGCATGTCGGCGACGGACGAGTCCTGCTGGACTGCATACGTGAGGGCGATCGGCGTCCCGACCTCGGCGACGAGCTGGGGTCGCAGCTCCTCGGAGCGCGCGACGAGCGCGTCCTTGAGCTGCTGGAGGCAGTGCTTGCGCAGAGCCCGGTCCGTGGACCACTCGGTCTCGTCGAACGCACGCCGGGCCGCGGCGATCGCCCGCTCCATGTCGTCGACGCCGCCGTCGGCGACTTCTCCGATGACCTCCTCGGTCGCGGGGTTCACGTTGGCGAACATGGCGCCCGAAGCGGCATCCACCAGCTCGCCGTCGATCAGCATCCGGTGCTCGGCTGTGATGTCAGTCATGGGAAGGTTCTCCTCAGCGGTGATCCGGAACGCGACGAGCGTACCGCTACCCTCGCCGTGTGCGGATCGCCGCGCTCGACCTCGGCACGAACTCCTTTCATCTCCTCGTCGCCGACGTGCACCCCGACGGGCACTTCGAGACGATCGCGACCGAGAAGGCCATGCTCCGCCTCGGCGACGTGGTCGCCCGCCACGGCCGGATCACCGACAGGGCGGCCGATGCCGCGGTGGCCGCGGTGCGCCGGTTCGTCCTCATGGCCGAGGCGGCCGGGGCCACCGAGATCCAGGCGTGCGCCACGAGCGCGATCCGATCTGCCACCAACGGCGATGCTGTCGTCGACCGGATCGACGCCGAAGCGGGCGTCGCGGTCGAGGTCATCAGCGGCCACCGGGAGGCAGAGCTGATCTTCGGGGCGATCCGCGCCGGCGTGCTGCTCGAGCCGGCGCCGGCACTGTGCTTCGACGTCGGCGGCGGGAGCGTCGAGATCATGGTGGGAGACGCGGGCGGGCTCCAGTGGGCCACGAGCGAGCACCTCGGCGTCGGGCGCCTGACCGCCGACTTCGTCGCCAGCGACCCGATCTCCAAGCACGACCGCAACCGGCTGCGGGCGCACCTCGTCGAGGTGCTGGAGCCGATCGCGGAGACCGTCGCCCGCTTCACACCGAAGCGCTTCGTCGGGAGCAGCGGCACGCTCGGCGACCTCGCGCACATGGTCGCCGCCCGTCGCAAGGAGGAGGTCCCGGTCTCGCTGAACCAGCTGAGCTTCACGCGCGACGAGTTCGAGCCGCTGCACAAGCTGATCCTCGGATCGACCGCGGCCGAACGACTCCGGTTCGCGGGTCTCGAGGCCCGACGGGTCGACCTGATCGCCGCCGGCTCGCTGTTCCTCTCGACCGCGATGGAGCTGTTCGGGATCGAGGAGATGGTGGTGAGCGAGTGGGCGCTCCGCGAGGGCATCGTCCTCGATGCGATCAAGCGCCGCGACCCGACGGAGTGGTCCGACGACCCCCGCGCCATCCGACGCGCGTCCGTCGAGGGACTGGCTCGGCGGTGCAACGTCCCCGAGACGCATTCGCGACGCGTCGCCGACCTCGCGGTCGAGCTGTTCGACGCAACCCAGGAGCTGCACGGGATGTCGAGCGACGACCGCGAGCTGCTCGAGTACGGCGCGCTGCTCCACGACATCGGCGAGCACGTCGCGTCCCACGGCCACCACAAGCACGGGGCCTACCTGATCCGCTACGGGCAGCTGCGCGGCTTCACCCCGGAAGATGTCCAGCTCCTCGCCGGCCTGGCTCGGTGGCATCGGCGCGGGGAGCCCAAGGCCACCGAGGAGCTCCCGCTCGTCGACGTCGGCCGGCTGCGCCCGCTCACTGCGCTGCTCCGGCTGGCCGACGGACTCGACCGCGGTCGCAGCGGGGCCGTCGAGCACGTCGACGTGCGGATCGGCCCGTCACTCGTCGTGCTCCGGGTGCGGGCCGCCAGCGACTGCGAACTCGAGCTCTGGGGTGCACGACGCAAGCGTGGATTGTTCGAGAAGGTGTTCGAACGCGACCTCGAGCTCACGGTCGCGCCGCTCGCGAAGGACGCCGACGCCTACGGGGTGACCTGACCGGTCACGGTCTGGTGGAGGATCCGTGCGGTCGTCTCCACGAGGTCGTCGCGGTCGACCCCGAGTGGCTCGAGTTCGGCATGGAACGCGGCCATGCGCTCCATCATCGAGGCGAGCGCGGCAGCCGCCGCCATCGGCGCCATGCCGGCACCGACGCGTCCCTCGCGCTGTGCGGCCGCGACCTTGTCGGCGAGCCCTTCGCGCAGCGGGCGCAACGACTCGTTGCGGACGGCTCGGAATCGGTGGTCCCCTTCTTGCGCCGCGAGGTTGCGCGTCCGCAGCACTGCGCGGTGCGAGTCCCAGTACTCGATGAACGCGTCGACGAGTCGGCGGGCGACGGCGAGGCCGTCGGGCCCGCTCCAGTCGCGCGCGAGCAGGTCCCCGAGTGGCGCCAGGTCCTCGCCCACGTCTTCGGCCAGGGCCAGGACGGCCTCGTCCACGTCGCGGAAGTACTGATAGAAGGTCGCAGGCGAGGTCCCGACGTCGCGGGCGATGTCGACGACGCGCAGTTCGCGCACCCCGGCGTCGTCGAGCAGCCGCGTGGTCGCCTCGAGGAGACGGCTGCGCGTGAGTGCGCCCCGCTTCCCCAGCGCGCGACCGTCGAGGGCGACGCCGTCAGTCGACACGGGCGCCCACGTTAGAGCGAGTCCCCGGCGGACATCAGCGTGCCCGGGTACGGCGTCATGAGCTCTTCGCGCCACTCGGTGAGGAACTCACGGGCCCGCGCCCGCCAGGTCGCGATGCGGGCATCGGTCCCTTCGGTCGCGGCCTCCATGTAGCGGCAGTGGTCTTCGGTGCTGGTGGCCCAGATCGTCATGACCTCGGTGTCGGTGAGGAGCACCTCGTAGCTCCCGACCAGCGTGTGGCCGTACTCGGCTGCGATCGGTGCCCACTCGCTTCGGACGGCGGCCAGGTACTCCAGCGCGGCCCCGGCGCGGCACCGTGACAGCTCGTGCACGAAGACGCTGGCGTGGATCTCCGCGGCGGTGAGGTCGGCCATCGACGGACACCCCGGAGCACCGGCCATCACGCGGTCGATCCCGCCGGTACGCACCTTCAGCGCGTCGCGCCACCAGTCCTCGAGCTCGGGCGTGCGGGTCCGCCGCAGGTTCGTGCGCTCCATCAGCGCGCGCCAGCCGTTCCAACCGTCCACGCACTCCCACAGGTTGATCACCTGGGGCCAGCGCCCGGTGGATCCCATCGTGTACCAGGTACCGACCAAGCCGAGCGTGCCCCCCGACGCATCGCCCGCGCCGCGGGCGGCGGTCAGCTCCATGTACGGCATCGCACCTTCGCCGACGATGTCGATGATCTCGTGGAGGTACACGTTGCGCGTCGTACCGACCGGAGAACGAGGCATGGCGGCGGATCGTAGGTCCCGGATCGGGGCCGTGCCACGATGACCTCGTGACCGAGTCGAGCCCACCGAGTGACGGGCGGATCGTCGTCCTCGCCGGTCCGGGCGTGCTCGACTCGACCGACGGTCATCGCATCCGTGGGCTGCGCACCTTCGCCGCGGCCGGCGACCTCGGGGTCGCCAACACCTGGGGCGCCAAGGGCGTCTTCGACTGGGACAGCCCGCACCACCTCGGGACGTGCGGGCTCCAGGCCCGCGACTTCGAGCTCCTCGGGTGGGCCGACGCCGACGTGATCGTCGCCACGGGAGTCGACGACGCGGAGTCGCCGCGCGAGCGATTCGCCCTGGCGCCGGTGCTCGACGTCGCGCCCGATGAGCTCGGCGCTCGTGCCGGCACCCTGCGATCGACCGGCCCACCGCTGGTCAACGACCTCTACCCACGACTCGCCGCGATCGCCCAGCCGGGGTTCCTCGACGACCGCGTGCCCCTGCACCCCGCGCGCGCCGTCGCGGATCTCGGCGCCGCGCTGCCCGCCGGGGGCCTCCTGACCGCCGATCCGGGCGTCGCGGGCCTGTGGGTCGCACGCACGTTCCCGACCCCCGCGGTCGCACCGGGCGGGTCACGACGGGTCGTCGTACCGGCAGGGATCGACGCCGGCACCGCCGCGCGGGCCGCGGCGGACGCGTCTCGTGCCGGACGTCCCACCATCATCGTCACGACCGATCCGGTCGATCCCCCGACGGGCGCCGTCTTCGACGGCCTCTCCGCCGCGGGAGTCCCGGTCGTCCTCGTGGTGTGGGGCGAGCACGGGAGGCTCGACCGCGTGGGCCGGCACCGGGAACGACTGGACGCCGCCCTGGCCGCGGCCGAAGCATCGGTCGTCGAGGTCCCCGTCGACTTCTCGTGCACCGGACTCCTCGTCGACGCGGCGGGCCCTGTCGTCGCCTGGCCCGGCCTCGCGGACGAGCGGCTCCGGTGAGCGCGCCGGGCAGGACCCGTACGATCGCCCTCGTAGCAGGAGCGGTGCACGCAGGACCGGGACAGGAGGGGCCGCGGTGAGCGAGCACGGGAACACCGATCAGCACGCGACCACGCGGACCGCGTACGTCACCGGCGCGTCGTCGGGGATCGGCGCTGTGACCGCGATCGCACTCGGCCGACTCGGATGGCGGGTCGCGGTGGGCGCGCGTCGCGTCGACCGGCTCGAGGAGACGGCGGCCGCCGTGCGCGACGCGGGCGGGAACGCCGTCGCGATCGCGCTCGACGTCACCGACGAGGACTCGATCGAGCAGTTCTTCGAGTCGGCCGAAGCCGAGCTCGGCCCGGTCGACGTGCTGGTGAACAACGCCGGGATGGCGACCCCCGGATGGTTCCACGACGCCGATGCCGGCGACGTCCACCGCGAGGTCGCGACCAACCTCCTCGGCCCGATGCTCACGAGCCGGCTCGCGATCGCGTCGCTCCGGGAGCGCGGCGCGCGTGGCGATCTCGTGTTCGTGACGTCGGACGCGACGCGCAACCCGCGCCCACGCATGTCCGTCTACACCGCGACGAAGGCAGGGCTCGAAGCCTTCACCCATTCGCTCGCGATGGAGTGCGAGGGAACCGGCATCCGGTCGACGGTGGTGCGTGTCGGCCCGACGCTGAGCGAGTTCGGGTTCGACTGGGACATGGAGCACATCGAGGAGCTGCTCACGTACTGGAACCGGTACGGGCTGCAGCGTCATGGCGGCGTCCTCGACCCCGAGGCGATCGCGCGCGCCGTCGTCACCGTCGTGACGGCGCCACCAGGCGTGATGATCGACACGATCGAGGTCCAACCCGAGGCGCCCGTCGACGAACCCGGACCGGCGCAGCCGATCGAGCGTCCTGCCCGACCCTGATTCGGGACGCCCCAGAGGGCGCCGGTACCGTGAGCGGATGATCACCCTGCAGCTCCGAGCGTCGGCCGCCGCCTGTCTCGTGGTGTTCGCCGTGGCGGTGTCCGCGTGCGGGGGCGTCGAGGAGGGGAAGATCGCCGGACGCGCCGGCGGGGAGCCCACTCCCGATGCCCGAGTGATCGAGGTCGAGGCACGCAACTTCGCGTTCGACCCCGACACGCTCCGCGCCGAGGTCGGCGAGGAGCTGGCGATCTCCCTGTACTCCGTCGACAGCCCGCACGACTTCGCCATCGACGGCCTCGGTCGCGTGGTCGCCGTCGCGGGCGACGAGACGAGGGCCGAGCGCATGCGCATCGACGAGGCCGGGAAGTACGACTTCTACTGCACCATCCCGGGTCACCGCGCCGCCGGCATGGAAGGCACGATCACCGTCCGCTGACGCCGGCGCTCCCGCGCCGGGCCATCGAGCCACGGCATCGCACTTGACGTCCGGCTCCGTACCGCTGATCCTCTCGCGATGACGGAGAACCCGACGCTCGGCCCCGAGTACGTGGTCGACGCCGATGGCCACGTGTGCGAACCAGCCGACCTCTGGGAGCGGGGTCTTCCGCCCCGCCTCCGGGACCAGGGCATCCGGCTCCGCTGGAACGAGCGCACCGGCTTCGACGAGTGCTTCCTCGAGGACCGCATCGTCACCGACCGCGGGCTCGTCGGGCTGGGCAACGCGGGCGAGACGTTCGAGGACTTCGGTCGGGGTCGTCACTACGAGGACCTCAACCCGGCCGGGTTCGACGCGACCGAGCGCGTGAAGGTCCTCGACTCCGAAGGCATCGACCTGTCGGTGATGTATCCGGGGATGGGCCTGAAGCTCGGCGGGATCGTCGACCCCGAGCTCGCGGTGCACTCGTGCGCGGTGTTCAACGACTGGATGGCCGAGTGGTGCTCGGCGGCGCCGGACCGGCTGAAGGGCGTGGGCGCGCTCCCCATGCAGGACCCCGAGGAGGCCGCACGCGAGGTGCACCGGATCCGAGCACGGGGGCTGGTCGCCGGGTTCTGCCGCCCGAACGCGTACGGCGACAAGCCCTTCCATCACCCGGCGTACGAGCCCGTCTGGGACGCGCTCGAGGAGACCGGGCTCGCGCTCGGGCTCCACATCGCCGGCCTCCCCGACATGCCCGGTGCCTCGAAGCTGATGATGCACCTCATGGCTCCGGGGACACACCACGCGCTCATCCCCGTGATCGACCAGATGATGACCCTGTCGAACCTCGTCTACGGCGGGGTGCTCGAACGCCATCCGGGTCTGAAGGTCGCGGTGCTCGAGAGCGGCGGCGGCTGGATCGGCCACTGGATGGACCGCCTCAACGAGTTCGAGGAGAGCTACTCGTGGGCCGCGGCCCCGATGACCATGAACGCCGAGCAGTACTTCAAGCGCCAGTGCTGGATCAGCTTCGACCCCGGTGAGCGCACCGCCGCGGCGCTCGGCCCCATCGCCGGCGCCGACCGGTTCATCTGGGCGTCGGACTTCCCCCACAACGACGCGCAGTACCCCGGCGTGGTCGACGAGCTGCGCGAGCACGCGACCGGGCTCTCCGACGCGGACCGGCGCGGGCTGTTCGGCTTGAACGCGCTGGCGATGTACGGCCTGGACGCACCCGAGTGAGCGACCTCGAGCTCGTCGTCCGTGGCGGGACGGTGGTGGACGGGACCGGCGCGCCCGCCCGCCGGGCCGACGTCGGCGTGCACGACGGCCGCGTCGTCGTCGTGGGCGAGGTCGATGAAGCTGCCGACCGCGTGATCGACGCCGAGGGGATGCTCGTCACGCCCGGGTTCGTGGACATCCACACGCACTACGACGCCCAGCTCGCGTGGGACCCGACCGCGTCGCCGGCGTCGTGGCACGGTGTCACGACCCTGCTCACCGGCAACTGCGGGTTCACCCTCGCGCCGTCGAAGCCCGACGACCTCCCCTGGCTCCTCCAGATGCTCTCGCGGGTCGAGGGCATGTCGGCCGACGCGCTCGCCCAGGGCGTTCGGTTCACGGGCGGGACGATCGGGGACTTCCTCGTCGGCCTCGACGGCAACGTCGGCGTCAACGTCGGTGTGAACGTCGGCCACTGTGCCGTGCGCCGGTTCGTGATGGGCGACGATGCGTCCGAGCGGGTGGCCACCGACGCGGAGATCGCGGAGATGGCCCAGCTCGTCCGGGACGCGATGACGGACGGCGCCGTAGGGTTCACATCGTCGCAGCTCGATCTGCACGTCGCGCACGACGGTCGGGGTGTGCCGTCGAACCATGCCGCGCCGGAGGAGCTGATCGCGCTCGCGTCGGTGCTCGCGGAGTTCGGGCGCGGATCGATCGAGTTCATCCCGCGCACCTTCCTCGAGGGCTACTCCGACGAGGACCGCGCGCTGATCCGCGCCATGGCGACGGCGTCGGGGCGTCCCGTCCACCTCAACACGCTGACGATGATGCCTCACGCGCCGGACGGCTGGACTCGCAGTCTCGAGTTCGTGGAGACGGCCGCAGCCGAGGGGCTCGAGCTGCACCCGATGTTCGCGAGCAACCGCCAGGGTGCGCACTTCACCCTGGGCGCGACCTTCCTCTTCGATGAGATGCCGAGCTTCCGGGACACGCTCACCCTCCCGTCCCCCGCGCGCGAAGCCCGCCTGCGGGATCCCGCGGTCCGCGAGCAGATGCGTGCCGAGATCGCGGACCCGACCGGTCGGTCGTTCGTGTTCGTGTGGCAGGTGCTCCGGATCGAGACGGTGAAGCACGAGCGCAACCGCCAGTGGCTCGACAAGAGCGTCAGCGAGCTCGCCGAGGCGACCGGTGCCGACCCGCTCGACGCGTTCCTCGATCTGTCGCTCGACGAGGATCTCGAGACGCAGTTCGTGCTCGCGGCGCCCCCCGACCGCCGGCGCCTGGAGGCGACCGCGCGGATGATCGCCTCGACGTCCGTGATGGCCGGCAGCTCCGACGGCGGCGCGCATCTGCTGTCGTTCTGCGGTGCCGACTACCCCACGCGCCTGCTCACCGAGTGGGTTCCGGACACGCTCTCGCTGGAGGCAGCCGTCGCGCGCCTCACGTCGATCCCCGCGGCCGCGTATGGCGTGGAGGGACGCGGCGTGCTCGCAGAAGGCGCCGCGGCCGACATCCTGGTGATCGACCGGGAGGCGCTGTCGACCCCGGACGCGCCGCGGTACGTGCGCGACTTTCCCGCGGGCTCGGGACGCTTCGTCGTCGACGCCGAGGGATACCGGGCCGTGGTCGTGAACGGCGAGACGCTCCACGACGACGGGACGTGGACCGGCGCCACCCCGGGCCAGGTCCTGCGCGGCTGACGCGTCGGACGGCGTCGCCGCGGCGTCAGTCCGACGCGTCCTCCGGCACGGTGATCCCGAAGAACGCGGACGCCGCCGCGACCGCGGTGCCGAGAAACGTGGCGGCGAGGCTCCGGAGCAGCGGCGTGGACGAGCCGAGCCGCACGAGGCACACGAGCATCGCGATCGCCCCGAACGCCGCGTACACGACCGAGTACGTCGCGGCGAACCGCTTGGGCGGCCCCGGGTTCGTGGCCGCGCTCCCGAGCGCAAGGGCGAACACGCCGCCCACGACGCCCGTGAGCGAGACGGCGAACAGGTCGTAGGAGTCCCCGCTCCCACCGGCGCCCACGCCGAGCGTCGCGGCGACCTCGCGACCGGCCACGACGACGAACCCCCCGAGCAGGCCGATCAGCGACACCTTCAGTGCCAGGGTGGGACCGGGCGCGCCTCGTCGGGTGGTCGTGGTCATGGTGCTCCTCCTGCGGGACCGGTGCTCACGGGCCCGGGCGGACTCGTGTGGCCGTGGGTCGGGCGATCGGATGGCGACGCAGCCCGGCGGCGAGCGTGACGGCCCGGCGGTACCCTGGCGGAAGTGTCAGGAACCCGCGCGGAGGTGCACCGATGGACCTGAACGACATGATCATCGTGAGCGTCGACGACCACGTCGTAGAGCCTCCCGACCTGTTCGACGGCCGGCTGGCGAAGAAGTACGCCGACGTCGCGCCCTACATCGTCCACAAGGACGACGGCACGGACGTCTGGAACTTCCTCGGTCGCGAGTTCCCCAACGTCGGCCTGAACGCCGTGGCCGGGCGCCCGAAGGAGGAGTACGGGATCGACCCGACCTCGTTCGACGAGATCCGCGCTGGCTGCTTCGACGTCGAGAAGCGCGTCCTCGACATGAGCGCCAACGGGGTGCTCGGCTCCCTCAACTTCCCGTCCCTCCCCGGGTTCGCGGGACGCGTGTTCGGCGAGCTCGACGACAAGGCGGCCGGACGGGCCCTCACCGAGGCCTACAACGACTGGCACATCGACGAGTGGTGCGGGTACGCACCCGAGCGGTTCATCCCACTCGCCATCCCGATGATCTGGGACCCCGAGGCCACCGCGGCGGAGATCCGTCGCGTCTCGGCGAAGGGGTGCCATGCGATCACGTTTCCCGAGAACCCGGTCCCACTCGGTCTCCCGAGCCTCCACTCCGACCACTGGGACCCGGTCTGGCAGGCCGTCTCCGACACCAACACCGTCGTCTGCATGCACATCGGGTCGTCGTCCCAGCTGGTGATCACCGCGCCCGACGCGCCGATGGACGTGATGATCGTCCTCCAGCCGATGGCCCTCGTGCAGTGCGCGGCCGACCTCGTGCACTCGCCGATCTGGCGCAAGTTCCCCGATGTGAAGATCGCGCTGTCGGAGGGCGGGATCGGCTGGGTCCCCTACTTCCTCGAGCGGCTCGAGCACTCCTACCAGACGCACAAGGCGTGGACGGGAGCCGACTTCGGCAGCCAGAGCGCCGCTGAGTTCTTCATGGAGCACGTGATCCTGTGCTTCATCACGGACCAGGTGGGGCTCGAGCTGGTGCGCGACCACATCGGCGTCGAGCGAGTGACCGTGGAGACCGACTACCCGCACTCCGACGCCAACTGGCCGTACGCGCCGGAGACGCTCGCCGCGCAGTTCGCCAAGACCGATCTCACCGACCCCGAGATCGACGCGATCACGCACCTCAACGCGATGCGGGAGTTCTCCTACGACCCGTTCTCGGTCCGGCCGCGCGAGCAGTGCACCGTCGGTGCGCTGCGAGCCGAGGCCGTCGGGGTCGACACCGACCCGGTGGCGAAGGGGCGACGGTTCGAGCACCGGAAGGGCGTGACCGCCACCGACCTGGCCGTCAACGCGTGACCGAGCCGGCCGACGCCGGCGCTCCCGCCCCGCTCCCGCCCCGGGAGCCGCGGTCGTTCGTGACCCACGCGGCCGTCGACGCGGTCATCGCGTTCCTGGCGACGGCGATCGTCCTCTACTTCCTCGGCGCGCCGCTGTGGGTGATGATCCTCGTCGCGTGGGTGCTCGGGATCGCCGCAGCCCCGTTCACGGTCGGATGGGAGGCCCGTCAGCTCGCCGAACGTGAAGCCGACGCGACGTCGGACCCGGATGCCTGACCGTCAGCCGACGGGCCCGGGGATCCCGGTCGCCTCGTAGCCCCGGGCGTTCGCAAGGACGTTCGACGCGTACTCGTTGGAGTGGTTGTACGCGAGGTAGGCCCGGCGGAGCGCGGCGTCGCTCGTCATCTGTCCGGCTGCGGTGCACAGGTAGCGTCCCGCGCCGTACGCGGCGTCGTACACGTTGTTCGGATCGGAGACACCATCACCGTTCCCGTCGACCTGGTAGCGGCGCCAGGTACCGGGGATGAACTGCATCGGCCCGACGGCACGATCCCAGACCGAGTCGTCGTCCCATCGTCCGCCGTCGGAGTCGGCGATCGCCGCGACACCGGGCGAGCCGTCGAGCGCGATCCCGACGATGCGCGGCGCGGTGTTGCCGTTGGCCACGAGCTGCGCGCCGCCGTAGCGGCCGTGGTTCGACTCGATGCGCCCGATCCCCGCCAGCATCCACCAGCGGATCCCGCACGACGGTCGCTCGAGAGCGAGCGCACCCTCGGCCCGGAGGTACGCGTCGAGCGCGGCGAGCGGGATGCCGAGACCGGCCACGGCTCCACCCGCGACGCTCGCAGCCGCCTGGACCCGGAGCCGCGCCACGGCCCGCTCGGCGGAAGGACGCTCGTACTGCTCGACGACCTCGAGCCGGGCCTGCACGGTGACACGCACGCCGGCGAGCCGCGCGGTCTCCGACGTGGCGCGCGAGCGAGCCAGCTCGGCCCGATCCATCGCGTCGCGGAGCGCTCCCGACAGGTCGGAACCGAGCTGACGGACCCGCTGGGCGTCCATGACGTTGTCCGCCTGGAGCAACGCCTCGGCCTGCCATGCCGTCCCGCCCTTGGAGTAGACGAGCGCACCGAGCCGTCGGAGGTCCGCCTCGGCCCGGACGAGCTCGGCGGCCGCCTCGCGCTGGACCTCGTCGAGCTGGGCGAGGCGCGCATCGATCGAGACCACCCTCGCCTGCAGGGCCGCGACTTCAGCCACGAGCGCGCCGAGCGCCGCCTCGGCGTCGGCGAGCGCCTTCACGTCCCGGGCCGCGGTCCCGTACTCGAGGGCCACCCCGACGAGCCGGGGATCGAGCCCGGGCAGGAGACCGGCACCCTCAGCCGGCGCGACCGAGGGGGTGTCCGCGTGCGCGCCGGCCGCGATGCTGAAGCTGAGGAGCACGACCGCGACGAGGAGCGTCCCGCCGCGCGCGGCGAGCCGAGCCGCCCGCGGCCGCCGCCCCTGCGGTGTCCGGACCATGTGCTCCCATCGGCACCGATGGCCCTGCGCTTGACCCGTCCTCGGCGAGTGCCCCGGGTTCTAGGCTCCGAAGCGTATGGCGGTGACAGTGGTGCCCGTCCATGGGGCTGGCACGGGGCGTGGTGCCGGGAACGCGTCCGCCCACTCCTCGGCGAGGCCGGGGCCGAGGCGATCGGCGTCGACTTGTCCGCCACGGCGAGAGCACCGAACCCCGACCTCGCCCGCCAGGACTGATCCGCATCCCCGAGCGAGGAGGCACGTCATGAGCGAACCGTCCGAGTCCGAGACCTCGACCCGAGCGCGCTACGAAGCCCAGGCCCAGGCCGCCCTCGAGCGACTCCGGGGCCAGGTCGACGAGCTGCGGGTGCAGGCCGACCTCGCCCAGGCCGAGGCGCGCGACCGGCTGCACCAGGGGCTGGAGGCCTTGCGAGCCCGACAAGCCGAGGCCAAGACCAAGCTCGACGAGGCGCAAGCGGCCGGCACCGATGCCTGGAAGGCACGGGCCGCCCAGGCCGAGGCCATCGTCGACGACCTCGGCGAGACCTTCTCGAAGCTGGCGACCGACGTCCAGGTCGCGGTCGACGCTGCCGCCACCGCCGCGAGCAAGGCTCGCGCCACGTTCCTGGAGGAGTGGAACAAGCTCCGATCGGAGCGTTCGAGTCTGCTCGAAGACGAGTGAACCGGGCGCGGTGACCTCGGCGCACGAGCGGCGCAACCGCGCGTTCTGGGATGCCGACGCCGACGACTACCAGTCCCTCCACGACCCCCAGCTCTCGGAGCCCCGGGTCTGGGGCGTGTGGGCCGTCCCCGAGGACGAGATCGACGTGCTCGGCCCGACCGCGGGCTGCGACGTGCTCGAGCTCGGATGCGGCGCAGCGCAATGGTCCATCGCCCTCGCTGGCGGCGGTGCCCGCTGCGTCGGGCTCGATCTCTCGATCGCCCAGCTCCACCACGCGGGGCGCGGTCGAACCGAGGCCGACGTCGCGGTCCCGCTCCTGTGCGCGAGCGGCGAAGCGGTCCCGCTGCGCGACGCATCGTTCGACGTCGTGTTCTGCGACCACGGGGCGTTCTCGTTCTGCGACCCCGATCGCGCCGTTGGCGAAGCCGCGCGCGTGCTCCGACCGGGCGGGCGGCTCGTCTTCAACCATTCGACCTTGTTGCACACCCTGTGTTGGGACGTCGACGCCGATCGCGTCCGCAGGAAGCTCCGACGCCCGTACTTCGGCGCCATGCGCTACGACTGGGACGACGGCACCGTCGACTTCCACCTCACCTACGGCGAGTGGATCCGATGCTTCGTACGACACGGGCTCGTCGTCGAGGACCTCGTCGAGCTCCGACCGCCGCCGGGCGCAAGCACCACCTACGACGGCTACGCCCCGGTGGAGTGGGCGCGGCAGTGGCCCGCGGAGGAGATCTGGCGACTGAGGAAGGGCTGAGTCGACCCGATACGGTGCGTCAGCGTCGGTCGAAGGTCACGCCGGCGCGTTCGCGGTCCCACGTCGTCGCGGTCACGCCGTCGTCGCGCAGCTCGTACTTGAGGACCCGACCGACCGGGTTGCGCGGCAGGTCGGACCGGAACTCGACGAAGCGGGGTACTGCGAAGTACGGAACGTGGTCGATCGCCCATCGACAGAGCGCTTCCTCCGACAGCGTGGACCCTTCCACCAGGACTGCCGTCACCTTCACCTCGTCCTCGCCCAGCTCGCTCGGCACCGAGTGCACCACGACGTCGGCGATGTCCTCGTGACCGTGGAAGATGCGTTCCATCTCGAAGCTGGAGATGTTCTCACCGCGCCGGCGGAGGTAGTCCTTCTTGCGGTCGACGAAGTACAGGAAGCCGTCGTCGTCGAGACGCCCCAGGTCGCCGGTGTGGAACCAGAGGTTGCCCAGGACCGAGAGCGTGTCCTCGGGGCGGCCCCAGTAGCCGGTGAACATGACGTTCGGGCGCGTCGGCCGGCACACGATCTCCCCGATCTCGCCGGCGGCGACGGGGATGTCGCGCTCGTCGACGAGGCGGACCTCGAACTCGTGGTCGTTGGGCTTGCCTGCTGCGCCCGGTGGGTTCACCTCGCCCGCCGGGAGCATCGAGATCAGCGAGGCCTCGGTGAGGCCGTAGCCCCCACTGAAGGTCGCGCAACCGAAGCGGTCCCGCCAGAGCGCATCGGTCGCCGGCGGCATCGGTGCCGCCGCGCACACCCGGAGCCGGTGCCCGGCCTGGTCCGGGTGATCCTCGGCCTCGGCGATCAGGATCGCCAGCGAGCCGAGGAGCGACACCATGGTCGCCCCGGTTCGCTTGACCTCGGGCCAGAAGCGCGAGACCGAGAACCGACGCACGATCGCCGCGCTCCCACCGTTGATCAGCGTCCCGACGACACAGATCGAGATCGCGTTGAAGTGGAACAGCGGCAGCGGCGTCAGGACGACGTCGTCGGGACGGCGCTCCCAGGCGCGGGAGATCTGCTCGGCGAGGGCCACGATGTAGTGCTGCGGGAGCATGCAGCCCTTCGAGGGCCCGGTGGTGCCCGCGGTGTAGATGAAGCACGCCAGGTCGTCGGGGCGGACGTCGATGCCCTCGACCGCCCGCTCGGACGCCGACGCGAGCACACCGTCCCACGCGTGCGTCGCGACCGCCGCGATCTCGGTATCGGGCTCGCCGGTCACGATGCACGACGTGAGGTCGGGCATGTCGGAGCCGGCGATCGCGGCGACGCGCGAGGCGAAGTCGCCCTGGACGACGATCACCTTCGACCCCGAGTCGGCGAGCTGGTGGCGGAGGAACTCGCCCTTGTACGCGGTGTTGATCGGGACCTGGATGGCCCCCAGCTTCAGCGCGGCGAAGAACGTGATCACCTGGGCCGGCGAGTTCTCGAGCAGCGTCGCCACGCGATCCCCGCGCCCGACGCCCAGGTCGGTGAGGACATGGGCGAGGCGATTGCTCGCCGCGTCGACCTCCCGGGCCGAGAACGCGTCGCCCTCGAAGTCGAGGTACGTGCCGTCGGGATCGGTCCCCAGGCGGTGCGCGAGCGCATCGAGCACGGTCGCGTCGTTGCCGAGGGCTCCCATCGCGATCTGACACTAGCGTCAGGTCCCGCGCGGGCCGATGGGCACCGGGACCGATCCGGCGCCGACGGGCGCGTCGAGACACGGAGGTCGCGATGGGAGCCGGGGCCGTGCACCGCTACGAGACGTGGTGCGCCTGGGAGGGCTCGACCGGCGCCGGCTACGAGTCCTACGACCGCGCCCACACGGCGGCGGCCCCCCCGGCACTCGGTGCGCTCTCGATGAGCGCGGACCCCGCGTTCCGGGGCGACCCGGCGGGGGTGAACCCCGAGCAGCTGCTCGTCCTCGCGGCGTCGTCGTGCCAGCTCCTCAGCTTCCTGGCGGTCGCGGCGCGAGCCCGGATCGACGTGGTCGCGTACTCCGATCGCGCCGAGGCCGTGATGCCCGAGGACGACCTGCCGGTCCGCATCACGTCGATCACCCTCCGCCCGGAGATCCGCGTGCGTGGGCCCGTCGCCGAGGACCGCCTGCGTCATCTCTGCGAGGTCGCGCACCGTGAGTGCTTCATCTCGAACAGCCTCACGACCGAGGTGCGGGTGGAACCGTCGTTCACCTACGACCCGATGGCCGGATCGAGTGAGGCCGGATCGAGTGAGGCCGGATCGAGTGAGGCCGGGTCCGGCTAGGGCAGGATCCCCCGGTGCGCCGCGGGCTCCGCGGGACCGCGGCGTCGCGACTCGCTCAACGCGAGCCCGTCGAGGAGTGCGTTGCGCAGCTCCGAGGGCTCGATGATCTCGTCGTAGCTGAGCGTGTCGGCCGACGAGTACGCGCCGCCGAGCTCGGCGTGCTCCAGCACCGCGCGGGCGTCCGGCTCGAGGCGGGCCGCGTCGGCGCCACTCTCTGCGGGCATGGCACCGAGCCGGGCGCCCGGGAACGCGTACGTGACCGTCTGCGTGTCGAACGGGTTCATCGCCATGAGCGACGACCCGAACCCGTAGGCCTTGCGCAGCGTGACGTGCAGCTTCGGTGACCGGACCCGGTGCTGTGCGGCGAACATGCGGGCCGCGTGCCGGAGGATCCCCTGGCGCTCCGAGGCGGTGCCCGCGAGCACGCCCGGGTTGTCGGCGAGGAACACGACCGGGAGATGGAAGGCGTCGGCGACTCCCAGGAAGTGCGCGGCCTTGTCGGCGGACTCGGCGTCGATCGACCCCGCCTTCACCGCGGGCTGGTTCGCGACCACCGCGACCGCGGTGCCGCCGAGGTGCGCGAGCGCCGTGACGACCGGCCGCCCGTGCGCGGGCTCGATCTCGAGCACCGAGCCGACGTCGAAGACCGGCTCGATGACGGCGCGGACGTCGTACCCGCGGCGAGGATCAGCGGGAACGACGTCGACCAGCTCCGGCACCGCCCGGCGACCGGTTGCCGCGTCGTCGCTCCCGGACGACGGCGGACGCTCCCATGCACTGGACGGGAAGTACGAGAGGTAGCGCCGGACGAGATCGAGTGCCGTGGCGTCGTCGGCGACGGCGTTGTGCACCACCCCACTGAGGATGGCGTGGATCGCGGGACCGCCGAGCTCCTCCTTCGTCACCTCTTCCCCCATCGAGGCCTTCACCAGGGGCGGACCGGCCGAGAAGACCGCGCCCTGTTCGGTCATCACCACGAAGTCCATGAGCGGTGCCGTGAGCGCGCCGTGACCGGCGGACGCACCCATCACGACGCACACCATCGGCACGGTCCCCGACAGCGACGCGAGCGTCTGGAGGTCGTTGGGAGCGCGGCCACGCCGCTCGAACGCGTTCTGGGCTCGCTCGCCGGCCCCTTCGAGGAGCATCACCAGTGGCACCCGCTCCTGACCCGCGAGCTCGGCGAGCCGCTGGCGCTTCGCCGTCGTCCCGTGGCCGATGGACCCACCCATGACCGTGAAGTCCTCCGACCCGACGAGCACGGGACGCCCGTCGATCCGGCCGTGCCCGGCCACGAGCGCATCGGCCGGCGCCGCAGGGCTCACGCCGCGTTGCACGGAGCCGGTCAACGTGCCCAGCTCCACGAAGGAACCCCCGTCGAGGAGGTGCTCGACCCGGGCGCGGGCGTCGAGCCGACCACCGGCGCGCTGACGCTCGAGGCGCTCGGGTCCGCCCATCGCACGCGCGTCGTCGCGGCGCGCCGCGAGGTCGTCGAGGATCGGGGCCCAGTCGTCGCGGCTCATCGTCCGAGGCCCGCGGCGAGCGCGTCGGCGTGCGCGGCCGCGGTCCCGAACGTCGTGTTCAGCATCCAGGCACGCTTGAGGTACAGGTGGACGTCCACCTCCCACGTGAACCCCATGCCACCGTGCACCTGCATGGAGTCCTTGGCGTTCTCGAGCGCGGCCTCGGTCGCGAGGATGCGGGCACCCGAGATCGCGCGATCCACATCGCCGACCGCCGGATCATCGAGGGTGACCGCCGCCGCGTCGACTGCCGCGCGCGCGAGCTCGGCCCGCACGACCATGTCGGCGAGGATGTGCTTCACGGCCTGGAAGGAGCCGATCGGGCGGTCGAACTGCCGACGGTCGAGCGCGTACGCGGTGGCCGACTCGACGCACGCAGCCGCCATCCCCACCTGGTACGCAGACGTGAGCACCGCCCCGCCGCGTCGCCACGTCCGGGCGTCGTCGGCGTCCCCGACCGCTTCGCCCGGCGGGAGCGCGTCCACGAGGTGCACCGGGGTGAGCGGGTCGAGCGGCCACTCGACCGCTCGGACCCCCTCACAGGCGCTCGGCTCCACCCGACGCGGCCCGTCGGCGGTGGCGACCACGATCGAGTCGGCGGCGTCGAGGTGCTCGATCGCGATGGGGCCCGAACCGGCGGTCTCCTCGACGCCGGTGACGACCCCGTCGACGACCCCGTGCGCGAGGTGGGACCACACGAGGGGCCCGGGGACCAGGGCCCGACCGAGCTCGGAGAACGCGATCCCGGCGTCGGCCCAGCCGAACCCGTCGGCGCGCAGCGAGAACACACCGGTCGCGTCGAGCTCCGAGAACATCGATCCGTCGAACCCGGCGCGGACCCGCTCCATCCCGAACCGACCGGTGCACAGCGAGCGGATGCCGTCCCGCAGCGCCTCCTGGTCCTCGGTGAGGTCGAAATTCACGCCGGCTCCTTCGGCCACTGGCGTTCCTTCGGCAGCCCGAGGAGCCGCTCCCCGATGATGTTGCGCTGGATCTGCGAGGTGCCGGCGGCGATCGGCAGCGACAGCGTGCGGAGGCGCTCCTCGACGGGGTACTCACCGACGTCGAACGCACGGCGCTCGAGCACCCGCATGCTCAGCTCGCCCAGGTGGTCGCGCGCCGTCGAGTAGCCGAGCTTCAACAACATCGCTCCCGGTCCCGGTGCGCCCCGATGGGCCGCCTGCGACACGTTGCGCTTCGTGAGCGCCCAGAGGGCGTCGAGCTCCGCGATCACGTGGGCGAGCTCGCGCCGCTCGGCGACGTCGGTGACCACGGGCGCGAGCTCCTCCGCCATGCGCAGGGCGTCGACCATCTCGCTCACGAACGCGGTCCCGCGCTCGAACGACAGCGTGACGTTGGTGACCCGCCAGCCGTCGTTCTCCTCACCGACGCGGTTCGCCACCGGCACCCGCACGTCGTCGAGGAACACCTCGCAGAACTCTGACGACCCGAGGAGCGTCTCGATCGGCCGGATCTCGATGCCCGGGGTGTCCATGGGCAGGATCAACCAGGTGATGCCCTTGTGCTTCGGCGCGTCGGGGTCGGTGCGCACCAGCAGCTCGCCGTACTCACCGATCTGCCCGAAGGAGCACCAGATCTTGCGGCCGTTGACCACATAGTCGTCGCCGTCGCGCACGGCGCGGGTCGTGAGGCCGGCGAGGTCGGAGCCCGCGTCGGGTTCCGAGAAGCACTGGCACCACACCTCGTCACCGCGGAGGATCTTCGGGATGTGGGACGACTTCTGCTCCTCCGTCCCCTCGGCGATGAGGGTGGGACCCGCGTGCAGCGTCCCGACGAAGTTCACCCCGACGTACGGCGCTCGGGCCCGGGTCGTCTCGTCGAGGAAGATGAGCTGCTCGCTCGGCGACGCGTCGCGCCCGCCGTAGGCCTTCGGCCAGCTCATCCCGGCGTAGCCGGCGTCGAAGAGCCGTCGCTGCCAGTCGGTGTCGTAGCGGACCCGCGCCGGCCAGTCGTCGCGTGCCGGGTGCTCCGGGAGATCGGGGAGCGTGCGCGCGAGCCAGTCGCGCAGCTCGGCGCGGAACGCCTCGTCTTCCTCGGAGTACCGGAGGTCCATGCGGCCAGCGAGCCTACCGGTGGTCCCACACGGACCGAGCCTCAGCAGATCTTCTTCGACCGAGGTGCGACCTCGTCGAGGAGGTAGCGCAGCACCGTCCGGTCGACGCACCGGTTCCCCGCGAGGAACGCCGTGTGTCGCGAACCTCTGGCCACCACGAGGCGGGCAGGCGGACCGATCTCCCGGGCCAGGCCCTTCGCCCATGCCAGCGGCGTTGCCGGGTCGTTGCGGGTGCCCAGCACGAGCACAGGCATGGTCGTCTCGGACGCGACCGACGGCAACGCGCCGGGTTGCACCGGCCACAACGCGCACGCGAGCGAGTTGTTCACGATCGCCCGTCCGAGCCGTGGCGCCGCGCGCGCAGCCTCCTCCTCGATGGCACGCAGGCCGTCGAGCCCGCCGAACCCCGGGCCGTCGGCGCACCCGACCGCCCAGAACGACTCCTGGAGATCGTCGTAGCGCCCGTCCCCCGAACGTCCCGTGTACACGTCGGCGTAGCGGACGAGGTCGCTGCCGTCACCCCGGTCGGCGCGTCGGAGGGCATCGGCGAGAGCCGGCCACGAGCTCTTCCCGTCGTAGAGCAGGAGCGTGACACCGGTGTCGAACAGCGTGGTGTTGAGGTCGCGTCGCCCGGGTGCGCCGCTCGCCCGGATCGGCGCATCGGCGATCCGCGCGCGCAGCGCGTCGTACGCGCCCGCCGGGTCGCCGTCGTGGTGGAACGCGCAGCCGGCATCTTCTGCGCAGTCGGCGAGGAACAGGTCGAGCGAGTGCTCGAACCCCTCCGACTGCTCGACCTGCACCGCCGTGGCGTCGAGGCCCGGATCGACCGCGCCGTCGAGCACGAGTGCCCGCACCCGCTCCGGGAACTGCGCCGCGTACAGCGCACCGAGATAGGTCCCGTAGGAGAACCCCAGGTAGGTGAGCCGGTCGTCACCGAGCGCCTCGCGTACGCGATCCATGTCCCGAGCGGTCCGCTCGGTCGCGAGGTACGGGAGGAGCGTTCCGTCGCTCGCGACGCACGCGTCCACGACCGCCTGGACGCCCGCCACGAACTCGGCGCGTGTGGCGGCGTCGGTCGACGTCCAGTCCAGCTCGTAGAGGGGGTCGAGGTCGTCGAGGCAGTCCACGCCCTCGCTCTCACCCACCCCACGCGGGTCGAATCCGACGATGTCGAACCGATCGAGGATCTCGTCGGGCAGGGTCGGCGCGAAGTCCGCCGCGAAGTCCGTCGCAGGGGCTCCCGGACCGCCGGGGTTCACGACCAGCGAGCCGATCCGACGATCGGGGTCCCGCGCCGGGACCCGCGCGAGCCCGAGGTCGATCGTGGGGCCGTCGGCGACCGAGTCGTCGAGCGGGACCGTGAGCGTGGCGCACTCGGCGTACCCCCGCTGGCAGGGCGTCCACTCCAACGGCGACGGGGCGAACGCGTGGTGCGCGGAGGTCGGAGCCGAAGCGGCGAGCGTCGGTGCACCCAGGCTGCCGCCTGCTGCGGCGACCGTGAGGACGATGGCGAAGATGGACCGGCGCACTCGGCGAGCGTAGGTGGCCCGATCGCTCACCCTCGGTCAGGCCGGCGACTCCGACGAGAAGTAGACGTTCTTGACCTCGGTGTAGTGCGAGAGTGCATGCATCCCGAGCTCGCGACCGAGTCCCGACCGCTTGTAGCCGCCGAACGGCGTCTCGGTGCGCACACTCTTGTGGGAGTTCACCGAGAGGTTCCCGGTACGGATCCCCTTCGCCACCCGGATGGCCCGCCCGACGTCGCCGGTCCAGATGGAGCCCGACAGCCCGTAGTCGTTGTCGTTGGCGATCTCGACGGCCTGGGCCTCGTCGTCGAACGGGATGACGCAGGCGACCGGCCCGAAGATCTCTTCGCGTGCGACCCGCATCGAGTTCGAGACACCGGCGAGCACGGCCGGGGCGAGATACCACCCGTCGCCCTCCCCCGGCTCGCCACCCGTCGTGCGGCGCGCTCCCTCGCCTTCTCCGATCGCCAGGTACTCGAGTGACGTCCCTCGTTGCGCGTCGGAGATCATCGGCCCCATCTCGGTGGACGGGTCGAGCGGATCGCCGACCACGACCCTTGCCGTCGCGGCCGAGAAGCCCTCCACGAAGTCGCCGTACACAGAGCGCTCCACCAGGATGCGACTACGTGCGCAGCAGTCCTGGCCGGCATTGCCGAACACGGCCATCGGGGTCTCCTCGATGCACCGATCGAGGTCGGCATCGGCGAAGACGACGCTCGCCGACTTGCCGCCGAGCTCGAGTGAGCACCGCGCGATGTTGTCGGCCGACGCTCTCAAGATCGACGCACCCGTCGCGGTCTCCCCGGTGAAGCCGATCTTCGAGACCCTCCGGTCGGCGACGAGCGCGGTGCCGAGCACCCGACCCGGACCGACGAGCACCGACACGGCGCCCGCAGGCACCCCCGCATCGATCAAGATCGACCCCAGCAGCAGCGCCGTGAGCGGCGTGAGCGACGCCGGCTTGAGGATGATCGGGTTCCCGCACGCGAGCGCGGGCGCGACCTTCCACGTGGCGATCAGCAACGGGAAGTTCCACGGCACGATGAGCGCGCACACTCCGATCGGCTCGCGCAGGACCACGTCGAGCCCGGCCTGCTGGACCGGCACCACCTCGCCGAAGTGCTTGTTGGCCGCGCCGGCGTAGTACTCGAAGACATCCGCCGCCGTCGCGACCTCCCATCGCGCATCACCGATCGGATGCCCGGCGCCCCGGACTTCGGCCTCGACCAGCTCGTCGGCTCGCTCGCGCAGGAGCCGGGCGACCCCGAGGAGCACCCGGCCGCGATCGGTGGCGTTCGTGCGGGGCCATTCTCCCGTCTCGAACTCTCGAGTTGCGGCGCGCAGGGCATCGTCGAGGTCGTCCTCGTCGGCCTGGGCGACGGAGGCCAGGATGCCACCCGTCGCGGGCTCGATGAGATCGAGCGGGCGTCCGCGCCCTGCGCGTGCCTCGCCTCCCACGAGAAGGTGCCACGCACGGTCCATCCGCGGCAGCATACGAGGGTGGCGAGATTGGCAGGCAAGGTCGCGATGATCACCGGGGCGGGCAACGGCATGGGTCGTGCCGCGTCGCTCCTCTTCGCGCGGGAAGGGGCCCGGATCGTCGTCGTCGATGCCGCCGAGGAATCGGGGATCGAGACGGTCGAGGCGGTGCGCACCGAGGGTGGGGACGCTGCGTTCGTCCGGGCCGACGTGTCGGACGAAGCACAGGTCGAGGCGATGGTCGCGTTCGCGACCGAGACCTACGGCGCGCTCCACGTGCTCTACAACAACGCGGGGATCTTCCCGGCCGACGACGGTGGGGTCACCGAGACCGCCGTCGCGACCTGGGATCGCGTGATGGACGTGAACCTCAAGGGCGTCTGGCTCGGCTGCAAGCACGCCGTGCCGGCGCTCATCGAGTCCGGTGGCGGATCGATCGTCAACGTCGCGTCGTTCGTCGCGCTCATGGGGGCGGCGACCCCGCAGATCGCGTACACGGCCAGCAAGGGCGGCGTCCTCGCGATGACCCGCGAGGTCGCGGTGGAGCAGGCCCGACGTGGGATCCGCGCGAACGCGCTGTGCCCGGGCCCCATCGACACGCCCATGCTCCAGGAGCTCATGAGCGACCCGGAGTGGGCTCGTCGCCGGCTGGCCCACATCCCCATGGGGCGGCCCGGGCGCGCCGAAGAACTCGCCAAGGCCGCGCTGTTCCTGGCGTCCGACGAGTCCTCGTACATGACGGGCGCCTCGCTCGTGGTCGACGGGGGCATCACTGCCGCGTACGTAACCCCGGAGGACTGAGCCGATGCCCGAGACTGCCGCCCCGCTCGGCGTGGAGCAGCTACTTGCCCTGATCGCCGACGACGACATCGACACCGTGCTGGTCTGCTTCCCCGACCTCCAGGGTCGGCTCGTCGGCAAACGCGTCACCGGGCACTTCTTCCGGGACCACGTGCTCGCCGACGGCATCGAGGCATGCAACTACCTGCTCGCGGTGGACGTCGACATGACGCCGCTCCCCGGCTACGAGTACGCGAACTGGGAGCAGGGCTACGGCGACTTCCTCGCCCGCCCCGACCTCCCGACGCTGCGCGTCGTCCCCTGGCTCGAGAAGACCGCGCTCGTGCTGTGCGACCTCGTCGACGAGCACTCGGGCGAGTCGGTCGCAGTGTCTCCCCGTCAGGTCCTGCGTCACCAGATCACGCGTGCCGCCGACGCGGGCTACCTCGTCAACTGCGGTTCCGAGCTCGAGTTCTACCTGTTCCGCGAGTCCTACGAGGAGGCGCACGCGCTCGGGTACTCGGGGCTCACGTACCACTCGGCGCACATCGAGGACTACCACATCCTCCAGACGAGTCGCGACGAGTACCTGATCCGCGCGATCCGCAACGGGATCGACGGCGCGGGGATCGCGGTCGAGTTCTCGAAGGGTGAGGCCGGACGCGGTCAGCACGAGATCAACCTGCGCTACGCGGACGCCCTGACCATGGCCGACCACCACACGATCTACAAGAACGCCGCCAAGGAGATCGCCGGCTTGCACGGCCGCGCGCTGACCTTCATGGCCAAGGTCGACATGGCCGAGAGCGGGTCGTCGTGCCACATCCACTCGTCGGTGTGGTCGGCCGACGGGAGCCGCGGCCTCATGCACGACGACGATGCGCCTGACCACCTGTCGTCGGTGTTCCGCGGATGGATGGGCGGCCAGCTCGCCCATGCGCGCGAGCTCGCGTGGTGCTACGCGCCGACGGTCAATTCGTACAAGCGGTACCAGCCCGAGTCGTGGGCCCCGACGGCGATCGCGTGGGGCCGCGACAACCGCACCTGCGGATTCCGGGTCGTAGGAGATTCGCCGAGCACCGCCCGGGTCGAGAACCGGATCCCCGGTGCCGACTGCAACATCTACCTCGCGTTCGCGGCGACCATCGCGGCCGGGCTCGCCGGGATCGAGTCGGGCATCGACCCGGGCCCCGCGTTCGAGGGGAACGCGTACGCGGCGCCCGACATGGAGCGGATCCCCTGGAACATCGTCGACGCGATCGGTGCGCTCGAGCAGAGCGACTTGGCCGTCACGGCCTTCGGGCCCGACGTGCATGCCCACCTGGTCAACACCGCTCGTCAGGAGTGGGCGGCGTTCGGACAGGTCGTCACCGACTGGGAGCGGCGGCGCTGCTTCGAGCAATTCTGAGATGGCGCGCCCGGTCATCGCCGTCCCGTCCTACCCGCGGCTGCGTGAGGGCAAGATCCCCGGCTGGGGGACGCCCGCGTACGCCGTCCCTGCGCTGTACGTGGACGCGATCCGGCGGGCGGGCGGGATCGAGGCGATCGTCATCAGCGAGTCGCTCGACGAGCTCGCCGAGGAGATCGTCGAGCGCGCCGACGGAGTGCTGCTGCTCGGGGGCGGCGACCTCGACCCGTCGTCGTACGGGCGCGAGCGGGAGGCGAAGATCGTCGGCGCGAACACCGAGCGGGATGCGGCGGAGCTGACGGTCATCCGTCACGCGCTCGACCGCGGCGTGCCGATCCTGGCCGTGTGCCGCGGTCACCAGCTGCTGAACGTCCTGCTCGGCGCCACGCTCGACCAGCACATCAGCGACACGCCGGGCGTCGAGGGCCACGGGGTCCCGTTCGTCGAGGACGGCGCGCAGCTGAACGACGTCGCCATGGACCCGGGGTCCCGGGTCGCGCGCGCGATGGGTGCCGAGCGGGCGCAGTGCTCGTGCCACCACCACCAAGCGGTGCACGCGCCCGGCGAGGGGTTGGTGGTCACCGCCCGCTCGACCGACGGGCTCATCGAGGCGACCGAGCTCGCCGACCCCGGCGGGCCGTGGGTCGTCGGTGTGCAGTGGCACCCCGAGGACACCGCCGCCACCGATCCCGCCCAGCAAGCCCTCTTCGACGCGTTCGTGACCGAGTCCCTGCGTTCTGGCGTCGAACAGGGGTCATGAGCACACCCCCAGCGACGCCGAAACGCTACGAGTAGCGCTCGCGGAGCTCGTGCTTGAGGACCTTGCCGGCAGGGTTGCGCGGCAGCGCGTCGACGACCTCGAGCCGCTCGGGGACCTTCTGCTTGGCGAGTCCTTCACCCGTGAGGAAGTCGAACAGCTCCGGGAGCGTCGGCGCCTCGGCGTCCTCGGCGACGACGACCACTGCGCACGCGCGCTCCCCCGTCTTCTCGTCCGGCAGGCCGATCACGGCGGCGTCGGCGATCTGCGGGTGCGTGAACAGGAGATCCTCCAGCTCCTTCGCGGAGATGTTCTCGCCGTGACGAATGATGATGTCCTTCACCCGACCAGTGATGCGGACATGCGAGTCGGCGGGGTCCATGACCCCCAGGTCGCCGGTGCGGAACCAGCCGTCCCCGTCGAACGCGTCGGCGTCGAGCGACGAGTCGAGATAGCCCTTGCAGATCTGGGGACCCTTGGCCCGGATCTCGCCTTCCTCGCCGGGACCGGCGACGCTGCCGTCGAGCTTCACGAAGCGCAGCTCGACACCGGGCGTCGGCGCGCCTTCGGTCTCGGCGAGCTGCACGTCGGAGTCACGCACCGAGTTCATCGTGAGGATCGGCGCTTCGGTGAGCCCGTAGCCCGAGACCACGCCCACGCCGCCGAGCTCCTCGCGGACCTCGTAGTGCAGCTGCGGTGGCTTCGGCGCGCCGCCCCCGGGATAGGCGCGCACGTCGGGGAACAACGGCGTGTCGGGCTGCGCCCGCTGCGCGGCGAGGTACGCCATGTGGAACGGCGTGCCCGCGCCTGCGAGCGTGAGGTCCTCGCGCTGGAGCACCGGGATCGTCGTCTGCGGGACGAACGCCTCGACGAACACACATCGGCATCCGGTGATGAGCATCGTGTAGAGCCACCCGATCCCGCCGATATGGGTGAACGGGAACACCATCGCGGCCGTGTCCTCGTCGGTGATCTCGAGTGCCTCGATCATCCCGGTCGCCGACGCCTTGACGGTGAGGTCGGTGTGCCGCGCGCCCTTCGGGTCCGCCGTCGTGCCGGACGTGTAGAAGATCCAGCGGACGGGCGCGTTCTGCGGCGTCACCGCGGTCGGCGGCGCGGGCAGGGTCGCCGGGTCCCCCTCGGGAAGCGCCCGGTCGACGATCAGCACTTCGAGGTCGGGACGGTCGCCCGCGATCGCCCGGGCCTCGTCGCCGAACGCGCGGCCCTTCCAGTCCTCCGGCACGACGAGCAGTCGAGCCCCGGTCTGGGCCGTGATGAACCCCACCTCACGCGTGCCGAGGATCGGCAGCATCGGGTTCTGGACCGCGCCGAGCCGCGCCAGCGCGGCGACCAGCACCGCGGACTCGAGCCAGGTCGGGAGCATCCACGACACCGGGACATCAGGACCGACGCCCATCGCATGCAGTCCCGCGGCGGCGCGCTCGGCCGCGTCGCGGAACTCCGCGGCGGTCAGCGTGCGACCGTCCTCGTCGATCGCGAGCATCAGGTCGGGTGAGTGCTCTGCACGCGCGAGGACGAGCTCCCACAGCCCCTGGTGCGCGGTGAACGGGTCCTGGGCCATCGGAGTGCTCCTGTTCTCGGGTCGACGTCTCGGTGGTGACAGCGGTCGCTCAGCCGCAGGTGATGCCACCGTCCATGCTCACGATGCTCCCGATCATGTACCGGCCGTCCTCGGAGGCGACGAACGCGATGAGCCCGGCGACCTCCTCGGGCTCGGAGTACCCGATCGGCGAGGTGATGCCGGCGAACTCCTCGGGCTTGGCGCCCTCGGGGAACCCCCAGGTCGAGATCATCGACGTCTTCATCCCACCGGGAGCGACGGCGTTCACGCGCACGCCCTTCGCCCGGTACTCGACCCCCAATGCCCGGGTGAGGTTGACGACTCCACCCTTCGACGCGCAGTAGGCGGCCGAGTAGGGCTGGCCCATGAGTCCAGCGTTCGATGCGACGTTCACGATCACGCCGCCCTCGTCACCCCGACGGATCTTCCCGGCCCCGGCAGCCCGTTCGAGCAGGTGCGGCAGCACCGCGCGGCACATGAAGAACGTGCCACTGAGGTTCACGCCGATGATGCGGTTCCAGCTCTCCGGTGACTCTTCCTCGCTCTTGACGAACTTCCCGATGCCGGCGCAGTTCACGAGCACCGACGGCGCGCCGAGCCGCTCGACGACCGACGCCACGGCCGCCTCGACGGACCCGAAGTCGCTCACGTCGACGGCGTGCGCGCTCGCGGCGTCGCCGATGCCGGTGGCGGTCTCGGCGGCGGCGGCCTCGTCGAGGTCGAGCACGGCCACTCGGGCGCCCTCCTCGGCGAGGCGGCGCGCCGTCGCCCGGCCGAGGCCGGAGCCCGCGCCCGTCACGATCGCGACCTGGTCGGTGAAGCGCGGCATTCGTACCCCTCGTGGTGGCTGTGGTCGGCAGCGGTGGGACGCCGACGCTCGACCGGCGAATCTAACTGGCCGTCAGATCGGGCACCACAGCGGGCATCACGCCTCGCACCGGTAGCCTCGGCGGCCGTGTCCGGCACAACATCCACCACACGGCTGATCGGCGATCTCCTGCGCGACGCGGCCGCCGCGCACCCCGACCGGGACGCCTACGTCCGGGCCGACAAGCGGTCGAGCTACGCCTGGCTCGACCGGGCTGTCGACGGGTTCGCCGCGACGCTCCTCGACCGGGGCGTCGCGCGCGGCGACGTGGTCGTGCTCATGCTCCCGTCGTCGACCAAGTTCGCGGTCTGCTACCTGGGGGCGCTGCGCGTGGGCGCGATCACCTCGGCGATCAACCTCCGCCTCGGCCCGCGTGAGCAGGCGAGCATCATCGCCCGCACCGAGCCCAAGGTGACGGTCCTCGGCGACGGCGCGACGCTCCCCGAGGCCGTCGACCCCGGGCAGGTCCTCCCGGTCACCGACCTCAAGGAGGCGTTCGAGGCCGAACCGCCGGCGCGGCTCCCCCACCTCGACCCCACCGACCCGACGTGCATCGTGTGGACCAGCGGCACCACCGGCGAGCCCAAGGGTGCGGTCTACGACCACGAGCGCCAGGCGGCGATCTCGCGCAACGTCGGCGAGCTCACCAGCCCCGGCGACCGCCGCCTCGTCGTGCTCCCCTTCCCGCACGTCGGGTACATGACCCGCATGTGGGACGAGCTCGCGCACGCCACCACGATCGTCCTCGGCCGAGAGCCGTGGTCGGCCGAGGAGACGCTCCGGCTCATCCGCGACGAGGGCATCACCATGGCCACCGGCGTCCCCACGCAGTGGCAGCGGGTCCTCGACCACCCCGACGTCGCCGTCACCGACTTCTCGGGCCTGCGCGTCGCGGGGATCGGCGCGTCGACGATCCCTCCCGAGCTGGTGCGTCGGATGCGAGCCACCCTCGGCTGTCCGGTGATCACGCGCTACACGAGCACGGAGGCCGGGGTCACGACCAGCACCCTCGCCACCGACCCGCCGGACGTGATCGCGCACACGGTCGGGCGACCGACCGCCGAGGTCGAGCTCCGGATCGTCGATGCCGCGACCACCACCGACCAGCCCAACGGCGAGGTCGGCGAGGTCCTCTCCCGGTCGCCGGCGATGATGCGCGGCTACTGGCGCGATCCGGACCTCACCGCGACCGTCATCGACCCCGACGGGTGGCTGCACACCGGCGACCTCGGCTTCATCGACCCCGACGGCAACCTGCGCCTCGTCGGCCGTCTCAAGGAGATGTACATCCGCGGCGGGTACAACATCTACCCCGCCGAGGTGGAGAAGGTGCTGAGCGAGCACCCCGCGATCGCGGCGGCGGCGGTCGTCGGTGCGCCCGACGCCGACCTCGGCGAGATCGGCGTGGCGTTCGTGGTTCCGGAGCCCGACGCCGACCGAGGCGACGTCGAGCTCGCGATCCTGCGAGCCTGGTGCAAGGAGCGACTCACCGACTACAAGGTTCCCGACCGGGTGCTGCTCGTCGACGACCTCCCCACCACCGCGATGCTGAAGATCGACAAGCGGGCGCTGCTCGACCGAGCGGCGGCCGCCCCGAGCAAGGAGCGAGCGTGAAGGCTTCCGAGCTGCGATACCAGACTCCCGACGTGCCGCGCGACGACCGCCAGATCCGGGTCGGCTCGCTGCTCTTCACCATGGTGGAGCCGCACAAGGGCCACGAGGTCGCCTACAACCGCTGGTACGAGCGCGACCACTTCTACGCCGGGTGCATGGTCGGCAAGTGGCAGTTCGCCGGAGCCCGGTACGTCGCGACGCGCGACTGCAAGGCCAAGCGCTACCCCGCCGACTCCCCCATCGCACCCGACCCGTCGACGGGCTCCTACCTCGCGATCTACTGGGTGCTCGACGGGCATCACGACGAGTGGAACGAGTGGGGCGTCGAGCAGGTGAACTGGCTGCACGCCAACGACCGGATGTTCGAGACGCGCGACCACATCCACACGGCGCTCTACGAGTACGCAGGTGAGGCGAACGCGCCCGGTTCCTCGATGCCCGTGGAGCTCGCGCTCGACCGCGCCTACGGGGGCATCGTCACGCTCGTCGCCGAGACGGCCGACGGCGTGACGGCCGACCAGGTCACCGCCTGGCTCGACGAGATGCCGTGCCCGGCCGACGTGGCGCTCGTCGGCACCCCGCTGCCGCTGCGCTCGGACCGTCCGGCCGACGTCCCCGACACCCAGGCGCCGAACCGGGTGCTCGTGATCGCGTTCGTCGACGGCAACCCGCTCGAGACCTGGGACGCCGACTTCGCCGGCCTCGGCGACTCCTTCCGCGACGCCGGGCTCGGCGAGATCGTGTTCGCCTCGCCGTTCCTCGCCACCGTCCCGGGCACCGACACCTACACCGACCAGCTCTGGTAGCCGGGCGTTAGCCTCCGATCATGCGGGTCGCGCGGTTCGAGCATGGAGGCTCGATCGCGGCCGGCGTCGTCGAGGGCGACGAGGTCGTCGACCTCGGACCGGTCGAACCCATCAGCCTCCTCGTCGACGGCATCGAAGCGCTCACCGCCCTCGTCGGCGACACCACGGCTCGCCATCCGCTGGCCGACGTCCGGCTCCTCGCACCCGTGGCCAACCCGTCGAAATTCCTGGCGATCGGCATCAACTACTCGGACCACATCCGAGAGACGGGTCGCGACGCTCCCACCTTCCCGATCTTCTTCAACAAGCAGGTGTCGTGCGTCACCGGCCCCTACGACCCGATCGTGATCCCACGGGTCTCCTCCGACGTCGACTACGAGGGCGAGCTCGGGATCGTCATCGGCCGCGAGTGTCGGAGCGTGCCCGCCGAACGTGCACTCGAGCACGTCGCCGGGTTCGTCGTGATCAACGACGTGACCGTGCGCGACTGGCAGTACAAGGCGCCGACCTGGACGCTCGGGAAGTCGTTCGACACGCACGGTCCCACCGGCCCGTGGATCGTCACCACCGACGAGGTCGGCGATCCCCAGGACCTTCGTCTGCGCACCCTGCTCAACGGTGAGGTCATGCAGGACGAGTCGACCGCCGAGATGGTGTTCGACTGCGCGACCCAGATCGAGATCCTCTCGACCGCCTGCACCCTGGTGCCCGGCGACCTGATCTCGACCGGCACCCCGGCCGGCGTCGGGTTCGTCCGAGAGCCGCCCGTGTTCCTCCGGCCCGGCGACGTGGTACGGATCGAGATCGAGCGGGTCGGTGCGATCGAGAACCCGGTCGTCGACGCCCCGACGATCGCATGAGCACCGAGAGGCGGCCCCGGCTGCGCGACCTCGGGACCGACCCGGACGTGCGCTTCACCTACGCCAACGAGCGCACGTTCCTCGCCTGGAGCCGCACGTCGTTGGCGCTCGTGGTCACCGGCATCGCCGCGACCCAGCTCCTCCCGAAGTTCGACATCGAGTTCGGGAGGCGCCTCATCGGCGTTCCACTCATCGTCCTCGGCGCCGTGCTCGAGGCGGCGAGCTATCGCGCCTGGTACCGGAACGAGCGCGCCATGCGGGTCGGCGAGCCGCTCCCCTCGTCGCAGATGACGGTGATCCTCGCGATCGGCATCGGCATCATCTCGGTGATCGCGACCGCCGTCGCGATCGCCGGCTGAGGCGCGGATTCGATGCCGTTCGATCCGGTCCTCGGAGACGAGGTCCACGAGGAAGGCCCTGGCCTCTACGCGGAACGCACCCGTCTCGCCTGGACCCGCAGCGCGATCGCGCTCCTGGCCGCGTTCGCGATCCTCGTCCGCCGGGTCTGGACCCGCGGCTACTACCCCCTCGATCCCGTCGCGTTCGCGTTCCTCGGTCTGGCCGCGATCGGCTGGGGCATCGGGATCTTCGGCTGGCGCCTCGCCCACCGACGGGAGGACGACGTGTCCCCGCGCTCGCCGAGCGAGCTGCTGGCGGTGTCGAGCGGCACCCTCGCGGTCGTCGTCGCCGGCCTCGTCGTGACCTTCGCCGGATAGGTTCGTCCCGTGCTCGTCGACCACTTCCTCCGCGCCGACCTCGCCGACATCGCGGCGACCGCGCGGGACCTCGAGGCGCTCGGCTTCCACGGCCTCTACACCGCCGAGGGCCCGCACGAGCCGTTCCTGCCGCTCGCGCTCGCGGCCGAGCACACGACTCGCCCGCAGCTCTTCACGAACATCGCGGTAGCGTTCGCCCGCAGCCCGATGGACCTGGCCCAGATGGCCGACGGCCTCCAGCGGTCGTCGGAGGGGCGGTTCGTGCTCGGGCTCGGCTCGCAGATCCGCCCCCACATCGAGCACCGCTTCTCGATGACGTGGAGCCGCCCGGTCGCCCGGATGCGCGAGATGATCCAGGCCGTCAAGGCGATCCAGACGGCCTGGAACGACCAGGCGCCGCTGGCGTTCCGCGGCGAGATCTACCGTCACACGCTGATGACGCCGTTCTTCGACCCGGGTCCGAACCCGCACGGCCCGCCGCCCGTCTGGGTCGCCGCGCTCGGTCCCAAGATGACCACCTGCGCCGCCGAGTTCGGCGACGGGCTGCTCGTCCACCCGTTCCACACCGGCCGCTTCATGACCGAGCACGCCGCAGTGTCGGTGGCGGAGGGACTCGGGCGCGCCGGACGCGACCGCGCCGACTTCACGGTCTCGGCCACCACGATCGTGTGCACCGGGAGCACCGACGAGGAGTTGGAGGTCGCGCGAGCCGGGAGCAGGATGCTGCTCGGCTTCTACGGCTCGACGCCTGCGTACCGGGTCACGCTCGACGCGCACGGCTGGGGCGACCTCCAGACCGAGCTGAACCGCATGACGAAGGAAGGTCGCTGGGACGAGCTGTCGAGCGTCATCCCCGAGGAGGTGGTCGACGCGATCGTCGTGACCGGAGCGCCCGGTGAGATCGCCGGCCTGCTCGACGCTCGCTACGAGGGCACGGTCGACCGGGTCGGCCTGTCGATGCCGTACCAGACGAGCCGCGACACCATCGCTGCGCTCGTGGCAGGGTTCAGGGCCTGACCACGGACGACCCGATCCGCAGACGAACAGGAGCATGACATGCCCAAGGGGATCTTCCTCGCTCTCGCGAACCCGACGAGCGACGACGTCGACGACGAGTTCAACCAGTGGTACGACGACGTGCACATGCGTGAGGTGCTCGCGCTCCCCGGCGTGCAGTCGGCTCGTCGGTTCAAGCTGGCCGACACGCAGGTCATGCCCGGCGACGATGCGGCCGGGCGGCGCTACCTCGCGCTCTACGAGGTCGAGGTCGACGACTGGGCCGACTTCGCGGCCGCGAACCAGAACGGGTTCGCCGAGGGGAAGATCACGGTGAACGCCGATCTCCTCCAGCTCGACCCGATGGTCATGACGATGATCTTCGAGGAGATCACGCCGGAGACGAAGGCCTAGCGCCCGAGGCGGCCGGGCTCAGAGCCCGGCGACCTCGGGAAGGATCTCGTCGCCGAAGATCGCGAGGTTCGCGAGCACCTCGTCCCGGCGGTCGCCCGCGACGCTCACCGTCGCGTACGTGACGCCGACGTCGGCGAGCGCCCGGATGCTCTCGACGACCGATGCCGGTTCGACCGGCGCGTTGGTGAACATGTCGAGGCCGAGCGGCATGAACACGATCTCCAGGCGCTCGGTCCGACCGACCTCGGCCGCGTACCCGTGCGCCCGCGTGATCCGCGCGGCCAGGTCGTCGAGCGACGCGAGCGACGGGGTGTGCAGGCGCTTCTCGGCCTTCGCGGGGCTCGGCATCGGGGCCCACCCGTCGGCGAGGTCCACGGCCCGTCGCACGGCCCGCATCGAGTTCCCGCCGATCCAGATCGGCGGGCCACCGGGCTGGGCCGGGCGGGGCAGGCTGGTGTTCCCCGCCGCGGTGAAGTGGAGGCCGTCGATCGCGACGCTCTCCCCCGTCCAGGTGGCCCTCATCACCCGGATCGCCTCGTCGGTGAGGTCGTTGCGCTCGTCGAAGTCGACGCCGAGCGCGTCGAACTCCCCTTCCAGGTACCCCGCGCCGATCCCGAGCACGACCCGACCTGCCGAGAGCGCGTCGAGGGTGGCGACGGTCTTCGCGAGCAGGAACGGGTTCCGGTAGGCGGGGATGCACAGGTTCGTCAGGAGACGGACGGAGTCGGTCGCCGCCGCCGCGAACGCCAGGGCGACGAACGGGTCGAGTGTGTGGTGTCCGCCGGTCGCGAGCCAGCGATCGTCGGGGATCGGGTGCTCGGTGACGAACACCGCGTCGAACCCGGCCCGCTCGGCAGCATGGGAGATCTCGGCGATCGCGCTCGCACCCGCGAGCTCGTCGAACCGGTCGAGTCGGTGCGTCGGGAGACCGACCGAGACCCTCATTCGAGCACCGCACCCTCGAGCGCCACGGCGAGGTCGTCGCCCGGCGACTCCAGCGCGGCGTGTGATCGCAGCGGGAGCTCCCGCAGCGTGATCGTCAGCACCAGCCCGACGATCGCGACGGGGACGCACACCAGGAACACTGTGTGCAGCGACCGAGCAAAGGCATCGGCAACACCCTCGCGCACTGCGGGCGCGAGGTCGACCAGCGTCTCGGGGCGTCCTCGGATCTTCGACGGGTCGAGGCTCGTGCCCTCTGGCACGAGCCGCGGCAGCCAGAACGCGAGTCGGCTGTTGAGGACGCTGCCGAGCAGCGCGAGTCCGACCGCGGAGCCGAACTGCCGGAAGAACATCGACATCGAGGTCGCGACCCCGAGGTCGCGGGGTTCGACGGCGTTCTGGATCGCGAGGATCAGCGGCTGCATCGCGAGGCCCATCCCGAACCCGGTCACGGCCGCACCCACCAGGACCTGCAGCGGCTCGCTGTCGACGTCGAGCCGGAGCAGCAGCCCCAGGCCGGCGAGCACCATGACGAGCCCCATGATCGGGTAGCGCCGGTAGCGCTGCGATCGGTCGATCAGGCGCCCGACGAGCACCGTGGCCGTGACCGTCGAGCCCATGAACGGGATCAGGTAGAGGCCCGAGTCGGTCGGGCTGATGCCATCGACGAACTGGAGGAACGCGGAGAGGAAGTAGAGCCCGGCGAAGAACACGAGACCCAGCGCGAGGTTGAGCGCGAGGCACACGCGTGCAACCGAGATCCGGAAGAGGCGCGCGGGCAGGATCGGCTCGGGGGCACGGCGCTCCCACCACACCAACGTGGCGAGGAACGTCAGCGTGCCGCCGCCGAGCCCGAGGATCAGCGGAGACCCCCACGGCTCGCGCGAGCCGCCCCACGACGTCAGGAAGACGACGCACGACACGACTCCGACGATCAACGACGCGCCCACGTAGTCGACGCGGTGCTCGGTCCGTTTCGGCGGCAGGTCGAGGGTCCGGTGCACGATCACCATCGCGACGAGGCCGATGGGGACGTTCACGAGGAACGCCCACCGCCACGAGAGATGCTGGGAGAAGAGCCCGCCGAACAGCGGTCCGGCGATGCTGGAGATCGCGAACACGAAGCCCGAGTACCCGATCCACCGCCCGAGGTCGCGCGCGGGGACCAGGTCGGCGACCATCGCCATCGGCAGCGCGATGAGCCCACCGGCGCCGAGCCCCTGCACGGCGCGGAAGAAGATCAGCTGGGTCATCGAGGCTGCGAGTCCGCACAGGACCGACGCCGCGAGGAAGATCACGATGGCGACGAGGAAGATGCGCTTGCGACCGTAGAGGTCGCCGAGCTTGCCGTAGAGCGGTCCGCTCGCCATGCCGGTGAGCAGGTACGCGGTGGCGACCCACGACAGGTCGCGCAGCCCGCCGAGGTCGCTGACGATCGTCGGGAGCGCCGTGGCCACGAGCGTGGTGTCGAGCGCCGCGATCGCGTTGCCGAGCATGAGCCCGAAGAAGATCAGGAGCACTCGCCGCTGGTCGGGCACCGGATTCCTCTGATCGGAAGACCATCGCTCTCGACGGCCGGGAGCGCCGATGGTAGAACGCGTTGCACTCCGGGCGGATCGGCCGTCCGGGCACGAGGGTCGAGGGGGATCCGTGGGCCAGTTCACCCGTGAGGAGATCGAGGCGGCGTTCACCCGCTTCCAGGAGCGCGCGGCCGCGGCGGGCACGAGCGGCGACTGGACCGAGTGGGCGGACTGCTTCACCGAGGACGCCAAGTACTACGAGCACCACTACGGCCGGATGGAGGGGCGCCAGGAGATCCTCGAGTGGATCACCAAGACCATGGCAGAGCCCATCAACGCCGACATGAGCTCGTTCCCGATCGACTGGTACATGGTCGACGAGGAGCGGGGCTGGATCATGTGCCAGGTCGCGAACGTCATGGACGACCCGGGCGACGGCAGCGACCACCGCGAGGTGAACTGGACCCTCTTGCACTACGCCGGCGACGGCCGCTTCTCCTACGAGGAGGACATGTACAACCCCGTGGAGTTCGGCCAGATGATCAAGGGCTGGCTGAAGGCGAAGAAGGCCGCCGCCTCGTAGGCGACGCCGCCCCGGGGCGGCTCCAGCCGATCCCGCCCAGAACTAGAACCTGTTATATTTTCGGGTCAGTCATCTCACCCCACCCACCTGTGGCGATCGAGGACGGTGTTCCGTGGAGTTCGGCATCTTCAACAGCCTGTACACACCCCACCAGGCGTACGAGCACGTCGACGACGAGTGGTCGGTCGAGCACCAACGCCTCATGGACGAGGTCGCCTGGACCGTCGCGTCCGACAAGGCCGGCTTCAAGTACTCGTGGGCGACCGAGCACCACTTCCTCACCGAGTACTCGCACCTCTCGGCCAACGAGGTGTTCATGCCCTACATCGCCGCGAAGACCGAGCGCATCCACATCGGGAGCGGGATCATCAACGTCACGCCGCCGGTCAACCACCCGGCGCGCATCGCCGAGCGTGTCGCGATGATCGACAACCTCTCGGGCGGACGCTTCGAGTTCGGTGTGGGGCGCGGGTCGTCCAGCACCGAGCAACGCGGGTTCGGGATCGAGGACCCCGAGCTCACGAAGCGGATGCTCGACGAGGTGATGCCCGAGTTCAAGAAGATGTGGAGCTCGAACGAGTACAGCTTCGAGGGCGAGTTCTTCTCGATGCCGCCGCGCAACGTCCTCCCCAAGCCCTACAGCGATCCGCACCCGCCGATGTGGGTCGCGGCCGGGAACCCCAGCACGTTCGAGAAGGCCGCCCGGATGGGGATCGGGGTGCTGTGCTTCACGACCGGCTCACCCGAGGCGCTGAAGCCCCTCATCGAGATCTACAAGACGACGATCGAGGACGCGGAGCCCGTCGGCGACTACGTGAACAACAACGTGATGGTGACGAGCCAGATGCTGTGCCTCGAAGACGGTCAGCGCGCCCGCGACATCGCGACGAACATGACCTCCGGCTACCAGAACTCTCTCGTGTTCCGCTACCTGGACACGTTCCCGAAGCCCGAGGGCATCCCCGCGTGGCCGACCCTGATCCCCGAGCCCACGCCCGAAGGCCTCGAAGAGGCGATCAAGGCGCATCTGGTGATGGTGGGGACGCCCGACGAGGTGTCGGCGTCGGTGCGGGAGTACGAGCTGGCCGGAGCCGACCAGGTCACGTTCGGCATGCTCTCGACCACGATGCCCATCGAGGTCGCGTGTGAGGCCGTCGACACGTTCGGGAAGCACGTCATCCCCCAGTTCGACAAGGACGAGGTCCACTCCACCACCCGCCAGCGCGAGGCCTACGTGGCCGAGCGGGGCCCGATCGCGAAGCGCTCCCTCGGCCGGGTGACGGACACCGTCCTCTGACCCCTGCTCTTGATGCGTCTCTCACCCGCCTATGGCGGGGTGAGAGACGCATGACCGTGTTCTCGGTCCTGCGTCCCTGAGCTCACCATGTGCGGGTGAGGGACGCATCAAGGAGTGCGGTCGAGGCGCCAGCCGGTGTTGTCGAGCCAGAGGCGGTGGCGGGGGCCTTCGGCGTCGGGGTCGCCCGACTCGTAGCCGGCGTCGCCCGCCCACATCGCCGCGATCCCCTGCCCGCCCTTCGCGATGCGGGTCTCGTAGTAGGTCGGCTCGCGCGCGTCGGCGTCGGCCATCAGCGCGTCGACGCTCGAGAACTCGGCCAGGTAGTGCAGAGTCATCCACGTCGGGGGTGCGAGCTCGATCTCCAGCGCGTCGCGTCGCGCGAGCGCGTCGTCGGGGCGCATCCACCCGCTCTCATGGATCTCTCCGTGGTCGATCGCCACCGCACCCTCGGGCGCCGGCGCCGCGAAGAACCAGGTGGCGAACCGCTTGGGCGTGATCGCCGGCGGGACCCAGTGCGCGAACCAGGCGAGCGACTCGCGGTCGACGACGAGGCCCGCCTCCTCGGCGGCTTCCCGCACCGCCGCTCTCGCCGCCGCGTCGACGACGTCGACGGCATCGGCCCGGTCGGCCTCGTCGATCCGGCCGCCGGGGAACACCCACATCCCCCCGAACGCGAGCTTCGAGTTCTTCCGGAGCATCAGCGTCTCGACCGCGCCGTCGTGATCGCGCACGAGCACGACGGTCGCCGCGGGGATCGCGTCGCCTTCCTCGCGACGCCCCTCGCGGAGCCACCGTTCGAAGCGATTCTCGTCGGTCACGTCACCCCGGCTCACCTAGCGTGCGTCGAGTCAACCACACCCTCCCGAGGAGCCGACAGTTGCCCCACGACCCCAGCCCGACCGGCGAGCTCCTCACCGAGACGGCCCGCCTCGCCACCGAGTTCCTCGCCGGGGTCCCCGACCGGTCGCTCGCCCTCGACGTCAACCGCGAGCAGCTCACCGAGATCTTCGGCGCGTCGATTCCCGACGAAGGCGAAGTAGCGATCGAGGTCCTCGCGCGCCTCGCCCGCGTCGACCCGGGGATCATGGCGACCGTCGGCCCCCGCTACTTCGGGTTCGTCATCGGCGGTTCGCTCCCTGCAGCGCTCGCAGCCGACTGGCTGGCGACGGCCTGGGACCAGAACGCAGGGCTGTTCGCCATCAGCCCCGCCGGGTCCGTCGTGGAAGAGGTCGCCGGCCGCTGGATCATCGACCTCCTCGGGCTCCCGGCTCAGGCGTCGGTCGGCTTCGTCAGCGGCGGCCAGACCGGCAACACCGTGGCGCTCGCCGCAGCGCGCCATCACGTCCTCGCGGCCGCCGGCTGGGACGTCGAGGCCGACGGGCTCAACGGCGCCCCACCGGTCACCGTGGTCAGTGGCCGCGAACGCCACGCGACGATCGACTCCTCGCTGCGGCTCCTCGGGCTGGGCCGCTCGTCACTCGCACTCGTCGACACCGACGACCAGGGCCGAGCCGACCCCGACGCCGTCGATGCGGCGCTCGGTGCCGCACCGGGTCCGGCGATCATCTGCACACAGGCCGGTGACGTGAACAGCGGATGCTTCGACGACTTCTCCCGGATCTGCGATACGGCGGCGTCTCACGGCGCGTGGGTCCACGTCGACGGCGCGATCGGGCTCTGGGCCGCCGCGAGCGACGCCCACCGCGACCTCATGCGCGGCGCCGAGCGCGCCGACTCCTGGTCGGTCGACGCCCACAAGCTCCTGAACGTCCCGTACGGCTCGGGCCTCGTCTTCTGTCGCCACCCCGACTCGCACCAGGGTGCGATGAGCATCCAGACGAGCTACCTGCCCGCGTCCGACTTCGAGGGACCCCGCGATCCGGCGAACTGGACGACCGAGCTGTCACACCGTGCGCGCGGCTTCGCAGTGTGGGCGGCACTCCGGTCGCTCGGGCGACGCGGCGTCGCCGACCTCGTCGACCGCTGCTGTGCGCACGCGCAGCGCTTCGCCGAGCGGCTCGGTGACGCCGAGGGAGTCGACATCCTCAACGATGTCGTCTTCGACCAGGTGCTGGTCCGCTTCGGCGGATCCGACGAGCACACGCGCGCCGTCATCACGCGACTCCAGCACGAAGGCACCTGCTGGTTCGGCGGGACGACCTGGCGCGGCGTCGGCGCGATGCGCATCTCGGTCGCGAACTGGTCGACCACGGCAGAAGACGTCGATCGCGCGGTCGACGCGATCCTGCGCGCCCACTCGACTCCCTAGCGAGCGCCTCAGCCACCCGTGCCGAGCGTCTCGACGAAGAAGTCGCGCGCCGCGCCGCTCGCCTGCTCGAACCCCGCGCCCTCGTACACGACGAAGTGGTCCCCCACCACCAGCTCGAGCCGCTTCGGCTCGGCTGCACGCTCGAACGCAGCGAGGGCGAGTGCGGCGTCGGCAACCCGGTCCTCGGTCGCCACGATCATGAGCATCGGCGCGGCCCCGTGGGCTGCTGCCAGCGTCGGCTCGAACGGCGCCGGCGCACCGTCGAGGACGAGGGTGACCTCGTTCTCCCAGCTGGGGGCATCACCGGCGGCGCGCTGGAACCACGCCCAGGACTCGGGTTGCGGGAGTCGTAGACCAGCACCGCGAGCCCGGCAGCCGCGAACACGGCGGCGAAGCGGTCGAGCGCCATCTCCTTGACGGCGGAGAACCCGTGCGCCATGACGACGCCGGGCACGGGCGCAGCGTCCGCGGCATCGGGCCGGTACCACCACCCGCGCAGGACGACGTCACCGGCCCCGGGTACCTCGACATCGCGGCGCGCGAAGCCGCGAGCAGCCGTCATGACGTCGGCTGACGGGGCTCCATGCCCGCGGCGCGGTAGACGTCGTCGACCACCCGCATGTTCGCGATCGAGTCCGACGGCGGGGTGAGCACCTCGGCTCCGTCGCGCACCGCCGCCTCGAACGCCTGGAGCTGGTACCAGTAGGTCGTCTCGCCCGGCACCTTCTCGCGTGTCCGGCGGGATGCTCCCGACCCCTCGTCGCGCGACTTCACCACGACCTGATGGAAGTAGTGCGGGCCGGTGAGGTTGGTCACCGAGAGCGTGCCGAGGTCGCCTTCGACCCGCGCGCCGAGCGAGAGCGGCTTGCGCGACCACAGCGCGCACTCGATCGCCCCGGTGCTCCCGTCGGCGAAGCGCATCTCGGCCTCGGCCCAGCGATCCACACCCGGTCGGAGGTCCTTGGTCCGGGCGCTCACCACTTCGGGCTCGGCCCCGGCGAGCGTCCGCAGCTGGTGGATCGCGTAGCACCCGACGTCCATCAGCGCGCCGCCGGCGAGATCGAGCTGGTAGCGGATGTCGCCGCGCATCGGGAGCGGGATGCACATGCGCGTGGCGATCCGCCGGATCTCGCCGAGCTCCCCGCTGTCGATGATCTCCAGCAGACGGCTGACCAGCGGGTGGAACCGGTAGTGGAACGCCTCCATCACGACCAGCCCCGACCGCTCCGCCGCGGCCGCGACCTCCGCGGCCTCCTCGGCGTTCGCGGTGAAGGGCTTCTCGCACAGCACGTGCTTGCCGGCGGCGAGCGCGGCGAGCGTCCAGCGGCCGTGGAGACCGTTGGGGGTCGGGTTGTAGACGGCGTCGATCGTCGGGTCGGCGAGCAGCGCCTCGTAGGAGTCGTGCACCACCGGGATGGCGTGCTTCTTCGCGAACTGCTCCCCCCGGGCCCGGTCCCGGGCGGCGACCGCGCGGACCTCGACCCCGGGGGTGGTCCTCGTCGGCTTCACGAGGGCCATCGGGGTGATGCGGGCCGCACCGAGCGTGCCGATCCGGAGCGGTTCCATCGAGCGAGCCTACGGCCCGGCCCGCCGTCGGCGCGGCCGGTGCGAGATGTGGAAGCATCCGGAGTCCCCCACCGCAGAGAGGCCCGCGCGCGTGCTCGAAGGACTCCGGATCGTCGACTGCTCCACGGACGTCGCGGGTCCCTACTGCACGAAGCTCCTGGCCGACGCCGGTGCCGACGTGGTCAAGGTCGAGCCGCCGTCGGGAGACCCCCTTCGCGCTCACGGCTCGGGCGCGCTGTTCGAGTTCCTCCACACGTCGTGCCGGTCCGTCGTCGGGCTCCCCGGCGACCCCCATGTGGTCGACCTGTGCGCCGCGGCCGACATCGTGGTGGAGAGCGGGTCTCCCGGCGCGTTCGACGTGGCCACGTTGCGCGAGCGCCGGCCCGGTCTGGTCGTCACGTCCGTCACGCCCTTCGGACAGGACGGGCCGTGGTGCGACCGCCCGGCGACCGAGTTCACGCTGCAGGCCTGGTGCGGATCGATCGCCAGCCGAGGTCTGCCCGAGGAGCCGCCGGTGGCCGCCGGTGGCAGGATCGGTGAGTGGGTCGCGGGCACCTACGCCGCGGTGGCGTCGCTCGCCGCTTGGTTGCGGGCGACGCGCACCGGACGGGGCGAGCACGTCGACGTCGCGTTGCTCGACTGCATGACGCTCACGATGAACACCTACACGTCGGTGTTCGCCGAGTTCCTGGACTGGCCACCGATGCGTCGCCCCACTCGTTCGATCGAGATCCCGTCGATCGAGCCGAGCAGCGACGGGTACTGCGCCTTCACGACGAACAGCGCGCAGCAGTTCGCGGACTTCCTCGTGATGATCGAGCGTCCCGACCTGCTCGAGGACCGCGAGCTGGCCTCGGCAATAGGCCGGTTCAAGCGGCGGGACGAGGTCCTCGCGATGATCCGAGCGCACACCACGAAGTTCACGACCGCTGAATTGCTCGAGCAGGCGTCGCTCCTGCGGATCCCGAGCGGGCCGGTCGGCAACGGCGCGACCGTCACCGGGTTCGACCACTTCGAGGCGTGCGGCACCTTCGTCGACAGCCCGAGCGGCCGCTTCGTCCAGCCGCGCGTGCCCTACCGGATCTCGGGCCTCACGTCACGACCGTTCGTCGCCGCACCCCCCCTCGGCGAGCACGACGGCACCGTGGACTGGGAGCCGCGGCCCGTCGAACCCGTGGTGCTCACCGTCGACCGGTCGCCTCGTGCGGCCGGCCGCCCCGCGGACTCCGCGGTCGACGACGAGCGACCGTTGGCCGGGCTCCGCGTCCTCGACTGCACCGGCTGGTGGGCCGGGCCCGCCGCGTCGCACATGCTCGGATGCCTCGGTGCCGACGTCGTGAAGGTCGAGTCGGTGACCCGCCCCGACGGGATGCGCTACACCTCGACCCGCCCGCCGGGTGACGACCAGTGGTGGGAGTGGGGTCCGCTGTTCCACGGCGCCAACAACAACAAGCGCGGCATCACCCTCGACCTCACCCGGCCCGAGGGGCGCGACCTCTTCCTCCGCCTCGTCGACGGCGCCGACATCGTGCTGGAGAACTTCACGCCCCGGGTGATGGAGCAGTTCGGGCTCGGATGGGAGACGCTCCACGAACGCAACCCCACCCTCGTCATGGTGCGACTCCCGGCGTACGGGCTCACCGGCCCGTGGCGCGACCGCACCGGGTTCGCGCAGACGATGGAGGGCATCACCGGGATGGCATGGGTCACGGGCTACCCCGACGGACCCCCGCTGCTCCCCCGGGGCGCGTGCGACCCCCTCGCGGCGATGCACGCGGTGTTCGCGGCCATGCTCGCACTCCACGACCGCGCGGGGTCCGGCGCGGGACATCTCGTCGAGGTCACGATGATCGAGGCCGCGCTGAACGCCGCAGCGGAGCAGGTCGTCGAGTTCGGCGCGACGGGCACACTCATGTCGCGCATGGGCAACCGAGGGCCGATCGCGGCACCCCAGAACCTCTACGCATGTGCGGGGCACGAGGAGTGGCTCGCCCTCGCCATCGCGACCGACGATCAGTGGGCCTCGTTGCGCACGGTGCTCGGCGACCCGGAGTGGGCCGGCGATCCCGCGCTCGACCATGTCGACGGTCGACGCGCAGCGCACGACGACCTCGACGCGCATCTCGCTCAATGGTGCGCGACGAGAGACGCCGCGGCCCTCACTGCGGAGCTGAACGACCACGGGATCCCGGCCGCGCACGTCACCGACGCGCGCGAAGCCGCCGGGAGCCCACAGCTGGCCCATCGCGGCTTCGCCGAGGTGGAGGACCATCCGGTCACCGGGCCGCATCCGATCCCGATGGTGCCGTTCCGGTTCGCGAGCCGGAAGGGCCGGCCCTGGATGCATCGCCCCTCGCCGACCCTCGGTGAGCACAACGACGAGATCCTCGGCGGCGAGCTCGGGCTCTCCGCGGCCGACCTCGATGTGCTGCGCGACGCAGCGATCATCGGCGAACGACCGGTCGGCGCATGACGGCACGCGATCTCGACTGGGGTTGGGCCACCGAGTACGAGGACGTGAACGGCGCGGTCGCGATCTGCGGCGTCGGCGAGTCCGACCACACCAAGGCGTCGGGGCGCACCGTGCAGGACATCGTGGGCTCCGCGGTGGAACGGGCGATCGCCGACGCCGGGCTCGAGCCCACCGACGTCGACGGGCTCATGCACATCCCCTTGCCCGACCAGTTCGACGTCGCCGCGTTCCACGAGTACTTCGGCACGAACCACGACATGTGGGAGTCGAAGGCCGGTGGTGGGATGCGGTGGGCGGCCACCGCCCCCTACGAGGCCGCGCGGGCGCTGCGCGAAGGCGCGGCGACCACCATCCTCAACACCTTCGGGGTCGCCTGGGCCACCCAGCGGTCGTCGATGGTCGGCGGCCCCGGCGAGTCCCACGCCCAGGAGCTGTTCAAGCAGAACCTCGAGATCCCGATGGGCTGGTTCCCCCAACCCGTCTACTTCGCCACCGTCGCCCGTCGTCACATGTTCGAGTTCGGCACGACCCCCGAGCAGCTCGGTGCCGTCGCGGTGGCGTGCCGCCGTCACGCCAACCTCACTCCGGCGGCGGTGATGCACGAGCGCACGTTGTCGCTCGACCAGTACCTGGCGTCGGCTCCGATCGTCGAGCCGTTCCGCAAGGAGGACTGCTGCCTGATCTCCGACGGCGGTGGGGCCTACCTGATGACCACGCCCGAACGCGCCCGGGACCGGGCGACCCCGCTCGTGGAGGTCGCAGGTGTCGGGCTCGGCAACTCGGTCACCGGTGGGCACTGGTCCCAGCAGCCGGCCTTCACGTCGACCCCCCAGGTCTTCGCCGCTCCGGCCGCGTTCGCGATGGCAGGGATCGCGCCCGACGACGTCGACGTCTACACCTGCTACGACCCGTTCACGATCCACACGATCATGCAGGTCGAGGACAGCGGGTTCTGCGAGAAGGGCGAGGGCGGCGGGTTCGCCGAGTCGGGCGCGCTCGCGTACGACAGCGGTCGTCTTCCCACCAACACCCACGGCGGACTGCTCTCGCACGCATACGTGCTCGGCATCGCCCATGTCGTCGAAGTGGTCCGCCAGCTGCGCGGGACGGCCGCCGCCCAGGTGCCGGACGCGACGATCGGCGTGTACGGCGGCTACACCGGACCCCAGGCGTCGACGCTCGTGCTGCGTCGGGGCTGAGATCGAGCGGGAGGAACGAACGTGGAGGTGCGCACGGAGTTCCCCCATCCCGACCTGGGGTGGGAGGCGACGGCGGAGTTCTGGTCGGGAGCGGCGCGCTCGGTGCTGCGCGTCCCCCGCTGCGACGCGTGCGCGCGCCTGCACTGGTACCCGACCGAACGCTGCCGGCACTGCAAGAGCGAGGCCTTCACGTGGGAGACCATGAGCGGGCGCGGCACCCTCTTCTCGTGGGTCGTCGTCACGCATCCGTTCCTCCCCCAGTTCGGCGACCTCGTGCCGTTCGTCCCCGCGCTGGTCGCGCTCGAGGAGGACGCGTCGGTCCGCATCCCGACCCGCATGGTCGACTGCGATCCGGCGGATCTCACGTTCGAGATGCCGGTCACGGTCGCGTTCCGTCCGCTCGAGTTCACGGGTGTCGACGGCTCGACCCTGGCCCCGTGCTTCGTGCCGGCATGAGCCGGAGCACGTTCGTCCCCGTGGCGCCCGGCTGGTACGCCTCGAATACCGGCGGGATCGCGCTCACCGGGCTGCTCGCGGCCGTGACCGGTCGGCGTGCCCTGTGGTTCGTCTTCTGGGCCGGCTCCGCGACGCACGTCTTCGAGGCCGTCGTCGCCTACCGCAAGGCGCAGGCCGCCGGCTTCACCGAGTCCGCGTCGAGGTGGGCGCTCCAGACACTCGCGGTCGGGTTCCCGTCCCTGCTCGCGCTGAACGCGGCGGTCGTCGAGTCAACCCGCGAGCTCGGGCCAGAGGTCTAGCGCGGTCCCGCCCAGGTACGCGTCCCGCGCGTCGTCGGAGAGCTTCGACGACGCGCGCCGGGCGTAGGCGGCGAGCTCCGGGTACGGCCGGTCGTGGGTCTGCGAGTAGTCCGAACCCCACATGAGCCGGTCGGCGCCGAAGTGCGCAGCGAGCTCGGCGACCCCGTCACGGACGTCGCCGTGCTCGGCCATGCGGTCGAGTGCGATCGTCGACACCTTGAGGTGCAGCCGCGGGTGCGCGGCGAGTGCACGCAGCTCGTCGGGCACGCCGCGCGAGAAGTCGGCGAACCCGCAGTGGTCGAGCGCGAGCGGCACCTCCGGGAGGCCCCGCATCGCGGCATCGAGGTCGGCGAGTCGGTCGGCGAGGACCGTCACCACGACTGGGATGCCGAGGCCGGCGACCGCGTCCCACATCGCGCGCGGCTCGGTGATCCCGGTGTCGCCGAACGCCACCCACCGGAGCCCGCGGGCCCCGTGCTCGGTGACGTCTCGCTGCAGCGTCGCCGTCGCGTCGGGGGCGCCCACGTCGAGGTACACGACGCTGGTGCAACGGTCCGGATGCGCCCGCGCCGCGTCGAGCGCGTAGCGGTTGTCGAAGCCGTACGCGCTGATCCCCTGCACGACCACCGCCGCGTCGACCCGGGCCTCGTCCATGAGCGCGAGCAGGCGCTCGATCGAGCACGGGTCGTCCCGGTACCAGGGCTCGGTCATCCCGCTCGGGTCGAGCGGGTAGCGGTCCTCGTCGGCCGCGACGACATGGGTGTGCGTGTCGACCATCATCGGCGTCGGCTCACCCCAGATCGGGGAACCGCCGACCGGCCGTGAACCCGCCGTCGACCGTGAGCGCGGCACCGTGCACGAACGAGGCGTCGTCCGACACGAGGAAGAGCGCCGCCGCGGCCACCTCCTCCGGCTTCCCGGCCCGGCCCAACAGGTGCCACGACCGGAACGCGTCGTTCAGCGCCTCGAGGCCCGGCTCCTTGAGCACCGCCGTCATGGGTGT
>DASUAO010000015.1:0-2286 GCA_035763745.1 Acidimicrobiia bacterium
TCCCCGCGCCGCCGCTCCCCGAGCCGGTCCCCGAGCCGCCGGTCCCCGAGCCGCCGGTCCCCGAGCCCCCCTCTGCGCCCGTCCCCGCCGCGGCTCCACCGGTCGTGCCGGTGCCCCCCGAGCCGCCGCCCGCGCCCGCACCGGTCGTCCCGCCGGCACCGGTCGAACCGCCCCCCGCGCCGGAACCAGTCGTGCCGGCGCCCGCCGAGCCACCGCCCCCCGAGCCACCGCCCCCACCGGTGCCCGCGCCGCCGCCTGCTCCCGTCGTGCCGCCGACGCCCGTGGACTCACCTCCCGTGCCCGCACCGGCTAGGGGTACCGACCTCGTGGTCCCGTTCACGAACATCCGCCGCCGTACGGCCGAGCACATGGTCCGGTCGAAGGCCACGAGCGCCCACGTGTACACGTCCGTCGAGGTCGACTTCGAGCGCATCGTCCGTGTCCGCGCCGCGGCACGCGACGCGTGGAACGAGCGCGAGGGCTACTCGCTCACCTACCTCCCGTTCATCGCCCGGGCGTTCTGCTCCACGGTCAACGAGTTCCCGCACGTGAACGCGAGCGTCGTCGACGAGACCCTCGTCGTGCACCGCGACGTGCACCTCGCAGTCGCGGTCGACCTCCACTTCGAAGGGCTCGTCGCGCCAGTCGTGCGCGACGCCGACGGGAAGCGCCTCCGCCTGATCGCCCGCGAGATCCGCGGGCTCGCCGAGCGGGCGCGCAGCAAACAGCTCACCCCCGACGACGTCCTGGGCGGGACGTTCACCATCACGAACCCCGGCCCCTACGGCACGTTCCTCACCCTCCCGATCATCAACCAGCCCCAGGTCGCGATCCTCTCCACCGACGGGATCACCAAGCGCCCGCGGGTCGTCGTGGGCGCCGACGGGGAGGACGTCATCGCCGTGCGCCACATCGGGATGCTCTCCCTCGCGTGGGACCACCGCGCGTTCGACGGCGCGTACGCGGCAGCCTTCCTGAACGCCCTCAAGGGCAACCTCGAGCAGCACGACTGGGCCGCCGAGCTCGAGTAGACGCGGCGGAGGAGCGGCCCAGGCCGCCGGTAGGCTCGGGAGCGTGCGTGACGTCCTGAGGGTGCGGTGGCTCGGACGGGTCGCGTACGCCGACGCCGACGCCCTCCAGCGATCGCTGCACGCGTCCGACGACGACTACCTGCTCCTGCTCGAGCACCCGCACGTCTACACGCTCGGCCGACGGGCCGACCCGCGCCACGTGCTCGTCCCTCCGGCGTCCGTCGGCGCCGACCTCGTGCACGTCGATCGGGGCGGCGACGTGACCTACCACGGTCCCGGCCAGCTCGTCGGGTACCCGATCCTCGGGCTCCCCGCGTGGCGCGACGGCGAACCCGACGTGGTCGGCTACGTCCGCCGGCTCGAGCAGGTGCTCGTCGACGTGCTCGCCGACCTCGGGGTCGCCGCGACCGCCCGCCCCGGGCTCACGGGCGTCTGGGTGGGCGACGACAAGGTCGGCGCGATCGGCGTGAAGGTGGCGAGGGGGCGAACCCGCCACGGGTTCGCCCTCAACGTCGACCCCGATCTCTCGATGTTCGAGCACATCATCCCGTGCGGCATCACCGACAAGGGCGTGACCTCCCTCGCCCGCCTGCTGGGCCGAGCGCCCGAGATGCGCGCGGTCGTCGACATCGTGGAGCGTCGGTTTGCCGCCGAGTTCTCGGTCGGCCCGGTCGAACGGGCCGACGTCTCGTGGAGCCGCGCGACCGCCGACCTCGCGACCTTCACTCGTGAGGCCGCCGACGCCGACGCGCCCAGCGGCTCGGTCCGGCTCCTCGGCCGGCTGGCCGACGCCGGGGTGGACCTCGAGTCCGTCGACGCGAGCGGGCGCCGCCCCGAGTGGATGCGCGTTCGGGCCGACTTCGGCGACGGATACCGGGCGACGCGCCGGCTCATGCGCTCGCTGCAGCTGACCACCGTCTGCGAGGAGGCGGGCTGCCCGAACATCTCGGAGTGCTGGGCCGACGGCACCGCGACGTTCATGATCCTGGGTGAGCGCTGCACCCGCGCCTGCGGGTTCTGCCTCGTCGACACCCGCCACCCGCTCCCCCTCGATGTCGACGAGCCCGCCCGTGTCGCCGAGGCCGTCGCGACGATGGGGCTCAGCCACGCGGTCATCACGAGCGTGGCGCGCGACGACCTCGCCGACGGTGGCGCCGAGGGGTTCGTCGCGACGATCGCCGCAGTCCGTGAACGCACGCCCGCCACCCGGGTCGAGGTGCTGATCCCCGACTGCAAGGGCGACGTCGCGTCGCTC
>DASUAO010000016.1:0-20956 GCA_035763745.1 Acidimicrobiia bacterium
CGGTGGTCGTCGTGGAGGCCGGGCGGGACCTTGGTCACCTGCCCGCACCCCTCGCACTGGAAGGTGTCACCGCCCGCGAGCGCGTCGATCCGTTTCTTCGTCCCACAGTTCGGGCATTGCAGCGCCTTGGCCATCAGTTCCCATCCTCGCGGGCGGCGGCACTCACCTGCACGAACGCGTCGAGGGCCGCCGCGGCCCGTCCGTCGTCGATCGCCGCGACCGCACCGCGCAGCCCTTCGGCCAGGTCTGCCGCCAGGTCGGCCACCACGAGTGCAGCGGCGGCGTTCAGCACCGCGATGTCGCGGGCCGCGCCGGCGTCCCCGTCGAGCACGCGGCGGACGACGGCGGCGTTCGCGGCAGCATCGCCCCCGACGAGGTCCGCCGGTGCCGCTAGCGGGAGACCGAGCGCGGCCGGATCCACGTCGTAGGTGCGGACCGACCCGTCGCGCAGCTCGTGCACGGTCGAGGTGGCGGTGGTGGTGAGCTCGTCGAGACCGTCGTGGCCATGAAAGACGAGTGCCCGCTCCACGCCGAGTGTGGCGAGGGCTGCGACCATGCGCGGCGCCATCGTGGGGTCGGAGACGCCGACAGCCTGGCGGCGGACGCCGGCTGGGTTCGCGAGCGGCCCCAGGAAATTGAACGTCGTGCGCACACCGAGCTCGCGGCGGGGCCCGGCTGCGAACCGCAGCGCGGGATGGAACCGGGGCGCGAAGCAGAACCCGATCCCCGCCTCGCGGATGCACCGGGCGACACCGGCCGGCGCGAGGTCGATGACCACGCCGAGCTCCTCGAGCACGTCAGCCGAACCGCACCGGGACGACGCCGCTCGATTCCCGTGCTTGGCAACCTTCGCCCCGGCGCCGGCCGCGATCAGCGCTGCCATCGTCGACACGTTCACCGACCCGGACGCATCACCACCCGTGCCGCACGTGTCGACGAGTGGCTCGATCTCGGCGACGTCGACGCGCTCGGCGAACTCGACCATCGTGCGCGCGAGCGCGGCGAGCTCGTCACTCGTCTCCCCCTTCGCACGCAGTGCGACCGCGAACCCGGCGATCTGCGCGTCGGTGGCGCCCCCCGCGAGGATCGTCGACATCACCTGAGCGACGGCATCGGGTGTGAGGTCCTCCCCCGCCATCAGACGGCCGAGCACCTCGGACCACACGACGTCGTCGCTGTCACCCGCGCCCGCCCCGGCCGTCATCGGGTCAGTCCCACCAGAGGGACCGATCCAGCACCCCGCGAGCGATCAGGCCCAGCTGCACCTGGCTCGTGCCCTCGACGATCGTGAGCTGCTTGGCATCCCGGTAGTAGAGCTCGAGCGGGTGATCCTCCATGTAGCCGGCGGCACCGAGCATCTGGAGCGCCTCGCCGGAGACCCGGACCGCGACCTCGGTCGCGTGGTACTTGGCCATCGAGAGGAACGGGACGAACTCCCGCGTGAACTCGCCGCGGTCGGCCATCCAGGCTGCCCGATAGGTGAGCAGGCGAGCTGCCTCGATCTCGGCCGCGAGCTCGGCGATCTTCCACTGGATCCCTTGGAAGTCGGCGATCGTCTGACCGAACGCCTCCCGCTGCTCGACGTACTCGACCGCGTACATGAGCGCGCCCTCCGCGAGCCCGATGCCGCGGGCGGCCACGATCGGGCGCATCGAATTGAGGCCGAGCATCGCGAGCCGGAACCCGCCGACGTCGCCGATGACGTTCTCGTGTGGCACCCGGACGCCGTCGAGGACCAGCTCGCCCGTGTCGACGCCGCGGACGCCCATCTTCCGGTCGACACCACCGACGCTCACGCCGTGCGCGTCCCGCTCCACGATGAACGCGGTGATGCTGTCGTGCGCACGCGACTCCACCGGGCCCGTCTTGGCGAACACGCAGTACCAGTCGGCCTGGCGCACGCCGGACATCCAGCACTTCGTGCCCGTGAGGACCCAGTCGTCGCCGTCGCGCACCGCACGGGTCCGCATGCCCATGACGTCGCTGCCCGCCTGTACCTCCGAGAGCCCGAAGGCCGCCCGGGCCCGCCCCTCGGCCAGCGGGGTGAGGTACCGGCGCTTCTGGTCGTCGGTCCCGGCGATCAGCAGCGGGCCGGTCGGCAGCCGGGTGAGCAGCAACATGAGGGCCGCGGCCTGGGAGTACTTGGAGACCTCCTCGATGGCGAGGGTCAACCCCATGATCCCGGCACCGGACCCGCCGAGGTCTTCGGGGATGCACAGGCCGGTGAGCCCAGCCTGCACGAAGACGTCGAACAGGTCCTGGGGGTACTCCTCGGTCCGGTCGATCTCCCGGGCGCGGGGCGCGACCTTCTCCTGCGCGAGCTTGCGGACGGTCGACTGCAGCTCGACGAGCTCGGTGGGGAGGTCGAAGCGCACCGGGAAAGGCTACCGGCCCCGACCCGGCATCGCCCCGTCGCGCGGAGGTGCGTTCAGGCGGTCTCGCGCCGGGACCGCACGAGTCGACGCCGCTCGAGCGCGGTGCGGCCGCCCCAGATCCCGTCCTTCTCCTTGGTGGTGATCGCGAGCTCGAGGCACGGCTCCCGGACCGGACAGACGGCACAGATCGCCAGCGCTCGCTCCGCGCCCACCTCGTCGTCCTCCGCCGGGTGGAAGACCTGTGGGTCCATGCCCCGGCAGCGGGCCTGATCCCGCCATGTGCTGCTCATCGTGACCTGCCTACGTGGTCGCCCGTGCCCCGGTTCAGGGGGAGCACACGTACAACGGAGCACGGGCAGGGGCTATTCCATCGCGGGGCCCGACCCCCGAGCCCCGGCGCCCGATCCCCGGCCCCCGACCCCCGACCCCCGGCGCCCCGGCGGGTCGGGCCATGATGGAGCCGTGGAACCGGGCACGGTCAGGTGGCGAGTCGTGTTGCGGGGATCGCTCGGCGGGTTGGCGGTCATCGTCCCCGTCACCGTGCTGCGGGTGGTCCTCGACCGCGAGATCGCCGACTTCGACGACAGCGGCTGGGTCTATCCGCTGTTCGTGCTGATCCTGGTCGGCTACTTCCTGGCGGGCTGGATCGCCGGGCGCGCCGAGACCGAGACGCCACTGATGCACGGCACCCTCGCCGGGATCGGGGTCCTCGCGATCTGGATCCCCGTCCGCATCCTCATCTGGGTGATCCGAGAGGACGACCGCGGGCTCTTCAGAGGCAATGATGCAGCCCTGCGTCCGGGGCAGATCTTCGGCAACCTGGTCATCGCGTCGGCGTTCGCGATGGTCGGCGCCCTGCTCGCGTCCCGCCGCACTGCCGCGGCCGCACGCGTGGAACCCCCGCCCGGCGAGATCGAAGAGCAGCCCCGCGCGTCCGGCTAGTCGCCGGCCGTCGTCCCGTCGAGGAGCAACGCACCCGCGTCGCTCAGCGTGTTGTTGTCGACGAAGAGGTGCTGGGTCCCCGCGTGGATGTCGCGGAGGCAGCGGCCGAGCACGCTCGGCTGCCGCAACGCGTCCGTGCCGGCCCACGTGTACGCGAAGCGCACGGCGTCGGCCGCGACACGCGTTGCGTACGTGGTGACCTGACGCAGGCGCCCTCGCTTCTCGGGGCCCGGCTCGCGACCCGCCTCGAGGTCGGCCTCGACTTCGTCGAACGACTCGAACACCACCGCGCGCGCGGCCCGCATGGCCGCGTCGTGGAACCCGAGCTCGTACTGGAACAGCTGCTGGTCACGCACTGGCGTCGCGCCGAGGCGCTCCTTACCCGCGACGATGCGCACGACCTCGTCGAGCCCGCGCCTCCCGATCCCGAGCGCGAATCCCGCGTGCCCGATCGAGGTGATCCCCAGCACGTTGAGGCCGTAGACCGGTCCCCCGCGTTGGGGGACCGCGTCGAGGAGCGGGAACGTGAACCCGGCGTCGACGGTGACATCGTGGAGCGCATAGTCGTAGCTACCGGTTCCCTGCAGCCCGAGCACGTCCCAGTTGTCGAGGAACTCCACCTGGTCGCGAGGGACGAACGCGACGCGCATCTCGGGCATCCCGTCGGCTCGAGCCACGAACTCGCCCTTGTGCACCACGAGCGCCCCGCCGCTGATCCACGACGCGTGTCCGCTTCCACTGGCGAAGCCGTACCGCCCGGTGAACACGTAGCTCCCCTCGTCGCCGAGCTCGGCCGAGCCCCGAGGCGCGAACATCCCGGCTACGGCGGGCATCCGGTGCGCGGCATCAGCGAAGATGGTCGAGCACGCGTCGTCGCTCGTGAACACCGCGGCCATCGACATGGCGGTGACGTTCGCCATGTGCGACCAGCCGGTCGACCCGTCGGCGCGCGACAGCTCCTCGATCACCTCGAGCACCGTGCGCACCGGAGCCTCCGACCCGCCGAGCTCCTTCGGGACCATCAGCCCGAAGAGGCCCGCGTCGTGCAGTGCCTCCACGACCGGGGCCGTCATGGTTCCGGCGAGCTCGGCCGCATCGGCCTCCGCTTCGACGAGCGGCGCGAGTTCGCGCGCGGCCGCGACCAGATCGACGTCGCGTGTGATGGTGGTCATCCGCTAGGAGAAGGTGAGCTTGCCGGCGTCGAGCACGACGTTGTCGCCCACGCACGTCTGGTAGATCGCCTCGTTGCCGTCGACCCAGATCTTCACGTCGAGACGGTCGCCGGGCATGACCGGGGTGGAGAACCGTCCTTCCATGCTCGCGAAGCGGGCCGGGTCGCTGCCGCACACCGCGTGGAGCAGCGCGCGCCCGGTGAACCCGTACGTGCACAGCCCGTGGAGAATCGGCTTCGGGAAACCCGCGAGGGCGGCGAACGACGGGTCGGAGTGCAACGGGTTGCGGTCGCCGTTGAGGCGGTAGAGCAGCGCCTGGTCGGGGCGGGTGTCGTAGGACACGACCTGGTCGGGGTCGCGGTCCGGCGCGACGTTGCGCGGACCACTCGGACCGCGGTCGCCACCCCATCCACCCTCACCCCGGATGAAGGCCGACATCGACGTCGTGAACAGCGGTGCGCCGCTCGCGTCCTTCGCCTCGTTCTCGAGCACCACGACCGCGGCCTTGCCCTTGTCGTAGATCGCCGCGACCTTTCCCTGCATCATGGCAGTGCCGGCGACGGGCAGCGGCTGGTGCAGGGTGACGCTCTGCTCCCCGTGGACCAGCATCGCCCAGTCGAACGTGCCGATGGCCGACATCACGTTGCCGCCACCACTCGCGTTGATCACCACGGGCATGGTCGGGAGGGCCTTCTGCTCCACGTCGGCGGTGTTCTCGGTGGTGAACTCGAGCTCGAAGCCGGTGGGGTCGGTCGCGCCTGCCCCCACGCCGAGCGCGTAGAGGAGACTGTCCTTGGACGTCCAGGACGCCTCGGCGGGCTCCGAGACGGTGCCGACGGCGTCGGGGTTGATGGGCATGTCCGTGCTCCTCGTGGTCCTCGAGCGATGGCCGGGTGACGGCCCTCACTCTGCCACGAAGGGGTCCCGGGGGCGCCAGCCCGGACCCTGTTACGTTGCCGCCGGTGAGCTCCTCGGCGCTGGACTTCGGCATCTACGCGCCGCAGCTCGCGTTCGGGTACGCCGACCTCCTCCACCGGGCCCACCGCTGCGAGGAGCTGGGGTTCTCGTCGCTGTGGCTCTTCGACCACCTCTACGGTCCCGAGCTGCCCGCCACCCCTGCGTTCGAGGGGTGGACTCTCGCCACGGCCCTGCTCGCGCAGACCACGAGCCTGCGCGTCGGCCATCTCGTGCTCTGCAACGGGTTTCGCCATCCCGCGCTGCTCGCCAAGATGGCCACGTCCCTCGACGTGATCTCGGGTGGACGCCTGGACCTCGGGATCGGGAGCGGCTCCTACGAGCCCGAGCACCGGCGAGCGGGCATGGCCTGGGGGTCGTTCGCCGAGCGGTCGGAGCGGCTGGGCGAGTCGCTCGAGATCCTCACCCGGATGTTCGCGTCCGAGCTGACGACCTTCGAGGGCGAGCACTACCAGCTGCACGACATGCCGAACGTGCCGCAGCCGGTCCAGTCCCCGCGACCGCCGATCCACGTCGGCGGTGCGGGTGAACGGCAGACGCTCCCGCTCGTCGCCCGCTACGCGGACGTGTGGAACATACCGACGTACGCGCTCGGCGAGCTGGACCGCAAGCGGGACGTCCTCTTGGCCGAGTGCGAGAAGATCGGTCGCGACCCCGCGTCGATCCGGATGTCGGTGGAAGCAGTGCTCGTGACGGCCGCCGACGACGAGTCGTTCGCCGCGGCGATGGCCAAGGCCGAGCGGCGGTTCCCCGGCCCCGGATGGGGGCTCCACGAAGGCGGCTACCTCGGCACGCCCAACGCGATCGTCGACCGAATCGGCACGCACGTGGACGCCGGGTTCACCTCGTTCATCTTCTTCACCCACGACCGGGCTGCGGACGCGACCCTGGAGCTGCTCGCGACCGACGTCCTCCCCCACTTCACCTGAACCGACGGCATTCGCTCACGTCGCGGAAACAATCGGAAAGCGGCCCCGACCACCCCGACGGGTGCATCGGCGGCTTCGACAACTGGTACGTGCACTACAACCTGTGCCGGAGGGCGGGGGTCGACTCGGACGTCTTCGCACCCGGCGAGTCGTACGAGATCGAGTTCGACGAGCCCGGCCAGTACTCCTACTTCTGCGCGCTGCATCCCGACATGCAGGGAACCATCGTCGTACGCTGATCGATCCCAACGGCGCGACCGCGACTGATGGCGCCGGCGACCGGAGGCGTGCATGTTCCGACAGCCCCGTACCTGGATCATCGGCGCGGTCCTCGTCGTGCTCATCGGGATCACGACGACCGTGCTCGTCACGAGTGGGGCGGACGACGCTCCCCCACGGACGACGTCGTCGTCGGCCTCCACGTCGACCACCACTACGTCGGCGCCGGTCGACGACACTGCCGCGGCAGTCTTCCCCGCCGGCGCCGCGACGACCAGGTACTCGGACCCGGTCGCGGCGACGCACGCGTTCGCCACGCAGTTCGTGGGCTTCACCGACCCGTTCGTCGGGACGTTCCGCCAGGGTGACGCCCGTTCAGGTGAGGTCGACGTGCAGCCGTTCGGCGACGGACCGGTCACGACGGTGTTCGTGCGTCGCCTCGGCCCGGACGACGCCTGGTCCGTGATCGGCAGCGCCACGGCGAACATCTCGGTTACTGAGCCGACACCCCTCGCGGCCGTCACCTCACCGGTTGCGTTGGCCGGCACCAGCACTGCGTTCGAGGGGACGGTGCGGGTGCAGGTGCGCGTCGACGGCCGCGACGATCCGCTCGCGACGGGATTCGTGACCGGCGGCGCCAACGGCGAGCTCGGGCCGTTCCAGTCGACGTTGGCCTTCCCGCCGCCCGGGGTACGAGCCGGCTCCGTCGTCTTCTTCACCGTCTCGGCCGAGAACGGCACCATCATCGAAGCCACGGTGGTGCGCGTGCGCTTCGCCTGAGTCCCCGCACTCGCGGCATCTCTTGCGGTTCTGTGGCGAGTATGTGCGACTCGCCACAGCTCGCGTCGGCCTCAGCCACCTGGTGTTGAGCGCGGCCGACGATACCGGTACATTGCTGGCGGATGGGCTCGACTGTCGGGATCAACGTCGCGTTCACCGATCTCGTGGGCTCCACCGAGATGTCGGCGCGGCTGGGGCCCAAGGCGACCGAGGACCTCCGCCAGGTGCACTTCGCGCTCCTGCGTGGTGCGATTGAGGCACACGGCGGTACCGAGGTGAAGAACCTCGGGGACGGCCTCATGGTCAGCTTCCCGAGCCTCACCTCCAGCCTCGACGGCTGCGTCGCCATGCAACAGGCGATCGAGCGCCACAACTCCAGCGGCAAGGAGCCTCTCGGCGTCCGGGTGGGGCTCGCGACCGGAGACGCGACCGAGGAGGGCGGCGACTACTTCGGCGAGCCGGTGGTCGAGGCCGCCCGACTGTGTGCGAAGTGCGAAGCCGGCCAGATCATCACGACGGATCTGGTGGCGATGCTGGCACGCAAGACCGTGCACACCTTCACGTCGATCGGCGACCTCGAGCTGAAGGGGATCCCGGAACCCGTTCTCGCGATGACCCTGGACTGGGAGCCGATGCAGATCGCAGGCGCGCTGCCGCTCCCGGACCGACTCAAACCCGACATGGACCTCGAGATCGCCGGACGCGCGGCCGAGCTGGAGGCGCTCCACGGCGGACTGAAGTTCGCCGAGGCGGGAGAGCGCCGCCTGACGCTCCTGGTGGGCGAGCCGGGGATCGGGAAGACCCGCCTCGCGTCCGAGCTCGCAGTCCACGCGCACAGTCGCGGTGCCATCGCGCTCTATGGGCGCGCCGACGAGGAGCTCACGGTCCCCTACCAACCCTGGGTCGAGGCGATGACCTACCTGCTGGACCAGGCACCGGGCGAGCTCGTGGACGAAGCGATCCGGTTGCACGGCCCCGAGCTGGCGCTGCTCGTCCCCCAGATCCGACGAAGTCACCCCGATCTCGCAACGCCGCACGCGACGGATCCCGAGACCGAGCGCTACCTCCTCCTCCAGGCCGTGACCGCGACGCTCGAGCTGCTCGGCGCGGAGTCGCCGGTGGTGCTCGTCCTCGACGACCTCCACTGGGCTGGCAAGCCCACGATGACGATGCTCCGCCACGTGTTCACCAATGTGTCCGCGACATCGCTCATGATCGTCGGCACGTACCGGGACTCCGAGCTCGAGACCGGCCACCCCCTCATCGACACGGTCGCCGCGTTGCGGCGAGAGCCGGGCGTGGAGCTCATCGGCGTCGGCGGCCTCGACGACCTCGAGATGATCGCACTGGTCGAGACCAGCGCGGGCCACGAGCTCGACGAGCGGGCCCGGAGCATGGCCGTGCTGCTGCGACGGGAGTCGGCCGGGAACCCGTTCTTCGCGCACGAGATCCTGCGCAACCTCGTCGAGTCGGGTGACCTCGTCCTCGGTGACGACGGTCGCTGGGTGGTCGAGAAGGAGTTCGACGAGCTCGTCATCCCCCAGAGCGTGCGCGACGTCGTCGGTCAACGCATCGCCCGCCTCGGCGACGAGCCGCTCAAGGTCCTGACCACGGCCGCGGTCATCGGGCGGGACTTCGACCTCGCGCTCCTCGCCGCCATCACGGGCGACGACGAGGACGACCTCCTCGACTTGCTCGAGAACGCGACGAAGGCCGGGATCCTCGCGGAGGTTCCCGGTGGCGACGAACGCTTCCGTTTCCAGCACACCCTCGCTCGTCAGACCCTCGAAGCAGGGCTCAGCGAGGGCCGGCGCAGGCGGATGCATCGCAAGATCGCCGAGGCCATCGAGGCGACGTGCGGCGACGACCCCGGCGACTGGGTCGGCGAGCTCGCCACCCACTGGTTCGCCGCGACCACATCCGTCGACGGCGACAAGGTCACCCGCTACGCGCGCCTCGCCGGACAACAGGCCGAGGCCGCGCTCGCGCCGGACGAAGCCGTCCGTTGGTTCACCATGGCGCTCGAGAACCTCGACCTCACCCACGGTCCCCACGACCAGGTCCGCGTCCAGCTGCTCGTCGACCTCGGCACGTCCCAGAAGCACTCGGGCAATCCGGCGTACCGCCAGACCCTCCTCGAGGCGTCGTCACTCGCTCAGCGACTCGGCGACACCGATCTCATGGTCGCCGCCGCGCTCGCGAACAATCGCGGCTTCACCAGCAAGCTCGGCTCGCAGGACGATGAGCGCATCGCCGCGCTGGAAGCCGCGCTCGCAGCGGTCGGCGAGGCACCGAGCGCCGAGCGGGCTCGTCTGATCGCCACGCTCACCAGCGAGCTCGAGTACGCGCGGCCCTTCGAAGCACGCATGGAGCTGATCGACGAGGCGATCAACATGGCTCGCGGTCTGGATGACCCCAAGACCCTCGCGCACGTCCTCAACCGGTTCTGCATGAGCTTCGCCGTTCCCCACACCCTCGACGCTCGCCAAGCGGCGGCGGCGGAGAGCACCGCCATCGCGGAGGAGCTCGACGATCTCACCCTGAAGTTCTGGGCCGGCGCAGGCGCCTTCCAGGTCGCCCTCGCCGCGGCCGACGCAGATGCTGCCCGCGCCGCGCTCGACCGGACGACGGGGGCCGCCGAGGCCACGGGTCGACCGGGTTTCCGCTGGATCGCCGGCTACCTTCGCGGCGCGATGGCCGGCGTCGAGGGTGATGCCGAGGAATGCGAACGGCTCGCGGCCGAGAACTTCGCCATCGGCAACGACGCCGGCGAGCCCGACGCCTTCGACTACTTCGGCGTCGGCGTCATCACCGCCCGCTACATCCAGGGTCGCGGGATGGAGATCGTCGATCAGGTCCGCCAGGCTGCGCTCGACAACCCAAGGGTTCCCGCCTTCGCTCCCATCGCGGTCGAGTTCGCGGCCGCGACCGGCGACCACGATGCTTCGCGGGCGTCGCTGCGCGAGGCGGCGGCGTTCGACTTCGAGTACCCGATCACGAACTCCTCGATCATCGCGATCGTCGAGTGGGCAGACATCGCCCATCTCGTCGACGACGCAGAGGTCGCGCCGACCCTGTACGAGCTGCTCGCGCCGTTCTCCGGACAGATCGCGTGCGCACGTCCGTACGGCCACTGCGCCATCGACGGCAGCCTGGGGCGTCTCGACACGTTGCTCGGTCGCTACGACGACGCCGAGGCACGCTTCACCGCCGCCGAGGTGCAGAACACCGCCCTCGGCGCGAAGTTCTTCGCGGCCAAGGACGACCTCGCCCGCGCCACCATGCACGTCGCTCGCAACGGTGACGGCGACCGCGCGCGGGCGGAGCAGTTCGCGACCCGGGCGCTCGAGCGTGCGCGCGAGCACGGGTACGCCAACATCGAGCAGCGGGCCACCGAGCTGCTCGAAGCACTCCCGACCACCTGACGCGTCGATACGCCACCTGAGCGCGCGGCCCGCTACTTCGCGATGCGCTTCGCCGGGCTCTCCCCCGCTGCGAGCTTCGCCGCGTAGTCGTCCAGCCAGGAGTGGAACTTCCCCGACGCCTGCTCGTCGGCGCTGAGCCGCGGGTACGCCGGGATCTCGTAGTCGGGGTCGAGGGGGGGATGGTCCGACGCCGGCTTGCGCGCCATCACCTCCTCCAGGATCGGCGCGAGCCGCGCCTCCTTGGCCGCCTGGCAGGCCGGCTCCCGTTCGACGAACTCGGGCATCACCTCGCGGGCGAACAGCTCGAGTGACTCCATGATGTGGTCGTGGCGGTTGCGTCCTGCCGCGCACGACAGGATCACCTGGTCCACCCCGTACTCCTCGTACCGACGCAGGTAGTCGCGCACCTGCTCCGGCGTCCCGATCGCGCCCCGGAGTCCGGTGACGCCGCCCTCGACGACCTTGGCCCCGAGCCGCTCCTCGTTCCCCGCCGCGAGCGCCACCGCCTCAGGGTCGTAGCCCTCCTCGACCCGGCGCCGTTCGTAGTCCTCCCAGAGGTTCCCGCGCCCGGGCTGGTGCCGCCCGAACACGTAGTAGTGACCGAGCGAGTAGCCGATGAAGTTGCCACCGTACGCCCCGCGCCGGATCGCCTCGGCCTCGTCCTCGTGACAGAAGAACGACGTGACGCACGCGAGGTTGGCGTTCACCGAATCGCCGATCGGAACACCCTCGGTCGCCAGGGTTGCGTAGTAGTCGTCGACCCAGTGCTGCGCCTCCTCCGGATCGAAGAACGCGAACGCGAGTGCCCCGATGCCGTGCTGGGCCGCAAGGTGGATGGTCTCGCGTCGGCTGCACGCCACCCACACCGGCGGGTGCGGTCGTTGTTGCGGCTTCGGCATCACGTTGCGGGGCGGGACCCGCACGTGGGCGCCCGCGTGCCCCGTGAACGGGTCCTCGGTCATGCACCGCAGCGCGACCCGCACCCCCTCTTCCCACATGACCCGCTTGTCGGCCGGGTCCACCCCGAACGCGTCGAGCTCGGCGGCGGCCGAGCCCTCACCGGTCCCGAACTCGACCCGCCCGTCCGAGAGCAGGTCGAGCGTCGAGATGCGCTCCGCGACCCGCGCCGGGTGGTTGATCGCGGGGAGCGCCTGGACGATGCCGTGCCCGAGGCGGATCCGCTCGGTGCGCTGCGACACCGCGGCGAGGAACAGCTCGGGCGCGCTGGAGTGGCTGTACTCCTCGAGGAAGTGGTGCTCGACGAGCCACGCGGCGTCGAACCCGAGGTGGTCAGCGAGGATGATCTCCTCCATCGCCTCCTCCAGCACCCGGCGGTCGTCGCCGTCGGCCCATGGGCGCGGCACCTGATGCTCGAAGAAGAGGCCGAACCTCACGAGTCGTCCCCGGTGTCCGAGGGGGGCGAGAGCGGGATGCGCGCGTTGTCCCAGCTGAGGATGCGCTCGTCGGGCTCGATCTCGATGACGAGGTGCTCGCGCTCGTAGTGCGCCCGGGACTCGGGCGGCATCGCGGGCCGGTCACCCGAGAACCCCGCGTACTTCTCCCCGATCGCCGCATGCACCCGCTCGACGAGGGCGTCGTCGTCCACGATCCGGGCCTGCCCGGTGACGAGCACGCCCCGCAGGTCCCTCCACCGCTCACCCGACTCGACGAGGAACGACACCCGGGCGTTGCGGCGGACGCGCGCGACCTTCTTCGTCGTCGCGACCGCATCGAGGTAGATGCGCTCGTCGAGTGCCGCGAACCACACCGGGAGCGCGATCGGCGTCCCGTCGGCCTTCAGCGACGTGAAGATCCCGGTGTGCGTCGTCCGCAGCACCTCCCACGCCTCGTCTCGGCTGAGGCGGATGCTCACGGGCGCTCGACGTTCTGGAGCCCGATCCACGCCCGCACGTCGTCGGCCGACGCCACCGGGCGGCCCGCGTCCTCGGCCCAGCCGACCGCCCACGCGCCCGAGAGGAAGAACTTCACCATCACCGGCGGCCGGACCACTCCCGCCTCGAGCGGCAGCGCGAGCGTCCGGGTGCCCCCGAGGTCGAAGACCCCGAACGTCGTCGCCATCCCGAGCTCACTCGCGCGTTCCAGCGCGCCGAGCGTGAACGACAGGCCGAGCGTGAACGACAGGCCGAGCGTGAACGACAGAGGGTTGGTGACGGCTCCAGGCTCGATGTCGGGGAACGGGAACGACCGGCTCGCCTCGTCCCAGATGACCGTCGTCACCGACCCGAGGTCCAGTGGCAGGAGATCGAGGCCGTGGTCACGATGCAGGGCGAAGCAGTGGCCGAGACGCCCGTCCACCGTGTCGACGTCGATCGGGTAGGTCGGGTACGCGAGGACACCGGACGCGTGCATCCCGGCGATCGCGTGGCCGTACTGCTCCGTGTCGCCGAGGCGTTGCTCACCGGTCTCGGGGTCACGGGCGTGCCAGTGCACGATCGCCGCCCCGCGTCCACGCAGGCGTTGGCGTCGTCGGCGCACTCCGCAGGGGTGTACGCCACGTGCCGAGCCTGGGATCGCATCGCGGCCTCGTTGAGCCCGACCTCGATCACCACCGCATCTCGGTCCATTCGGCCCTCTGCTCCCTCGGGTCGCCGCGCCGACGATTCGCGTGCGATCTTCGTGCGGCCGGTCGGGTGAGGTACGTGCTACCCCAACGGCGATCGGGGCCGCGCCGCCTGCGAGGTGCGGAGGGAGTTCGCGGCCCTGCTATCCGCTGCTGACGGTGGCGCTGAACGCACCGAGCACGTCTGCGATCGGGTTGGCGAACGCGTTCTTGCCGCTGTTGTCTGCGGCGAACAGCAGACCGACGGGACGGTTCTCAGCAGCCGTCACCAGCAGCGAACCCGAGTCGCCCGCCTTGAGGAACGGCTTCTGACCCTGCACCATGATCTGGTCCCGGAAGCAGGCAGTACCGGTGCTGTACCTGACATTGACGTCGACATCGATGGCCAGCACGGTGCCCGTCGTCAACGTCGAGGTGCGCCCGTACTTCTGCACCGCCTGGCCCGGTGCCGGTGGCGCCACCGTGGTGCTGACGGTGCCGTACCCATCCGTCGGGGTCGTGTTGGTGATCGCCCGACTGGTCGGGCTTGCGATCGCGGCGTCGACGACGTTGTCGCCGCCGCCGGATGCACACGATCCTTCGAAGCGCAGGGGCACGTATGCGACGAGTGTGCCCAGGAGGTTGACGGCCGACGCGGTGCAGCCGGTGTCATAGGAGCCGGGCTGGTACACCGCGGCACCGGTCTCGGCGGCGTTCTCTCGAGCCCAGACGTGGTTGTTGCTGAGCCCGACGTCACCGCCCGCTGTCGTGAGCTCGACGCCCAGCGTCCCGGCCGAGCACTCGCCGGCCGGTCCGGTGGAGATGCCGATCGGGACCGGTGCATCGAAGCGGCTCTTCGGGTCGGTGCTCGTCGTGGGCGGCAGCGTGGTCGTCGTGGTCGGCTGCGTGGTGGTCGTCGATGGAGCCGTGGTCGAGGTGGTGCTCGACGACGTCGTCGTGGTGGCTTCTGGCGGTCCGCTGTCGTGGTTGGGTCGGTGGTGCCCGGCCCGAATCGGCCCGGTCACGACGGCCGTCACGCGCACGCCGTCCAGCTTCTTGGGCAAGCCGGCAACCGCCCGGCTCGTGAGCACGATGATCTCGGACGCCGATCCACCGGCCGTGATCCCGACCCCCACGACGCCCGACGTCGCGAACAACTCGTTCGCGTACCGAGCCTTGGCCTCTCGGGCCCGCTCCAGCCCCACCGGCTCCTGCGCTGCGGCGCCTGCCGTGGTCGAGGCGACCAAGGCGCCCACCACGCCGACGATTGCGAGAAGCCGAGACCTGCGGCCCATCCGTCACCCTCCGACTGGAACTCCGCACCACCCGAACGGGCGGTGATTGGGCCTCCATCCTAGGACACAAGCATCCGGAGCGAAAGGCAGCGCCGAGCCACAGCGGCGTCGCTTTCGGGGCCGTCAGGAAGAGCCCGAGCAGCATCGCACGCATGCCGGCGACGACGAGCGGGCCGGTCGTGCTGCGGGCGTGCCGCCGGGCACGCTCCGTCTCAGTCGAACAGCGAGATGAAGACGAGGCTCCCGATCTCCATCGCAACGAGGGCGACGACGAGCGCCGCCCAGATCACCACGAACTTCACCGGCTCCGGCACGCGGGCGAACATCAGTCGCCGCACCACTGCATGCCCTCATGGTCGCCCCCCAGGGGCGCACGCGGGTAGGGCAAGAGGTCCTGGAGAGGATCACGCGCACCCTTCGGCGGGCTCGGTGGATCCCGACGGTACGATCGCGCCCGGGCACGGGTCGGACGAGGTGCGGCGTGCTGGTCGAGGAGGAGCCGTGGAGCGGGCCGAAGTCCAGGTCGACACCTCCGATCGCCAGGTCGTCGACATCACCGACGAGGTGCGCGCCTTCTGCGCCGGTCGGGGTGATGGTCTCGTCAACGTCTTCGCACCCCACGCCACCGCGTGGTTCAGGGGCTTCTTCTCGATGGGGTCGACGCAGAAGCGAGCGCAACTGCTCCGACCCTTGCGGTTGTTCCTGATGCGAATCCTGGCGGCGCGTCATGGAGCCGGCACGGCGTCCGCGGCCCGCTTCCAGGCGGCGCGCAGCCCTGCCGGGAGCACTGCCTCGACGTCGACGACCTCCTCGGGGACGAGGGCGCGCATGGCACCGAGGACGGTGAAGCAGAGTGCGTCGGCTACGAGCCCATCGACGCCTGCAGCATGTGCGATCTCGTCGTTGAACGCATCGATGGTCCGCAGGCGCGTCTCGCCGTGGCGGCGCGGCAATTCCGCGAGCGCACGCGCATCAGCCGGTAGGTGCCCGAGCACCTGCTGGCGTTCGTCGATCGGCACCCGCTCGAGGAACGCCCCGAGGACGGCCCGGACCCCGCGCTCTTCGGTCCCCGCGGGGACGCACGCATCCCGGGCGGCCCTCACCAGGGTCTCGTGGGCGTTCGAGTGCTGCTCGACGGCTCGTCCCTGCGACGGCCGGGTGTCCGAGGGTCGGAGTCCGATGTGGAGGTACGAAGTCACGCCGCGAATCCCCGGGACGCGATGCGTCGTGAACTCCAGCTCGTGCGCGTCGACGGTCGACGAGACGAAGCCGTGGAGCGTCGCGATCCCGTCACTCACCTGCACGTGGACGTGCGGGACGTCGAGGCGACGCTCGACTGGCCCCAGCATCGAGCGCACACGATCGGCGAGTACGTCATCGCCGACGTCGATGTCGGGATGACGGCCGGCGAGGCGATAGCGAATGCCCGGCCACGCGTTGCGCAGGTAGCGGGTCCGTCGTTCGACGCCGTCTTCGAAGCGACGCGCGAGCCGATCGATCTCGGTGCCACGGAGGAAGGTGACGCCCGAGCCGATGATCGAGGCCCCGCGCATCGCTGCCTTGGTCAGGTGCTTGAGCATGGCGAACTCCTGTTTCGAACGCTCGGTGGCCGCTACTGGTGCAACTGCACCGGATGGCCCTCGAATGCCGAGACGCTTTCGGCAGCCTCTTCCAGCAGCTTGTGCCCGAGATCGGACAAGGCGCGCGCCGCGGCCAACTCCTCGCCGATGCGGGGGACGTTCGGATCGACGGGGTTGCGCCGAGCCCGCCCCCATCCGACGATCCGTCGAGCGTCCACCTGGAGCACTGCCTCTGCTTCCGTGAGCTCGGACGTCTCGTCGATCAGGATCTCGACCGACCACACGCTGGCCTCGCCTCGCTGCTTCATCTCGTTCCTCCTCGTCGTCCCCACCAGCCGTCAACTGCCAAGGACCAGGCGCAGGTCCAGCAGCGCGTCGACGACCCGACCGCGGAACACCAACAGCGAGTCGCCGTAGGACGCGGCGGCGTCCTCCACGATCGGAACGGCGCCTGCGGCGTGGACCGGATCGACGATCGACTCGGCGATGCCACGGAGGGCCGCCCGGGCTTCGTCCGTCGTGACGAGCTCCCGCCGCGCGAATCCCCGGAGCGCGTCATCCACACACGCGACCGCCAGGTCCCTCGACGAGCTCGCCGGTCGCTCGTGAAGCCGAGTTGCCATCCTCACGCCCCTCCTCCTGTGCCTCCTCACCCTGCTCGGGGCGACAGGTCGCAGGCAGGGCCAGAGGTCCCGAAACCACAGGGCGGAACGGCGCGCCAGGGGCGCGGACGCCGTCCGCGTCGGGCTTCAGCTCCGCCGGTCGTCGAGCGGCGCCGTCATCTCGTGCTCCCCGAGGTCGTTGCGAGCGGGCCGGAGCGCAACCCAGACTCGGTCGACTCAGCAGCGGAGCAGGGCAGCCGCGGGGCCGTGGACCCCGAGCGCCGCGGGATCGCCGGCGGGCTCGGGGTGCCGGCCAGGAGCGACGACGAACCGCGATGTGGCGGTCGCAGTCAGGGAGCGACCAGGTCAGAGAGGTCGATGCCCGTGGCCTGGGACAGCGGCCGGAGTGCGGTGAGGGAGGCCCAGCCGTGGGCCAGCAGCCCGGCATCGCTGTCGGGCTCTTGGAGCGGGTCGATCTCGCTGTACTCGAGTCCGACATAGCCCTGACCGACCTCTGTGACCTTGGTCTGCACCACGCCGAACCTCGCGAGGGACGCTTCGCGTCGGCCCCGAACGCGTTCGGCTTCCCGGTTGGGCACGTTGAGGTTGAGGGTGATCGCGTCGCTCGTGTCGAGCAGCCACTCCAGCACGGGGCGGGCATGCTCGAGAGCAGTCTCCCAATGCCATTGGTCGCCACGGCCAGAGAGCGAGACCGCCAGCGCAGGGCGACCGTAGGTGGCGGCGGTCAAGGCCGCGCCGACGGTGCCCGAGTGAAGTACGGCATGGCCCGTGTTCTGGCCGCGGTTGATGCCCGACAGGATGAGGTCGGGTGCCGGCCCGAAGATCCCGTGGATGGCAGAACGCACGATGAACGCGGGTGCCGCACGAACGGCAATGGTTGTGGTGCCTTCCAGTCCGTTGATGTCCACCTGATCGACAACGATGCGACCGTCCCGCTCCACCGCGCCAAGCGACGCACTCGCGCCACTGCTCTCGCGCGTGGGTGCCGCCACCAGGACTTCGAGTCCCATCTCGACCGCCAACTCGGCGAGCGCGTGCAGTCCCGGGCTGTCGATCCCATCGTCGTTGGTGACCAGGATCCTCAGGGGGACGCCTCCTCGAAGATCGTGCTGTCCGGGATCGGTCCGGCCGAGAGCGCAGTGGCCAAGCGCTCGACGTCCTCGCCCCCGCCGGTCGCCAGCCCATGGCGGGTGATGGTCAGGGTCGCTGCAGCAACGGCGAGGCAGAGGGCACGCTCGTTGGAGCGTCGCTCGGCGCGGGCGACCGCCAATGCCGCCGTCATCGCGTCGCCTCCACCCCGGGGATCGACCACCTCGACCTCGGGGCAGTCGACCGTCAGGAGCTGGCCGCCCATGGAGGCCAGCACGGGTTCTCCGGCGCGCGAAACCACGACGTCACGAGCACCCGCATGCTGGAGGCGCTCGATCCCGCGCCGCAGCTCCTCCGGGGAGCTGTCGGTCGCGTAGCCGTCACGGATCAGCTCCTCATGGCTGATCTTCACCAGAGCCGGGCCACCGCGCAACGCAGCGGCGAGGCACGCACCGGATGTGTCGACCACCACATCGACGTCGTTGTGTGCGAGGTCGGCTGCAAACCGGCGATAGGTCTCGGTGGGCACGACCGAGGGGACATTTCCCGTCAGCACGCACGTTCCGGCATCGACCGCGGCGACGAACATCGCTCCGTACAGCGCATCCAGATCATGTCGGCTCAACGGCCCGGCGGACGTCTCTGCGACCACGTCGCGTTCGCCTTCTCGGCGATCGTGGATGTAGGCGCCATTGGCGGTCTCCGAGCCGACGTCACGCAACTCGAACCCCTCTTGCGCGATCAGCGCCCTGAGCACCATCCCGGTCTCGCCACCGAGAGCCGAGCACAAGACCACCGAGGCGCCCAGGCGCCGGATCATTCGCGCCGTCCAGACGCCTTGACCCCCGGCATGGATGTGAACTTCGGCCAGCTCGTCTTGGAGGGACTCGACCGTGACAGTCACGATCGGCGACGGCGCGAACACCGCGACCCGCATGGGTTGCTGCACGTTGTCGTCGGCGTCCTCACCCACGACCGAGCGGCCTCGATCCGCCGACGACGTCTCAGGACCTTGCGTCGAGCGCACGCTCTGAGTGTCGCAGCCCCCCACCGGCAACATCAGAGACCAAGGTCCCGACTGACTGATCACCGGGGTTGGATGGAATCGCCGCGGGCCAGGTCGGCGCGGATCCGATCAAGAAACCGCTCCGCTTCCACCTGGCCAAGAAGGGGTGGCGGTGAGTCGGCCGGTACGCCGGATCTTGTAGGCGGCACTTTCGTGACCTGCGGAAACGCACCGAAATGATTCGTGACCTGCGATTTCACTTGTCGTTGCTTCGCAGCGTTTGTCACCAGTTCTCGTTGAGCTGAGGACTGATTGAGGACCGAACCGCATCGGTTCATCAGTACCACAAGTGTCTAGCGAGATCTCCTAGCTCGAGTCGCGGTCTTATTGGAAGCGGTCACCTTCATGCTTCGACCCGGAGCGCCGACCAGAGACGTCCTGCGATTCCCTCGCACGACGTTGACCTCGAGCTTCCCGCCTACGGCGTCGACGTACCGCTTGAGTACGTCAATCGTGACGTTGGAGGACTGCTCGATGGTCGCGACCCGCGGTTGCGACACCCCGATGCGGTGTGCGAGCTCGCGCTGGGAGATACCCGCCTGCTCACGGAGAGCCGTAAGACCGGTAGCAAGCAGGAGTTCATCTTCGATCTCGTCGATGCGCGTACCTGCGCCGGGGACGGCGAGGACCTTCTTCTCCCACACCTTGAGACTCATTGCCACATACCCCGCCGAAGAGCACGACGCCCACCTAGGGCTTCGGCTCTACGAGTTGAGGTTGCACATCCGCGTTTTCGAAGGGGTGGCAGTGGACCCTGTGGTTCCTACCAAAGAGCCAGAGGAGCCCACTGCCATGACCCCTTCGGAGATCATCTTCCATCGTCGTGTCCGCGTGTTGGAGCATGCCGCCCAGACGACGGTCGCGGAGGCCAGTCGTGTGTTCGGGGTGAGCCGCAAGACGATCCACGACTGGAAGCGTCTGGCCGAGGCCTATGGGCTGGACGCGTTGATGCCCAAGGCCCGGCGAGCGCCGGCGATGCCGAACGCGACCCCGACGTGGGTCGTCGAGGAGCTCCTCGCCGAGGCGGTCGTGCGCCCGACGCTGGGCGCGGATCGTTACGCGGAGGCCCTCGCCGAGCGGGGCTTCGAGATGTCGCGCAGCGGGGTGCAGAAGATCCTGAACCGTTGCGGGCTCGGCCGGCGGCGCCAACGCGTCGCTGCGTTGGCGACCTTGACCGCGGCGACGACCGGGCTGGTGACCGAAGCGGCCCTCGAGGGCCCGTTCGGGTTCTGTCACTTCGCCGCCAACCCCGGTGATCTCCTGGCCTTGGACAGCTTCTTCATCGGCAAGCTCAAAGGTGTCGGGCCGGTCTGGCAGCTCACCGCGGTGGACACCGCGACCCGCTGGGCGATCTGCGAGGTCTTCGTCGGCCCCTCCACCGCGAAGCTCGCCGCCGGGTTCTTGGATCGCACCATCCGCAAGCTCCGCCGCCTCGGCGTGCACGTCAACGGGGTGCTGACCGACAACGGGCCCGAGTTCACCGGCAAGGACTTCACCGGCCACGTCGCTGACCTCGACATCACCCATCACCGCACCCCGCCGCGTTCCCCGAACCACAACGCGGTCTGCGAACGCTTCCAAGGCACCGCCCTCCAAGAATGCTGGCGACCCGCGTTCCACCGCCGCCGCTTCGACCGCCTCACCCAGCTGCGCGCTGAGATCGACTCCTGGCTCGTCACCTACAACACCCGCCGCAAGAACAAGTCCGACTTCATGCGCGGGCGCACCCCCCGCCAGGTCCTCGACACGCACCACAAGAAAAGAGCAGCATGACCATCACCCACACGGTCCAACTGTCACCTCGACCCGTGGCCCGGAAGACCTAGGCGGGTCAGCGGGCGGTGCCGAGCACCCCTTCGTTCGCCCGCTCGATCCGTGCGACCTCGCCGACGGGGGCGACGCGCCAGAACCACCGAACCGCGTCGT
>DASUAO010000017.1:0-7180 GCA_035763745.1 Acidimicrobiia bacterium
TGGGGAGCGCGCAGGTCGGCCGCCTCCGACACCACGTCGGGGAACGCGGCGAGCGCCCGCAGCAGCTCGAGCTCCCGATCGTGCGTCAGCACCCCGAGGTTCGTCTCCAGCACCGGCAGCCGTGCGATTCCGGCGGCATCGGCCTTGCGCCCGATCGAAGCGATCCGGGCGTGCGCGTACTGGACGTAGTACACGGGGTTGTCCATCGACTGGGCGGTGACGACGTCGAGGTCGAACGTGAGGGCCGTGTCGACCCCCTGGAGCAGGAACGTCAGCCGGCAGACGTCGGGATCCACCTCGTCGAGGATGTCGGCGAGGGTCACGATGTCGCCCGTGCGCTTCGACGCGCGCACCACCTCGCCGCCCCGCACGAGCTTCACGAGCTGACCGAGGATCACCTCGGGCTCCCCCGGCGGGTGACCCAGCGCACGGAGCCCGGCCTGCACGCTCTTCACCTGACCGTGGTGGTCGGCGCCCCAGATGTCGATGAGGTGCTCCCAGCCCCGCGCGAACTTGTCCTCGTGGTACGCGAGGTCGCCGAGGAGGTAGGTCGTGGACCCGTCGGACTTCACCAGGACCCGATCGCGGTCGTCACCGAAGTCCGTGGTGCGCAGCCACGTCGCGCCATCGGCATCGAACGTCGAGGCGCTGGCGCGCAGTGTGTCGAGCACGCGCGTCACCTCGCCGCGGTCGTGCAACGTCCGCTCCGAGAACCAGGTGTCGAAGTGCACCCCCACGCGTCCGAGGTCCTCGTGGAGCGCCCGCACGACGTCTCGGTAGCCCCACTCGCGGGCCTGCTCCTCGTTCAGCGCGTCACCGACGTCGGCCCGCATGCGCTCGGCCATCTCGAGCACGTACGGCCCCTGGTAGCCGTCCTCGGGAGGTTCACGGCCTTCGTACCTCGCGAACAGGGATGCGCCGAACGTGTCGAGCTGGTTCCCGGCGTCGTTGAGGTAGTACTCGCGGTGCACCTCGGCACCCTGGGCCGCCAGGACGTTCGCCAGCGCGTCGCCGACTGCGATCCAGCGACCCCCTCCGGCGTGCAACGGCCCGGTGGGATTCGCCGAGACGAACTCGAGGTTGATGCGCGCCCCCTCCAGGCGTTCGCTCCGTCCGTAGCGCGCCCCCTGCGTCACGACCAGACGCAGCAGCTCGTGCAGCCACGACGGCTTCAGGAAGATGTTGAGGAAGCCCGGCCCGGCTACCTCGACCCGGTCGAAGTGCGGAGGCGGGTCGGCGACGAGCGCGGCGGCCAGGTCGGCTGCCACCTCACGCGGAGCACGGCCAGCGGGCTTCGCCACCTTCAGGGCGAGGTTGGACGCCCAATCGCCGTGCTCGACCTGCTTCGGCGGCTCGAGCGTGCCGCCACCCTCGGGCTCGGGGAGGCCGACGGCGTCGAGCGCGCGACGGAGATGGGTGGCGATCTGGTCACGCATCGTCCGGCGAGCGTACCGGCCACCTCCCGCAATCCTGCTGCCAATGGCCGGTGGAACGGATCCTCCCCGCTCTCCCTATCCTGGGGATGCCCGCCGCAGAAGGAGACCACGAGATGGACGCCAACGCCGACACCACGGAACCGGTGAAGCCCGAGGTGCTCGACGCGGGTGCGGCTCCCGGCGGCTCCGAGGTTCCCCCGGACGGCGCCGGCGCCGACGCAGGCGACGGTGAGGTCGAGGGCGAGCAGGTCACCCGGCCCACGAAGCTCATCCGCATCGCCTCGATGGTGCGGGGGATGCTCGACGAGGTGCGCCGTGCACCGCTCGACGATGCCGGACGACGCCGCCTGCGGGAGATCCACGAGAAGTCGGTCGCCGAGCTCGAGGGCGTGCTCTCGCCCGAGCTCCAGCAGGAGCTCGCCGAGGTGGTCCTCCCCTTCAGCTCCGAAGCGCCGTCCGAGTCCGAGCTGCGCCTCGCGCAGGCGCAGCTGGTGGGCTGGCTCGAGGGGCTGTTCCACGGGATCCAAGCCACCCTGTTCACCCAGCAGGCCATGGCCCAGGGCCAGTTCGAGGAGATGCGCCGGCGCCGCGCGCTGGAGTCGGGCATGCCGGGCGCGCCCGGTGGGCCGGGCGCCGGACCGGGTGACGCCGGATCCGGGGGCGACGGAACTCAGCCGAGTGGCTACCTCTAGGCCGACCACAATGGCCCGATGACCGCCTCTGCCATCCAGCCGGACCCGTCTGCCGGCCCCGCCCTCGACGAGGGCTGGGAGCCGGGTTCATGGCGCGCCCGCGACGCGGCCCAGCAACCCGACTGGCCCGACCCCGACGCGCTCGACTCCGCGCTCGACCAGCTGCGGGCGATGCCCCCGCTCGTCTTCGCCGGCGAGGCACGCACCCTCACCGAGCACCTCGCGATGGCCCACGAGGGACGCGCGTTCCTCCTCGTGGCGGGCGACTGCGCCGAGTCGTTCCAGGCGTTCTCGGCCGATGCCATCCGCGACAAGCTGCGGGTGATCCTCCAGATGTCGGTCGTGCTCACCTACGGCAGCGGCGTCCCGACCGTGAAGGCGGCGCGGATCGCCGGGCAATTCTCGAAGCCACGCTCGTCCGACACCGAGACCCGCGAGGGCATCACGCTCCCGAGCTTCCGCGGTGACTCGGTCCACGACTTCAAGTTCGACGAGTCGTCGCGCCGTCCGGACCCGCAGCGTCTGGTCCGGGCCTACCACCAGTCGGCAGCCACGTTGAATCTCGTCCGTGCCTTCGCCAAGGGAGGCTTCGCAGACCTGTCACGGGTGCACGCCTGGAACCAGGAGTTCGTCGCGAGCAGCCCGGAGGGACGCCGCTACGAGGCCGTCGCGGGTGAGATCGAGCGCGCGCTCCAGTTCATGCGGGCGTGCGGGATCGACCTCGAGGCCGAGCTCCAGCTCCGCGAGGTCGACGTCTACACCGCGCACGAGGCGCTGCTCCTCGGCTACGAGGAGGCGCTCACGCGACGCGACTCGATCACCGACGACTGGTACGACTGCTCGGCCCATCTCCTGTGGGTGGGCGAGCGGACCCGCGACCTCGACGGGGCCCACATCGAGTTCCTGAGCGGAGTCCACAACCCCATCGGGGTGAAGCTCGGACCGAGCGTCACCCCCGCCGAGGCCGTCGCGCTGTGCGACCGGCTTGATCCAACGCATACGCCCGGTCGCCTCGTCCTGTTCAGCCGGATGGGCGCCGACCACGTCGGTGACGTGCTCCCCCCGCTGCTCGACGCGGTTGCTGCGTCGGGGCACCCGGTGGTGTGGGCCTGCGACCCGATGCACGGGAACACGTTCCAGCACGACAGCGGGTACAAGACCCGCCGCTTCGAGGACATCATGCGCGAGCTGCGCGGCTTCTTCGACGCCTGCCGGGGCGCAGGCGTCTGGCCGGGGGGCGTGCACGTCGAGCTCACCGGCGAGAACGTGACCGAGTGCCTCGGCGGTGCCGACGCCGTGCTCGGGAACCAGCTGGAGCAGCGGTACGAGACGATGTGCGACCCTCGCCTGAACGCCCGGCAGTCGCTCGACCTCGCGTTCGAGGTCGCCGAGCTGCTCCGGCGCTGAGCGCGTCGAATCCATGACCTTCGACCAGACCGGCGCCAACGAAGGGCTCATCGAGGATCTGTACGCCGACTACCTCGAGAACCCGGCCCTCGTCCCGGAGGCCTGGCGCGACTACTTCGCCGGCCGACCCACCGGCAACGGCCCCAGTGCCACGGCATCGGTCGCCGCTTCACCGGCCGCCGCACCACCGGCCGCCGCACCACCGGCCACGGCACCACCGCCTGCCGCCCCACCGGCCGCCGCCCCACCGGCGACACCGGCGACCGCGCCCACCGGCGACGCGCTCCCCCCCGAGGTCGTCGACGCCCGCCAGCCACTGCGCGGTGCGAGTGCCCGCATCGCCGAGAACATGGCCCTCAGCCTGGCGGTCCCGACGGCCACCTCCGTGCGCACGGTCCCGGCGAAGCTCCTCTCGGTCAACCGCCAGATCCTCAACAACCACCTCGGACGCACCGGTCGCGGCAAGGTCAGCTTCACGCACCTCATCGCGTTCGCCGTCGCGCGTGCGCTCCGCGAGTTCCCGAACATCAACTCCCACTACGAGGAGGTCGACGGGAGTCCGACGGTCGTGCGCCACGACCACGTGAACCTCGGGCTGGCGGTGGACCTCGAGAAGTCCGACGGATCCCGAACCCTCGTGGTCCCCAACATCAAGCACGTCGAGATGCTCGACTTCGCCGGCTTCTGGGAGGCATACGAGGCGCTCATCGTGCGGGTGCGCGCCGGGCAGATCACGCCCGACGACTTCGCCGGCACGACCGCAACGATCACCAACCCCGGGATGATCGGGACGGTGCACTCCGTGCCCCGGCTCATGCCCGGCCAGGGCTTCATCGTCGGGGTCGGCGCGATCGGGTTCCCGTCGGAGTACGAGGGCGCCGACCCCCAGGCGCTGGCGAACCTCGGGGTGAGCACCGTCACGACGCTCACCAACACCTACGACCACCGGATCATCGGCGGCGCCGAGAGCGGGGAGTTCCTCCGGCGGATCCACGAGCTGCTCCTCGGTGGCGACGAGTTCTACGACGACGCGTTCCAGAGCCTGAAGGTCCCGTACGAGCCGGCCCGCTGGGTGATCGACCACGCGGCACTCGATGAGGCCGACGCCCACGAGAAGGTCGTGCACGTCCACCAGCTCATCAACATGTACCGCGTGCGCGGGCACCTGATGGCGAACCTCGACCCGTTGAGCCGCCGTGAGCCGCGCACCCACCCGGAGCTGGATATCACGCACTACGGGCTCTCCATCTGGGATCTCGACCGCGAGTTCCCGACGGGCAGCCTCGGCGGCGGCAGTCAGCGACGCCGACTGCCGCTACGCGAGATCCTCGGGATGCTGCGCGATGCGTACGCCCGCACGGTGGGCGTCGAGTACATGCACATCCAGGAGTTCGACCAGAAGGAGTGGATCCAGCGTCACGTCGAGCACCCCGTGGAGGAGCCCGCCCACGAGGAGAAGCGGCGCATCCTCGACCGGCTCAACGCGGCGGAGGCGTTCGAGCGATTCGTGCACACCAAGTACCTCGGGCAGAAGCGCTTCAGCCTCGAGGGCGCCGAGACGCTCATCCCGATGCTCGACGCGCTCAGCTCTGCCGCCGCCGACACCGGCATCTCCGAGATCGTGATGGGGATGGCGCACCGCGGGCGGCTCAACGTCCTCGCGAGCGTCCTCGGCAAGTCGTACTCCCAGATCTTCCGCGAGTTCGAGGGCGAGCTCGACCCCGCGAGCACGCAGGGATCCGGCGACGTGAAGTACCACCTCGGCACCACGGGCACGCACCTGTCCCCGAGCGGACGCAGCGTGGCGCTCACGCTCGCGGCGAACCCCAGCCATCTCGAGGCCGTCGACCCGGTCGTGGAGGGGATGGCCCGCGCCAAGGGCGACCTCCACGGCGACGTGTCCGGAGCCGCGGTGCTCCCGGTGCTGATCCACGGCGACGCGGCGTTCGCCGGGCAGGGCGTGGTGGCCGAGACGTTCAACCTCTCCGAGGTCGAGGGCTACGACGTCGGCGGCACCGTGCACATCGTCGTGAACAACCAGCTCGGGTTCACCACGTCGCCCGAAGCAGGGCGCTCGTCCGTCTACGCGACCGACGTCGCGAAGATGGTGCAGGCCCCGATCTTCCACGTGAACGGGGACGACCCGGAGGCCGCGGTCCGGGTGATCCGGCTCGCGTTCGCGTTCCGGCAGGAGTTCCAGAAGGACGTCGTGGTCGACCTCGTCTGCTATCGGCGCTACGGGCACAACGAGGGCGACGAGCCCGCGTTCACGCAGCCGAAGATGTACTCGCTGATCGCCGAGCGGCCGTCGATCCGTGACCTCTACACGAACCAGCTCGTCGCCAAGGGGGACCTGTCGGCGGAGGAGTGCGAAGCCGCGGTCGCCGACTTCCGGAGCCGCCTCGACCAGGCGTTCGAGGAGACGCACGCGCCCCACGAGACCGGGATCGACGGACTGGGTTCCGCGCTCGACGCGCCGGAGCCCGCGAGCGGGGACTCATCGGCATCGACAGCGGTGACTGCGGAGGCGTTGCGCATCGTCGTCGACCGTCTGACGACGTTCCCCGAGGGCTTCGAGGTCCACCCGAAGCTGGAGCGCGTTCTGCTCACAGGCCGGGCGACCTTCGACGGGGGCGAGGTCGACTGGGCGCTCGCCGAGGCGTGCGCCTTCGGGACGATGCTGCTCGAGGGCACCCCCGTCCGCCTGGCCGGCCAGGACACGCGCCGCGGCACGTTCAGCCAGCGCCATGCGACGCTCGTGGATCACCGCACGGAGGACGAGTACTCACCGCTCGCGCACCTCGCGCCCGACCAGGCGCCGATCCGGCTCTACGACTCGGTGCTCTCGGAGTACGCCGCGCTCGGCTTCGAGTACGGATACTCGGTCGCCGACCCGGCGTCGTTCGTCGCATGGGAAGCCCAGTTCGGGGACTTCGCCAACGGCGCGCAGATCATCGTCGACCAGTTCCTCGTGGCAGCCGAGGACAAGTGGGGTCAGCGCTGCGCACTCACGCTGCTGCTCCCGCACGGGTTCGAGGGGCAGGGACCGGAGCATTCCAGCGCCCGACTCGAGCGCTTCCTCATCCTCTGCGGCGAGAACAACATGCGCGTCGTGTACCCGTCGACCGCGTCGCAGTACTTCCACGTCCTGCGACGCCAGGCCCGCGCCGCACACCGGGTTCCGCTGATCTGCTTCACCCCGAAGCGCTACCTGCGGATGCCGCAATCCCGCTCGCCGATCGGTGCGCTCACGGATGGCGCCTTCGAATCGGTCCTCGACGACCGCGCGGGCTCGGCGCTCACCCGTCAGAGCGTCGCCCGGGTGCTGCTGTGCACCGGCAAGCTCGGCCACGAGCTGTTGGACGCCCGCGACGAGCGCGCCGCGAACGTCGCCGTCGTCCGGGTGGAGCAGCTGTACCCGTGGCCGGAGACCGCCCTCGTCGACGTGCTCGCGGGGTATCCCAACGCCGGCGAGGTCTGGTGGGTCCAGGAGGAACCGGCGAACATGGGCGCCTGGAACTACGTGCACGGCAAGCTGCTGCGCCTGACCCGCCCGCGGGGTGCCGACCTGCGCCACATCGCCCGGCGGGCGAGCCCGAGCCCCGCCACCGGCAGCCACACCGTCCACGAGCGCGAGCAGGCCGA
>DASUAO010000018.1:0-84475 GCA_035763745.1 Acidimicrobiia bacterium
GCCGGAGCCTTCTTCGCCGCTGCCTTCTTGCGACGCTTGGCCGGAGCCTTCTTCGCCGCTGCCTTCTTGCGACGCTTGGCCGGAGCCTTCTTCGCCGCTGCCTTCTTGCGACGCTTGGCCGGAGCCTTCTTCGCCGTCGACTTCTTGGCGGTCCGGCGCTTGGCCGGCTTCCGAGCCGTCGACTTCTTCGCGGTCCGGCGCTTGGCCGGCTTCCGAGCCGTTGTCTTCTTCGCCGCGCTCTTGCGCTTGGTACGTCGCTTAGCCGGAGGCACGGTCACCACCTTTCTTTGACGGGTTTCGGTCTCCGAGTTGCCTCGCTACAGGACTCGGCCTCAGATGGTTGCGTCGTTCGAGTTCACCTTCTTCTTGAAGTCAGCTGCCACCGAGAACTTGACGGCCTTCGAGGCCGGGATGTGCACCGGCTCGCCGGTCCGCGGGTTGCGACCTTCCCGAGCCTTGCGCTCGGTACGCGAGAACTTCCCGAATCCAGGGAGCGCGACCGTGTCGTCGGCCGAGACAGCGTCCTTGATCGTGTCGAGGACTGTCTGCAGCGCCTTGTCGGCGTCGGCCTTCGAGAGACCGGACCCTTCGGCGATCTTGTCGATGAGCTCTGCCTTGTTCACGCCGTTGCCTCCATTGTCTGCTGCAGGAAAGTCGAACGCATCCACATACGAGTGTCAAGCATTTGCTGTGCACTCCATGCGTCATGCCATGCATGAACTGTCTTGTCGACGCGTGCGGCGCGCGTACGTTGCCGTGCGCATACACGTTCCTCAAGACGGTAAACGATCCGCGCGGCAATGTGGTGGATTTCCGACACATTGTTCGGGCGCGTCCACACGCGCGCGACCGTGTGCACCGACGACGATGCGCATCGAGTGCACTCGACACCGCGTGTGGAGTCGCCGGCGCGATCGCTCGCGACACCAGCGCACGTTCCCGACGCGACGAGAGCGTCCGGACGCGACGCGGTCCGCACCCGAGCGACAGGTGCGGACCGCTTGTTGCAGCCCCGAGCGGATTCGAACCGCCGTTTCCGCCTTGAGAGGGCGGCGTCCTAGGCCACTAGACGACGGGGCCGGGCACGACATCCCGGTGATGTGGATCCGGGGTGCCGGCTGGCTCGGGGGGGAGGACTCGAACCCCCAACGACTGGACCAGAACCAGTTGTGTTGCCGATTACACCACCCCCGAAGGTGCACTCAGGATAGCCAGTCCCGGTACGAGCTTTCCCACCCGCGAGGCCCGGGCGAGGGCGCTGTAGCCGAAGACCCGGGCGAACGCGACCCGCAACGCCTCCGCGGCGAAGCGACCGAACTCCTCGAGTCCGGAGATGGGACTGGTCCGCGTCGGCGACGTCACCGCGTCGAACCCCTGCTGGCGCGCGATCGAGCGCACCCGCAGCGAGTGGAACGGGTCCGAGACGAGCGTCACCCGATGCACTCCCTCCTGTTGAAGGAAGAGCGCCGATGCGGCCAGCGACTCGAACGAGTTGCGGCTCGTCGTCTCGCGACGGATCACGTCGTCGGGGACCCCGAGGCTGTGGAGGTACTCGGCCCCCGCGCTCGCCTCGGTGAAGCGGTCGCCCGGGAGGTTGCCGCCGGTCACGACGATCTGCGGCGCCACCTCGCTGCGCCACAGCTCGGCAGCGTGGTCGAGTCGGGCCTGGAAGACCTTGCTCGGTCGGCCGTCGAACTGCGCCGCACCGAGCACGATGATCGCCTGCGTCGGTGAACGGTCGTCGCCCTCCGCCGCCCGCCACACCTGGAACAGCGTGAGCAGGTAGTACCCGAGGCACACCAGCACGAGTCCGACGACCACGCGGCGGGCGAGGCGCCAGGTCAGCCACGCCACCGCCGGCCTCCGCCCTGCGCTACCGCGCGAGGCGAGCGCGCGCCGCCCGCAGTCGCACGAGCGTCTTCTCCTGCCCGAGCAGCGCGATGGCGTCGAACACCGGGAGCCCGGCGTGGCGCCCTTCGATCGCCGCGTAGATCGCCGGCATCACCTTGCGCGGCTTCTCGAAGGCGGCCGCGGCGAGGGTGTCACGGAGATCGACGGGCGCGCCGTCCCACTCCATCCTCGCGATGTGCTCCTCGACCGCACCGAGCGCGTCATCGACACGTTCCGTCGCGACGAGCTTGTCCCACGACTCGGCAGCGATCTCGAACTCGTCGTCGGCCACGAACAGGAACTCCATCTGGTCGAGGAGCTGCCCGATCGTCACCGCGCGCTCTTGGCCGATGCGCAGACCCGCGACGAACAGCTCGTCGTCGAGCCGGTCGCCGAAGCGCTCCTCGGCCAACGGTCGCGCCCGCTCGGCCAGCTCGTCGAGCGTGAGCCGGCGGATCCACTCCCCGTTCATCCAGTCGAGCTTCGCATGGTCGAAGGCGGCGGCCGCATGGGTCACGCCCGCCAGCGAGAAGGCGTCCACCACCTCGTCGAGGTCCATCACCTCGCGTCCGTCGTCGGGCGACCATCCCAGGAGCGCGAGGTAGTTGCACACCGCTTCGGGGAGATACCCGGCGTCGCGGAACTCCTCGAGCGCGACAGCACCGTGGCGCTTCGAGAGCTTCGCCCGGTCGGTCCCGAGGATGAGCGGCAGGTGCGCGAACGAGAGCGGCGATCCACCGCCGAGCGCTTCTCGGAGGGCGAGCACCCGGTGCGTGGAGTCGAGGAGGTCCTCGCCCCGGATCACATGCGTGATCCCCATCGCGAGGTCGTCGACCGCGTTGGCGAGAAAGAAGATCGGCGTGTCGTCGGCGCGGAGGATCACGAAGTCGTGCACCGAGGCCCACTCGACGGTGACCTCTCCCCGGATCTCGTCGACGAACCGGCTCGTTCCGTCGTCCGGCGTGCGGAACCGCACGGAGCGTGAGCGCCCCTCGGCCGCGAGCGCGACGCGCTGGGAATCGTCGAGATCGCGACACCGACCGTCGTAGCCGGGCGACCGACCTGCCGTCATGGCGGCGTCGTTGCGCTCCCTGATCTCCTCAGGAGTGCAGTAGCACTCGTACGCGAGGCCGCGATCGAGCAGCTCGGACGCCGCGGTCCGGTACTCGGAGAAGCGCTCGCTCTGGAGGACCGGCCCTTCGTCCCAGTCGAGCCCGAGCCAGCGGAGCGTGTCCTGGATCCCGACGACCCATTCGTCCTTCGACCGGGCTCGATCGGTGTCCTCGATCCGGAGGACGAACGTGCCGCCGTGGTGCCGCGCGAACAGGAAGTTGAACAGCGCCGTGCGAGCCGATCCGACGTGCAACGATCCGGTCGGGGCCGGCGAGAACCGGACGCGCACGTTCATGGGAGCATTCTCGACCATCAGGCTCCGGTGTACTCGTCGAGCAGCCGCCGGGCGATCACGATGCGCTGCACCTGGTTCGTGCCCTCGTAGATCTGGGTGACCTTGGCGTCGCGCATCATGCGTTCGACGGGGAAGTCCCTCGTGTAGCCCGCCCCGCCGAGCACCTGGACGGCGTCCGTGGTGACGGCCATCGCCGTGTCCGACGCGAACATCTTCGCCATTGCGGCGGCCTTGGAGGTCCCCTCCGCACCGGCGTCGACCATGGCACAGGCCCGGTACACCAGGAGCCGCGCGGCGTCGAGGCGGGTCGCCATGTCCGCGAGCAGGAACTGGATGCCCTGGAGGTCGCCGATCCTCGAGCCGAACTGCACGCGTTCGGTCGCGTAACGAGCGGCCACGTCGAAGGCGCCCTGGGCGATGCCCACTGCCTGGGCGCCGACGATGGGGCGGGAGCCGTCGAGCGCCCCCATCGCATACCCGAACGCCGCGTGCTCCTCACCGATGAGGTTCTCGGCGGGGACCGCGCAGTCATCGAGCACGACCTCGCCCGTCGGCGATCCCCTGACGCCCATCTTCGACTCCAGCTTGCCGATGGAGAACCCCGGGCGGTCGCGCTCGACGACGAAGGCGCTGATCCCCCGTGCGCCGTCCGCGCCGGTGCGCGCGAACACGGTGTAGAAGTCGGAGATCCCGGCGTTCGTGATCCACATCTTGGTGCCGGTGAGCACGTAGTGATCGCCGTCGCGCACCGCGCGGGTGGTCATCGACGCGACGTCGCTCCCCGCCTGCGCCTCGGACAGGCAGTAGGAGCCCTGCCACTCGCCGGTCACCACCCTCGGGACCACACGCGCGATCAGCTCCGGCGACCCGTGGGCGAGGATCGGCGAGACCGCCAGGCGCGAGATCAGCACGAACAACGACGACGCCGCGCACGCGCGTGCCACCTCTTCGACGAGCATCGCGTAGGCGACCATGTCGCCGCCGTCGCCACCGTGCTCGACCGGATAGGGCAGCCGGATGAACCCCGAGTCGCGGTACGCCTCGAACGACCGGCGGGGGAACTCCCCGAGCTCGTCGGCCTCCGCCGCGTGGGGAGCGATCTGCTCGTCGGCGAAGCGCCGCAACGCGAGCCGCAGTGCTTCGTGCTCCTCGGAGAGGACGAACTCGCTCATCGCGCCGCAGACTAGCGGCGGACCACCACTAGTCAGTCGGCCAGTCAGTCGGGCGGCCAGTCGGATCGCCCGGTCCGGCGGGGAGTCAGGTCGCGGCGACTCGTGCCTCCACCCGCGCGCGGACGTCCCGTCGTAGCGGCTCGATCCGCCCGACCAGCGAACCGGGGGCCTCGCGGAGCACGTCGAGGTCGACGCCGTCGCAGATCGTCCGACGAACGCGGTAGTCGTGGTGTGCGCGGTGGACCAGGTCCGCGCGCCAGGCCGCGAAGTCCGGGGCGCAACCACCCTGGTAGCCGAGCAGGAGCATGGCGCACTCGACGTCGTCGCCCACGGGAGCCCTCCCGAACGATGCCGCGCGCTTCATCGCCACCTCCCCCACCACCGACGTCGCGTCGTCGAGGTGCTCGTGGGGCGCAAGCGCCATCCGGTCGGCCGCACGGTGCGCCAGTCGCAGCGCGTAGCCCACGTTGGGACCGGGCGCGCCCAGCAGGTCACCCCGTGGCTGGCCCCCGTGCAGGTCGCCGGGTCGGTCGGCGACCCAACGTCGGGCCGCGGGAACGGCCACGCCGGCCGCGAGGTTCTGGTCGTGGCGGGGCGTGTCCCCGAGGTCGGTGGCCACGAACGGGTCGGTCGGCACGGGTCAGGCTCCTTCGAGTGTGCTGTGGAGGAGCCCGAACACGAGCGAGTCGTAGAGGGCCTGCCACGAGGCTTCGATGATGTTCTCGCTGACACCGATCGTGGTCCACGTCCGGTCGCCGTTGGTGCTGTCGATGAGGACGCGGGTGACGGCCCCGGTCCCCTTCTGGGTGTCGAGCACCCGCACCTTGTAGTCGGTGAGATGCACCGCCTCGAGCCCGGGGCACCGATCGCCGAGCGCTCGCCGCAGCGCGGTGTCGAGCGCGTTCACGGGTCCGTTGCCCTCCGCGGTGGCGACGAGACGCTCGTCGTTCGCGTGGACCTTGATCGTCGCCTCGGTGCTGACGTCTTCTCGCGCGGTGGCGTCGCCGCCGCGGAGGTTGTCGGTGATCACCCGGAACGACTCCACGCGGAACCACGGCTGCTCCCACCCCGTCGCCCGCCGCATGAGCAGCTCGAGCGAGGCGTCCGCGACGGCGAAGTGGTAGCCCTCGTGCTCCATGCGCTTCAGCGTGTCGACGACCTCGCTCACCTGTGGGCCGTCGATCTCGAGCCCGAGCTCCTTGGCCTTGAGCAGGATCGTGGACTTGCCGGCGAGCTCGGACACGACGAAGCGGGTGCCGTTCCCGACCGTGTCGGGCACGACGTGCTCGTAGGCGTCGGGTCGCTTCGAGATCGCGCTCGTGTGGAGACCCGCCTTGTGCGCGAACGCCGACTCGCCGACGTACGGAGCCTGCGGGTTGAGCGCCATGTTCACGAGCTCTGCGACGTGGTGCGCGACCGGCGTGAGGCGCTCCATGCGGTCAGCCGGGATCGTCTCGATCCCCATCTTCAACGAGAGGTTGGGGATGATCGTCGTGAGGTTGCAGTTCCCGGTCCGCTCGCCGTACCCGTTGATCGTCCCCTGCACCTGCATGGCGCCCGCCCGCACACCTGCGAGCGCGTTGGCCACGCCGGTGCCCGCGTCGTCGTGGAGGTGCACACCCACGCCGACGTCACCCCTGAAGTACGCCACGATCTCGCCGACGATCCGTTCGACCTCGTCGGGGAGCGTCCCACCGTTCGTGTCGCAGAGGACGAGCCGCGTGGCGCCGTGCTCGGCTGCCGCTTCGAGCACCCGCAGCGAGAACTCGGGATTGCGGGAGTAGCCGTCGAAGAGGTGCTCGGCGTCGAACAGGACCTCCAGGCCCTGGCCGGTGAGGAACTCGACCGAGTCCGCGACCATCGCGACCCCTTCGTCGAGGGTCGTGCCGAGCGCTTCGGTGACGTGGTAGTCCCAGCACTTCCCCACGATGCACGCCGCGGGCGTGCCGGCGTCGACGAGGTGCCGCAACGTGTCGTCGGAGTCGACCTTGCCCTTCACCCGGCGAGTCGAGCCGAACGCGACGAGCGTGCTCGACTGCAGGTCGAGCTCGGTCACCGCCCGGCGGAACACCTCGTCGTCCTTGGGGTTCGATCCCGGCCAGCCCGCCTCGATGTAGTCGACCCCGAGCCAGTCGAGCTGCTCCGCGATCCGCAGCTTGTCGTCGACCGTCAGCGAGATCCCCTCGAGCTGCGCGCCGTCGCGCAACGTCGTGTCGTAGATCTCCACCTTCCTGGTCGCGCTCGCTGCGGGCGGGGATACCCCGCCCGCGGCCACTCGCCGCTCCTGCGAGCTCCCTCGCTCCACTCGCTCGCCGCGCGGGTTACTCACGCGCGTACTCGAGCCAGTCGGCGTACTTCTCCACCTGGCCGTGGACGATCGCGAAGTAGGTCTCCTGGATCTTGCGGGTGACCTCCCCGGGCTCTCCGATCTCGCGGTCGTCGACCGAGCGGATGGGCACGACCTCGGCCGCGGTCCCACAGAGGAAGGCCTCGTCGGCGAGGTACAGGTCCGTCCGCAGGAGCGTCTGCTCGCGCACCTCGTAGCCGAGGTCGCGTGCGATGGTCATCACGGTGTCTCGCGTGAGGCCCTCGAGTGCGCCGGCCGAGATCGGTGGCGTGAGCAGCACGCCGTTCTTCACGACGAACACGTTCTCGCCCGTGGCCTCGGAGACGGTGCCCGCCATGTTGAGCATGATCGCTTCGTCGTAGCCGCCCTTGAGCGCCTCGACCTTGGCGAGGCTCGAGTTGATGTACACGCCCGTGGCCTTGGCTGCGACCGGGTTGATGTTCGGGTCCACACGCCGCCACGTGGAGATCTTCATGCGCACGCCGTTCTTCACGCCTTCGTCGCCGAGGTAGGTGCCCCACGGCCACACCGCGACCGACACCTGCACCGGCGACGGCAGCGGGTTGAGCCCCATCTCCCCGTAGCCGAGGAACGCGATCGGTCGCACGTAGCAGGAGTCCAGGCCGTTGGCCCGGATCGTCTCCTTCGTGGCCTCGACGAGCTCTTCGACCGAGTACGGGATGTCCATCATCAGGAGGTTCGCCGAGTCGTGGAGCCGTCGCATGTGCTCGGTGAGACGGAACACCGCGGGCCCGCGATCGGTCGCGTAGGCGCGGATCCCCTCGAAGACGCCCGAGCCGTAGTGGAGGGTATGGGTCAGGACGTGGACCTTCGCCTCGTCCCAGTCGACGAGCTCCCCATCCATCCAGATCTTGTCGGTCTTCTCGATCGGCATCCTTGGCTCCTAGTCCTGCACGCGATCAGCGATCGCGTCCCCGAGGTCACTCGTCGTCCCGACGAGGTCGTCGCACCCAGCGAGGGCCTCTCGTACTCGCACGGCCGCGGCATCCTCCCCGAGGAACTCCAACATCATCGCGGCCGAGATGATCGCCGCGCGCGGATCAGCGGTTCCGGTCCCCGCGATGTCGGGCGCGGAGCCGTGGACCGGCTCGAACAACGACGGTCCGGTCCGATCCGGGTTGAGGTTGCCGGAGGCCGCACGGCCGATCCCGCCGGCGACGGCACCCCCCAGGTCGGTGAGGATGTCGCCGAAGAGGTTGTCGGTCACGATCACGTCGTAGCGGGCCGGATCCTGCACGAAGTAGATGCACGCCGCGTCGACGTGGTTGTAGGCGGTCTCGATCTCGGGGTGGTCGGCGGCGACCTCGCGGAACGCGCGCTCCCACAGGTCGCCGGCGAACGTGAGCACGTTCGTCTTGTGGACGAGGGTGACGTGGGATCGGGAGCGCCTCTCGGCGAGCTCGAACGCGAACCGGATGCACCGCTCCACACCACGACGGGTGTTGACCGAGCCCTGGGTGGCGACCTCGTGGGCCGTGCCCTTCCGGAGGAATCCACCTTCTCCGGCGTAGGTGCCCTCGGTGTTCTCCCGCACGACCACCATGTCGACACCGTCGTTGAGGGCGCTCGGACCGGCCACGAACGGACGGACGTTCGCGTACAGGTCGAGCTCGAAGCGCAGTCGCAGCAGCAGGCCGCGTTCGATCACTCCCGGCGGGACGTCGGGGGTGCCGACCGCACCCAGCAGGATCGCATCGCACTTCCGCAACGCCTCGAGGTCGGCGTCGGGAAGGATCTCCCCGTCACGGAGGTAGCGCGCGCCGCTGAGGTCGAACGACACGGGCGTGTACTTCACCCCGGCCGCGTCGATGACCTTGAGGGCTTCGGCAACGACCTCGGGACCGATCCCGTCGCCGCCGATGATGCCGATGCGATGTCCCACGAGTGCTGCTGGCTCCCTGTGCTGACGAGCGGGTGAAGAGGTCCGGACAACGAAAAACCGCCCACCGAAGTGGACGGTCGAGGGCGAACGCCGGTGTCCCGGCGCCCGCTACGAAATGACGACGATGGTGGGGTGCGTCATGGTCCGCCCAGTGTCGCAGGCCGCGTGGGCACGGTCAAACCCCGGGCTCGGCTCGGGGCGCGCGGGCCGCGCTCCGGCCCCGACACGGCGCTCAGCCCACCGCGATGAGCGCGACCGCGGCGACCGCCACCCCCACCCCGACCAGCTGGTGCGGCGCGAGGCGCTCACCGAGGAACACCTGGGCGAGGGCGATGGTGCTCGCCGGGTACAGCGACGTGATGACGGCGACGAGCGCCAGGAGGCCGCTCCGGTTGGCGATCAGGAAGCAGGCGTTCGCGATCATGTCGAACAGGCCGGTCCCGAGCGAGAGCCGGCGCGCGCCCCGGACGGGCACCACCGCCTGGCCGATCGCCACCGCGGCGGCTGCCGCGAGGAGGAGCGTCACCGAGCGCGACGCGACGAGCGGCCAGAGCCCGGCATCGTCACCCGTCCGGTCGAGCAGCACGAAGAACACCCCGAACCCGCCACCCGCGCCGAGCGCGAGGACCAGCGCGTGGCGCCGGCTCCCCAACACGACCTCGCGCGTGCCCGGCGCTTCGACGGCGAGCAGCGCGACCGCTCCGATCGCGAGCCCCACGCCCGTGAGCGCGAGCACGCTCGGTCGCTCTCCCATGATCAGGCCGGCGGCAACCGGGACCACGGCGCCGGTCACGGCCGCGACCGGCGCGACGACGCTCATCACGCCCGTCGCGAGGCCCCGGTAGAAGAGCGCGACGCCGACACCTCCGGCGATCCCACCCGCCGCCCCCCACGCGAGGTCGGCGCTCGTCGGTGCGGCGTCGAACCAGGGGGCGACGACGAGCAGGAGGACCACCCCGGCGAGCGAGGAGGTCGCGACCACGGGCAGGGCGCTCTTGGTCCGCGTGGTGGCGATCGCCCCGAGGAAGTCACCCGCGCCGTACGAGAGGGCAGCGGCGAGCGCCAGGCCGAAGATCATCGGCGTCTTCCTAGTCGGTCGCCCGCGTCCGGGCTGCGCCGAGAGCCGGCAGCACCCGATCCCGTCGGTACCATGAGGCGATGGACGAGGTGCACCTTTCCGCGGATGCTCACCAACGACTCAGTGAGGAGCTCGAGCACCGCTCCGGCCCTCGTCGGCGTGAGATCTCGGAGTGGATCGAGCGCGCACGGGAGCACGGCGACATCCGGGAGAACGCCGACTTCGACGCGGCCAAGAACGAGCAAGGCCACAACGAGGGTCGCATCCGTCACCTGCAGCAGATGCTCCGGACCGCCGTCATCGTCGAGTCGTCGTCGGCCGACATCGTCGCGCCCGGGAAGATCGTCGAGATCCGGATGGACGACGACGACGAGACGATGCAGTACCTCGTCGGCTCGATCGAGGAACGCCACGACGTCTACGACGTGATCTCCGCCTCGTCGCCGCTCGGCAAGGTGCTCGTCGGGCACGGACCCGGCGATGTCGTCGAGTTCGAGGGCCCGAAGAAGACCTTCTCGGTGGAAATCGTGGGCGTCCGCGACGTCGACGACTGACCGGCCGCTCAGCCGCGGCGCCCGACGCCGAGCGCCCCCGTGTCGGATGCCCGTGTCAGACTCGTCGGGTGCAGACACTCTCCGACAAGGTCTGGGAACGCCACGTGGTGCGACGCACCGACGGCGAGCCCGACCTCCTCTACATCGATCTCCACCTCGTCCACGAGGTGACGTCGCCGCAGGCCTTCGACGGCCTGCGACTCCACGGGCGCGGGGTGCGTCGTCCCGACCTCACCGTCGCCACGATGGACCACAACGTGCCGACGACCGCGATCGACCAGCCGATCGCCGATCCGGTCTCGGCCGAGCAGATGGAAGCGCTCTCCCGGAACTGCGACGAGTACGGCATCCGGCTCGCACGCATGGGTGAGCCCGGACAGGGCATCGTCCACGTGATCGGGCCCGAGCAGGGGCTCACGCTCCCGGGGATGACGATCGTCTGCGGCGACAGCCACACGTCCACCCACGGCGCGTTCGGAGCGCTCGCGTTCGGGATCGGCACGAGCGAGGTCGAGCACGTGCTCGCGACCCAGACGCTGCCCCAGGCCCGACCGGCCACGATGGCCGTCACCGTCCAGGGCGATCTCGGTGCCGGGGTCACGGCGAAGGACGTCGTGCTCACGATCATCGCCCGCATCGGCACCGGCGGCGGGATCGGCTCGATCATCGAGTACCGCGGTTCGGCGATCCGCGCCCTCTCGATGGAAGGGCGGATGACGGTGTGCAACATGTCGATCGAGGCGGGCGCCCGGGCCGGGATGATCGCCCCCGACGACACGACGTTCGCCTACCTCGAGGGACGGCCCTTCGCCCCGGCCGGCAAGGCCTGGGAGGCCGCGCTCGACGACTGGCGCTCGCTCGCCTCCGACGACGGCGTGGGCTTCGCGACCGAGGTCGAGATCGACGCCGCATCGATCCGGCCCTCGGTGAGCTGGGGCACGAACCCGGCCCAGACCATCACCATCGACGACGTGGTCCCGGACCCGTCGTCGTTCCCCGACCCGAGTCAGCGCGAGTCGGCCGTGCACGCGCTCCGCTACATGGGCCTGAAGGCGGGCACGCCGATGCGCGAGATCCCCGTCGACACCGTGTTCATCGGCTCGTGCACGAACGGTCGCATCGAGGACCTGCGCGCCGCGGCCGACGTCGCGCGTGGCCGCCGCACGCGCGACGGGATGCGCGCGCTCGTGGTCCCCGGCTCCATGAAGGTGAAGGCGCAGGCCGAAGCCGAAGGTCTCGACCGGATCTTCCTCGACGCCGGCTTCGAGTGGCGTGAGGCCGGGTGCTCCATGTGCCTGGCGATGAACCCCGACAAGCTCGAGGCCGAGGAGCGCTGCGCGTCGACGTCGAACCGCAACTTCGAGGGCCGTCAGGGCAAGGGCGGCCGCACCCACCTCGTCTCCCCCGCCGTCGCCGCCGCCACGGCCATCGCCGGCACCTTCGCGACCCCGGAGGACCTCACGTGATTCCGGCGACGCAGCGTGCCCCTTTCCCGTTCGAGCAAGTGACGCCCCGGTGCCACATCGAGTCCCCAGCGTCACTTGCTCGAAGTAGGGCCGGGCACTGATGGAGCCCGTGAGCGAGATCGTGGGGCGGGCGGTGCCGTTGAACCGGTCCGACGTCGACACCGACCAGATCATCCCGAGCGACTGGCTCAAGCGGGTCGAGCGCACCGGGTTCGGTGAAGGCCTCTTCTCGGAGTGGCGCGAGAGCAGCGACTTCGTGCTCAACCGCCCCGAGTACCAGGGCGACGACGTGCGGGTGCTCGTGGCCGGCCCCAACTTCGGCACCGGCTCGTCACGCGAGCACGCACCCTGGGCGCTCGAGGACTACGGCTTCGAGGCGATCATCTCGCCCCGCTTCGCCGACATCTTCCGCAACAACTGCCTGAAGATCGGGCTCGTACCCGTCGAGCTCCCCCAAGAGGTCGTCGACCGCATCATGACCGCCCTCGATGACGATGCGTCGCTGGAGATCGTGGTCGACGTCGTCGACCGGCGCGTCGCCGTCCCCGCGCTCGACATCGACGAGCCGTTCGCGCTCGACGACTTCCACCACTACCGCCTGGTGCAGGGCCTCGACGACATCGGCATCACCCTCGGCCACGAGGCCGACATCACCGCGTACGAGCAGACCCGCGCCGCGTGGCTCCCGAGCACGACGCCACGCGCCTGACCACGGGCGAGGCGCGCCTGGAGCGCTTCTCCATGAGCCAGGAGTCGCGCTTCTCGTCATCGACGGTCTCGTGGGCGGGAATCACGCGAACCTTCTCGAACCCGGCGTTCTCGTAGGCGCGCACCGCTCGCTCGTTCTCGACGATCGGCCCGAACGAGAAGGGCCCCGAGTGGAAGAACGGCGCACCGCTCACGACGCCGGTTTGACCCCCGCGAGCAACGCGATCTCACGCCACTTGTAGTGGCAGTCGACCTGCGTGAACCCCAGGTCGCGCAGCCACGCGAGCTGGGTCTCGACCGGCGCGAGCTTGTTCGACGGGTCGTCCTGCTCGATCGTCTGCCCGATGGACCTCAAGAACGCCTCGTGGAGCTCCGGGGTCGGTGACGCGACGTGCTCCAGGTTGCAGAACACGCCCCCCGGCGCGAGTCGGTCGAGCACCTCGCCATAGAGGGCTCGCTTGCGATCGTCGACCACGTGGTGGATGGCGAACGCGGAGACGATCGCGTCGAAGGTCCCCCACTCGTCGGGCAGCGAGTCGTCCAGGTCGTGCTCGACGACGGTGACGGTCGACGAGCCCGCGAACTTCGCTCGCGCGCGCTCGAGCATCGCCGGAGAGAAGTCGCACGCGATCGCCTCGACCGCCGGGAACGCCTCGACGACCCGTCCGACGGCCTTGCCGTCGCCGCACCCCAGGTCGAGGACGCGCCCCACCGTTGGAGGCACGTGCTCCACCAGGTGGTCGTAGGCGAGCTCACGCCACGGGAACTCGCTCCGCCGGTCCAGGTAGTCCTGGACGTGGTCGCTCTCGACCCAGAGGTTCACCGTTGCATCGCTCACGGCCCCACCACCTGCTCCCGGGTCTCGGCCCGGTCGCGCAGCCGGACGATCTTGTTCACCGCGTTGAGGTACGCGCGGGCCGACGCCTCCACGACGTCGGTCGACACCCCGCGGCCCGACGCCTTGTAGCCCCCGGACTCGAGGAACGCGACGACGTCGCCGAGCGCGTCACGCCCTCCGGTCACCGACGAGACCTTGAAGTCGAGCAACGTGCCGGTGATGCCGGTGGCGTTCGCGATCGCTGTGATCGCGGCATCGATCATGCCGTTGCCCTCGGCCTCACCAGTCGCCTGGCCGTCGCCGTCGCGGAGCGCGACCCGCGCGGTGGGCGTCTGCACGGTCCCGCCGACCAGCTCGAGGCTCAGGAGATCGTAGCGGTGCACCGCGCCGGCACCGATCTCCTCGGCGACGATGGCCTCGAGGTCGGCTTCGGTGATCTCCACCTTCCGGTCGGCCAGCTCCTTGAATCGCTTGAACGCCTGGTTCAGCGCGTCGCCCTGCACGTGCAGACCCATCTTCGCCAACGTGTCGGCGAACGCGTGGCGACCCGAGTGCTTGCCCATCACGATCTGGGCCGCCTCCTGGCCGACGGTCGACGCGTCGATGATCTCGTACGTCTCGCGGTCCTCCAGCACCCCGTGCTGGTGGATACCGGCCTCGTGCGCGAAGGCGTTCCGACCGACGACCGCCTTGTTGTACTGGACCGGGTAGCCCGTGAGACGGGACACGAGCCGTGACGTGCGCGACAGCTCCTCGGTGCGAACCCCCACCTCCACCGTGCCGAAGTAGTCCCCGCGGGTCTTGATGGCCATCACGATCTCCTCGAGCGCGGCGTTGCCGGCACGCTCACCCAGACCGTTGACCGCGCACTCGATCTGGCGGGCCCCGGCCGCGACCCCGGCCAGCGAGTTCGCGACCGCGAGCCCGAGATCGTTGTGGCAGTGCGTCGAGACGACGTAGTCGCCCTTCACCTGTTCGATCACGTACGCGATCAGCTTGCCGAACTCCTCGGGGACCCCGAACCCGACGGTGTCGGGGATGTTCAGGGTCGTCGCCCCGGCATCCACGGCAGCCTGGAGCGCCTTCACCATGAAGTCGGGATCCGACCGACTGCCGTCCTCCGGGGAGTACTCGATGTCGTCGCAGTACGACTTGGCTCGCGCGACCCCGGCCGACACCTCGGCGAGCACCTGCTCCTCGCTCATCCGCAGCTTCTTCGCCATGTGGATCGGCGACGTGGCGATGAACACATGGATGCGCGGCTTCTCGGCGTGACGCACCGCTTCCCACGCCCGGTCGACGTCCTTGAAGCCGGTGCGCGACAGCCCTGCGATCACCGGCCCGTGCACGTGCTTCGCGATCGCCTCGACCGCCTCGAAGTCACCGTCGCTGGCGATCGGGAATCCGGCCTCGATCACGTCGACACCCAGGCGCGCGAGCTGCTCGGCGATCTCCAGCTTCTCGCCGACGTCGAGCGAGATGCCCGGGGACTGCTCGCCGTCGCGCAACGTGGTGTCGAAGATGCGTACCTGCTCGCTCATGGCTGCTCGCTCTCGTAGTCCTGGATGCTTCGAGTAGGGCGGTTCGGCAACGAAAAGCCTCCCCGGCCCGAGGGCACGAGGAGGCATTCGCGAGCACCGGTGGGGTGCCCGCGACTACGTAAGAAGGAGGTTGGAGAAGACGGTGATGCGCGCTGCTTCCGACATGGTCTGCCCATGATGACGGTTCGCGCACGCATTGGCAAGTCGTGTGCGACGTGCCGCGCGAGACTCGGTGCATGGCGAAGAGTTCATGGTTCCGGCGCGCCCTCGGCGCAGGCGTGCTCGCCGGCGCCGCGTACGCCGTGTGGCGCGCGATCGAGTCCAACCGTGCGGACGGCGACGCCGAGTGGGAGCCCCAACCGTTCCCGTTCCCACCCCAGCCACGCGCCGCGCCGCGCCGCGCGGGACCCGTCACGGCTCCGGTCTCGGCCCGGGTCGAACCGAGTGTCGGTGCGGCCGACACCACCCTCGCGCCGGAGCCGGTCGCCGCACCCGAGTCCGACGTCGCTCCGGCACCCGAACCCGGCGCCTGGATCGACGCCGTCGACGGTGCCTGCCCCGTCGCGCACCCGGTGAAGGTCGCGCGTGGGAGCAAGGTCTTCCACGTGCCCGGCGGCCAGATGTACGAGCGCACGACGGCCGAGCGCTGCTACCGCGACGCGGCAGCCGCTGAAGCCGACGGGCTCCGCCAGTCCAAGCGCTGACCCCCGACCCCGGATCCCCACCGCGGCGATGCCTCGATGCGGCGCCGCTCGCTAGTTGGCGCAGACGCAGAACTCGTTGCCCTCCGGGTCGGCCATCACGACCCACTGGTGGCCGTACTCGTCGAAGGGCTCGGACGGGAGGCGCGTCGCACCGAGTGCTTCCAGGCGGGCGACCTCGGCGTCGACGCCCTCGACGAGGAGATCCAGGTGCAGGCGGATCTTGGCGGTCTTCGGCTCGGGGACACCCTGGAGCAGCAGCTGCGGACCGGCCGAGTCGGCCATCGGCCCGAGGTTGACGTACTGCCCGTCGGCCCAGGTCTGTCGGTAGCCGAGCGCGGTGATCCAGAACCGCGCCTGGGCGGCGACATCGGTGCAGTCGAGCACGAGGCGCAGCGTCGTCACGGTGCTCTCCTCCTTCGCGCGTCAGTCGAGCTCGATCGCCTTCGCATCCAGGATGCCGTCGTTGCCGAGGAGCCGCTCGACCGCGTCGGACGGCACCGGGCCGTAGGTCGCGAGCACCATCAGGGCCGCCTCGCCTTCGATGTTGGTGCCGACGTCCATGTCGGCGATGTTCACGCCGCACTCGCCGAGCACCGTCCCGACGGTCCCGATCATCCCTGGGGTGTCGGAGTTGCGGACCACGAGCATGTGGCTGGACGGCGGGACGTCGACGGCGTGGTCCTGGATCCCGACGATGCGTGGTCGCGCGTGCTTGCCGAACAACGTGCCGGCGACGTGGTACGGGCGATCGCCGATGCGACCGCGCACGGTCACGAGGTTCACGAAGTCCGCCGCGGTCGACGACACCGTCTCGCTGACGGCAACACCCCGGGCCTCGGCCAGCTGCGGCGCGTTCACGAACGACACGGGCTCGTCGACGACGGGCGCGAGCAGACCCTTCATGATCGCGAGGGTGAGGACGCGGCAGTCGTAGTCGGCGATCTCCCCCTCGTAGGTGATCTCCACGGTCTCGACGGCCCCTCCGGCAAGGGAGGTGAACAGGCGACCGAGTCGCTCGGCGAGCGGGAGGAACGGCGCGACGGTCGCGTTCGCCTCGCTCGCCGCCACGTTGACCGCGTACGGGACGAACTCGCCGCGGAGGGCCAGCACGACCTGCTCGGCGATCGTCTGCCCCGCCTTGTCCTGCGCCTCGGTGGTGGACGCACCGAGGTGCGGGGTGACGACCGTGCTCGCGAGCCGGAACAGCGGCGACTCGGTCGTCGGCTCCTCGACGAAGACGTCGAGCGCGGCACCGGCGATGCGACCTTCGCCGAGCGCGTCGGCGAGCGCGGCTTCGTCGATGATCCCGCCGCGTGACGTGTTCACGATCCGCAGCGTCGGCTTGGCGTGCGCGAGGAGCGCCGCGTCGATGAGCCCGATCGTGTCGGGGGTCTTCGGCAGGTGGATCGTGAGGAAGTCGGCGCTGCGGACGAGCTCCTCGAGGTCGGGCACGAGACGCACACCGAGCTGGCGGGCGCGCTCCGCGCTCACGTAGGGGTCGTAGGCGCTCAGCTGCATGCCGAAGGCGAGCAGGCGCTGGGCGACGAGCACGCCCACTCGTCCGAGCCCGACCACGCCGAGCGTCTTGCCGTGCAGCTCGACGCCCGTCCATTTGGACCGGTTCCACGCGCCGGCCTTGAGGTCACAGTCGGCCTGGGGGATGTTGCGGGCCTGCGCGAGCAACAGCGCGACCGTGTGCTCGGCGGCCGAGAGGACGTTCGACTGGGGAGCGTTCACCACCATCACGCCGCGGCGGGTCGCCGCGTCGACATCGACGTTGTCGAGCCCGATGCCGGCGCGCCCGACGACCACGAGGTCCGCGCCGGCCTCGAGAACGCGCTCGGTGACCTGAGTGGCTGATCGGATCACGAGGGCCGCCGCGCCCGGAACCGCCTCGAGCAGCTCCTCCGGGGTCATCCCGAGGCGCTCGTCGACCTCGAATCCCGCCGCTCGCAGCGCGTCGAGGCCGCTCTCGGCGATGGCCTCGGAGACGAGGACGCGCGGGGTCACGGTCCGAGGGTAGCGGCGGCCTCCGGCGCGTCCGCGGTTCGCGTCCTCACCCGAGGAGCTCGGCGATGCGGCCCACGCCCTCGACCAGGTCCTCGTCGGAGAGCGCGAACGACAGCCGGGCGTAGCCCGGTGCCCCGAACGCCTCACCCGGGACGATGGCGACCTTGGCCTCGTCGAGGAGCACCTCGCACAGCTCGAGCGACGTGGTGGGGGCGCGGCCCGCGAGCGTGCGCCCGGCGCGGGTCTCGGCGAGCACGCCCTCGAACGACGGGAAGCAGTAGAAGGCACCCTGGGGCGCCATGCAGGCGACGCCGGGGATGGTCGACAGCAGCTCGTGCATCGTCGCACCGCGGCGGGTGAACGCCGTCCGCATCTCCCCGACCGCGACGAGGTCGCCCGACACTGCGGCGAGCGCCGCGCGCTGGGAGACGTTGGCGACGTTCGACGTGGAGTGCGACTGCAGGTTCGCGGCTGCGCCGATCACGTCCGTCGGCCCGATCATCCAGCCGACGCGCCAGCCGGTCATCGCGTAGGTCTTGGCCACCCCGTTCACGATCACGCACCGCTCGGCGAGCTCGGGGACGAGGGTGGGCATCGACGAGAAGCGGTGGTCGCCGTAGGTGAGGTGCTCGTAGATCTCGTCGGTGACGACCCAGATGCCGCGTTCGACGGCCCACTCGCCGATCGCCCGCACCTCGTCGGGCGTGTACACGCTGCCGGTCGGGTTGCTCGGCGACACGAACAGCAACGCCTTGGTGCGGTCGGTGCACGCCGCTTCGAGCTGCTCCACGCTCACGCGGAAGTCGGTCGCCTCGCTGGTGGGGAGCGCGACCGCGACCCCGTCGGCGAGCGCGATCGACTCGGGGTACGTGGTCCAGTACGGCGCGGGGAGCAGGACCTCGTCGCCGGGGTCGAGCAACGCCTGAAACGTGTTGTAGACGGCCTGCTTGCCCCCGTTGGTGACGAGCACCTGCGACGGCTCGCACGCGAAGCCGGAGTCACGCATCGTCTTCTCGGCGAGCGCGGCCCGCAGCGCGGGCAGGCCGGCCGCCGGCGTGTAGTGGTGCGCGGCCGGGTCGGAGCACGCCGAGATCGCCGCGTCGACGACGTGCGCCGGGGTCGGGAAGTCGGGCTCTCCGGCACCGAAGCCGATGACGGCCTCGCCGGCCGCCTTGAGCGCCTTGGCCTTGGCGTCGACCGCGAGGGTGGCCGACTCGGTGATCGCGCCGACCTTCCGTGAGATCCGGGCGCGCCCCATGGCCATCATCCTCGCATTCTTGATGCGTCCCTCACCCGCATATTGACGGGTCGGGGACGCACGTCCGTCGTTCCGGTCCTGCGTCTCTCACCCCGCCATAGGCGGGTGAGAGACGCATCAATGGCACGCAACGGAACCGGGACGGGTCAGACGGCGACGGCCTCGTCGTCGGTGGGGACCCAGCCGTGGAGGTCGGCGAGGCGGGGGTCGTTCGAGAACACCTCGACGATCGGCAGCGACAGGCCGAGGCGGCGCTGCACCGTCCGGATCGCGTTCTCCTCGTTCCAGAGCATGAGCGTCACCGCGACGCCCTGCTCCCCCGCCCGGGCCGTACGGCCGGAGCGATGGATGTAGTTCTTGTGGTCGTCGGTCGGCTCGTAGTGGATCACCACGTCCACGCCGTCGACGTGGATCCCGCGGGCCGCGACGTCGGTGGCGACGAGGACCGGAACCTTGCCGGCCATGAAGTCCGCCAGGGAGCGCTCTCGGGCCGCCTGGCTGAGGTCGCCGTGGATCGGCGCCGCCGTGATGCCCTCCTTGCGCAGCTCGCGGACGAGCTTGTCGGCGGTGCGCTTGTAGTTGCAGAACATGAGCACGCGATCCACACCGTTGGCGATCGCCGCGGCGACCTTCACCTTGTCCATGTCGTGCACGAAGAGGAAGCGATGCTCCATCTCCTCGACGGTCGGCTCGTCGGACTCGACCTCGTGGAACGCCGGGTCCTTCATGTAGCGGGCGACGAGCTGCTTGACGGCGCCGTCGAGCGTCGCCGAGAACAGCATCGTCTGGTGCTCGGACGTGAGCTTGAAGAGGATCTTCTGGACCTGGGGCATGAACCCCATGTCGGCCATGCGGTCGGCCTCGTCGAGGACGAGCACCTCACAGTCCGCGAACGACACCTCGCCGCGCTCCATGAGGTCGATCACACGACCGGGTGTGCCGACGATCACGTCGACGCCGCCGCGCAGGGCGTCGATCTGGGGGTCGAAGCCCACGCCGCCGTAGATGGCGACCGCGGAGCGTCCGACGGTCTTCGCGAGCGGTGCGATCACGCCGTGCACCTGGTTCGCCAGCTCACGGGTGGGGGCGAGGACGAGCGCCCGGGGCTTGCGGGCCTCGGCCTTGCCGATGCGCTCGAGCAGGGGCAGGCCGAACGCCAGGGTCTTGCCGGAGCCGGTCTTGGCCTTGCCGAGCACGTCGCGCCCGGCAAGGGCGTCGGGCAGGGCGATCGCCTGGATCGCGAACGGAGCCTCGATGCCGTCGGCCTTCAGGGCCGCGACGAGGGGGGCCGAGACGCCGAGCGTCTCGAAGGTGGTGGTCACAGTGGTGCCTGCTTTCATCTCGGAGTGGTCGCCCTCGTCGTCACCCCTCTGAGGAGGGGCCGGGCCTCGATGTGGCGAGGCCGGGCAGTCCGGAGAAAGCGAGGAAGACCTGCGGGGGCCGACGGCACCCGCTGGAAGGCCATCCTACCCTGTTCGCGCTCTGCGCGGGCGCACCCGACCGCGCTCCGCGCGCGGGTCCCGGGGAGGTGATCAGTCGGACTTGGCCTTGCCCTTGGCCTTCTGGGCCTTCTTCCAGGCCCGCACCTCGGCGAGCGCCTCGACCGAGTCGATGTCGGCCACCGAGCGCTTCGTGGCGTCGGAGAACGGCTTCGCCGCGGCCTCCCAGCCCTTGGGCTTCACACCCAGCTGCTTGGCGAGCAACGCGAGGAAGATCTTCGACTTCTCCTCGCCGAAGCCCGGGAGCGCCTTCAGCCGCTCCAGCAGCTCGGCGCCACTCTTCACGCCCTTCCAGACCTTCGCGGCATCGCCGTCGTAGTCGTCGACGAGCGCCTGGCACAGCGCGTGGGCCCGCTTGCCCATCGAGCCCGGGAACCGGTGCAGCGCCGGCTTCTGCTTGAAGACCGCCTCCACCTCTTCCGGGTCCATCGCCGCGATGCTCGCGGCGTCGAGGCTCCCGAGGCGCTGCTTCAGCGTGTGCGGACCCTTGAACGCCCACTCCATCGGGACCTGCTGGTCGAGCAGCATCCCCATGAGCAAGGCGAGCGGGTCGTCGACGAGGAGGCGGTCGGCCTCCGGGTCGCCGGTGATGGGGATCGACGTGGTGGCCACGGGGCGAGACTAGGTCCCGCCGGTGCACGCGCCCCAGCCGCGTTCGGTGCAGGAGCCCGACCCGACCGGATCGGCGTACGATCCTGCGCATGCCGACCCTGCACCACGTCAACCTCTGCGTCCCCGAGACGATCGACGGCTCCCCCGGCACCGAAGCGGAGGCCGCGTGGCTGGTCGGCCTCGGGTACCGGCGCATCGAGGGCGGACCCGAGATCTCGAAGATGGCCACCGTGCACTGGTTCGAGGCCGACGACGGCAGCCAGGTCCACCTCACCCCCGACCCCGACCACGCGCCGAGCGCGCGGGCGCACACCGCGATCCGCCTCGATGACGCGCTCGACGCAACGGTCGCCCGGCTCGAGGCCTCGGGCGTCAGCACGAACACCATCGAGTTCGACGGCGACCGTCACGTGTTCGCGACGGACCCGGCCGGCAACCTCTGGGAACTGATCGGCCCGCCGGTCGCCCCGGGCGCGCGTTGACCGAGGGGCGCGACTGGGTCGCCGTCGTCGAGGCCGGCGCGTGCCCCGACTGCGGGTTCGACGCCGGCACGTTCCCACGCCGAGAGATCGCTGCGGCGACGCGCGCGAACGCCGGCCAGTGGCGAGCCCTCCTCCTGCGGAGTGACGCCGGGGCATTGCGGACGCGACCCACGCCCACGACCTGGTCGGCACTGGAGTACGGGGCCCACGTACGCGATGTGCTCGCGATCATGGGTGCGCGGGTCGAGCACGTGGTGCGGGAGCACGAGCCCGAACTCGGATGGTGGGACCACGACGCCGCGGCGACCGACGAGCGCTACAACGAACAGGAGATCTCCGAGGTCGCCGCCGCGATCGTCGCCCGAGCGGAGAACTTCTCCACCGCGATCGAAGCCGTCCCCGACGGCGCGTGGGGACGGGGTGCGATCCGCGGCGACGGCAACCGGTTCACGGTCGAGGGCATCGTCCGCTTCACCCTCCACGAGGTCTGCCACCACCGGGCCGACGCCCTCGCATCGCTCGGCGGCGAGGGGGGCGAAGGCTCGCACACGGGGAACTGATCGGCCCGCCGGTCGCCCCGGAGGGGTGACGACGGCGGGCCGATCGAACCTCGCTCGTCCCGCCGCGGGCGGGACCGTTCAGCGGGTCACGGGCGTCACGGGATCCGGCCGAGCACCGGGATCTTCGCGTTGACCCACTTCTGGAGGCTGAACGCCCCGGGACCGACGGTCGCGATGCCGAGGAACGCCACCATCTCGATGATGTGACCCTACGACGCGGCCCCTCGGACTCGCGGTCTGAGAGAGGGATCGGCTACGCGAACGCCTGGAAGAACGTCGGGAACGTCCCGACGAGCCCGAGCCCGACGAGGACCATCGAGATCGCCATGGCCCGACGGGTCTCGTAGGGCTTGTCGCGCAGGACCGCGTAGAGGACCGCCCAGGAGACGAGCCAGACGATGACGGCGCACACGGTCTTGCCCGAGAGCGGACCGACTCGTGCGCTCCACTCGAAGAAGTCGTGGAACGTCTCGGTCGCCTCGGAGAGCGTGGTGAAGATCCCCAGTGCGAGCGACCCCACCCCGGCCGCGAGGATCGCCGCCGAGACCGGACCCTCGGGCTTGTCCTCGAACTCGATCTGGCTGAGCACCGGGTGCTCGGAGCTCGTCGTCGACATGTCTGCTGCTCCCCTCGTCGCGGCGGTCACTTGACCGGCTCGACCTTCGTGATGAGCGCTCCGAAGAGCCCGGCGATCGCTGCGGTCGCGAACCCGAGCACGAGCAGGGCCATGACCGTCTTGCGGACCCGGTCGTGTCGGATGAGGTTCGTGCCGTAGTACACGACGATGAACGCAGCGGCAGTGAGCAGCATCGGGCTGATCCAGGCGATGTGCTCCTTCCACTCCATGCCGAAGATGTGCCAGTCCTCGGTCCCGGGGTTGGCCAGCAACCTCGACTTCGCGCTCTGCGCGATGTCCTCCCGGTACCACGGGTAGACGATCCAGGTCCCGGTGATCACCGTTCCCCAGGCCGCCACTGCGATCGCCACGGTCCCGATCTTCAGGCGCCGCATCCGCTCCTTCACGCCTTCGACCGTGACGAGGTCGGGGCGCAGGCTGTAGAGGCCTGCCAGACCTCCGGCGAACGCGAGCAAGAAGAGCGCCCCGAAGCCCATGCCGTGCACGAGCCCCCACCACTCCCGATTTGTCAGATCCACCGGACCCCCCTCAACTCACATTCGGACGTCGCTCATCGGCTCGGGGGACTCTAGACGACATGGGCTTCGGGGCGCGTATCCCGTGGGTGCTCTCGCCCGCCGAGCGGGACGCTCGGCCCTGGCCCCGGTGCGCCCGCCTGAGTGGACTCTCAGGATCGACCACCCCGTCCGGGGGTCGAGGGGCCACAATCGAGGCATGCGTGTGCTGGTGGTCGAGGACGAGGTCGCACTGGCGGAGGCGATCCGCGACGGGCTCGAGGCCGAGGGCTTCGACGTCGACGCCGTCCACGACGGGCTCGACGGGCTCTGGCGGGCCCGGGAGGGCTCCTACGACGCCATCGTCCTCGACATCCTCCTGCCCGGCATGAACGGCTACAAGGTGTGCCGCACGCTCCGCGAGGAGGAGGTGTGGACGCCGATCCTGATGCTCACCGCCAAGGACGGTGAGTACGACGAGGCCGAGGCGCTCGACACCGGGGCCGACGACTTCCTGTCGAAGCCGTTCTCGTTCGTCGTGCTGCTGGCCCGTCTCCGAGCATTGTTCCGCCGCGGGGCACCGCCGCGCCCCGCGGTCCTCGAGTTCGGGCCGCTGCGACTCGATCCCGCGACCCGATCGGCTGCACACGGCGACGTCGAGGTCGCGCTCACGGCGCGCGAGTTCTCGCTCCTCGAGTACCTCATGCGACGGGACGGCAACGTGTCGTCGAAGCCCGAGATCCTCGACCACGTGTGGGGCATGGACTTCGCCGGCGACCCCAACGTCGTCGAGGTGTACATCGGCTACCTGCGTCGCAAGCTCGACGAGACGTTCGGGACGAAGCTCATCCACACCGTGCGCGGCTCGGGCTACCGGCTGTGCGTCGCGGCGGACTGACGGCGGTCCGGTCGTGGCTCGGCTCTCGACGGTCCGGTTCCGGGTCACCTTCGCCGCGGCGGGGCTCTTCGCGATCGCACTGACCGTCGCGTCCTTCGCGCTGGTGCGGTCGACGCACGACAGCCTGACGAGCGGGATCGAGCAGGCCAACCAGGAGCAGCTCGACGAGGCCGCCCGGCAGCTCGAACAGGGGATCGACCCGGCCGACGTCCAGGTCTCGAACCGGCGGGGTGGCACGCCGGCATTTCGGATCCGGGGTCCGGGCGGCCGCCAGTCCACGGTGCCGCCGCCCGGCACGCCAGTGGCCCGGCCGAACCGGACCGACCCGCAGGTGCGGGCCGAGCGCGTCGTCGAGACCGCCCAGGGCACGATCACGCTGATCGCCGAGCGCTCGATCGCGCAGGTCGACGAGACGGTCGACAGCATCACGGAGGCGCTGCTGGTCGGGGTCCCGCTGCTCGTGCTGCTCGTCGGCGGTCTCACCTGGTGGTTCGCGGGCCGCGCGCTGCGACCCGTCGAGGCGATCCGCGCCGAGGCGGCGGCGATCACGGGCTCGACGATCCACCGGCGCGTTCCCGAACCGACCACCGACGACGAGATCGGCCGCCTGGCCCGCACCATGAACTCGATGCTCGACCGCCTCGAAGAGACGTCGCTGCGCCAGCGACGGTTCGTGTCCGACGCCTCGCACGAGCTGCGCAGCCCGGTCGCGGTGATCCGGACCCAGCTGGAGGTCGCGCTGCGTCGTGGTGAGGACACCGACTGGACGGCGGTCGCGCACCGGGTGCTCGCCGAGGACCAACGACTCGAGGAGGCCGTGGGCGAGCTGCTGGAGCTGGCTCGGAGCGAGGAGGGCGAAGAGGTCCGGCTCGCCGACGTGGACCTCGACGAGATCGTGCTCGACGAGGTCGCGCGACCCCGGCGGATCCCGGTCGACCCGAGTCACGTCTCCGCGGGGCGAGTGCACGGCAACGCGGCACAGCTCACCTCGGTCGTCCGCAACCTGCTCGACAACGCCTGTCGCCATGCGACGACCCGGGTCGACGTGCACGTCAGCGTCGACGGCCCCGAGGTCGTCCTCGTCGTCGACGACGACGGGCCGGGCGTCCCTCCCGAGGAGCGCGAGCGCGTCTTCGAGCGCTTCACCCGCCTCGACGAGGGTCGCAGCCGCGACGCCGGCGGTGTGGGGCTCGGGCTCGCGATGGTGCGCACGATCGCCGAACGCCACGGTGGGCACGTCGCGATCGAGGACGCGCCGATCGGCGGCGCGCGCTTCGTGGTGCGACTGCCGGCTGCGCCCTGACGACGTTCCTCGACCGTCGGCGAGCGGGGACCTGGCCACTAGCGTCGCCCCGGTGCCCGACCTGTCCCTCGCGTCGTTCAACACCCACTACGGCGTGCACGCCTCGCGTCGCGCGCACCCGAGGGCGTTCGACATGACCGCGGCGCTCGCGTCGCTCGACACCGACGTCGTGGTGGTGCAGGAGCTGTGGCGCCCCGACGGCGAACGGGGCGCCGTCGACGATGCGGCGACCGCGCTCGGCTACGAGATCGTGTACGAGCCCACGAGCCGCGCCACCCTCGGGCCCCACTGGCCCCACCTCGTCCCCGACGGTGAAGGTGAGTCCGGGATCGCGGTGCTCTCGCGTCTGCCGGTGCGGCGGATCGGCTCGCTCGCGCTGGGCCCCACGCCCGGGGACCCGGCACCGGTGCGGACCGCCCTCGACGTCGAGGTCGACGTCGGACCACGACGGCTGCGGATCGTGGCCGTGCACCTCACGTCGCGGCTCCCCCACGGACCGGTGCTCCAGCTGCGGCGGCTGGCTCCGCTGCTCCCCACCCCGGGAACGCCGACGGTGATCGCCGGCGACTGCAACTTCTGGGGCCCCGGGGTCGTGGGCCTCCTGCGGGGCTGGCGCCGGACGGTGCGCGGTCGCACCTGGCCGTCACGGATGACGCACAGCCAGATCGATCACATCCTCGTCCGCCCGGGCGACGGGATCCGCGCGTCCGACGGACGGGTGCTGCCGCGGGTCGGGTCGGATCACCTGCCGGTGCGGGTGGACCTCGCGCTGCCCTGAGCCGCGTCGCGGCCTCAGACCGGCCCGAGGCCGAAGGACGCCCGGGCTTCGTTGTAGAGCCGCAGGATCGTGGCCGAGTAGGTGGTCGAGGTGGCCCAGTTGCCGTTGCCCATCTGGTACCAGGTGGTGGCCTTGCCCTTCGGGGACACGAGGTGGAACCGGGGGTCGACGCACGCGTTGGCCAGGATCGGTGGCGCGCACGTCGTGGCGCTCGGGTCGGCGTAGGCCCGCAGGTGCTGGATCTGGGCCCGGACGCCGGTCCGGGCGTCGGCGAACGTGGCGGGCGCGGGGTTCGAGTCGGTGGCGCCGATCCCGGCGAAGTTGTTCTTCCAGGCCGGCACGCTGCCGCTGAAGCGGTACCAGGCGGTCTCGACGATCCCCTGGATGAAGGCGATGTCGCCCCGGACGCCCTCGGCGGCACCTTCCTGGACGTAGATCTCGGTCAGGGTCGCCACGGGCACGGTGGCGGAGAACACGCCGCCGGGTTGGGGCTGACGGGTCAGGAACCACTGCGCCAGCTGGGCGCCCGTGAGGGCGCTCGTGCCCATGATCGAGGCGGCCCCGGCCGGCGCCGGGGACGGACTGGGAGCACGGCCGGTTCCCGGACGCATGCAGCCCGCCAGCAGCACCATGGCCACGATGGTCACGCAGAGCGCTCGGCGGTGGTGGCGGAGAGTCTTCATTTGCCCCGGGGATCGGCCGCTCGCCGCGCGAGGTTGAGGGGCAATCGCTACTCGGCATGGTTTCTCTCCCGAACGGACGACCGATCGGCCCCGCCCAGGGGTCGGCCGGGCGCCGGGTCAGCGGGTGGCGGAGCCGATGGGGGCGAGGCTGGAGACCGTCGTCCGGGTGTCCGTCGGGGCCGCAGCAGTGGTCGGGGCCCCCGCCCCGATGGGCGCCGCAGTGGCGTCCCGGGCGAGCGAGGTGGGCGTCGTGGGCGCGTCGACGGCGTCGACGGGCGTCACCATCCGGAGCCGGAGGTGGCCGGCGTCGACCAGCGCCTCGAGGCCGGGGCCGAGCTCGATGTCGCCCGCCGCGCAGTGCCCGTTCGGACCCGTGCGCACCACCGCACCGTCGGGCAACGAGAGGCCCTGCTCTCCCGTGACCATCGTCCCGTCGGGGAGCTGCACGACCGTGTCGACGGCCACCGCGAGGGCGAGCGTCTGGTCGTCGACCCCGCGCCCGTACGCACCGGTGAGAGCGCCCGCGAGCACCACGGCCGCCGCGGCCGCCGCGGCGCCGCTGATCACACCCGGTCGTCGGGCGCGCCGACGAGCCGTCGGGAGCGCGACCAGTCGGCCCGGCGGGTTCGTGGTCAGCAGACGGTGCTCGAGGTCGACCCGGAACCCGCGGTCGGGCCCGATCGACTCCCGACCACCGGCCAGCTCGAGCAGGCCAAGCACCTCGTGCCGGGTGGTGCGCCGGGTCGTCCGCCGCGTGGCCTTCATCGCGTCGCCCTGGGCGGAGCCGGGGGCACGAGGACGGTCATTCGCCGACCCCCCGCGGTCCCTGCTCGGCCCGGTCGTAGCTGCGTCGCAGCGCGCTGAGCGCCCGGTGCAGCGTCACCGCCAGCACCGCCTTCGAGCAGCCCATCGCCTCGGCGGCGTCTTGGGTGCTCATCCCGCCGAGGTACCGGAGCGTGAGGACCTGCTGGTAGCGGGGGCGGAGCGTCGACATCGCCGCGAGCATGCGCTCGACGTCCTGCTCGCGCTCGAGTCGGTCGGTGTCGTCGTGGGTGGCCTGGTCGGCCAGCGCGTGGAGGGCGCGCTGGCCCCGTCGCGTCTTGCTCCGACCCTCGCGGCGGTAGTGGTCGACGAGCTCGTTCGCGGCGATCCGGTAGAGCCAGGGGCCGAACCCGGACCCGGCGGTGTCGAAGCGGTCGAGATGGCGATAGGCCCGCTCGAAGGTCGCGGCGGTGACGTCCTCGGCCGCCTCCCTGGTCCAGGTCCGACGGTGGGCGAACGCGTAGATGCGGTCGACGTAGCGTCGGTAGAGGACGCCGAAGGCCCCCGGGTCGCGCCGGGCGCGCGCGACCAGGGCGCGCTCCTCGGACCCCAGTTCCCCGGACGTGGATGCCCCGGACGTGGATGCCCCGGACGAGGATGCCCCGGACGAGTCGGGTGTCGTCTCCCCGAGCACTCGGGCGGATCGCACAGGTTCTGCTGGCCCCACGGCTCCCAGTCTTGCCCGTCACCACCGCCGGAGCGAACCTTCGCCGCACCGGAACGACCGGCGAGGCGGGGCCGACGAGCAGCCGTCCGTGGGCTGGGGCGGGGTGGACGGCGCCATCGGCCCCGACCTCGCGGTCATCGAGAAGCCCCAGGGGGACCGCTCGCGAGCACCACCTGGTCGTCGTCCGGCCGGGGGGCCGGGCGCAGCCCCGGGGGGCGGACCAGGAGTCGAAGTCGGCGCACATCCTCCCCAACGCCCACCGCGCACCGACATTTCAGCCCACGCGCGTCGATCGCCCCGGCGCTACCCTGACGCCATCGTCAGGTCCCGATCAGGCCACGTCTCGATGAGGCCGGGGCTCGAGCAAGGAGCATCCGTGGCCGACAACCAGCATCAGGACGGCGGCGCCCCCGCCCTGGGCGACGGGCTCTTCGACGGCGACATGTCGAAGTGCCCCCAGCCCCTGTACCAGATGATGCGCGAGCACGCCGCCGTCATCCGCGCCGACGAGCACCATGTCCTCGTCACCCGACACGGCGAGGTCCTGGACACCCTGCGCGACGCCGACACGTTCTCGTCCGACATGGACGCGGTCCCGCTCGGCAACGACCGCCCGCTGATCCCACTGCAGATCGACCCACCGGACCACCTCAAGTTCCGCAAGATCCTGGACCCGCTCTTCGCGCCCCGCGCGGTGGCGCTCCTCGAGCCGGAGGTTCGGCGCCTCACCACAGAGCTCATCGACGCATTCATCGAGGCCGGCGAGGTCGACCTCAGCGAGGCACTTGCCGTCCCGCTCCCCTGCACCGTGTTCCTCGCGCTGCTCGGTCTCCCCCAGGAGGACCTCCCCACGTTCCTGCGCATCAAGGACGGGATCATCCGCCCACCCGGCCTCGCCGGCCGCGAGGCCGACGTCGTTCGCCGGCGCACCGCCCAGGAGATCTACTCCTACTTCGCACCGGTCATCGCGACTCGTCGGGCCGAGCCGCGCGACGACCTCATCACGCGGTTCACCATGGCCGAGGTCGACGGCCACCGGCTCACCGACGACGACATCGTCGACATCTGCTTCCTCTTCCTCATCGCCGGCCTCGACACGGTCACTGCCACGCTCACCTGCAACGTCGCGTACCTCGCCCAGCACCCCGAGCACCGTCGCGAGCTCGCCGAGGACCCGTCGTTGATCCCGGCTGCCGTCGAGGAGCTGATGCGATGGGAATCGCCGGTTCCCGGCGTCGCCCGGGTGCTCTCGCAAGACGCGGAGATCGCAGGCCAGCACCTGCCTGCCGGGACGCGCGTCACGGTCCTCATCGGCTCCGCGAACACCGACGGCGACGAGTTCGACCGGGCCGACACCGTCGACTTCCACCGCGAGGCGAACCGCCATCTCGCGTTCGGCGGCGGCATCCACCGGTGCCTCGGTTCCCACCTCGCCCGCCTCGAGCTGCGGGTCGCGATGGAAGAGCTCCAACGCCGGATCCCCGACTACGAGCTCGCGCCCGGCACCACGCTCGAGTACACCGAAGGGCTGCGCGCGGTCGAGCACCTCCCGCTGGTCTTCACCCCGGGTCGCCGGGAGCAGGAGGTCGGCCGATGAAGGTGGTCGTCGACCTCGCCGCGTGCGTCGGACACGGCCGCTGCTACGCACTCGCTCCCGACGTGTTCGGGCCCGACGATCGCGGGCACTGCGAGGTCCTCCTCGCCGACGTCCCGCCCGAGCTCGAGGACCAGGCCCGCACCGGCGAAGCGAACTGCCCAGAGCGCGCGATCACCCTGACGTCCTAGCGCCCTCGCCGCGCTCGCCCCGAGGGCGGTCAGAGGTTCTCCTCGGGGTCGACCGGTCCGACGGTCAGGTTCGCGGTGGCCTCCTCGGTATCGAGGTGGTGCAAACGCCCGGACCGTGCGGTCCACGTGAAGAACGCGAGGAGCAGCAAGCCGTCGACGATCAGCACCGATCGGATGCCGAGCGCGTCGGCCGCCATCCCCTGCAAGAGCACACCGAGGGGGTAGCAGAGCCCGAACGTCGTCAACCAGATCGCGAGGACGCGGCCGCGCATCGCGTCGGACGACAGGTGCTGGATGCAGCTGTTGTTCGTCGCGATCATGATCAGGAACCCACAGCCGACACCGGCCATCATCACGACCCCGACCGCCAGGCCGGGTGCGAGACCCAACGCGACCACGAAGCACGCGTAGGTGACGAACCCGATCATCAGGATGGCGCTCGGCACTCGCCGCCCGTCGAGTCGACCCGTCACGACCGCCCCGATGATCGCGCCCACGCCCAGGGCGCCCGCGAGCACGCCGAACTCCAGCGCCGACGCGTCGAACATCTCGAGCGCGACGACGGGGATCAATGGCACGACCGGCTGTCCGACGAACGCCGTGAAGCCGTTGATCCCGATCGAGGTCCGGAGGCCCGGCTCGCGCCGGACGTACGCGAGACCGTCGCGGAAGTCGCGCAGGTACCCGCCGCGCGAGGTCGACGGCGCCGCCGCGGCGGGCCCCGAGCCGCGCATCGCCAGGAGCGCCACCAGGACGAACGCGAAGCTCAGCGCGTTGACCAGGAAGCACCAGCTCGCACCCGCCGTGTCGACGAGCAGGATGCCCGCCGCCACCGGCCCGAGCGCTTTCGAGATGTTGAACTGGGTCGAGTTCAGCATCACCGCGTTGGGGAGATCCCGTCGGGCGACGAGCGACGGGATGAACGCCGACCACACAGGGGCGTTGAGCGCCGCGGTCACGCCGCCGACGACCGAGAGCCCGAAGAGGAGCCAGTACGAGCGGGCGCCGGCGGCCCAGGTCGCCCAGAGGGTCACCGCCTGGGCCATCTGGATGGTCTGGGTGACCAGCAGCACCTTGCGACGCGGGAACCGGTCCGCCAGGGACCCGCCGACGGGGCTCAGGACCACGAGCGGCACGACGAAGGCGAACGCGATGAGCCCGACCCGGGTCGCGCTGTCGGTGAGCAGCGCGACCACCCAGCCCAGGGCCGCGAGCTGCATCTGGGACCCGCTGCTCGACACCACGGCCCCGAGCCACAGCAGCCGGAAGTCACGCGACGCGAACGCCCGCAGGGAGTGGGGCCACGCCCGGTCGGGAGGCGGGGTCAGCAACGCGTCGGCCATGCCCGGCGGAGCGTACAGACGCGGCCCAGGTGACCGCGCGTCGCGCTCGCGCCGGGCTCAAGCGGGCCCAGCCGTGCGCCGATGGACCGGCGTGGACACCACACCCTTCGAGCTCCCGCGCGTGCGAACGCTCCTGTGGAACGCCGCCCCGCGGATCTTCGAGGGCGTCGTGCTCCCGCTCGCCGTGTTCCTGGCCGCGCTCCGCCTGCTGGGAGTCGCGGGAGCGGTGATCGCCGGCCTCGGGGTCGCGTACCTCGCGGTGGGATGGCGCGTCGCGACTCGGCGCAAGGTCCCCGGGATCCTCGCCCTCGGCGCGCTCACGCTCACCGCTCGTTCCGTCTTGATGCTGCTCACCGGGAGCACGGTGGTCTACTTCCTGCAGCCGACGCTGAGCACGGCACTGGTCGGGGTCGCGCTCGCGATCTCCGTCCCCGCCCGCCGGCCGCTCGCGGAGCGGCTCGCTCGGGACTTCTGCCCGTTGCCGCCCGATGTGCTCGCGCACCTCGCGCTCCGGCGGTTCTTCGAGCGCATCACGCTGCTGTGGTCGGCGGTCCAAGTGCTCAACGCCGTGGTCACGATCTGGTTGCTGCTGACGGAGTCGATCGGCACGTTCGTGGTGATCAGGACGGCGATCTCACTCGCCTTGACGGTGGGCGCCATCGCGGTTTCGGTCGCGTCCTTCCGACGATGCATGCGGGACCACCCCCTTCCGCGCCAGGAAGCGCTCGCGCCGCAGGGATAGCCTGCGCGTCATGGATGGAGCGACCGTCGTCATCACGGGCGCCAACGCAGGGGTCGGCAAGGCGACCGCCGTGGGGCTCGCCCGGGCGGGTGCGACCGTGATCATGACGGCGCGCGACCGCGCGAGGGGCGTCGCAGCACTCACCAGCGTGCGCGAGCAGTCCGGGAGCGATTCGGTGGAGCTCATGTCGCTGGACCTCGCGAGCTTCGCCTCGATCCGGGCCTTCTCCGACGAGCTGCAGTCCCGCCACGACCGGCTCGACGTCCTCGTGAACAACGCCGGGCTCGTCAATCGGAGCCGCACCGAGACCGAGGACGGGTTCGAGACGACCTTCGGCGTGAACCACCTCGGACACTTCCTCCTCACCTCGCTCCTCCTGGACCGCCTGCGCGCCAGCGCTCCTTCCCGGGTCGTGGTCGTCGCGAGCCATGCTCACAAGCAGGCGCGCCGTGGCCTCGACTTCAGCGACCTCCAGGCGGAGCGGAAGTACTCACCGATGCTGGTGTATGCCCGGAGCAAGCTCGCGAACATCTCCTTCGCTCGCGAGCTCGCTCGCCGCCTCGACGGTTCGGGCGTGACCGCGAACTCCCTGCACCCGGGGTTCGTCCGGAGTCGTTTCGGGCGCGACGGGGACGGCGGCCGCTTCGGCGACGTCGTCATGGCCCTCGCGGCGCCGATCGCGATCAGCCCCGAGAAGGGGGCGCGCACCTCGATCTGGCTCGCGTCCGCGCCGAGCCTCGCCGGGGTGACCGGCGAATACTTCTACAAGTGCAGGCCGTCGACCCCCACCGCGGTGGCGCGGGACGACGAAGCCGCCCGCCGGCTCTGGGCCGTCTCGGAGGAGCTGGTCGCTACTTCTTCGTGATCGCCAGCACCGGGATCACGCCGGCGAACAGCGGGAACGGCTTCCCCACCTTGTCGGGCAGCGGCGCGCCCTTCACTCCACCGATGTCGTCCTGGTAGCCGACGGCCCAGTACGTGTACCAGCTCCAGAGGTTGTACATCTTCTCGAAGAACTGCTGGTTGAGCCGCTGGTAGATCTCGATCCGCTTGTCGGGGTCGAGCTCGACCCGGCCTTCCTCGAGGGCCTGGTCGATCACGGGGTCGTTGATCCTCCCGAAGTTCACCGGCGACCCGCTGTGCCACCACGCGTACTGCGTGTCGGGGTCCCCGCCCGGGTGGTTGCGGAAGCCCGCACCCTGGAAGTTCCCGGCGAGCACGTCGTTGATGAGCGTCGCCTGGTCGATCGTGCGGATCGACACCTCGATGCCCGCCTTCGCCTGCTGCTCCTTGACGAGCTGGGCGATGGCGAGCGTGTCCGGCTCGGGTTGCGTCGCATACTCGAACGAGAGCGTCTCACCCGGATTCGCTGCTTTCCACTTCTTGACGAACTGCTTCGCCTTCTTGAGGTTGTGGCCGCGCACGAACTCCGGGTCGTAGACCGGCGAGTCGGGCGGGAACGGCCCGTTGGCGATCGTGTTCAGACCCTTGTTGCGGATCTCGTTGATCTCCTTCGCGTCCCCGGCCCATGCGATCGCCTGACGAGCGTCCTCGCTGTCGAACGGCGGCTTCGCCGTGTTCAGCATCAGGTAGGCAACTTCAGCGCCGTCGTCGGTCGCGAGGAGCTTGATGTCGCCGTTCTTCGCGCGGTCCTGCATCTCTACGATCGAGAGCGAGTTCGACGTCTGGATGATGTCGAGCTCACCGCTCTGGAGGCCGTTGAGCCGCGACTGGCTCTCACTGACCGGGCGGAAGATCAGCTCGTCGACCTTCGGGTAGCCCTTCTGCCAGTAGTCCGGGTTCGCCTCGAGGGTGACCGACTCGTTCGGACGCCAGCACCCGTCCTTGCACACGAACGGACCCGACCCGATCAGGTTGCTCGGGCAGGTGTCCGGGTCGTTGAGCTGGGCGGGTGCCGAGATCCCGGAGCGTCCGCTCGAGAAGTACGCCGGAAACGCCGGCCACGGCGTCTTGGTGGTCACCACGACGGTGAGTGGATCGACGACGGTGACTGTGTCGATGTTGGCGTAGGTGAAGATCCCGAGCCGCACCGGGAGGTCGGGCTTCGCCCCCCGGTACGCGTCGATGTTGAGCTTGACCGCCTCGGCGTCGACCGGGGTGCCGTCGTGGAACGTGACGCCCTCTCGGAGGCCGATCGTCCACTCGTCGTACGTGGCGTTGGGAGTGAGCGACTCGGCCAGGTACGGGACGTAGTCGCCCTTCGAGTCGATGGTCGTCAGGGTGTCGTAGATCGCGACCGAGACCTGCATCCCGCCGGCCGCGAGCTGGGCCTGCGGGAGGCACCAGCCACCGGTCGTCTCGGCCTCGAGCGCGAAGGTCACACTGTCGCCGCCCTGCTGCGAGCGGGTCGATGCGCCTGCTGCGCCGGCCAGCGAGAGCGTCGCGGCCAGCAACGCAGTCACGGTGACGGTCGCGACCAGTCGGTGCATCGGTCGTCGGTCCCGGTGGATCTTCGCCATCGTCGCCCCCCTCGAAGCGCCCCGTTCGGGATGTCGGCACTCTAGGCCGTGACTGTCAGTAGGGGTACGCGAGCCGGGCCGTACGTGCGGGCGGACTCGTCGGCGACGACCCGCGCGCCGAACACCTGACGTCCCCGAATCCCGGGCCCGCGCCTCACGATCCGGCGTTCCACATCGGCGTGTGGATCGTGCTGCGCTCGGCGATGAAGGTCGAGCGGGACCGCGCGACGCTCGCGACCAGGTCGCCGAACATGGCGACCTGACCCTCGCGACCTGACCGGCGCGCTGCGTCAGGCGACCCACCCGGCGCGCGAGAGCTTCCTGTCGATCGCGTGCGCCGCGCTGATGAGCGCGAGATGCGTGAACGCCTGCGGGAAGTTGCCGAGGTGCTCACCGCGAGGTCCGAGCTCCTCCGCATAGAGCCCCAGGTGGTTCGAGTACCCGAGCATCTTCTCGAAGAGGAACCTCCCGCGCTGGACGTCTCCCGAGCGCGCCACGGCCTCCGCGAACCAGAACGAGCACATCGAGAACGTGCCCTCGTCGCCGGTCAGGCCATCAGACGCCGCGTCGTCGGTGCGGTAGCGGAACACCAGCGAGTCCTCGACCAGGTCCTCGCTGATCGCCCTCAAGGTCCCGAGGAACCGCGGATCGGTCGGGCCGACGAACTTCACCAGCGGCATGATCAGGCTGGCGGCGTCGACGTTCGTCGCGCCGCGGTGCTGCACGAACGCCCCCCGACGCTCGTCGTAGAAGTTGTCCATCAGGTCCCGGTAGATCTCGTCGCGGGTGCTGCGCCACCGCTCGAACGGGCACGGGAACGAACGCCGGTCGGCCAGACGGATCCCACGGTCGACCGCCACCCAGCACATGAGCCGCGAGAAGAAGAACTGCTGCTGACCACCGCGCACCTCCCAGATGCCGTCGTCGGGGAGGCGCCAGCTCGCCACGACGTAGTCGACGAGGCGGACGATGTTCTGCCAGAGCTGGTACGGGATCGGCTCCCCGAGCTCGTTGTACAGGTAGATGGCGTCGAGCAGCTCGCCGTAGATGTCGAGCTGGAGCTGCCCGGCCGCTCCGTTCCCGATCCGGACCGGCCGGGAGCCGCGATAGCCCTCCAGGTGGTCGAGCATCTCTTCGGTCGGGACCGGCCCGCCGTCGTGGCCGTACATGATCCGGAGCGAGCCGTCGGGCTCGAGATCCATGCATCGCGCGTGGATCCACTGCATGAACCGGCCGGCCTCCTCGGTGTACCCGAGGCGGTTGAGCGCATAGAGCGTGAACGACGCGTCGCGGATCCAGGTGAAGCGGTAGTCCCAGTTCCGGACCCCACCGATCTCCTCGGGGAGGCCGAACGTGGGCGACGCGATCAACGAGCCATGGGTCTCGGACACGAGGAGCTTGAGCGTCAGCGCGGAGCGGTGGACCATCTCGCGCCAGCGACCCTGGTACGTCGCGCGCCCGATCCACGCGCGCCAGAAGTTGACCGTGTCCTTGAACGCGCGGCTCGCGTAGCCCGCTTCCGAGCAGGGACTCGCGAGGTGATCCCCGACTTCCTCGACCATGAACGCGAGCGACTCGCCAGCACCGAGCTCGATCGTCGTCCGCGCGGCACCGTGCCGGTCGATCGTCATCGGCGCTTCGGTGCGAAGGCGAATGGTGGTCCGATCGTCGCCGCGCGAGGCGAAGACCATCTCCCCCTCCCGCTCCTCGACAGTGTGCTCGGCGCGCCCGTAGTCGAAGCGCGGATCGAACACGACGTCGAAGCGCATCGAGCCCCGGACGGTCTTGACCCGACGCACGATCACCCGAGGATGGTCGTGCGGGTGGAACCCGACCGGCATGTAGTCGGAGACATCGCCGACACCCTCCTCGGCGAGGAACCGCGTCATCAGCACGTTGGTGTCCGGGAGGTACATCTGCTTGCTGGTGAACTCGTCGAGATGCGGTCGGATCGAGAACCGACCGCCCTTCTCCGCATCGAGCAGCGCGGCGAAGATCGTCGGGGAGTCGAAGTTCGGGAACGAGCAGAAGTCGATCGAGCCGTGCTTGCCCACGACGGCCACGGTGTGGAGGTCACCGATGATCCCGTAGTCCTCGATCGGCTGGTACGTGCCCGCCGTCTGCGCCATGCGTCGCCCCCTCGCCCGCCTTGCTAGCACGCGACTTGGGAGCCGGTGGACACGGTGTGGAACACTCGTGTCCCCGCTCGCGAAGACCAGGAGAGCTCCGTTGCCCGAAGCCGTGATCGTCGCCACCGCCCGCACCCCGATCGGCCGGGCCAACAAGGGCTCCCTCGTCGAGTGCCGACCCGACGACCTCTCGGCCCACATCATCGGGGCCGTCCTCGACAAGGTGCCGAGCCTCGACCGCGCCCTCGTGGAGGACGTCGTGTGGGGCTGCGGTCAGCCGGCGGGCGAGGCCGGGTACAACGTCGCCCGGATCGCGGCGATCCTCGCCGGAGTGCCCCAGGCGCCGGGCGTCACGGTGAACCGGTACTGCTCGTCGTCGCTCCAGACCATCCGCATGGCCTCGCACGCGATCAAGGCCGGCGAGGGCGATGTCTTCGTCGCCGGTGGTGTCGAGACGGTGAGCCGGTTCATGTACGGGGCGTCCGACTCGGGCGGCCACAACGAGCAGTTCGCGGACGCGGAGGCTCGCACGGTCGCGCGCCACGAAGGGGGCCAGGGTGCCTGGACGCCGCCGGCCGGACTCCCGGACGTCTACATCGCGATGGGTGAGACCGCGGAGAACGTCGCGGAGTACGCCGAGGTCGGACGCGAGGAGATGGACGAGTTCGCGGCGCTCTCGCAGAACCGTGCCGTGGAGGCCCAGGCGAACGGGTTCTTCGAGCGGGAGATCACTCCCGTGACCACGCCCTCGGGCGAGGTCGTGTCGAAGGACGACGGGCCCCGGCCCGACACCACGGCCGAGAAGCTCGCGCAGCTCAAGCCGGTGTTCCGTCCCGACGGCGTCGTCACCGCGGGCAACGCGTGCCCACTCAACGACGGTGCCGCCGCGGTGATCGTGATGAGCGACACGAAGGCGAACGAGCTCGGGATCACGCCGCTGGCCCGCGTCGTCGCGTCCGGCGTCTCGGCGCTCGACCCGGAGATCATGGGCCTCGGCCCCATCGGCGCCAGCAAGCAGGCGCTCGAGCGGTCCGGGCTGAGCATCGACGACATCGACCTCGTCGAGATCAACGAGGCGTTCGCGGCCCAGGTGCTCCCGTCGGCCAAGGAGCTCGGGATCCCGGTGGAGAAGCTCAACGTCCACGGTGGGGCGATCGCGCTCGGGCACCCGTTCGGCATGACAGGAGCGCGCATCATGACCACGCTGCTCAACGGGCTCGAGGACCGCGACGCCCGGTACGGGCTCGAGACCATGTGCGTCGGTGGCGGCCAGGGCATGGCGATGATCGTCGAGCGCCTGAAGTAGCCGCATTGATGCGTCTCTCACCCGCCTATGGCGGGGTGAGAGACGCACGACCGAAAGCAGGCGGCGCATGGCCGCGAGAGTCCCGCCCGCATGGGTGATCCGCCCGCTCCTCGCACTGCGCAACGGCGTCGGGCGACTCCACCGTGGGATGGTCCCTCCCGACGTCTCGGTCTTCGAGCGCGCCCTCGGCATCATCGACACCAAGGCGATGGTCGTCGCTGCCGACCTCGGTGTCGCCGACGCGCTCACCGCCGGTCCGCGTCACGCCACGGAGATCGCCGCCGAGGTCGGAGCCGACGCCGACGCACTCGAACGGTTGCTGCGCTACCTCGTCGGGCGCGGGGTGTTCCGGCGTCGGCGCGACGGGAGGTTCGCGAACAACGGGACGTCGAACCGGCTGCGCGTCGACCACCCGACGTCGTTGCGACCTTGGGTCCGGTTCTTCGGTGCTCCGTGGCACGTCGCGATCTGGAACGAGCTCGAGCACTCCGTGCGGACGGGCGACGGTGCCGCCGCAAAGGCATTCGGACACGAGTTCTGGGACTACGTCACGCGCGAGGACCCCGCGGCCGGTCGCGTCTTCGACGAGGCGATGGAAGCTGCCTCCCGGGTCCAGCTCGATGCCGTCACCCGCCGGTACGACTGGCCCGAAGGCGGGCGCATCTGTGATGTCGGCGGCGGCACCGGCACGCTGCTCGCCGCGATCGTGGCGTCCGACCCGAGCCACCGCGGTGTGCTGTTCGACCTCCCCGAGGTCGTGGCGAAGGCCGACACCGTGCTCGCCGCGGCGGGAGTCGCCGATCGGATCGAAGTGGTCGGCGGCGACTTCTTCGCCGGCGTCCCGGCAGGCTGCGACCGCTATGTGCTCCAGGCAATCGTGCACGACTGGGACGACGACTCGTGCGTCCGCCTCCTCACGCGGTGCCGGGAGGCGCTCCCCGGCGACGGACGCGTCCTGGTGCTCGAGTTCGTCATGCCCGACCACGACGGCGACGCGATCGTGAAGGCCACCGATCTCGAGATGCTCGTCGACACGGGCAAGGGGCGCGAGCGAACCCGCTCCGAGTTCGTCTCCCTGTTCACGCAGGCCGGTCTGCGCGTGGTCGGCGTCACCCGGATCGCGCTCACCCATGTCTTCGAGCTCGAGCCGACGACCCCCGTCTGACCCAGCAACCACGGTCCTGCGTCTCTCACCCCGCCATAGGCGGGTGAGAGACGCATCAAGAAGGGGGCGGGGAGGCGCCGTAGACGGGGTCCGGGGGCGGCGCTTCGCCGAGCAGCTCGCGCACGACGGGACCGAGCTCGCCCGGCTCCCAGCGGTCGCCCTTGTCCCGGCGGGGCCCGTGGTGCCAGCCGTCGGCGACGCTCACGATCCCGCCTTCCACCTCGAACACCCGACCGGTCACGTCGGCCGACTCGGCGCTCCCCAGCCAGACCACGAGCGGCGAGACGTTCGCCGGATCCATCGCGTCGAAACCACCATCGGGCACGGCCATCATCTCGGTGAACACGCCCTCGGTCATGCGGGTCCGGGCCGACGGCGCGATGGCGTTCGCGGTGACGCCGTAGCGCCCCAGCTCGGCCGCCTGCACGAGCGTCAGCGCGGCGATCCCGGCCTTCGCGGCCGAGTACGCGGCCTGCCCCACACTCCCGAGCAGTCCGGCACCACTGCTGGTGTTCACGATCCGGGCATCGACGGCCTCGCCGGCCTTCGCCCGGTCGCGCCAGTGCGCCGCCGCGTGGCGGCTCGTGGCGAAGTGGCCCTTGAGGTGCACCCGCACGACCGCGTCCCATTCGTCCTCGGCGGCGTTCGCGAACATCCGATCGCGCACGAACCCGGCGTTGTTCACGACGACGTCCAGCGCACCGAACGCCTCGAGCGCGGTGCCGACCAGCCGCCCGGCACCCGAGAAGTCGGCGATGTCGTCGGCGTTGGCGACGGCCTCGCCGCCCGCGGCACGGATCTCGGCGACGACCTCTTCCGCGGCGTCGCTCCGCGGCTCGGTGCCGTCGAGCGCCACGCCGAGGTCGTTCACGACGACTCGCGCCCCTTCGGCGGCGAACGCGAGCGCGTGTGCGCGCCCGAGTCCGCGCGCCGCGCCTGTCACGATGACCGCTCGACCGTCGCAGATGCCCATGGGCCGGGTACCGTACCCGCGTGGAGTTCGGGATCACGATGTTCGCGACCGACCTGTCGATGGCGGTCGCCGATCTCGCCGTCGAAGCCGAGGCCCGCGGCCTGTGCTCGCTCTACATCCCGGAGCACACCCACATCCCGACGAGCCGCCGCACTCCCGCACCGACCGGCGACCTCGAGCTCGCCGAGGAGTACCGGCGCACCGTCGACCCGTTCGTCGCGCTCGCTGCGGCGGCCGTGGTCACCTCGAAGATCCGCCTCGGGACGGGGATCTGCGTCGTCGCCCAGCACGAGCCGATCGTCACCGCCAAGGCGATCGCCACGCTCGACCAGCTCTCGGGTGGTCGCTTCGACTTCGGCATCGGCTTCGGATGGAACCGCGAGGAGATGGAGAACCACGGCATCGACGTGGCGAGTCGGCGGGACCGCGTCCGAGAGCACGTGCTCGCCATGCGAGCGATCTGGACCGACGACGCCGCGTCGTTCGACGGGGCGTTCGTGCAGTTCGAGGAGCTCTGGTCGTGGCCCAAGCCCGTCCGAGCCGGCGGGCCACCGGTGCTCCTCGGCGGGTCACCCGGCCCGAAGCTCTTCGCGCATCTCGCGGAGTACTGCGACGCGTGGCTCCCGATCGGGGGCGCCGGGGTGAAGAACTCGCTCCCGGACCTGCACCGCGCGTGCAAGGCCGTCGACCGGGACCCGGCGGAGATCCGGATCGTGCCCTTCGGCACGATCCCTTCCCGGGAGAAGATCGAGTACTACGCCACGATCGGGATCGAGGAGATCGTGCTCCGGGTCCCCACCGGGTCGGCCGACGTCGTGCTCCCCGTCCTCGACGACCACGCGCAGCTCCTCGCCGAGTTCAGCCCAGGCGCTCGATGATGGTGACGTTGGCCTGACCGCCACCCTCACACATCGTCTGGAGCCCGTACCGACCGCCGGTGCGCTCCAGCTCGTTGAGCAGGGTCGTCATCAGCCGCACGCCGGTCGCGCCGAGCGGATGACCGAGGGCGATCGCCCCACCGTTGACGTTGACCTTCGCGAGATCGGCACCGGTCTCGGCCTGCCACGCGAGCACCACGGACGCGAACGCCTCGTTGATCTCCACGAGGTCGATGTCGTCGAGCGACATCCCCGTCTTCTCGAGTGCATACGCCGTCGCCGGGATCGGTGCGGTCAGCATGAAGATCGGGTCGGCTCCCCGCACCGACAGGTGGTGGATGCGGGCCCGCGGCGTGACACCGTGGTCCTTCACCGCCTGCTCCGACATCACGAGCATGGCGGTGCCGGCGTCGGAGATCTGCGACGAGACCGCCGCGGTGAGTCGGCCGCCCTCCACGAGCGTGGGCAGCGTGGCCATCTTCTCGAGCGACGTGCCGCGGCGCGGCCCCTCGTCGGCCTCGACCCCGCGCATCGGCACGATCTCGCGGTCGAACCGGCCCTCCTCCTGCGCACGGATCGCCCGCTCGTGGCTCTCGAGCGCGAACGCCTCCATCGCCTCGCGCGTGATGTCCCACTTCTCGGCGATCATCTCGGCGCCGACGAACTGCGACACCTCCTGGTCGCCGTAGCGCGCCGTCCACCCCTCGGAGCCAGAGAACGGGTCCGTGAACCCGAACGGCTCCGCCGCGGTGAGCGCGGCCGCGATCGGGATCTGGCTCATGTTCTGGACGCCACCGGCGATGATCACGTCGTTGGTGCCGCTCATGACGGCCTGCGCGGCGAAGTGGACCGCCTGCTGGGACGAGCCGCACTGACGGTCGATCGTGGTGCCGGGCACCTCCTCGGGGTACCCGGCCGCGAGCCAGCAGGTGCGGGCGATGTCGCCGGCCTGGGGTCCGAGCTGGTCGACGCAGCCGAAGTAGACGTCTTCGACCGCGGCGGGGTCGATGCCGGTGCGCTCCACGATCGCGGTGACCGCGTGCGCGCCGAGGTCGGCGGGGTGCACCTGGGACAGCCCGCCGCCGCGCTTTCCGACGGGAGTGCGGGCGGCGTCGACGATGTAGGCCTCGGGCATCGGTTGCGCTCCTCGTGGAGTGGTTCGGGACTACAGGATCGCGCGGCCGACCCGGTCCCGGTGCCACGGGGCGTCGCCCCATGCCGCGGCCAGCGCCCAGGTGCGCTTCATGAACAGGTGGAGGTCGTGCTCGTCGGAGTAGCCGATGGCGCCGTGGCACTGGAGCGCCTTGCGGGCGGCGAGCGTGGCGGCGTCGGATGCCTGCGCCTTCGCCATCGACACGTGGATGCTCGCCTCAACGTCGTCCGTCGCCAGGGACCAGGCGGCCCGGTAGACCAGGGGTCGGGCGAACTCGAGCGCGATGCGCGCGTCGGCGAGGTGGTGCTTCACCGCCTGGAAGCTCCCCACCGGGACGCCGAACTGGCGCCGCTCGGCGACGTACTCGACCGTCATCAAGATCATCCGACGCGCCAGCCCGACGAGCTGCGCGGCGGTGCCGAGCGCGCCGCGATCGAACGCGCGCGCCGCAGCCGCGCCCTCGGCGACGACGGTGGCCGGCGCCGCGGTCCAGGCCACCGCGGACAGTCGTCGGACGTGGTCGACCGACGGCAGCGGACGTAGGTCCACCGCGTCGCGCGCGACGAAGTGCCACGCACCCGCGTCGAACATGAGCAGGTTCGTGGCCACGTCGGAGTACGGCACCATCGCGTCGTGGGAGAACGGTGCGCTGAGCACCGAGCCGGGCTCGAGGCGGCCGCCCACCAACGGCGCGCCCACCATCGCGTGCTCCACGATCGGTCCCGGCAGCGCGGCCACGCCGCTCTCCTCGAGCAGGAGCACGAGGTCCACCTCGGTGAGCCCGAGACCGCCGTCGACCTCCGGTACGAGCACGCCGAGCACACCCATCTCCTCGAGCGCAGCCCAGCCCGGGATCGAACTCCCACCCGGGGAACGGTCGGCGGGATCCCATGCCGCGCGCACGGCCGCGGGCGGGCACTCCTTCGCGAGCAGGTCGCGCACGGCGTCGCGGAACTCCAGCTGGTCGTCGGTGAAGGCGAAGCGCACCCGACCCCTACTTCCGCGGCAGGCCGAGCACGCGCTCGGCGATCACGTTGCGCTGGATCTCGTTGGTCCCCGCGTAGATCGGACCGGACAGGGCGAACTGGAAGCCCTTCGCCCACCCGTCGACGTCGGTCTCGGCCCCGGTGCCGAGCAGCTCGAGCGCGAGCTCGTGGAGCCGCACGTCGAGGTCCGACCAGAACACCTTGGTCATGCTCGACTCCGCGCCGAGCTGCTCGCCGTCGGTCATCCGGGTGACGGTCTCGAACGTCTGCCAGCGATACGCCTCGGCGTCGATCCACGCTTGCACCACCGCATCGCCGGTCGCGGCCGGCGCAGCGTCGACACGCTCGCGGTAGAGCTCGACGAGGCGACTCGCCGTCGCCATGAAGCGGCCCGGACTCCGCAGGGTGAGGCCACGCTCGGCGCTCGTCGTCGCCATCGCGACGCTCCAGCCCTTCCCGACCTCGCCGAGCACGGCGTCGTCGCCGACGTGCACGTCGTCGAAGAACACCTCGGCGAACCCCTCGTCGCCGTCGAGGCGGCCGAAGCCCCGCACTGTGATCCCGGGCGCGTCGAGGGGCACGAGGAAGTAGGTGAGGCCGTGGTGGCGCTCGGCCTCGGGGTCGGAGCGGAACAACCCGAAGAGATGGGTGCAGAACGCGCCCCGCGTCGTCCACGTCTTCTGACCGGAGAGCCGCCAACCCCCCTCGGCCTCGTCCCGGACGGCCTTGCTCTGGATCCCGGCGAGGTCGCTGCCCGCGTTCGGCTCGGACCATCCCTGGCACCAGAGGTCCACCGCCCCGGCCATACGCGGGAGGACGTGGTCGCGCTGCTCCTGGGTCCCGAACGCGAACACCGTCGGGGCGAGGAGGAAGATCCCGTTCTGGGTGACGCGCTGCGGTCCGCCGGCCCGGTAGTACTCCTCCTCGAAGATCAGCCATTCCATCGGGGTCGCGTCGCGTCCGCCGTAGGCCTCGGGCCACGAGACGACCGCCCAGCGGGCGTCGAAGAGCGCCCGCTCCCAGTCGAGGTGGAGGGCGAAGCCCTCGGCGGTGTCGCCCGACGGGAGCCCGCGGGGAACGTTGGCCTCGAGCCACTCGCGGCACTCGGCACGAAAGGCGTCCTCGGCCGCGCTGAACGTCAGGTCCACGGCGAGCGACGCTACCCGCGCGACTCTCCCGACCCGTTCTCGTGACGCACCGCGGCCCCCAGACCCGTTCTCGTGACGCACCGCGCCTCCAGGGCGGCCGTTCACGTCACGAGAACTCCGGTGTGGGCACGCCCTGTCACCGAAAGCAGCACGACGGTTCCGGACGCCCATGACTCCATCGCTGGACGAGCGAATCGCCGCGCATGCAGCGCGCAACCACGGACTCGTCACGCGCCCGACGATCGTGGAGCTCGGGGGTACCGCGAAGGCGATCCGTCACCGGATCGAGCGGCACCGCCTCGTCGTCGTGCAGACAGGCGTGTACCGGATCGCAGGTGCGCCGCGGTCATGGCATGCCGACGTGCTCGCGCTGGTGCTCTCGGCAGGTGAAGACGCATGCGCCTCGCATCGGACCGCCGCGGCATTGTTCGCGATTCCCGGGTTCGGACACCGGCATCTCGAGATCGCGGTTCCCCGGGGCCGCCGGCCTCGGCTGCCTCGCGCATCCGTCCATCACCTGGGCGTGCTCCCCGAGCACCATCGTCGTGTCGTCGACGGGATCCCGGTCACCTCCGTCGCACGAACAGTGTTCGACCTCTGCGGGTGTGTGCACCCGGCTCGAGCCGAGCGCGCGCTCGACCACTGCCTCGCCCGTCGGATGGTGACGATCCCGTCGTGCTGGAGGGTGCTCTACGACCTCGCCGAACGCGGACGGCCCGGCACTGCATGGATGCGCGTGCTGCTCCAGGCTCGGGGCGAGGGGTATGTCGCACCGGCGAGCAAGCTCGAGCAGACCATGCTCACCCTGATCCGCGACGCGGGGCTGCCCCCGCCCGCCAGGGAGGTCGACGTCGGCGACGCGGACGGATGGGTCGGCCGGGTCGAGCTCGTGTACCGCGAGGCCAAGGTCCTCGTCGAGGTCGACAGCCGCGTCCACCACACGGCGCTTGCCGACTACGAGCGAGATCGGGCGCGCGACAACCGATTGGTGGCCGAGGGCTTCCGGGTCCTCCGCTTCACGTGGGACCAGATCTCGAACCACCCGAAGGTGGTCATCGACACGCTGCGCCGCGCACTCGGACAGCGATTCGGCTCGTTCTCGTGACCCGGTCGGCCCTTCCAGCCGTTCATGTGACGAAAGCGGCCCCCATAGGGGCACATTCGGTCACGAGAACGGGAGGCGGGGCACATCCCGTCACGAGAACGGGCTACCCGCGGGCTGCCTTCGCCAACGCTCCGGGGTCCTCGTAGTACTCGCGCCACCACGCGATGACACCGTCGCGCAGCTCGCAGACGCTCATCCCCCGCCACTCGATGCGGGTCGCGTCGGACCGGCGCTCGACCGCGATCGTCCAGTCGGCGAACACGAGGTTGCCGTCGGCCGCCAGGTGGTGGAACTCGAACGACAGTGGACGCGCCCAGGCAAGCGAGCTCCGCGACATCGGCTCGTACTCGGCGCGTCCCCGCACGGTGCGGCCCGGGACGTCGAGCACCACGTCGTCCGCGAAGCACGCGAGGTACGCGTCGAGATCCTCGGCGAGCCACGCGGCTCGCCGCCGTTCGAAGACCTCGCGAGCGTGGTCGAGGTCCGTCATGCGGTCGCCTCGTAGCAGGCCGCGATCAGGGACTGGGATCGCTGGTCGGCATCCGACATCGACAGCTGCATCTGGTTCATCACGTACGCGAACGACAGACCGCGGTCGGGGTCGGCGAACGCCACCGAACCGCCCGCGCCGGAGTGGCCGAACGCCTTCGCTCCGGCCAGCGGACCGAAGGTCGGTGAGAGGCCGAACCCGAGGCCGAAGGTGAGGGGCTGGCCGATCACGCAGTCCTTCCCGCTCGACTGCACCTCGGTCGCACGGGCGACTGTCTCGTCCGAGAGCAGCCGGACACCGTCGACCTCGTCGAGGCACGCGGCGTACATGCGTGAGAGCGATCGTGCATCGCCGTGGCCGTTCGACGACGGCATCTGCGCGGCCCGCATCCGGCGGGTGTTCCACATGTCGTCGTACCCGAACAGCTGCGCAGGGCCGCCCATCACCCGCCCGAGCAGGGTCGACGTGTCGCGCAGCACCTGCTCGGCGAGCTTCTCGACCTCCGGGTCGTCGAAGCGCGCCGGGTAGAGCGTCGCGACGCGCGCGTCCTCCGACTCCGGGACGCCGACGAAGAAGTCGAGCCCGAGCGGGTCGACGATCTCGCGCGCGACATACTCCCCCGGCATCCGTCCCGTGATCCGTCGGATGATCTCGCCGGTGATCCACCCGTAGGAGCGAGCGTGGTATCCGTGCTGAGCCCCCGGCTCCCAGCTCGGCTCCTGGGCGGCGATCGCCTCGACCACCGGGTCCCACGCGGCGACGTCGTCGAGGGTGAGGTCGGGCGCATCCACCGCCGCGAGCCCGGCCCGGTGCGAGAGCACCCAGCGGACGGGGATCTCACCCTTGCCGAACGCCCCGAACTCGGGCCAGTAGCGGGCGACCGGCGCATCGGGGTCGAGATCGCCGCGCTCGATCAGCTGGTTCGCGGCGATGGCCGTGACCCCCTTCGTGCACGAGAAGACGATGACGATCGTGTCACGCGTCCACGGCCGACCGGCTTCCTGGTCCGCGAGGCCGCCCCACACGTCGACGACCGGTTCGCCGTCGACATGGAGACAGCACGCCGCGCCGACGTCGCGGCGCTCTGCGAAGTTGGAGAGGAACGCGTCGGCGACCCGTTCGAACCCCGGCGCGACGCTCCCCTGGAGCTCGATGCCACTCATCGAACTCGGCTCATCGGGCTCGGCTCATCGGGCTCGGCTCATGGTGCGAGCCGCTCCAGCGCGGCTTCGGCCTCGGCGATGATGCGGTCGAGCAGCTCGGCGACCGTCGGCAGGTCCTCGATCACGCCGACGACCTGACCGCTCGCCATCACGCCGAGATCGGCGCGACCGTCGACCATCGCAGCCTTGAGCAGCATGGGGGTGTTCGCCGCCATCACCACCTGGCTCCACGAGAGGTCCTGGGACTTCCGCATCGCGCGGCCTTCACGCAACATGTCGGTCCACGAGATCCCCGAGAGGCGCTGGAACCGGAGCGCGTTGCGCAGCGCGCGGGGCACGCTCGTGAGCGCCCCGCTGCGGTCGAGCCGTTCGGTGAACTCGGTCCGCAGCACCCGGTGCGGGACCCCGTCGACCTGGGTGGTCACGAGCGTGTCGGTGACGGCCTTGTCGAGGTACACCTGCTTGACCGCATCGCCGACGGTGCTGTCCTGGGTGAGCAGGAACCGCGTGCCCATCGCGACGCCGCTCGCCCCGTACGCGAGTGCTGCCACGAGGCCTCGGCCGTCGAAGAACCCGCCTGCTGCGATCACTGGTAGGTCGACCGTGTCGACGACCTGGGGCAGCAGCAGCGTCGTCGGAACGGAGCCCGTGTGCCCGCCGCCCTCGCCGCCCTGCACGAGGACGGCGTCGACTCCCCACGCGGCGACCTTCTCGGCGTGGCGGCGGGCGCCGATCGACGGGATCACGACGACTCCGGCGTCCTTGAGCCGCTTGATCAGCGCCTCGTTCGGCGCGAGCGCGAACGAGGCGACCTTGACGCCCTGCGAGATCAGCAGCTCGCAACGCTCAGGGGCGTCGGGAGCATCGGAGCGCAGGTTGACGCCGAAGGACCTGTCGGTGCGGTCCTTGGTCTCGCCGATGGCACGGACCAGCTCGTCGTAGTCCATCGTGCCCGCCGCGAGGATCCCGAGCCCGCCGGCGTTGGAGGTCGCGGCCGTCAGGCGGGGGCCGGCCACCCAGCCCATCCCGGTCTGCACGATCGGACGCTCGATCTCGCACAGGTCGCAGAGCGCGGTGTGCAGGGCTGCGTGCATCAGGGCGCGGGCACCTCGGCGACGCGCAGTCCGTCGGGATCGAGGACATCGCGCAGCAGGCGGAGGTCCTCGTCGGTGGGTGCCCGGGTCTCGGGGACGTCGTCGGGGACGACGAGCGCGAACCCGGTCGCCTCGACCACGGCGTCGACGCTCACGCCGGGGTGGACCGAGCGAAGGCGCATCGCGTGGTCCGGCGTCTCGAAGTCGAACACCCCGAGGTTCGAGATGACACGACGGATCTCGTGGTGCTCCGTGGCCATCGAACCGGCCGCTGCCGCGCGGTCGTAACCGACGCCCGAGACGCAGTCGACGGACTCCACGAACACACGAGGCCCGTGCTGCGGGACGAAGTAGCTCGTCGGGTTGTTGACCGTGTTCCCGGGTGCGCCGCGCACACCGAGCAGCTGGGCCTTGGGCTTCTCCCATGGTCCGATGCACGCGATGTTCTGGTTGCCGAACCGGTCGACCTGCGTCGCGCCCATCATCACGTGCCGGCGCCCCGACCACACGATGTCGAACATCTTCCCGAACGGCAGCCACGCCTCGGCCACCCGCGCGGCGTCCGGTCCGGCACCGGCGGGGAGCGGCTCCCCGAGCTGCACGGCGTCGCCGTCGGAGTACACGAGGTCGGGCTCGAACGTGAGCGCAGCCAGGCGGCTCCCGAGCGTGGGGATCACGCCGATCGGGCTCGCGAGGATCTCGCCGTCGCCGCGCCACGCCTCGGCACAAGCGACGACGCACACGTCGGCGATCGTCACGTCGCTCATCGCACGGCTGCCTCGAGCGATGCCGCCGCGAGCGCCCGGTAGTCGGCCTCGGGGACGTCGATGTACCTGGCGCGGAACGCCGCCCACGCGTCGGGGTCCTTCGCGGTCGCGGCGTACTCCTTCTGCAGGGCCTCGTCGCGCTCGTAGTCCGGAACGCAATGGGTGAAGTGCGCGCCGAGCGGCGCCTCGACCACCCCATCGGTGTAGATGCGGCTGACCCGGATCGACTCGAGCGGGCCCTCGTCGACGAGCGAGCCCACCGGACGGATCTGCTCGCACGACACGAACGTCCGCGCCGCGGCCATCGCGAACAGGTCGTCGAAGTACCAGTCCGGACCGAGGTACTGGGCGTTCCCGCGCTCGTCGGCGCGGTTCGCGTGGAGCAACGCCACGTCGAGCCCGAGCGCAGGCATCGCCACCAGCTCCTGGCCGTCGTAGGGCGACGTGACCGTGCGCATGTCGGCGTTCACCTCGAGGATCGCCGAGCCCAGGCCGGCGCGGCACGGCAGGAACGAGACCCGCCACGCCGCGGCCCGTAAGCCGAGCTGGAGCATCCCCTCGTCGAGCTCCATCGCCTTGATCGTCCCGTTCTGGCGGGCAGCCCGAAAGTGCGGCTCGAGCGGGATGGAGTCGAGCGAGACGAACCCGTACACCGCCTTCTCGACCTTGCCCGCGGCGCAGAGCATCCCGACGTCGGGGCCCCCGTAGCTCACGATGGTGAGGTCGGTGAGGTCGGAGCGGAGGATCGCCCGCAGGATCGACATCGGCTTGCGGCGCGAGCCCCAGCCGCCGACCCCGATCGTCATCCCGTCGCGCAGCTCCGCGACGACGTCCTCCTCGGTCATCCGCTTGTCGGTCATGCGGTCACGATCACGCAGCTGCCGTGGCCGAACAGGCCCTGATTGATCGAGAGGCCGACGTTCGCGCCCTCGACCTGGCGCTGCCCGGCCTCGCCGCGCACCTGCCAGGTGAGCTCGCACACCTGGGCGATGGCCTGCGCGGGGATCGCCTCGCCGAAGCAGGCGAGCCCACCGCTCGGGTTGACGGGGACACGCCCGCCGAGCGTCGTCGCACCGGAGTGCAGGAGCGCCTCGGCCTCGCCTGGCGCGCACAGGCCGATGTTCTCGTACCAGTCGAGCTCGAGCGCGGTGGAGAGGTCATAGACCTCCGCGCACGAGATGTCGTCGGGACCGAGGCCGGCCTCCTCGTACGCCGCGTGGGCGATCGCGTCGCGGAAGGGGCGAGGTGCCGCCGGCGCACCCACCGCGGAGTCCGTCGCGATGTCGGGCATGTCGAGGTACGTGTTCGGGTACGAGGGCGTGACGGTAGAGAGCCCGGCGATCCGGACGTGGCGACCGCGGTCGGCCATCTTGGCGGCGTACTCCGCGCTCGCGAGCACCACTGCCGCGCCACCGTCGCTCGTCGCGCAGATGTCGACGAGTCGGAGCGGGTCGGCGACGACGGGCGACTCGGCGATGTCGTCCTCGGTGAACTCCTTGCGGTACCGCGCGTTCGGGTTCGAGAGCCCGTGGCGGCTGTTCTTCACCTTGACGGCCGCGAAGTCCTTCGTGGTCGTGCCGTAGAGCTCCATCCGACGGCGGGCGTACAACGCGAAGTAGGTGGGGTTCGTTGCACCGAGCACGTGGAACCGCAGCCAGTCGGGGTCCTCGGGACGCTCACCGGGGAGCGGACCGAAGAAGCCCTTGGGGGCGGTGTCGGCGCCGACCACGACCGCGACATCGGCCATGCCGGCCCGGATGCGCGCCCGAGCCGCTTCGATGGCGACGGCCCCGCTCGCGCACGCGGCGTAGCTCGACGACACGGGCACGCCACGCCAGCCCAGCGCCTGGGCGAAGGTGGAGCCGGAGACGTAGCCCGGGTACCCGTTGCGCATCGTGTTCCCGGCCGCGAGATAGTCGACGTCGTCCCAGGAGAGGCCGGCGTCGGCGAGCGCCGCGCGTGCCGCGACCGCGCCGTACTCGACGAAGCTCTTGCCCCACTTCCCCCAGGGGTGCATCCCCACGCCGAGGATCGCGACGTCGCTCATCTCGCTACCTGCATCCGGCCGCTTCCTTCATCCGCAACCTTCATTGGGCAACCTTCCACTTCCACACCGTACGGACCTCGTCGTCGGTCTCGAAGAAGTCCTCGACGACGAGCTCCATCTCCTGGCCGAGCGAGAGTGCCCCGACGTCGGTCCCCCGCGCGAGCTGGCCGAGCACGACCATCTGCTCCTCGGCGAGCTCGACCGCCGCGACGCCGTAGGGCTCGAAGGGCTCGTCGCCCTGCGGCGCCGGGTACGGCGGGGGCGGCGCGTAGCGGTTGTCGGTGAACGACCACAGCGTCCCGCGGGGCGAGAGCTCGACGTCGGTGAGCTCGGTCCCGTCACACGCCGGGTTGCGGCAGAACGACCACTGCTTCGGGAAGAACGACGCACCGCACGTCGGGCAGCGCCCGCCGAGCAGGCGGCCGGAGCCGTCGGATTCCTCTCGGAACATCCCCTCGATCACGGGCACGCGCGCCTTGCTCACGATCCGTCGCCTCCTTCGCTGGCCGGGCCGCCACCGACGTCGGCCTCCCGCTTGTCGACGAACGCCTGGCGCAGCTCGTCGGAGTCGCCCCAGAGGTTGAGCTCGAAGGTGAAGCCCTGCTCGAACCGGTAGGAACGCTTCACGTCGACGGGGTCGATCGCGTTGAGCGACTCCTTCGCCCGCCGCATCACGATCGGGCTCTTCTTCGCGATGACCGCCGCGATCTCACGTGCGGCGTCCATGAGCTCGGCGCGCGGCACGACCCGCTCGACGCTACCGAACTCGAACAGCTCCGCCGCGGTGATCATCTGCCCGGTGAGGAACATCGTGCGCATCTTCTTGTACGGCACGAGCCGGGCCAGGTGCGTGGCCACGCCGAGCGCGCCGCGGTCGACCTCCGGGACCCCGAAGGTGGCGTCGTCGGCGGCGACGAGGATGTCGGCATTGCCCGCGATCCCCACCCCGCCCCCGAGGCAGTGGCCGTGGACGGCGGCGATGACCGGAACCTCGCAGTCGTACACCGCCGCGAACGTCTCGTAGCACCCCCGGTTCACGCCGATGAGCGACTCGTGGGTGGGGTCGGCCGCGAGCTCCTTGATGTCGACGCCGACCTGGAACGCGCGCAGCTCGGGGTTGGCGGCGATGATCACGGCCCGGACCTCCGGGTCGCGGCCGTGCCGGCGAATCGTGTCGGCGAGCTCGAACCACCCCGCGACGGGGAGCGCGTTCACGGGAGGGTTGTCGAGGACGATCTCCGCGACGTGGTCGCGGACCTCGGTCCGGATCATGGCGTCCCGATCACTGCGCGGGCCGAGTCATGGCGGGCCGAGTCATGGCGGGCCGAGTCATGGCGGGGAGGTTACCCGTCGCCCATGACGACCCGTCAGGTACCGTCGCACCATGGCGGCGGCGGATCCCCTCGACTTCTCGGGCCGGGTCGTCGTCGTCACCGGTGGGGCGCGAGGCGTGGGTCGGGGGATCACCGAGCGCTTCCTCGGAGCCGGCGCCGACGTGGTCGTGTGCGGACGCACGGCACCCGACTCGGTCCCGGAGGCCGATGGACGGTCGGCGGTGTTCGTGGCCGCCGACATCCGCGACCCGGACCAGATCGACGCCGTCGTCGCCGCCACGATCGAGCGGTTCGGCCGGCTCGACGTGCTCGTCAACAACGCTGGCGGCGCGCCCCCGGCCGACACGGCCACGGCGTCACCCAAGTTCACGACCGCGATCGTCAACCTGAACCTCATCGCCCCACTGGTGTTCGCCCAACGTGCGTTCGCGGTGATGGACCCCCAGGACGACGGCGGCGTCATCATCAACATCGCGAGCGTGAGCGGCACCCGCGCGAACCCCGAGGGTGTGGCGTACGGCGCGGCGAAGGCCGGGCTCATCAACGCCACGCAGACGCTGGGCGTCGAGTTCGCCCCTAATGTGCGCGTCGTGTGCGTCACCGCCGGCATGGTGCGCACCGAGCAGTCGCACCTCTACTACGGCGACGAGGCGGGCATCGCGGCGGTGGGCGCCACGGTGCCGCTGGGTCACATCGCAGATCCATCGGAGATCGCCGACGTGTGCCTGTTCGCGGCGTCGCCCCTCGCCCGCTACGTGACCGGTGAGCAGATCGTCGTGCACGGCGGCGGCGAGATGCCCGCCTACCGCGATGCGGCGGAGCACGCGCGCGCCTGACGAGAACCGCGAGCACTCGGTCCTGCGTCTCTCACCCCGCCATGGGCGGGTGAGAGACGCATCAAGAGCACACGCGCGGGGATGGTCAGCGGACGCCGAGGTACTGGTACCAGCGTTGCTTGGAGCGGTCGGTCAGCTCGACCACCCCGCCCCGTTGGGTCCAGCTCACGAGCAGCCCCGACTCCTCGATGAACGCCACGACCTCGGCGTGGGGGCGGGCGGAGAAGGCCACCCAGGGCGTCACCCGCAGCCGCTCGTCGCGCCGGGCGCGCTCGAGGCGCCACTTGGTCTCGAGGAGCGGGCCGATCGCCGCGAGCGCCTCGGCCCGACCCCGGCCCGAGGCGATGCGGCACACGTCGAGCACGACGACGTCGCGCACACGACGGGCGATGATCCGGGGCTCCTCGCTCGGTGACGCCGCGGCGCCCTTCCCGAGGCCGAGGGCGAAGTCCTGGGACCGCAGCATCCGGGAGATCGGACCGACCACGTCGTGCGCGGCCAGCGCGAGGCCCTTCTCTCCGCGTGTCGCGGTCGCCCGCCACGGCGACGCGGGGAGCGTCGCGAGCATCTCGACGTCGCGGGCGTTGCGCTCGCGCAGCCAGCCGTCGAGGACGGCCAGAGCGCGGGGCCGGGGGTCCAGCCGCACCGATCCCTGACGCAGCTCGGGGACCCAGCGCCGGATCGTCGGGGCCGGCAGCGGGTCGGCCGCGAGCACGCGACTCCGCGGCCGGTCGAGGCTCACCACGAACGCCGGCTGCTTGCCCTTCGTCGGGGCCTTGGCGCGGCCGACCGCGACCACCCCGATGTCACCGTCGGGCACGAAGCACCAGACGAGGTCGCCGGCCCGCGCGTCGACGAGCGGGCCGCGCACCTCACACACGAAGCGCTCGAGCCCCCCGGTGAGCACCTCGGCCTGGAGCGCGTCGACCGAGCTTTCGACGGCGCGACCACCACGGCCGACGAAGCGCACCCACTGCGAGACGGGCACCAGCCACTCGCTCATCGCGACAGTCTGGCCGAGCGCGTGCCCGATCCCGCGCTCTGCTCGCCGGCGCGGGCGGTGCGGGCGACCTCGGAGACGAACGGCCGTCAGGCGCGCTGGCTGCTGACCGAGACGACCTCACCGGTCATGTACGACGAGTAGTCGCTCGCGAGGAACACCACGACGTTGGCGATCTCCCAGGGCTCGGCCGCGCGGCCGAACGCCTCCCGCTCGGTCAGCTCGTCGAGCAGCTCGTCGCTCGTCACCTTGGCGAGGAACGGGTGCATCGCGAGGCTCGGCGCCACCGCGTTCACCCGCACACCGTGGGGTGCTGCCTCGAGGGCGGCACAACGGGTCAGTGCCATCACCCCGGCCTTCGCCGCCGCGTAGTGCGCCTGGCCGCGTTGCGCCCGCCAGCCCAGGACCGACGAGTTGTTCACGACGACACCCGATCCCCGCGCGTTCATGTGGCGGAGGGCCGCGCGCGTGCACCGGAACGTCCCGTTCAGGGTCACGTCGAGCACCTGGTGCCACTGCTCGTCGGTCATCTCGACGAGGTCGACGGTGCCGCCCAGCCCCGCGTTGTTGACCATGACGTCGATGCTGCCGTGTGCGTCGATCGCCGTCGCGAGCAGCGCCTCGACCTGCGACTCCGCGGTCACGTCGCAGACGGCGGACGCGGGCGCGGTGCCGGCGATCTCCGCGAGCTGCTCGACGGCCTCGCCGAGCCGGCGCTCGTGGTGGTCGCTCACGACCACCCGGGCGCCTTCCTCGAGCGCGCGCTTGGCAGTGGCGAACCCGATCCCGGTACCGGCCGCGGCGGTGACCACGACGGTCTTGCCCTCCAGCAGCGCGTGGGGCGGCGGCTCCGCGGGAGGACGGTTCGCGCGATGGTCGGTCATCTCGGCTCCTTCGGCAGCCCCAGGGCACGTTCCCCGATCACGTTGCGCTGGATCTCGTTCGCGCCGCCGTAGATGGTGTCGGCACGCGAGTAGAGGAACAGCCGCTGGAACGGGGTGAGGTCGTACGGTGCACCGTTCGCGACCTCGGCATCTGGGCCGAGCACGGCGAGCGCGAGCTCGCCCATCGACCGATGCAGCGTCGCCCAGTACAGCTTGTGCACGCTCGTCAGCGCCGTCATCGCGCCCTGCTCGAGGGCACTCATCGATCGCAGCGCGTTGAAGCGCATGACCCTGAGCGCGATCCAGATGCCCGCGAGACGCTGACGGATCGCCGGTTCGCCGCTGCGGCCGCGCTGCTTCGCGACCTCGAGGATCTCCCTCAGCTCGTTCTCGAAGTCGAGCTGCTGGCCGAGGGTCGAAGCCCCCCGCTCGAACGCCAGAGTCCCCATCGCGACCCGCCACCCGTCGTTCACCTCGCCCACGACGTTCTCGGCATTCGTGCGGGCGCCGTCGAAGAAGACCTCGTTGAACTCCGACGTTCCCGTGATCTGGGCGATCGGGCGGATCTCGATCCCCGGCTGGTCCATCTCGACCAGCAGGTAGGAGATCCCCTTGTGCTTCGGGGCGTCGCGATCGGTGCGGCACAGCACGAAGCACCAGTCGGCCCAGGTCGCGAGCGATGTCCACACCTTCTGGCCTTCGATCACCCAGTCGTCGCCGTCGCGGGTCGCGCGGGTGGCGACGTTCGCGAGGTCGGATCCGGCGTTGGGCTCCGAGTACCCCTGGCACCAGATCTCGGTGCCGGCGAGGATCCCGGGGAGGAACCGGCGCTTCTGCGCGTCGGACCCGAACGCGATGATCGTCGGCCCGAGCAGCCCCTCCCCCACGATCCCCACGCGGCCGGGGCCGTGGGCGCGCGCGTACTCCTCGTAGAAGATCACCTGCTGGGTGAGCGAGAGCCCCCGGCCCCCGTACTCGGTCGGCCACCCGATCCCGATCCACCCTGCGTCGCCGAGTGCCCGCTCCCACTCGGTCCGTTCCTCGACCAGCTCGTGCTCGTCGCCGGGCCCACCACGCCCGCGGACGCCGGAGAACGCCCCGGTGAGCCGATCGGTGAGCCACGCGCGCGCCTCGGCGCGGAAAGCCTCGTCGACGTCGGAGAAGCGCAGGTCCACCGGGCTCGGAGCGTAATCGCAGGCACCAGCCTCCTACGATGCCGCCATGGCAGAACCACGACCGGAGTTCCGTTCCGCCGACGAGCTGCGCGACGCCGTCGGCACCCACCTCGGCTACAGCGACTGGATCACCATCGACCAGACGCGGATCGACACGTTCGCCGACGCGACCGGCGACCATCAGTGGATCCACGTCGACCCCGCGCGGGCCAAGGAAGGACCCTTCGGCTCGACGATCGCGCACGGATACCTCACGCTGTCGATCACCAACCTCTTCCTACCCGAGCTCCTGCGGGTGCCCGGTGCGACCGCGGGCGTCAACTACGGCGCGAACAAGGTGCGGTTCCCCGCGCCGGTCCCGGTGGACTCACGCGTCCGGATGGGCTGCGAGATCATCGACGTGACGGACGTGACGGGAGGCGTGCAGGTCACGACGCGCAACACGGTCGAGATCGAAGGTGGCGACAAGCCGGCCTGCGTCGTCGAGGCGATCAGCCGGTTCCTGTTCTGATGCTCGACGCGTGGGAGTGGCGGTGAGCGACCGACGCGCCGACGTCTGCGTCGTGGGCGCCGGTCTCGCGGGGCTCTCGTGCGCCCGATTCCTCCTGCGCGGCGGGATCGACACGATCGTCGTGGAGGCCTCCGACGGGGTCGGCGGCCGCGTCCGCAGCGATCTGGTCGACGGCTTCGTCCTCGACCGGGGCTTCCAGGTGCTGTTGACGCAGTATCCCGAACCACACCATCAGCTGCGGGTGCGCGACCTCGACCTGCGGCGCTTCGATCCTGGCGCACTCGTGCAGATCGGCCGTCGTCGCCACCGTGTGGGAGATCCGCTCCGAGCGCCCGGCACGATCTTCTCGAGTGCGCTGGCCCCCATCGGGACCCCCGCGGACAAGCTGCGTCTCGCCCGTCTCTTCCTCGAGGTGCGCCGCGCCACCCCGCGCGCACTGTTGCGCCGACCCGGCCGCAGCACGCTCGACGAGCTCGTCGCGCGAGGCTTCTCGACCCGGACGATCGACCGGTTCTGGCGTCCGCTCTTCGCCGGCATCCAGCTCGACCCCGACCTCGAGGTGTCCAACCGGCGCTTCCTCGTGATCCTCGCGATGCTCGCCGAGGGATCCGCTGCGGTCCCGAGCGCGGGCATGGGCGCGATCCCGGCCCAGCTCGCCGAAGGGGTCCCCGAGGACGGACTCTGGCTGGACGCGCCCGTCGAACGGCTCACCGACACTGGCGTGGCACTGGCCGACGGCCGCCGGATCCACGCGACGTCGGTCGTCGTCGCCACGGACGGCCCGGCCGCCGCGCGTCTCGTCGGTCTCCCGGATCCGGGATCCCGGCCCGTCTCGGCGATCCAGTTGGCTGCCGACGAGGCTCCGTTCGACGACCGCCTCGTCGCCCTCGACGGCAACGGGACCGGTCCGGCCACGAACGTCGCGGTCATGACCAACGTCGCGCCTTCGTACGCGCCGCCCGGTCGCGCGCAGATCGCGATCGAGGTCCCGGGCCCACTCGTCGACTCCGACGCCGAGCTGCTCTCGGCGGTCCGCGGACAGCTCCGCGGCTGGTTCGGTGCCGCGGTCGATCGGTGGGAGCACCTCCGCACCGTCCGCATCCCGCACGGGCATCCCGACCAGCGCGGGGGCTTCTCCGTGAAGCGCCCCGTCCGGCTCGGAGCGCGCCGCTACGTCTGCGGCGACCATCGTGACACCGCGTCGATCCAGGGCGCGCTCTACTCGGGGCGACGCACCGCCTCGGCCGTCATCGCCGATCTGCGCGCGGGCGACGACGCCTGACCCACCCACGAGCGCAGGGATCGGCGGACCGCCGCGCAGTGCGCGGCGTCGGGGAGGTCGCGCCACTCGTCGAGGAGGGACGGGTCGAGGTCGGGCGCCTGCCACGGCGCAGCGAGCGCGCCCACTCCGTCGCCGATGGCCCGCCACGAACCGGACCCGTCGGGAACGTCACGACCCGCGAGCACTCGCTCGACATGTCGCGCGGTCGTGGCATCCCCGAGGAGTCCGCCGTGGAACGCAGGCACGACCTCGTGCGGGTAGGCGACCTCCGCGGGGGCGGGAGCGGCGACGCCGGCGTCGATCGGCAGCACGGCGTACCCGCGCACCTCGGGGACGGGGCAGGCCAGCGCCCCGCGGAGGGAGGGGCCGCGGCCCACGATCGACCGGAACAGCGGCGTGTCGGCCGAGACGTCGACCGGTCCCACGGCACCGACCACGGCAGCGAGTCCCTCGAGCACGGTGCCCGACACGACGCCCCACCCGTCCTCGCCGGGTGGCGGGTACGCGACGCGTCCCGGGGCGAGCAGCGGACTGAGCAGCACGACCGCGTCGACCGGGGCGTGGGGAGTCGCGTTGAGGTAGGTGAGAGCCACCAGCGCGCCCTCGCTCTCGGCCACGATGCCCACCCGTGACCCGGCCGCCTCCTGGAACGCCTCGACCTGGCGCCGCATGGCGCGGGCGAGGTCCGGGAGGGCACGGTGGGTGGCCTCGCGGTCGTACGGGCGCGGTACACCACGCGCATCGAGGCCGCGGTACGAGAACCGCCGGATCCGGTGGTCGCCGCGCACCCAGCGCCGCGTCACCCCGTCCCACTTCGAGTTGAACCCCTTGACCACCAGCACCGGTGACCCCGCGCCCGCACCGGAGGAGCGCGGGAGCGGCGATCGGCCCGACTCGACCGCGACCGCCACCGCGAACCCGATCCCGGTGCCGCCGACCACGAGGGCCAGGACACCAGCCAGTCCGACGAGCGCGAACGGGCGACGGCGAGGCGCAGCGTCCGTCCCCGAGGTCGCGGCGTCGGACGCGAGCGACCGCACGATCCGGAGACGGCACCAGGCCATCGCGATCCCCGCGATCGCGGCGACGACCGGCGCAACGCCGCGTGGCACGGCGACGACGACCGCTCCCGCGACAGAGAGCATCGCGAACGCCGCGAGCGTCGCAGCGACGGTCGTGGACGACGGGCGGTCGCGCCACCACTGCGGCGTCACGTCCCCCTGATGCACGAGCACGGCGACCATCACGAGCACCGGGACTGCGACGAAGAAGAGCCACGACAGCGACGTGACCGCCATCGCGAAGGTGAGCACCGCGAACGGGAGCAGCACGAGCGCCTGGAGCGCGGTGAAGCGGACCGCTTGCCGGAACGCGTCGCCGAGACCGGGGGGTGCGAGTGCGCGCGGCCACGCCGCGCGCACGAGCGACGCGTCGATCGCGGCGCGGACGACGATCATGGCCACCGCGAGGAACCCGAACGCGAACCACGACCAGTGGTACACGAGCAGCCACCGGAGATCGTGGAAGACGCCGTAGGGCGCCGGTGCGACGACCTGGGGCGCGAGCGGTGCCGCCGACCCCGGGCCGAGCGACACGATGAGGGCCGCCTCGAGCGCGGGGAGCACGGCAGAGACGACGAGCAGGCTCGGGTGGTCGCGGAGCCGAGCTCCCACGATCCCGCCCGAGCCGACGGCTGCGCTCAGCGAGCGCGCTTCGTGGCGCGCGCGCCCGACTTGGACGAGCCGCGCTTCGCGGCGGCACGCTTCGTGTCCGAGCCCTTCGCCGGCGCCTTCGCCTTCTTCGCGGCGGTGGACCGCTTCGCGGGAGGGGCCTCGATCTGGCGGGGCTCGTCGCCGGCCTCGAGCTCACCCGCGAAGCTGAAGCCCATCCCGGTGCTGCTCGACAGCACGTTGTAGAGCTTGAGGATCGCGACGACGATGGCGACGATGAAGGCGACGAAGACGGCGCCGATGAAGAGCACCAGGATCCAGTCGCCCAGGGTGTTCGCGGTGAAGTCGTCGAAGCCGACCTGGTGCATCATCCCCTCGACGGCAGCCGTCATCCCGTTCGAGAGCAGCCACGGGAGGAACGCGAGCAGGTAGAAGACGAGGAAGACCGCGCCGATGAACGCCGCGAGCACCGCCGCAGCGGAGCGGAGGTCGAACTCGCGCACCACCTCGCCGGACTCGCGTTCGGCGTGACGGGTGAACGTCCGATGGAGGTTTCCGCGCACAGCCATGGACTCCAGCCTAGACGGGCACCCTGCGCGCGTTCGCGTGCGGGACCGTGCAGATCCCGGGCTAGGCCGACCCCGACACCGCGGTGAGGTCGATGGTCGTCGGCACCGGACGCAGGGTCCCGGCTCGACGTCCCGCGACGTCGGCTGCCACCAGGAGTCCGACGAGCGCGGCCAGGCAGATCGCCATGCGCCCGCCCGCGGAGAACCCTCCCGCGACCGATCCGAACGTCGCGAGGTTCAGCACGAGGTGGGTCACGATCACCGGCCAGAGCGCGCCGGAGCGGAGGACTGCCCAGCCGAGCACCAGCGAGAGGCTCGCGAAGGGAAGCGTCGAGATCGGCGCATGCATCTGGGCGACGTGGCCCGGGAGCAGGCTGAAGACGACGCCGGCGGCGACGAGTGCCGTCGCGCCCGGGCCGTTGCCCCACCGGGCCGGGCGGCGCCAGTCCCGCCCCATCACCCGAGCCGCGGCCGCGCCGACGAGGAGGAGCATCGCGAAGCGGTAGACCAGCTCCTCGCCTGCTGCCGCGACCAGCAGCCCGGCGGCATCGGTCGACGTCCCGGCCGCGCCGACGTACCCGCCGACGGCGATGGGGACGAGGATCGCCGCACCCACCGCGAACTCGCGCCAGCGGAAGAGGGTCGCCCCGGAGAACCCGACCGCACCGATGCCGATGCGCAGGGCCAAGAGGACCGCCAGGGGAATCGCGAGCGAGACGGGGAACCGGCCGACGTAGCCGAGGCTCCAGCCCGCCCAGGCCGTGGCGACGTCGACGGTGACCGCGGCGGCGGCCAGGACGAGCATCCCGTTGGTGAGCTCCCAGTGAGCCCAGCCGTCCCAGCGCCGCACCCATCGTGCGCCCCGCGTGGCGAGGGCGACGTCGTCGTCCCGGCCCGTCGGGGCGCCGGTCGGCGCGGCGCTCGGTCGCTCGCGACCGACGTCGATCGTCCCTCCCAGCATGCGGTCTCCGCCCCGGTGCCGGGGAGTGTCCCCGGCGGTTCGCCCACGGAGAGTGTGATTGATCTCACCCTGTGAGGTCAAGCCGGTCGCGGTGCGCCCGGTCACGGGAGGTGCACGTCGAGCCAGGTCAGGGTGCGGGCCCAGGCATCGGCGGCAGCCTCGGGGTGGAAGTCGTCGGGCCGCTGGTCGCAGTGGAACCCGTGGCGCGCCCCGGGGTACCGCACCACCTCGGCCGCGACCGGTGCATCGGCGAGGGCCGCCCGCAACGCCTCGACGTCGGCGACGGGGATCGACGAGTCCTCGTCGCCGAACAGGCCCAGCCAGGGGGCCTGCAACGAGGGGACCTCGCCGATCAGGGCGGGGAACGGGAGCACGCCGGCATTGACGATGCCGCCGCCGTAGAACCCGACGGCCGCGCCGAGCGCGCGTCGGGCCGCGACGAGGAACGTCGCCCGCCCCCCGAAGCAGAAGCCCACGATCCCGGTGCGCGTCGGAGCGAAGCCCGCCGAGTCGACGAGACCGAGCGTCGCGTCGACGTCCATGAGGATGCCGTCGTCGGTGACCCCTTCGAAGAGCGGAATCACCGCGCCGAAGTCGCCGTAGTCGGCGGTCCCCCCGCCGGCACGATGGAAGAGGGACGGTGCGACGGCGTGGTACCCGGCACGCGCGAAGCGACGCGTGACGTCGCAGATGTGCCCGTTGACCCCGAAGGCCTCCTGCACGACGATCACCGCGCCTCGGGCGTCGCCGTCGGGAGCCACCTCGAGGCACTCCATCGGTCCGTCGCCCGTCACGATCGTCCTGGTCGTCTCGGTCGTCTCGGTCATCGCTCCGCTTCCTGCTGCATGCCGGGTTCCTGCATGCCGGGTTCCTGCATGTCGGGCTCCTGTCCGTTCTGGCTCGGTCGGCTCGGGGCAGATCCTGCGACCACGCGGTTCGCAGGCGGCACGGCGAGATCCTACGATCCCCTGGATGACGGCGAACCCGACACCTCGTGGTCGCGCCATCGGGCGAGTTCCGTCGCTCGTGGTGATCGCGGCCGTGTATCTCGCCGCCACCGCGGTCGCGGTCGTCGTCGTCGACCTGCTCGGCGACGACCCGCTCCTCGCCGTCAACGTCGCGCTGCTCGCCGCGACCGGCGTCGTCTACGCCGCGAGCCTTGCGCTTCGCAACGGGTCGTGCTTCGACGCGTACTGGAGCGTGGCCCCGCCGCTCGTCGCGGTGTACTGGCTCACGCAGGCTGCGCCCGGCGCCGACGGGGCCCGCCAGATCCTCGTGACCGTGCTCGTCTTCCTGTGGGGGATCCGGCTCACGCTGAACTGGGCCCGGTCGTGGCCGGGCCTCGACCACGAGGACTGGCGCTACACCCAGATGTACCGGGATGCGCCGATGCCGACCTGGGCCGTGAGCCTGCTCGGCGTCCACTTCTTCCCCACCGTCCAGATCGCGCTCGGGTGCCTGGCGCTGCGTTTCGCACTTGCCACGGGCACCGACGGCTTCGGGGTGCTCGACGTCATCGCCGGGATCGTCACCGTCGGCGCGATCGGGATCGAGACCGTCGCCGACGAGCAGCGGCGCACGTTCGCGGAGCGCGCCGCGGCGGGCGAGTGGTGCCAGCAAGGACTCTGGGCGCGGTCACGTCACCCGAACTACTTCGGCGAGGTCGCGTTCTGGTGCGGTCTCTTCGGCTTCGCCCTCGCGGCCGACCTCGATGCGTGGTGGACGATCGTCGGGCCCGCCGCGATGATCGTCATGATGCTCGCGGCGAGCGTCCCGATGATGGACCGGCGCAACGCCGAGCGACGACCGGGATACGCGGAAGCGACCAAGGGCCTCCCCGCACTCGTACCCCGCGTACGCTCTGCGCCTACCCTTCGATCCGAGTCGTAACCCGAGCCACGAACCCGACACGGAGAGCCAACCGATGAAAGAGCTCGTCTTCCACCGCATGCTCCTGCCGATCGCCGAGCGACGCGCCGGCCACACCGCGATCATCGACGGCGACTACACCGCGGACTACTCCCAGCACGTCGACCGCGTGTTCCGGCTCACCCACGCGCTGGCGCACCAGCTGAAGGTCGCGCGCGACGACCGCTTCGCCGTGATGGCGTTCAACAGCCACCAGTTCCTCGAGCTGTACCACGGTGCGTTCCTCGGCGCAGGGGTCGTGAACCCGCTCAACCTGCGCCTCGCCCCGGCCGAGCTCGCCTACATCTTGAAGGACTCCGGTTCCAAGGTCTGCTTCGTCGACGCGTTCTTCGCAGGCGTGATCGACTCGGTGCGCGAGGAGGCGGGGATCGAGACCGTCGTGCTCATCGGCGAGGGCGACGCGCCGCACGACACGACCTACGAGGCCCTCATCGAGGCCGGGGAGCCGGTCGTCCCCGACGAGCCCGAGGAGGACGACCCGGTCGTCCTGATGTACACGGGCGGGACGACGGGCCTGCCCAAGGGGGTGCTCCTCGACCAGCGCGCAGAGATGCTCAACCTGTACCACGTGGCCACGACGTGGCAGATCCACGAGGACCTCGTCTACCTGCACCAGACCCCGCTGTTCCACGCCGCGTCGATGGGTGGGATCCTCGGCGTCCCCGGGACCGGCGCGACCTCGACGTTCGTGCCGGTGTTCGACGTCGCGAACGTGCTCGACGTGATCGAGCGTGACCAGGTGTCCATGACCGTCATGGTCCCGACGATGGTGGGCATGATGGTCCAGCACCCGGACTTCCGGCCCGAGCGGATCGCGTCGCTCGAGATCCTCACGTACGGCGCATCGCCGATGCCGGGCGCGTTGCTCGACCGGGTCCTCGAGATGCTCCCCGAGCTCCAGGTCTTCCAGGGCTACGGCATGACCGAGAGCTCGGCGGTGCTCACGGCCCTCACCCCCGACGACCATCGCGCCGGCGGGGATCGTCTGCGCTCGGCCGGTCGCGCCGTGCCCGGTGTCGTCCTCTCGATCCAGGACGAGGACGGCAACCTGCTGCCCCAGGGCGAGACCGGCGAGGTGTGCGCACGCGCCGGCAACTTCATGCGTGAGTACTGGAACAAGCCCGACGCGACGGAGGAGGTGTTCCGCGGCGGCTGGTACCACACCGGCGACGCCGGGTACCTCGACGCCGGGGGCTATCTCTTCCTCGTCGACCGTGTGAAGGACATGATCGTCACGGGGGGTGAGAACGTGTACTCCATCGAGGTCGAGAACGCGATCGCCACCCATCCCGCGGTGGCCCAGGTCGCCGTGATCGGCATCCCCGACGAGACGTGGGGCGAAGCAGTGCACGCGATCGTCGTCCCGAAGGACGGTGCGAGCGTGACCGGTGAGGAGATCACGGAGCACGCGCGAGGGACGATCGCGGGCTACAAGGTCCCGAAGTCGGTCGAGATCCGCGGCGAACCGCTCCCCCTGTCGGGGGCGATGAAGGTCCTCAAGCGCGAGCTGCGCGCCGCGTTCTGGGGCGACGCCGACCGCAAGGTCAACTGACCCGCGCCGCTACGCTTCGGTCCCATGCCCGCGGAGACCATCACCCCGGTCGAAGCGCCCGAGCGCATCGACACCGACGACGGCGACCACGACCGGTTCGCGCACTATTGCCGCAAGGAGGACATCACCCGCGCCATGGTCACCGGCGAGGCGATCGTCGCGCTGTGCGGCAAGAAGTGGGTTCCCAGCCGCGACCCGCAGCGCTACCCGATCTGCCCCGCGTGCAAGGAGCGCAAGGCCGCGGGCTGGTCGCTCTGAGCCCGCCGCTCCGCGTCCGCCGCCTCGGCACCGTCGGCTACGCGGACGCGCTCGGGCTCCAGGAGCGGCTGTTCACCCGGGCAGGAGAGGCGTGGCTGCTCCTCCTCGAGCACCCGGCCGTCTACACGCTGGGCGTGCGGGCCCGGCCCGAGCACGTCCTCGTCGACCCGGCGTCGGTGGGTGCGACCGTCGAGCGCATCCATCGGGGCGGCGACGTCACCTACCACGGCCCCGGCCAGCTCGTCGGGTACGTGGTGGTCGACGTCCCGTTCGGGCCGGGCGCGGTGCACGCCCACGTCGCCGCGATCGAGCAGGTCGTGCTCGACGCGCTCGGCGACCTCGGACTCGATGGCGCCGGTCGGCGGGCCGGCCACCCGGGAGTGTGGGTCGACGACCGCAAGATCGCAGCCGTGGGCGTCCGCATCACCCGGGGCCGCTCGATGCACGGCTTCGCGCTGAACGTGGACCCGGACCTCACGATGTTCGACCACATCGTCCCTTGCGGCATCCATGACCTCGGTGTGACGTCTCTCGCCGCCGAGGGCCGTGCGGTCACCAGCCAGGTCGTGCAGGACGCGATCGCGGCACGCGCGGCCGCGATCTTCGGCCACGGCGCCGTCGACGACCGCGCGATGCGGTGGGACGACGTGGACGCCGCGGTCCTGCAGTGACGACCTATCGCATCGATCCGTCGGCGTCGAAGGTGGACGTGGCGGCGACGTCGACCCTCCACGGGATCGACGGCCGTGCCGACGGTGTCGCGGGCTCGGTCGAGATCGACGAGGACGGCGTGCTCGCCGGTGCGCACGTCGAGGTCGACGCCGCTCGGCTCGGCTGGGGCAACCCCCTGCTCGACCGCGAGACGCGACGGCGGATCAACGTCCGCGACCACCCGGCGATCAGCGGCCGCGTGCTGTCGGTCGAGTCTGCCGCCGACGGGATGCAGGTGCGCGGGACGATCGGCTTCCTGGGCGTCGAGAACGAGGTGACCGGGACCGTGTCGGTCGTCACCGCGTCATCCGGACGGGTGGTCATCGAGGGCGAGCAGTCGTTCGACGTGCGCGACTGGGGCCTCGCACCCCCCAACCTGCTGCTCATCCGCGTCGATCCGATGATCCGGGTCCGCATCCACGTCGAAGCCGTCGCCGACACCGGCTGACCGCGCAGCGCTTCGGCGTCGAAGGACCGTCACCCAGCCACCCTCCCCGACGCAAGAACCATGGCCCGACGCCAAGACGCTGGAGGGAGGGGTCAGGCGGCGCGGGTGACGGGGACGTTCGAGAAGCCGGCCACGTTCGACATCTGCACTCGCCGGAGCCCGGCGTCGTCGACCTCGTAGCTCGGCCACCGGTTGGCGAGCTCTTCGAACGCGATGCGGCTCTCGAGCCGCGCGAGCGCAGCGCCGAGGCACGAGTGGATGCCGTGACCGAGCCCGACGCGCAGGCCGATCTCCCGATCGATGTCGAAGTGGTCGGGATCCTCGTACTCGCGCTCATCGCGGTTCGCGGCCCCGGTCACGAGGATCACCGCCTCGTTCTCGGGGATCGTGACCCCGTGGTACTCGGCCGGGCGATGGGTGAACCGACCCTGGTACTGCGACGGCGCCCAGAAGCGCAGGACCTCCTCCACCGCGGGCACGGCCGCGGCGCGGTCGGCCCGCACCTTCGCCCACTCGGACGGGTTCCGCGCGAAGAGGACGACGCCGTTGCCGATGAGCTTCGTGACCGTCTCGCTGCCGGCCGCGGCGAGCAGGGTCGCGAAGCCTGCGATCTCGCTGTCGTCGAGCCGGTGCCTCGTACCGTCGTCGCCCTCCACCTCGGCCTCGATGAGCCCGCCGATCATGTCGTCGGACGGGTTCGTGCGCTTGTCCGCGATCAGCTCCAGGAAGTAGACGACCTGGTTCAGTCCCGCTTCCATGCCCTCCTGGGTCGGCTTGGGCTCGCCGGGCTCTCGATGGAGCATGAGATCGGTCCAGTGGCGGATCTGCTGGTGGTCCGCGGCCGGGACCCCCAGCATCGTCGCGATCACCTCGACCGGGAACGGACCGGAGAAGTCGGCCACCGCGTCGAACGCGCCGTCGCCGTCGAAGCGCTCGAGGTGCGTCGTGATCACGTCCCGGATCATCGGCTCGAGGTTCGCCATCGCCCGTGGCGTGAACACCCGACTCACGAGCTTGCGCATCCGATCGTGCTCGGGCGGGTCCATCATGATGATGCTCGTGCCCTTGGCACCGGCGTTCGGGTCGGTGAGCTGGTCGATCGTGAGCCCGTGCTCGCTGCTGAACGTCTTCCAGTCGCGGTGTGCGGTCACGACGTCGTCGAAGCGCGACAACGCCCAGAACCCGTACTTGTCGTTGTGGTAGACGGGCACCTCGTCCCGCAGCCAGCGGTACGTGTCGTAGGGATCGTCGAAGAAGTCCTCCGACAGCGGGTCGAACTCCACGGCACCTCCTCGTGCACTCGTCTCGCCCGGTCCCGCCACTCGGCGGAGCGCGTCGCGGTCAGGTCGAGGTCGGAGGTCGAGCGTAGGCCGCGCGCACGCCGCCCGGACTTCCCCGGTTGCTACGTTGCCGAGGTGAAGATCGATGCGATCGCGCTCGGCCAGCCGCTCGGCGACGTCGACGGACTGACCCGCGAGGTCGCGTCGTGCGGGTTCGACGGGCTCTGGTTCACCGAGAGCGGCCGCACGGCGTACACGGGCTGCACCGCGGCGGCCCTCGCCGGCCAGGGGATCGACATCGGGACCGCCATCGCGCTGGCGTTCGTCCGCAGCCCGATGGTCACGGCCCAGATCGCCTGGGAGCTGGCCGACATCACCCGTGGCCGCTTCGTCCTCGGCCTCGGCACCCAGGTGAAGGCCCACATCGAGCGCCGCTACTCGGCCACCTACGACCACCCCGGGTCACGGCTCCGGGAGTACGTGCTCGCGCTGCGCGCCATCTTCAAGGCCTTCCAGCGCGAGGAGAAGCTCGACTTCCACGGGGACTTCTGGTCCTTCGACCTGCTCCCCGACATGTGGAGCCCGGGTCCGTCGGCCTTCCCCGACGTCCCGATCTACGTCTCGGCCGTACGGCCCTGGTCGGTGCGGATGGCCGGCGAGGTCGCCGACGGGATCCACTGCCACCCGTTCCACTCGGTGCGCTACCTCCAGGAGGTCACGCTGCCCGCGCTGCGCGACGGCGCCGCGAAGGCAAGCAGAGACGCGACCGACGTGCAGGTCGTCTGCCCGGTGATGGCGATCATCGGTGACACCGACGAGGAGCGCACCGCCGCGCGCGAGTCGGCGCGGATCCGCATCGCGTTCTACGGGTCGACGCGCACGTACTCCGGCGTGTTCGACCTCCACGGGTTCGAGGGAACCTCGGAACGACTCCACGAGCTCCAGCGGGCCGGAGACATCCGGGCGATGGGCGAGACGATCACCGACGAGATGCTCGACGTGTACAGCCTGGAGTCCACCTGGGACGGTCTCGCCGACGCGCTCGTCGAGCGGTATCGCGACATCGCGGACCGCATCATCATGTACGACGCGACCGGGAGCTGGTCGTTCGGCGCCGGCGCACTCGACCGGTGGCGCGACGTCACCGCGGCAGTCGCCGAGGCAACCGCGTCGTGACCGACGAGAAGATCCGCTCCCACACCGACCGGGCGCGTCGGGGAAACCTCGCCAAGGGTGCGGCCAAGCTCGAGGCCGCCCACAAGCTGTTCGTGCGGGACCGCATCGGGCTCCTCGTCGACGAGGGCTCGTTCGTGGAGGACGGGCTCCTCGCCAACGCACTCGCCGACGACCTCCCGGCCGACGGCGTGGTCACCGGCGTCGGCCGGGTCGACGGTCGCCCGGTCTGCATCATGGCGAACGACACCACGGTGAAGGCCGGATCCTGGGGGGCGCGGACGGTCGAGAAGATCATCCGGATCACGGAGACCGCGCTGCGCCTCCAGGTCCCGATCGTGTATCTCGTCGACTCGGCCGGGGGGCGCATCACCGACCAGGTCGAGCTCTTCCCGGGTCGCCGGGGCGCGGGCCGCATCTTCGCCAACCAGGTCCGCCTCTCCGGTCGTGTCCCCCAGGTGTGCTGCCTGTTCGGCCCGTCGGCCGCCGGCGGTGCGTACATCCCGGCGTTCTGCGACGTCGTGTTCATGGTCGAGGAGAACGCGTCGATGTACCTGGGGTCGCCCCGCATGGCCCAGGAGGTCATCGGCGAGGACGTGAGCCTCGAGGAGATGGGCGGCGCGCGCATGCACGCGACCATCAGCGGGTGCGGCGACAACCTCGTCGCCGACGATGCCGAGGCAGTCGCCGCGGCGCGCACGTGGCTCTCGTACCTCCCGACCTCGTGGAAGCACGCCCCTCCCGCGGTCGAGTCACGCGATCCCGGCCGTAGCCCGGCCGAGATCGCGTCGATCGTCCCGACCGAGGAGCGGCGCGCCTACGACATCCGCCAGGTGGTCGACGCGCTCGTCGACGGGGACTCGTTCTTCGAGGTCAAGCCACTGTTCGCGCGCGAGATCGTGTGCGGGTTCGCCCGCCTCGACGGCGAGACGGTGGGGATCGTCGCCAACAACCCGAAGCATCTCGGCGGGGTCCTGTTCGTCGACTCGGCTGACAAGGCCGCACGGTTCGTGTGGTGCTGCGACGCGTTCAACGTGCCGCTGGTCTTCCTCGCCGACGTTCCCGGATTCATGATCGGCACCGCGGTGGAGCGCGAGGGCATCATCCGCCACGGGGCGAAGATGATCACGGCGATCACCGAGGCGACCGTGCCGAAGATCTCCGTGATCGTGCGCAAGGCGTACGGCGCAGGCCTCTACGCGATGTGCGGTCCGGCGTTCGACCCCGACGCGTGTCTCGCGCTCCCGAGCGCCAAGATCGCGATCATGGGCCCCGAGCCGGCCGTGAATGCCGTCTTCTACAACGCGATCCACGCGATCGACGACCCCGACGAGCGAGCGTCGTTCGTCGCCGAGCGTCGGGCCGAGTTCGAGGCCGACGTCGACCTCGTGCATCTCGCGAGCGAGCTCGTCGTCGACGCGGTCGTCGAGCCCGAAGACCTCCGCGCCGAGCTGATCGCCCGCATCGCCCTGGCCCGGACGCGCGTGCGCGAGCAATTCGACCGCCGCCACGGCGTCCCTCCGGTCTGATCCGCGCGCCGTGGACTCCCTGCCGCTCGCGGGACGGGTCGCGATCGTCACGGGGGCCGGACGCGGGCTCGGCCGCGCCCATGCACTCGCCCTCGCTGCGGCCGGCGCCGCAATCGTGGTGAACAACCGCTCCAGCGATGCCGCGCACTCCGTGGTGGCGGAGATCACCGGGACGGGCGGACGCGCGGTCGCGCACGTGGGCGACGTCGCCGACTGGTCCAGTGCCGAGGGGCTCGTCGAACAGGCAGTCGCGGAGTTCGGCGACCTCCACATCCTCGTCAACAACGCGGGGATCACCCGCGACCGAATGAGCTTCAAGATGAGCGAAGCGGAGTGGGACGAGGTCATCCGTACGAACCTCACCGGCCACTTCGCGCCGAGTCGCTTCGTGGGTGCGTTCTGGCGCGAACACGGCGTGGCCGACGGACGCCGCATCGTGAACACGGTGAGCGAGGGCGGGCTCTTCCCGGCCCAGGGCCACGCCAACTACTCGGCGTCGAAGGCCGGCATCCTCGGGCTCACCCTCGAGCTCGCGGCCGAGCTGGCCCGGTACGGCGCGACGGTGAATGCGGTCGCGATGCGAGCGCGGACGCGCATGACCGAGGGCGTGGAGATGTTCGCGGCGCCCGTCGAGGGCCCCGATCCGTACGACCCGGCTCACGCGGCGAAGGCCGTCGCCTGGCTCTGCAGCGACGACGCCGCCGACGTGACCGGACAGGTGCTGCTCGTCGTGGGCTGGAAGGTGAGCGTCGTCGGCCCCCTCGCCGTGACCAGCCGGGTCGAGCTACCCCCCGACTGGTCCCCGACCGACCTCACCGACGCCCGCGCCTCCCTTTTCCCTTCTCGCCCTTGATGCGTCTCTCACCCGCCTATGGCGGGGTGAGAGACGCAGGACCAGAAACGCTGGGTTCGCGGGCGCTCAGGTGACGTGGTGATGCGCCGCGGCGGTGAGCTCGTCGCGGAACTTCGGGTGCGCGATCGAGGCGAGCGCGACCGCGCGTTCGCGCACCGTCCGCCCGGCGAGCTCCGCGACGCCGAACTCCGTGACGATGACGTCGACGTGGTGGCGCGGTGTCGTCACCGCGGTCCCCGGCGGGAACCGGTCGACGATGCGGGGCAGCTGCACTCCGTCGACCTCCGACGTCGACGGGAGGCAGATCAACGACCGGTCCGAGAGCTGGAACCCGGAGACCGCGACGAAGTCCTCATGGCCGCCGATCCCCGAGTACTGACGCGGTCCGATCGTGTCGGCCGCGACCTGGCCCGCGAGGTCGACCATCAACGCACCGTTGATCGTCACCATGTCGCGATTCGCCGCGATCATGTTCGGCGTGTTCACGGCGTCGACCGGGAGGAACCGCACGTCGGCGTTGCCGTCGAGCCAGTCGTAGAGCTCGCGGGTCCCGGCGGCGAACGTCGTCACGGAGAAGCCGTCGAGCTCGGTCCCCTTGCGGTTCGTGACCTTCCCCGCCTCATGGAGGTGCATCAGCCCGGTCGTGAACATCTCCGAGTGCACCCCGTAGTCGCCGCCCGGCCCCTCGGCGAGCAGGCGGGCGATCATGCTCGGGATCCCGCCGATCCCGGTCTGGATGGTGCAACCATCGTGGATGTACCCGCGCGCGTGCTCGGCGATCGCCCGGTCGACATCGGTCGGCTCGGCATCGGCGAGGACGAACGGGTCGCGGTCGCTCTCGACCAGCACGTCGACGTCGTCGACGTGCACCGTGTGCGGGAACGCCGGCGGGAGCCCGACCGTGCGCGGCAGGTTGGGGTTGGCCTCGACCACCAGCAGTCGGTCGGGGTCGACGCCGGCACGGCGCACCTCGTCGACCGTCGCACCCGCGTGCAAGGAGAGGTTGAGAAAGCCCTCGGCGTCGGGGAGCGTCGACGCCGTTGACATCACCCGCGGGTGCACCCGTTCCGCGACCAGGGAGAAGCGGCGGAAGTCCGCCGGGACGAACTGGATGTCGGCACCCGAGTCGAGCAGGAACCGCTCGGCGGGACCGAAGAACCCGCTGCGCAGCGTGACGCCCCGGCGCGTGAAGAGCGGGAACAGGTCGATCAGAAGCGCCCCGTGCACGACGAGCGCCTCGAAGTCGTCGCGTTCGCCCAGTGCGTGCAAGAAGGCGCTGGGCTGGCCGGGTCCGAGCGGGATCCCGATCTCGTCGCGCACGTCGATCAGCCCGGCTGCGGCGGCCGGTGTCAGCGTTCGCGTCTTGGCCACATTGCTCCGTTCCAGCGCCTGCACGTACGCGTCACGCCGTGCTCCTGACGCACGAACGTATCGGGACACGCCAGCGCGGGTGGCACCGCCGTACCCTGGGCTCGTGATCGACCTGCCCGGCGCCACCTTCCTCATGGGCTGCGCCAACGAGTGGGCCTATCCCGGCGACGGCGAGTCTCCCGTGCACGAGGTGGACGTCCGGGCGTTCCGCATCGCCCCGACCGCCGTCACCAACGACGAGTTCGCGGCGTTCGTGGCGGCGACCGGGCACACGACGGACGCCGAGCGGTTCGGGTGGTCGTTCGTGTTCGCCGGGCTGCTGCCCGACGACCATCCCGACACGCACGGCGTCGCGCAAGCCGAGTGGTGGCGTCAGGTCGAAGGGGCGACGTGGGACCACCCCGAGGGACCGCGCTCGGACGTCGACGGCCGCGGCGACCACCCCGCGGTCCACGTCTCCTGGGCCGACGCGCACGCCTACTGCGCGTGGTCCGGCACCCGCCTGCCCGCCGAGGCCGAGTGGGAGTACGCGGCGCGAGGCGGGCTCGTCGGCGCGACGTTCCCCTGGGGAGACGACCTCGAGCCCGCCGGTGAGCACCGCATGAACGTCTTCCAGGGGACGTTCCCGGGCGAGAACACCGTTGCCGACGGCCATCTCGGCACCGCGCCGGTGCGCAGCTACCCCCCGAACGGGTTCGGGCTGTTCGAGACGACGGGCAACGTCTGGGAGTGGACCGCCGACTGGTACGACCCCGAGTGGTATGCCCTACGACCGCCCCGATCGCCCGCCGGACCGCCGACCGGCACCCATCGGGTCATGCGAGGCGGGTCGTACCTCTGCCACGCGTCGTACTGCCGGCGGTACCGGGTCGCGGCGCGCAGCGCCAACACGCCGGACTCCTCGACCGGGAACCTGGGGTTCCGGGTCGCCGCGGATGGCTGATCCGACGCGGCGTCAGGAGCGCGTCGCCCGGACGAGCGTGTCGAGCGCCACCCGCTCACCGTCGTCGGTCGTGACGCGTCGTTCGACGACGGCCCCCTGCTCGACGGTGGCCTCGATGCCGCTCGCCCCGATCGCCTCCACGATCTCGTCGACGGTCCAGAGGACGTCGGGATCCTGGGGGCCGCCGTGGCCGTCGACGAGGTTCGTGCGGTCATGGCCGACCGCGACGAGCGTCCCACCGGGGCCGAGCGCACCGACCGCGTGACTGATGACCCGGCGCAAGGACGCGGCGGGCAGCTGCAGGTACGCGATCACCGCGAGATCGAACGCCGCCGGCTCCGGTTCCCACTCGACCACGTCGGCGACGACCCAGTCGACGTCGACGCCCGCCTCGGCGGCCCGTCGGCGCCCGGTCGCGATCCCGGCCTCCGAGAAGTCGACCGCCGTCACCTGCCACCCGCGGCCGGCAAGCCACAGCGCGTTGCGTCCCTCACCGCACGCGACGTCGAGCGCGCGACCTGCCGCGAGGTCCGCCGCCTCTGCCGCCAAGAACTGGTTGGGTGTCGCCGACCACACCAGGTCGGTGCCGCCGTAACGCTCGTCCCATGCCTGTCGATCCACGAGAACAGCCTCGCGCGTCGCGTGGCCCGGACCGCCGCGATCGAAGCGCGAGACTCGGCCCGGGACCGCGCGCCGCGACGAGGGAGCACCACCATGCCGATCCACCGCAAGCAGCAGCTCACCGAGCCCGAGAGCCTCAACCCTCTCTACTCCCGGGCCGGCGAGACCTCCGAGGCCCCGCGCCACGTCCTGGACGACCGCGAGATGCACCCCGAGACCGCAGCGCAGTTCGTCCGCGACGAGCTGATGCTCGACGGGAACGCCCGGCTCAACCTGGCGACCTTCGTGACGACCTGGATGGAGCCGCAGGCCGAGCGCCTGATGGCCGAGACCTTCGACAAGAACATGGTCGACAAGGACGAGTACCCGCGCACGGCCGAGCTCGAGATGCGATGCGTCAACATGCTCAGTCGGCTGTGGGGCTCCCCCGACGACGTCGAGGCGACCGGCACGTCCACCACCGGGTCCAGCGAGGCCGCGATGCTCGGCGGGATGGCGCTCAAGTGGCGCTGGCGCGACGGTCGCCGCACGAAGTCGCTGTCGACCGACACCCCCAACCTCGTCATGGGCGCCAACGTGCAGGTGTGCTGGGAGAAGTTTTGCCGGTACTGGGACGTCGAGCCGCGCCTCGTCCCGATGGAGGGCGACCGATACCACCTCTCCGCCCACGAGGCGGTGAAGCAGTGCGACGAACACACGATCGGAGTCGTGGGCATCCTCGGCTCGACGTTCGACGGCTCCTACGAGCCCATCGCCGAGATCTGCGCGGCCCTCGACCGACTCCATGCCGACACCGGTCTCGACATCCCGGTGCATGTCGACGCGGCCTCGGGTGGCTTCATCGCGCCGTTTCTCGATCCCGACATCGTCTGGGACTTCCGGCTGCCACGCGTGCAGTCGATCAACACATCGGGACACAAGTACGGGCTCGTCTACCCCGGCGTCGGATGGATCGTGTGGCGCGACCCCGATGCGCTCCCCGAGGACCTCGTCTTCCGGGTCAACTACCTCGGGGGCGACATGCCCACGTTCGCGCTGAACTTCTCACGCCCCGGCAACCAGGTCGTCGCGCAGTACTACAACTTCGTGCGGCTCGGGTTCGAGGGCTACCGCCGGGTGCAGCAGGTGAGCCGCGACGTCGCCCGGTACACCGCGGAGCAGATCGCCGGGATCGGTCCGTTCGAGCTGATCACCGACGGGAGCGAGCTCCCGGTGTTCGCGTTCGCGCTCGACGGCAGCGATCGTCCGTACACCGTGTTCGACCTGTCCGAGCGCCTGCGGGATCGCGGCTGGCTCGTGCCCGCGTACACGTTCCCCGAGAACCGCCAGGACCTCGCGGCGCTCCGGGTCGTGGTGAAGAACGGGTTCTCACGCGACCTGGCCGACCTGCTGGTCGAGGACCTCCGTCGCCACGTCGCCTACCTCGAGCAGCTCACCACACCGCTGCCGACCACCCCCGGCTCGGGCTTCCACCACTAGTCCAGCCGCTCGCCACGAGGACGGCGCGCGGCTCGGCAGCGTCGGAGCTAGACCGTGATCGACCAGAGGTCGTGTGCGAGGACGATCTCGCCGTCGAAGTGCGCGGCGGCCTGCGCGACCCATTCGTCCTCCGTGCCCGGCGCAGGCGGTGGGACCGGATGCGTGAGCACGAGCGTCCCGACGCCGGCTCGCGCGGCGGTCTTCCCCGCGTCCTCGCAGGAGGAGTGGTAGTCGAGGATGTCCCGGAAACGCGCGCTCGGGACGTTCTTCACGAGATCGGCGCGGATCACGGTCTGCACGTAGACGTCGGCGCCGGCACACAGCCGGTCGAGGCCGGCGCAGGGGATCGTGTCGCCGCCCAGGGCGACAACCTCGTCCTCCGCCTGGATGCGGTAGCCGACAGTGGGCGCGACCGGCCGGTGATCGGTCGGTGCGGCGAGCACCCGCACCCCGTCGGCCTCCCATGCGACCCCGTCGAGCACCTCGGTGATGGCGCACGTCGGCTCCCACGTCAGGTCCGCGTGGTGGTCGAGTCGGTAGCGAACGTCGTCAGCCAGCATCGCGACCGTCCGGTCGACGAACGCAGCCGTGCCGGGCGGTCCGACGACGGGCAGCGGGCTCTCGACGGGCGACATCACCCACCGGGTCGTGACGACGTCGTTGAAGTCGGTGATGTGGTCGCTGTGCAGGTGCGTCAGCAGCACCGCGTCGAGCATCGGTGGGAAGACGCCGGCCGCGGCCAACCGCATGACGACCCCGCGGCCGGCGTCGATGAGGAGCGTCTTCCCGGCCGCGCGCACGAGGGTGGCGGCTCCGGCGCGGTTCGGGTCGGGTAGCGGCGAGCCGGTACCAAGCGTGACGACATCCATGTCCTTGTTCTAGTCGAGTTTCCCGGTCGACCCGGTCCGTCACCCGACGTAGTGACTGCCCCACGCCCGGTCGGTCGTGCCGCCGCGGTAGCAGTCGCGGAGATGCTCGAGCCACGCCACGCTGTCGTCGAGGCCCCCGCGTCGGTTGCGCACGAGCCAGAGGTCGCGGTGCGCGTCGACGACGGGGGCGAGACCTGTAGCGAGCCGCTCGCGCGTCGCAGCTGGGATCGACTCGAGGGTGCCGTCCCCGTCGAGCCTGGCGATCGCATCGCCGCACAGCACCCGCACCAGCGCGATGGCGTTGCGGAGCTCGTCGAGCACGAGCGCGCCGTCGGCACGCGAGGGGCGCGCTCCGTCGAGCGACATGGCGATGCCGGCGAGCTTCTCGTCGAGGCGCTCGAATTCGGGGGCCGTGGCGCCCTTCGTGGGGCCTCGACCCAACGTGAGCTGGGGGTAGTAGAGGTGGAGCACCACCGCCGACGTGTTCGGCACCTGGGGCGTCACGTCCCGGTACACGTCACCGAGCTCGGCCAGGGCACGGCCGAGCACGCCCGCCTCGTCACCGAACGCGTGCACGTCGAGCGCGGCCGCGAGGTCGAGCTCGCGGTTCGTGTCGAGGCACCACGACGTCGCGGCCCCGAACGCGAACCCGGGCTCGCTCACCGGGAGGTACTGGAGGTGGCCCTGGTCACCCCAGTCGGTGTTCAGGAACCCCGAGCCGCCGTGCGCGGCTGCGGCCACCGCCGCCGCGATGGCGTCACCCCGCATGTTCGTCGTGCGCCCGAGGAGCGTGGTCCAGCTCGAGGTCCCGGGGCACACCCAGAACGGCGTGCCCGCGGCCGCGTACGCCGCGGCGCGCTCGTCGAACGGCCACCACTCCTCGTAGCCCCATTCGCACACGGTCACGTTGCCCGGCAGCCGGGCGAGGCGATCCGGATGCCCGGCCACGATGTCGCCCCACATCAGCAGGTCGCGACCAGCCAGCTCCGGAACCTCGGCGAGTCGCCCGACCCAGTCGAGGTACTCACCGATCCGCTCGTCGGGCATCTCCCACGGCTCGTCGAGCCCGATGTGGACCCGGCTGCTCGTGAAGCACGGGAGCAGCTGCGCGAGCAGGTCGCGCACGAGGTCGAGCGAACCCGGGTTCGCGGGATCGATCGTCATCGGCGCGCGCTGCCGTCCGAGGTGGTCGGTGAACCCGTCGGGATCCATCGCCAGCGGCCGGTACCGATCGTGGCGGAGCCAGCGACCCATGTGGCCGAGGCAGTTCTGGTTGGCGACGAGCTCCATGTGGTGCCGGGCGCACCACGCGTCGAGCTCACGGATCTCGTCGGGGGTGAACGGGCTCGCGTCGGCCCACACGGCCTCGTGACCGGAGTACGCGAACGTGTGCTCCACGTAGAGCTGGATCTGGTTGACCTTCCACGACGCGAGCCGGGCGACGAGGTCGCGCACCGTGGCCATCGTCGGGACCTTGTCGCGCGACACGTCGAGCATGACCGCCCGGACCGGCAAGTCCGGCCAGTCGCGGATCGTCAGCATCGGCACCATCGACTCAGGGCGCAGGCGCGCAAGCTGCGCGAGCGTCGCTCGGCCGTAGAACGCCCCGGCGGCGTCGGCCGCGTCGATCGCGATGCCGTCGGTGTCGATGCAGAGCTCGTAGCCCTGCGCAGGCAGGTCGGCGTCCATCCTGATCGCCGGTACGGTGAGCGGCACCGAGCCCTCGCCGAGCACGAGGTGACGCGGAACCGGGAGCAGGTTCAAGGGTGGGACCATCGCCAGGCATCCTGGCGCACTCGGCTCGCGCGCGCGTCCCGCGCATGCTCGCTGACCCATGACTACCCTCGGGCCGGTGACCCACGATCTCGTCATCCGCTCGGGCCTGCTCGTCGACGGGCTGGGTGGCGACCCCGTCCCGGGCGACGTGGCGATCGACGGCGACCGCATCACCGAGGTCGGCGACGTGTCGGGGTCCGGCAGCCGCGAGCTCGATGCCGACGGCCGCCTCGTCACGCCCGGGTTCGTCGATCTCCACACGCATCTCGACGCGCACCTCGGGTGGGAACCGCTCGCGACGTCGTCGTGCTGGCACGGAGTCACCTCGGTGGTGCTCGGCTCGTGCGGCGTGACGTTCGCGCCGTGCAAGCCCGACGACCGTCGCTACCTCGCCGAGCTCATGGAGTCCGTGGAGGACATCCCGGCCGAGGCGATCATGACCGGGCTCGACTGGGACTGGGAGTCCTACGGCGAGTACCTCGATGCGGTCCAACGGTGGCCCAAGGGCGTGAACGTCGGCGGGATGGTGGGCCACTGCGCGGTGCGGTACCACGCCATGGGCGAGCGCAGCCTCGACGACATGCCCGCCTCCGACGACGACATCGCCGCGATGTGCGCACAGGTCGACGAGGCGATGGGCGCCGGCGCGCTCGGCTTCTCGACGTCGCGCACGATGCTGCACCGCGTCCCCGACGGTCGTCCGGTCCCCGGCACGTACGCCGACGCGCGCGAGCTGCTCGCGATCGCCGAGGTGCTCGGTCGGCGTCGCGCGGGCGTGTTCGAGGCCGCCGCCGCGCTCGGAGAGCGGACCGTCGACGGCGGCCGGCGCACCATTCCCGAAGTCGAGCTGCTCGCCGAGATCGCCCTCGCCTCGGGTCGGCCGGTCACGTTCGGGTTGAGCCAGACCAAGCGGGTGCCCGACCTGCACGTCGAGGCGCTGGCGACGGTCGAGGCCGCGCGGGCGCGGGGTGCGGCGCTGTACCCGCAGACGACCGCGCGGGGTATCGGCATGCTGTTCGGCCTCGTGCACCGGAGCCCGTTCGACGGGACGCCCGAGTGGCGGGCCCTGCGCGACCTCCCCGTGGCGGGGCGGGTCGCTGCGCTGCGCGACCCCGATCGGCGCGCCGCGCTGATCGAGTCGGCCCGTGACCTGCCCACGATCCCGCCCGACGAGCTGTTCGTGCTCCCGGCCGGGGATGCCCGCTACGACCTCCCTGCCGAGGAGAGCCTCGCCGGCCACGCCGCCCGGCTCGGCGTCACTCCGGCGGAGGCGTTCATCGACCTCTCCCTCGAGCGAGAGGGCGCGCTCCTCCTCAACTGGCCGTTCCTGAACGACGACCTGTCGGCCGTCGAGATGATGCTCACCCACCCACACACGGTGATGGGCCTCGCCGACGCCGGTGCGCACGTCGGCCTCATCATGGACTCGAGCCAGCCGACGTTCCTCCTCTCCCACTGGGTGCGCGATCGCGGGCTCCTCTCCGTCGGGGAAGCCGTGCGCAAGCTCACGTCGGAGACCGCGCGGGTGATGGGGATCGCCGATCGCGGGGTGCTGGCTCCCGGCGCGTGCGCGGACGTCAACGTGCTGGACCTCGACGGCCTGGGTCTCCCCCAGCCCGAGTACGTGCACGACTACCCGAACGGGGCGGGGCGCTTCGTGCAGCAAGCCCGCGGCTACGCGTGGACGCTGGTGAACGGCGAGGTGTTCATGGCCGACGGCGAGCACACGGGCGCGCTCGCCGGCGCGACGCTTCGCTCCTGATCAGGATCGCCTGATCAGGTCGTCCGGGCCGCCAGCTGGTCGAGCGCGGCGAGCTCTTCCTTGGTCCCGATCACGATGAGGACCTGCCCGGCCTCGATGTGGTGCTCGGGTGCGGGGTTCGTGATGAACGAGTGGTCGGGTTGACGCACCGCGAGCACGAGCGCGCCCGTGCGGTCGCGGATGTGCGCGTCACGGATCGATGCACCCGCGAGGGCCGACCGTTCCGGCACCTTCACCTCCTCGAGGCGGAACTCGATCTCGGCGTCGTGCATGACGACGTCGAGGAACTCCGTCACGTGCGGCTGGAGGAGGAACGCCCCGGCGCGAGCCCCGCCGATGCTCTGCGGATTGATGACCCGGTCGGCGCCGGCCCGCCGCAGCTTCTCCTCGTTGTCCTCGATGCGGACCCGGCCGACGATGAAGAGGTCGGATCCGAAGCTGCGGGCGCTGAGCGTGACGAAGAGGTTGCCGGCATCGTTGTCGAGGGCGGCGACGAGCGCGCGGGCCCGGCGTACCCCGGCCTGCTCGAGCACGTCGTCGGCGGTCGCGTCGCCCAGCACCGACGGGCCCTCGACGGTCTCCAGCCGCTCGTCGTCGGCGTCGACGACCACGTACTCCTGCCCAGCGGCATCGAGCTCCTTCGCGATCGCCCGACCGACGCGTCCCCACCCGCAGATGATGACGTGGTCGCGCATCCCGTTGATCTTGCGTTCCATCCGTTGCCTCCCGAACGCGCCTTGCATCTGGCCCTCGAGCAGCGTCTCGATGAACGCCGAGAGCGTGTACAGCGCGGTGCCGACCCCGACGAGGATGAGGACGATCGTGAACACCTGCGCGCCGTCGCCGAGGGGTTGCACCTCGCGGAAGCCCACCGTGGTGACGGTCGTGACCGTCTGATAGAGCCCCTCGAGCACGGTGAAACCGAAGGCCACATACCCCACGGTCCCGAGGGCCATGACCGCCAGGAGGGCGGCCAGGCCCATCTGTACCCGTCGCCAGTCCGCGGTGGCTCGCGCGTCACTCCCCCGAAACGGCATGTCGCCGCGAGGTTACCGGTGGATCGTCGTGCTCCCGGGCTGACAGTCATCGTTCGCGCACCGACGTCGGTCGCCGGGTAGCGTCACGACAACTCAACACGAGAGCTCGAGGGCAGATCGAATCGTGCAGCACATCGGAGTGGAGGCGCTCCCCGCCGAGCGTCTCGAAGCGCTGATCGGCCCGCAACGAGCCGAGGAGTTCCGCCGGGCCGCCGCCGGGGCCCGGGAGCTGCTCGCCGGTCGGCGCGTGCTCAACGTCAACTCCACCGCGAGCGGCGGAGGCGTTGCCGAGCTGCTCCAGACGCTGCTCTCGTACGCCCGTGGGGTCGGCGTCGACGCGCAGTGGGTGGTGGTCGACGCCGAGCGCCCGTTCTTCGACATCACGAAGCGTATCCACAACCACCTCTACGGCTCCGCGGGCGACGGAGGTCCCCTGGGCCCCGAGGAGCATGCGGCCTACGAAGCGGTGATGCGCGCGAACGCCGACGAGCTCGCGACCTACTCGCAGTCGGGCGACATCGTGATCCTGCACGATCCGCAGACCGCGGGCCTCGCCCACGCGGTGCGGAACACCGGAGCGAAGGTCGTGTGGCGCTGTCACGTGGGACGCGACACACCCAACGAGCACACCGAGCGGGGCTGGGACTTCGTGCGCCCCTACATCGACGACGTCGATGCGTTCGTCTTCAGCCGGGCCGAGTTCGCGCCTCCGTGGATCGATCCGGACCGGCTCTTCGTGATCCCGCCCTCGATCGACCCGTTCTCGGCGAAGAACCAGGAGCTCTCGGGCGACGCGGTCCGAGGGATCCTCCAGTACGTCGGCCTGCTCGGTGGCGACGCCGATCCGCCCGCCGTGGAGTTCTCACGCCGTGACGGGTCCCCCGGTCGCATCGACCGCCGGGTCGACATCCTCCAGACGGGCCCGCCCCCGCCGCCGAGCGTCCCGCTCGTGATCCAGGCATCGCGATGGGACCGAGTCAAGGACATGACCGGGGTGCTGCACGGGTTCACGCGCCATCTCGACGGCAGCGACGCGCACCTGACCCTCGTCGGACCCGCGGTGCACGGTGTCGACGACGACCCCGAGGCCGGCCCGGTGCTCGACGAGTGCATGGAGGCGTGGGGAGAGCTCCCGGAGGTGCTGCGGGAGCGCGTGCACCTCGCGTGCGTCCCGATGCACGACCCCGACGAGGCCGCGATCATCGTGAACGCGCTCCAGCGCCACGCCAGCGTCGTGACCCAGAAGAGCCTGGCGGAGGGCTTCGGCCTCACCGTCACCGAGGCGATGTGGAAGCGCCGTCCGGTCGTCGCGAGCCGGGTGGGCGGAATCGCGGACCAGATCGTCGACGGTGAGCACGGGCTGCTCATCGACGATCCCTTCGACCTGGATGCGTTCGGCGAGGCCGTCCATCGCCTCCTCGTCGACCGCCCGTACGCCGAGCGCCTCGCCGCCGCCGCGTACGAGCGGGCCTACGAGGAGTTCCTCGGCGACCGGCACCTCGAGCGCTACGCCGCGCTGTTCACCAACCTCTGAGCCGGCCGTCCCCGTTCCGGCACCCGGGTGCCGACCGCCGCGGATTCGGGGACGATCAGGCGCCGAAGTCCCACCCGTTGCCGCGGTGGTACTGGGAGAGCACGTTCTTGGCGATGAGGATCCGGTGCACCTCGTCGGGTCCGTCGGCGAGGCGCAGCGTCCGCGCCCCCTGGTACATCGCCGCGAGGGGCAGGTCGCCCGAGACACCCGCGGCGCCCCACACCTGGATCGCCCGGTCGACGACGCGCTCGTACGCGGCCGGCACGAACACCTTGATCGCGGAGATGTCGGTGCGGGCGTCGCCCTCGGCCTCCATCTTCTCGGCGCAGTGGATCGTCATGAGCCGGGCGGCCTGGATGTCGATGTAGGAGTCGGCGATGAAGCCCTGGATGAACTGCTTGGTCTCGAGCAGGCCGCCGTGCACCTCACGCGTCATCGAACGCTCCACCATGAGGTCGAACGCGCGCCACATCTGCCCGATCGAGTTCATGCAGTGGTACACGCGCCCCGCACCGAGGCGGTCCTGCGCGGCCTGGTGCCCGCTCCCCCGGCTCCCGAGCTGGTTCTCGATCGGCACCCGGACGTCGTCGTAGATGATCTCGCAGTGGTCGCTCGGGACGTTCCAGACCGTGATGCCGCGCACCACGTTCACGCCGGGCGTGTCCTTGGGGACGATGATCTGGGTCATCCGGCTGCTCTGGTCGGCGCCGCCCTCGTCGTCCTCGGTGCGACACATCACGATGAAGAAGTCGGCGCGGTGCCCGTTCGACGTGAACCACTTGTGGCCGTTGATGACCCACTCGTCGCCGTCGCGCCGGGCCGTGGTCTTGATCGAGCGGGGGTCGGAGCCGGCGTTGTCGGGCTCGGTCATCGAGAACCCGGACTCCATCTCCCCCGCGATCAGCGGGAGCAGCCACTTCTTCTTCTGCTCCTCGGTGCCGTACTTCACGAGGATCTTCTGGTTCCCGGAGTTCGGCGCGACCACCCCGAACAGGGCCGCGCCACCGAGCGCGTAGGCGAGCACCTCGTTCATGTAGGCGACCTCGAGGAAGTCGAGCCCGGCCCCGCCGTACTCCTCGGGCAGGTGCGGTGCCCACAGCCCGGCCTGCTTCACGCACTGCTTGATGTGCTCGCGGACGCCCTTGGCCTTCTCGACCTCCTCGGGCGTGAGCCGGATGCCCGCACGACGGGCGAAGAGCAGGTTCTCGTTGGGGAGGATCTCCTCGTTGACGATCTTCGCCGTGAGCATCCGGATCTCGTTGATGCGGTCCGAGACCATCGGGATGGGCTTCACGTTCATGAGCATGCGGTCGCTCCTCGGTTCCTGCGAGTCGAGACGCAGGGTACCGTCGGGCGCGCTCGCACCGCCTTGCCGAGAGGTCGTCCCGATGCCCAGGATCGCCACCAACCGCACGGTCTCGCGTGACGAGCTCCTCGCGTTCGTCCGGCCGCGTCACCGCGGCGTGCTGCTCACCACACGCGGCGACGGGAGCCCACAGGCGTCACTCGTGACGATGGGCGTCGGCGACGACGGTGCGATCCTCGTCTCCACCTATCCGGAGCGAGCGAAGGTCCACAACGTCCGCGCCCGGCCGTCCGCCTCGATGGTGGTGCTGTCCGACGACTTCGGCGGGGAATGGGTCCAGGTCGACGGCCGCGCCGAGATCGTCGATCTCCCCGACGCGCTCGACGGGCTCGTCGAGTACTTCCGCGTCATCAGCGGCGAGCACTCCGACTGGGACGAGTACCGGGAGGCCATGACCTTCCAGGGCAAGTGCCTGCTCCGGCTCGAGATCGACCGGTGGGGCCCGATCGCGAGCGGCGGCTTCCCCACCGACGTCGCGGCCCGGATGGATGCACGCGCCGCGCGCGAGTCGCCGTAGCCGCGTTCGTCATCGCTCCGGGTCGCGCTCGGTCGGGGCCGCCGATCGTAGGCGGACGCACGCGGCCCCTCTCCGGTTGTCGAGGAGCTGGTGGGGAAGTCCTCTCGTCTTGATCCCTCGTCTTGATCCCTCGTCTCGTGCTCAGGCGGCGGGGCCGGCGCGGGCGGCGACGTCGCCGT
>DASUAO010000019.1:0-13653 GCA_035763745.1 Acidimicrobiia bacterium
CGACGACGGCACCGCCCACGACGGCACGATCGGGTTCAGCACCACCGGCACGCTCATCACGACGGGCACCGGTGTCGGGTCGATCACCTCGTTGCCGATCACGGGTATCCCGGCGGGGACGCAGTGCACGGTGACCGAGACCGGGCAGGGCGGTGCGAGCAGTGTCGTCATCACCGGCAGCCCGGCCGCCATCGTGACCGGCCAGGTTGCGCAGGTGACGGTCACGAACACGTTCATCAGCGTCGGCGGGAATATCACGGTCAGGCTGGACGTCGACAAGCAGGTCTTCGGGTCCGTGAGTCCACCCGACAACACCCAGTACGTCGTCAACGTCTCGTGCACCGGGGCAACGACGGTCAACGAGAACCTGACGTTCACCTATCCGAACGGCCTCGGTGTGCAGTCGATCACGCGGCAGATCTCGTCGCTCGGAGCGCTGAACTGCACCGTCTCCGAGACCGGCGAGGGCCAAGGAGTCCTGCTCGGCTATGAGGTCGACGGCGGTGCCATCCAGGCGGCGGCGCCTGTGGTCGACCTGAACATCAACCGGCCGAGCGCTTCGGTGCGGGTCGTCAACGATCCGACGTCCGGCATCCAGGTGGCTGGGATCAGCGTGACGGGGGCCACCGCATCGCTGGCGTCCACTGGAGCCGACAGCGGCTTCTTGCTCGCGGGCGGGGGAGCGCTGCTCGGAATCGGCATCGCGGCGCTGCTCGGGACGCGCCGTCGTCGACGTGAGCCACTACTCGGCTGAGAGGAAGGAGCCGCAGCGGTCTTGGGACGCATCGGGGGTCGCCGAGGTCGACGCATGGGGGGCTTCGTCGCGGGCGCGCTCCTGATCGTCGGGGTCACCGCGGGCACAGCGACGGTGCTCCCCTCCGGCGCTGACACCGGCGGTTCGACGCGCGGCTCGAGCACGACCACGTCGCCCGAGGAGGTCTTCCTCGTCTGCGAGTCGGGCCTGGAGACCTCCAACGGGATCGAGACTTCCTCCCAGGCCGTCACCCGGGTACCCGCGGGAACGCCCGTCCCGCCCGGTTGTCGGATCGGCTGAGCTCGATCTCGAGTCGCCCCGGTCGACGTCGACGAACTCGATCCTCGGCTCACCACGGCGCACGGTCACGCGGGGATTCTTGACGCCGACCGGCTCTGTCGTCGCTGCGGTGTCGGGCGTGGTCGAGGACCTGGAGGACCCGAGGCGGATCGAGCCGCCGTTCGTGCTCCCCGAGCGCGAGATGCTCGAGGCGTGGCTCGAGCACCACCGAGCGGCGCTCCTGCTCGAGTGCGAGGGTCTCACCCACGCCGGTCGCAAGGCCCGGCCGCTCGGGCGAGGTTCGCGCTTCACCCTCCGAACGTCCAGCAGTTCTCTCGCCGGTGGGCACAATGCCGATGGTGGCGGGTAGAACAAGGTCCGTCCGCCTCGTCCGGCCCGCTGCAGGAGCGCACATGAGCATCGTCCGCATCAACGCCATCACCGTCCCCGCCGAGCGCGCCGAGGAGCTCGAGCGGAGGTTCGCCGCCCGCGCCGGCCAGGTCGGCTCGGCGCCGGGCTTCGAGGCGTTCGAGCTGCTCCGGCCCACCGACGACCGCGACACGTACCTCGTGTACACGCGATGGGAGTCCGAGGCGGCGTTCGACGCCTGGGCGAACAGCGACGCGTTCGCCAAGGGACACCGGGCCCACGCGACGGAGGGTCCGGTCAGCAACCAGAGCGCGCTCTGGGCGTTCGACGTCGTCCAGCGCGAAGATGGGATTTCCGCGTCCGAGGGCTGAACGCCCACACGCCGAAGCGGGAACCCGACGATGCGAGCGCTGCGCGACTTCCACAACATCTGGGGCTACGTCGCGATCGTCGCCAACGGCATCGTCGGCGTCGCGGCGCTCGTCGCGTGGAAGGTGGTCCGGACGCGGGGCCGATGGCTGTGGATCTCGATCTTCGTCGCCGAGGCGGCGATGATGCTCCAGGTGTTCGGCGGCGTGGTCCTCGTCGCGAGCGACGACTACTCGGTGCCCCGGTTCCACATGTTCTACGGGTTCCTGGCCTTCCTCACCGTCGGGCTCGCGTACCAGTACCGCCAGCAGATGCGGGGCCGCCGCGAGATGCTCTACGGGCTCGCCGGGCTCTTCCTGATGGGCCTCGGCATCCGCGCCGTCCTGCAGGTCGGCTGACGGGCGTGTGGCCGACGTGACCGAGCGGATCCGGGTGCTCCTGCTGTTCGGTGGCCGCTCGGCCGAGCACGACGTCTCGCGCACGAGCGCGGTCACGGTCGCGAGCGCGCTCGACCCCGAGCGCTACGACGTCATCCCCGTCGGGATCACGCGCGACGGCACATGGCTCCTCGCGGGCGAGGCACGCGCGGCGTTGGCCGGCGCCCGGGATGCGCTGCCGACCGCGTTCACGGTCGAGGGCGCGCCCGTCGGCGAGGTGGCCGATCCCGGTCGACGATCGCTCGTCCCGCTCGACGGCGACCCGAGTGCACCCGGGGTCGAGACCCCGTTCGACGTCGTGCTCCCGCTCCTGCACGGACCGTACGGTGAGGACGGCACGGTCCAGGGCCTGTTCGAGCTCGCCGGCGTGCCGTACGTCGGCTCCGGCGTCCTCGGCTCAGCGGTCGCGATGGACAAGGTGATGATGAAGCGGGCCTTCGCCGCAGTGGGGCTCGACACCGCGGCGTGGATGGCGTTCCGCGACGGTCACGACGTCGGGGCGTTCGTCGCCGAGGTCGAGGCGCGGCTCGGGTACCCCTGCTTCGTGAAGCCGGCGAACCTCGGCTCGTCGGTCGGCGTGTCTCGAGCGGCACGCCGCGCCGAGCTCGAACGGGCGGTCGCCGTCGCGCTCGCCTACGACGAGTGGATCCTCGTGGAGGAGGCGATCGGGGGTCGCGAGATCGAGGTGGGGATCCTCGGCGACGACCCTCCGGCCGCATCGGTCCCGGGGGAGATCGTCCCCGGTGAGGACTTCTACTCCTACGCCGACAAGTACGAGTCCGACGCCGCGCAGCTGCTCGCGCCGGCTCCCCTCGACGCCGACGAGACGGCCCGTGTCCGCGAGCTCGCCGTTGCCGCGTTCGAGGCGTGCCGATGTGAGGCGATGGCCCGGGTCGACTTCTTCTACGAGGAGCGGGCCGCCGACGGCGGCCCCGGGCGGGGGTTCCTCGTGAACGAGGTCAACACGATCCCCGGGTTCACGGCCATCTCCATGTATCCGCGGCTGTGGGCGGAGTCTGGCGTCTCCTACTCGGACCTGCTCGACCGGCTGATCGAGCTGGCGATCGCCCGGCACGACCGGCGGGCCCGTCGCGCGGGGCGCCCCCGCCTCGAGGGCTGATCGACCGGCCCGCAGGCCGGAGCTCGCCCGGAAGGCCGGGAGCTACAGGTTCACGACGGGGCAGGTGAAGGTCCGGGTGATGCCCTCGACCGCCTGGATCTGCGAGACGACCATCTTCCCGAGGTCGTCGAGGCTCGGGGCCTCGGTCCGCACGATGACGTCGTAGGGGCCGGTGACGTCGTCGGCGGCCACGACGCCGGCGATCCCGCGCGCCGCCTCGGCGACCTGGGCCGCCTTGCCGACCTCGGTCTGGATGAGCACGTAGGCAGTGACGGCCATGCCGGGACTCCTCACGTCGGGATCGTGTTGCTCGCCCGCGGAGCGTAGCGGTGCCCGCCGCCTCCCGCTCCGGGCGATCGCTCGGACCGCATCGCGAGGAGGCCGGGTCAGGACTGGAAGCGGGACTCCACGGCGGCGAGCTGGGTCCGCAGGGCATCGGGGAGCGCGTCGCCGAAGGAGGCGAAGTGCTCGTGGGTCAGCGCGAGCTCCTGCTTCCACTCGTCGGGGTCCACGGTGAGTGCCGCGGCAGTGCGGGCCGCGTCGTCGTCGGAGAGGCCGTCGAGGACCAGGTCCTCGGGGCGGGGTACGACACCGATCGGGGTGTCGACGCCGTCGGCGTCGCCCTCCAGGCGGCGGCAGATCCAGTCGAGGACCCGCGAGTTGTCGCCGTACCCGGGCCACAGGAACTTCCCGTCGGCGTCCTTGCGGAACCAGTTGACCCCGTAGATCCGCGGCAGCTTCGACGCGTCGGTGCGCCCCGGCATCGAGAGCCAGTGGGCGAAGTAGTCGGCCATGTGGTAGCCGCAGAAGGGAAGCATCGCGAAGGGGTCGCGGCGGAGGTCGCCGATCCCCCCGAAGGCGGCCGCGGTCTTCTCCGAGCCCATCGTCGCGGCGACGAACACGCCGTGCTCCCAGTCGCGTGACTCGTACACGAGCGGGACGGTGGTCGCGCGGCGGCCGCCGAAGAGGAACGCGGAGATCGGGACGCCGCCGATGTCGTCGTACTCCTCCGCGAGGATCGGGCACTGGGTGAGGGGCACGCAGAACCGGGCGTTGGGGTGGGCGGCCGGGTCGTCGGAGTCGGACGTCCAGTCCTGGCGCTTCCAGTCGGTGAGGTGCGCCGGCGGGGGACCGTCGATGCCCTCCCACCAGACGTCGCCGTCGTCGGTGAGCGCGGTGTTCGTGAACACCGTGTTCGAGTCGACGGTGTGCATCGCGTTGGGGTTGGTCTCGAGGTTGGTGCCCGGGGCCACGCCGAAGAAGCCGTTCTCGGGGTTGACGGCATAGAGACGGCCGTCGTCACCGATCTTCATCCAGGCGATGTCGTCCCCGACGCACTCTGCCTTCCATCCCTGGATGGTGGGGATGAGCATCGCCAGGTTGGTCTTGCCGCAGGCGGAGGGGAACGCCGCGGCCACGTAGTGCACGTTGCCCTTCGGGCTCGTGAGCTTGAGGATCAGCATGTGCTCGGCGAGCCAGCCCTCGTCGCGGGCGATCACCGAGGCGATCCGGAGCGCGAAGCACTTCTTGCCGAGGAGCGCGTTGCCGCCGTAGCCCGACCCGTAGGACCAGATCTCGCGGGTCTCGGGGAAGTGGACGATCCACTTGTCGTCGGGGTTGCACGGCCACACCGAGTCGGCCTCGCCCGGCTCGAGGGGCGCACCGATGGAGTGGACGCACGGCACGAACTCGCCGTCGGTGCCGAGCACGTCGAGTGCACCCTGGCCGGCGCGCGTCATCACCCGCATGCTCACGGCGACGTACGGGGAGTCGGTCAGCTCGACGCCGATGTACGAGAGGGGGGAGCCGAGCGGCCCCATCGAGTACGGGATCACGTACATGGTGCGACCCTGCATCGAGCCCCGGAACAGGCCGTCGAGCTTGGTGCGCATCTCGCTCGGGTCCATCCAGTTGTTGGTGGGGCCGGCGTCGGCCTCGCGCTCCGAGCAGATGAACGTGCGATCCTCTACCCGGGCGACGTCGCTCGGGTCGGTGGTGGCCCAGTAGGAGGCCGGCCGCCGGGCCGGGTCGAGCTCGGAGAACGTCCCGGCGTCGACGAGCTGCTTGCACAGCAGCGCGTGCTCCTCGTCGGAGCCGTCGATCCAGTGGACCGCCTCGGGCTCGCAGAGCTCGACCATCGCGTCCACCCACGCGAGCAAGCCGGGATGGGTGGTGGGGGCGTCGGTCGCGAGCGACACGGGGTCCTCCAGGAGGTGGGAGCGAGGTGCGAAAAAGTGTAGTGACGGCCCGCCGTCGGGGCCGAAAGCGGGCGCGGGCCACGCGGTCGGCGTGGGAGCGAGTCACCCCGGAGCGATACCGTGCGTGGCCATGAGCTGGCTCTCGTGGATCGTCGTCGGGTTCTTCGCCGGGGTGTTCGCGAAGATGGCGACCGGTCAGCACCGCCCCGGGTGCCTCGGGACGATCGTCGTGGGGATCCTCGGCGGGATCCTCGGCGGCGCGCTGTTCAAGGCGGCCGGCGACGAGGGCATCAACGAGTTCAGCCTGCGGTCGGTGCTGGTCGCGTTCGTGGGGGCGACGATCCTGCTGTTCGCCTGGGGCGTGGTCGCGCGTCGCGAGCAGTAGGCGCCGCGCTCGTCCATCCCGGCTGGCGCCCGCCGGGGCCGGGTTCAGACCTGGGCGGTGGGGAGCCCCATGTCGGGCTCGGAGCCGATGCGCACCGTGGTGGCGCGGCCGTCGGCGTCGAGCTCGAAGTTGATCCGCTGGCCCTGGCGCAGCATCCGGAAGAGCGAGCCCTCGAGGGCGGCGCGGGCGAGCACGTACTCGGTCCGGTCGGCGTCGCTGATCACGACGCCTTCACCGGTCTGCGGGTCGAAGGTGCGCACGACTCCCTGCATGGCTAGGGCTTCTGGACCTTGCCGGCCTTGATGCACGAGGTGCACACGCGGACGCGCTTCGGGGTGCCGTCGACCACCGCGCGGATCTTCTGGATGTTGGGGTTCCAGCGCCGCTTGGTGCGACGGTGGGAGTGGCTCAGGCGCATGCCGAACTGCGGCTTCTTGCCGCACACTTCACAGACCGCTGCCATCGGGGCTCCAGGACGAGTTCAACGAATGCCGGCGACGAGGCTTCGCAGGCCGGGAAACGACCGAGCGTAGCAGTGGCCCCTGTGAATTCCGCACACGAGCGCCACTACGATCCGGCGTCACATGGCAACGTTGACCGCGCTCGACGGCGAGCACCTGGCCCGGGTGGTCACGACCTACCGCGACGCCCTGCGAGCCCATCAGGACGAGCTCAACCGGCTCAACGTCTATCCCGTCCCCGACGGCGACACCGGCACGAACATGGCGCTGACCCTCGAGTCGGTGTGCAAGGAGGTGGGGACCGCCACACGCATGGGCGACGTCTGCCAGGCGCTCGCCCACGGCTCGCTGATGGGTGCACGCGGGAACTCCGGCGTGATCCTGTCGCAGATCCTGCGGGGTCTCGCCGACACGTTCCGCGAGCTCGAGGCGATCGAGGCCGCGCACCTCACCGCGGCGCTCCGTCAGGCGTCGGACGCGGCGTACCAGGCCGTCATGCGGCCGGTCGAGGGCACGATCCTCACCGTCATCCGCGAGGCGGCCGAGGCGGCGGAAGCCGCGAGCAGCAACGGTGCGCGGTCGCTCGAGGGAGTCCTGGAGCAGGCGGTCGAGGCCGCTCACGTGGCGGTGACGAACACCCCCGAGCTGCTCCCGGTCCTGAAGGACGCCGGGGTCGTCGACGCCGGCGGGCTCGGGTTCACGCTCTTGCTCGACGCGTTCCTCCACGTCGTCGACGGACGTCCGGTGCCGGAGCCGAAGCTGGTCGAGACGCCGGCGGCCGTCTCGGCGCACCAGGAGGGCAGCGACCTCTCGTCCCTGCGCTATGAGGTCATGTACCTGCTCGAGGCCGAGACCGCCACGATCCCGTCGTTCAAGGAGACGTGGGGTGCGCTCGGCGACTCGATCGTGGTGGTCGGCGGCGACGGGCTCTGGAACTGCCACGTGCACACCAACGACATCGGCGGTGCGATCGAAGCCGGGATCGAGGCCGGGCGACCGCGCGAGATCCGCGTCACCGACCTGATCGAGCAGGTCGAGGAGGAGCACTGGGTTCGGTCGGCGTCCGACGGCCCGGGCGACGACGCGGCCGAGGTCGTACCGGTCGCGACCGCCGTGGTCGGGGTTGCGGTCGGTCGCGGGCTCGAGCGTCTGCTGCACGCTGTCGGCGTGCACGAGGTCGTCGCCGGTGGGCAGTCGATGAACCCGTCGACCGCGCAGATCCTCGAGGCCGTGGAGCGCGCGCCGTCGGAGTCGGTCATCGTGCTGCCCAACAACAAGAACATCGTGGCCGTCGCGAAGCAGGTCGACGAGCTCACGGGCCGTTCCGTGGGCGTGGTCCCCACCGAGGCGGTCGTGGAGGCGCTGGCCGCGCTCGTGTCGTACGACCCCGATGCGTCGATCGACGTGAACGTCACCGCGATGGTCGAGGCGTCGAACCGGGTTCGATCGGGTGAGGTCACCCAGGCCGTGCGCGACAGCGTCGCCGAGTGCGGGCCGATCTCGAAGGGCGAATGGATCGCCATCACCCGCGACGGGATCTGCGCCGCGACAGCGGCTGTGGTCGACGCGGCGCTCGCGCTCGTCGACCAGCTCGTCGACGACGACGCCGAGCTCGTCACGATCCTCGTCGGCGCCGATGCCCCGTCGGGAGGGACGGCACGGATCCGCGAGCACATCGGGCTCGAGCACCCACACGTCGAGGTGGAGGTCCACGAGGGCGATCAGCCCCTCTACCCCTATCTCGTCGGCGTGGAGTAGCTCGTCGGCGTGGAGTAGCGGGCGGGGTGGGGGAACGACCCGAACCCGGGTCGAGCGGCCTCACGCTGCGCGAGCTGCGCGAGCGGCCGCTCTCGGACCTGCGTTCCGTCGGCGAGAGTCTTGGGCGACGGCTCGGCGAGATGGGGTTGGAGACCGTCCTCGACCTCCTCGAGCACTACCCGCGGCGCTACCACGACCGGACGAACACCCAGGACATCGCGTCGCTCGCGGTCGGGGAGCAGGCCACCGTGAGCGGCACGGTGAAGAAGGTGTCGGTGCGTCGCCCCCGCCGGGGCCGGCCGATCGTCGAGATGGAGCTGTTCGACGGCACCTCGTACCTGAAGCTGACCTTCTTCAACCAGGAGTACCGGGCGAAGATCGCCGAGGACACCGAGGTCTCGGTGTTCGGGAAGGTGGACCTGTACCGCGGCCGTCGCCAGATGGTGAACCCCGCCATCGACGTGCTCGACGACCGCGCCGCCGCCGACGCCGACGCCGACGATCGTGCCACCACGGGAGTGCTCCTGCCGGTGTACCCGCAGTCGGGGAAGGCGGGCATCAACAGCTGGGAGATCCGCAAGGTCGTCGCCGAGCTGCTGAAGCGGTCGGCGCCACGAGGCTTCGCCGACCCGCTGCTCGACGACGAGCTCACGCCCCTCGGGCTCGTGGACCGCACGACCGCGTACAACGGGATCCACCGTCCCGCGTCGATGGACGAAGCGTTGACCGCGCGTGCGCGACTGACGTTCGACGAGTTCCTCCGGATGCAGGTGGGGCTCGTCGCGCGGAAGCGGGCGATCGAGGCCGAACGCTCGGGGATCGAGCACCGGGTCGACGGCCCGCTCGTGGCGGCGTTCCACGCCTCGCTCCCGTTCGCGTTGACGCCCGATCAGCAGAAGGTCATCGACCGGATCCTGCAGGACCTGGTGGCACCGGCGCCGATGCACCGCTTGTTGCAGGGTGAGGTCGGCTCGGGGAAGACGGTCGTCGCGCTCACCGCGCTGCTGGTCGCGGTGCAGGGGGGCTATCAGGGTGCGTTCATGGCGCCGACCGAGGTGCTCGCCGAGCAGCACGAGCTCACGATGCGACAGCTGCTCGAGGGCCTGACCGTCCCTGAGGAGGGCTCGCTGCTCGGTGAGCGCCCGCTCGGGGTCGCCCTGCTCACGAACCGGACGACCGCGGCGGAGCGCCGCCGGATCTCGGAGGGCCTGCTCGCGGGTCAGATCGACATCGTGGTGGGGACGCACGCGCTCATCTACGAGGGCGTGCAGTTCGCGCGGCTCGGGCTGGTCGTCATCGACGAGCAGCACCGGTTCGGCGTCGAGCAGCGCGACCTCCTGCGGGGCAAGGGTGACGAGCCCGACGTGCTGGTGATGACCGCGACGCCGATCCCGCGCACCGCGGCGATGCTCATCTACGGCGACCTCGACCGCTCCGAGCTGCGAACGCTGCCCGCGGGGCGCGCGCCGATCACCACCGAGCTCGCGGGTGCCAGCCACCTCGAGCGGGTGCCGGTGTACGACCGCGTCCGGGCGGAGGTGACGGCGGGCCGGCAGGCGTTCGTGGTGTGCCCGCTCGTCGAGGGGTCGACGAAGCTCGAGGCGAAGGCGGCGACCGAGGAGTTCGAGCGGCTCGGGGAGGAGGAGCTCGCGGGTCTGCGGCTCGGGTTGCTGCACGGCCAGATGCCGTCCGCCGACAAGGAGGCCGTGATGCGCGAGTTCCGCGCCGGCGCCGTCGACGTGCTGGTCGCGACGACGGTGATCGAGGTCGGGATCGACGTCCCGAACGCGACGGTGATGGTCGTGGAGGACGCCGATCGGTTCGGCTTGCTCCAGCTCCATCAGCTGCGGGGCCGGATCGGGCGCGGCGGGGACGCGTCGTACTGCTTCCTCCTCGCTGACCCCACCACCCCCGAGGGCACCGCCCGCCTGGAGGCGATGCGCGACAGCATCGACGGGTTCGAGCTCGCCGAGCGCGACCTCGAGATCCGGGGCGCGGGGGAGGTGTTCGGCGAGCGTCAGTCGGGGTTCAGCGACCTCAAGCTCGGCCGGCTGCCGAGGGATGAAGGCATCGTCCTGATCGCACGGGAGGTCGCCGAGCGCGTGCTCGACCGCGACCCCGAGCTCGCGCAGCACGAGCAGCTGCGCGCCGAGGTCGCGGACCTCCTCGGCGACGCGGTGGACTTCCTTTTCAAGAGCTGACGAGCTGCCGCGTGCGGCCTCACGCCGCCGCGGGTTTGGCGCGGCGGTCCGTGGCTGTCGGGGCCGGTGGCTCCAGCGTGCGGGTGCCGTCGGGGTGCTCGGTGAGGGTCCAGCCGTCGGTCTTGCGTCGGTGGTGCGGGCGGCACATGCCTCGCAGGTTCCCAGCCGTCGAGTCGCCACCGTCGGCGATCGGGTGCCCGTGGTCGCCTTCGAGGCGGGCCGCGCGGCCACAGCCGCGCACGACACAGGTCGCGTCCCGCGCCGTGAGCAGCCGGGCGAGGTCGGCGGTGACGTTGCGGCCCGGCCGCGCCAGGGTCCGGACGTCGCGGCCGCACTCCACCAGCATCGTGAGCACCGCCGGCCCGAGAGCACCTCCACCGAGCACCTTCCGGGCGTGGTCGACCGGGACCGGCCCCACGCCCGGGATCTCGCAGCGTTCGCCGTCGCGGACCTCGCCGGCGGCCAGGGCGGTGGCGTCGACGTGGACGACGACGTGATCGCGTGTCTTGGCTCGGCCGCGCGGCTTCGACGAGGCGGGGCGGCTGATGCCGTCGCGGGCGGCTCGGGCCATGCCGAGCATCCCGTCAAAGGCGATCGCGTCCGGCCCGTCGCGGTGCTCTCCGGTCTGGCGAGTCGCCGCGTCCCAGGCCGCGTCCTGGAACGGCGCGAGGCATGCCTGGATCTCGGCACCGAGCGAGGTCGGCCCGGCCAGGTGGAGGTTCCACTCACCCTCGCGGCTCGTCCACTGGCGGAGGGAGCGTCGCCGGTGGATGCGTCGCTCGCGTTCGTCGGCGTCGGCCGCCGTCGCGAACACGCGGGTGGCCTCGGTCTTTGCCGATCGCAGGCCCTCCTGCGTGGCTTTCTGCAACACGCGGCGCTCGGCGCACTCACCGCCGACCTCGGCCGCCGCGGTGACTTCACGCGCCGCGGTCAGCGACAGCTCCCCGGTGCGCAACGCGCGGTCCGTGGGAGAGCCGTCGTGGAGCAGGTCGGTGACAGCCAGGGCGTCGCGTGCCGGACCGACTGCGGAGCCGGACACGTCGGCGAGCCACTCGACCGGGGTGACCGCGGGAACCCTCGCCTCGCGGTCGTGGCTCCACACTCCGGTGTCCACGCAGCGCCTCGCCGCATAGGCCTTGGCGTTCGCGCCGAGCCGCTCGATGCGCGCCGCCGCCCGGGTCACCCGCAGCGCATCACGCCCGTCGAGCCGCGCGACATCGAGGTCTTCGACCATCGCCTCCAGCTCGTTCGCCACGCGGGTCCATCGATCCATGCCCCCATCGAAGCACGGGGGTGTGACAGTCGGACCCGGTCCGCCGCGAGCGGCCCCGAGTCAGCTCTTCTTGAGGATGCCGAAGACGCCGCGCAGGACCGTGTTGAGCATCGAGCGGCCTTCACGCGACTTCAGGACGGTCTCCACGACGCCGGGCTCGTCCTTCTTCGGCGCGGCCTTCTTCTTCGTCGACTTCTTCGCGCGGCCCGTGCCCTTGGGCTTCTCGACGCTGACGCCGCCTTTGCCCTCGACTTCCGCGGCCGCGGCCGCGCCTTCGAGGCGCGCCTTGATCTTCTCCTCGGCCGACTCGCGGTTCTCCTCGGTCGCGTAGGTGGCGAAGCGCGGGTTCGCCTTCGCCGCAGCGTCGACGGTGTCGCGGCCGGCGTCACCGATCTTCGACAGTGGAGGACGCAGGTGCGTCCAGACCACGGGCGTCGGGGCGCCCTTCTCGTCGAGGATGGTGATCATCGCCTCGCCGATGCCGAGGCTCGTCATGTCCTCCTCGAGGTCGTAGTCGTCGGTCTTCGGGTACGTCGTGACCGCGGCCTTGAGCGCCTTGGCGTCGCGGGGCGTGTGGGCCCGCAGCGCGTGCTGCACGCGGTTGCCGAGCTGTGCGAGCACCGGCGCGGGCACGTCGTCCGGCAGCTGGGTGATGAAGTACACGCCGACGCCCTTCGAGCGGATGAGCCGCACGGTCTGGGCGACCTGCTCGATGAACGCCTTCGACGCGTCGTTGAAGAGCAGGTGCGCCTCGTCGAAGAAGAACACGAGCTTGGGCTTCTCGAGGTCGCCGACCTCAGGCAGCTCCTGGAACAGCTCGGCGATGAGGTACATGAGGAAGGTCGAGAACAGCGCGGGGCGGTCCTGCACCGCGGGGAGCTCGAGCAGGTGGATCGCGCCGGGGTCGAGCAGCGAGGTGATCTCTGCCTCCGGCACTCCGAAGAACGCCTCGCCGCCCTGTTGCTCGAGCTCGGTGATGCCGCGGAGCAGGACGCCGGCGGTCGCGGGGGAGACGCCGCCGATCCCCTTCAGCTCGTCCTTGCCCTCGTCGCTCGTGAGGTACGCGAGCAGGGCGCGCAGGTCGGAGAGGTCGAGCAGCGCCATCTGATGCTGGTCGGCGTACGCGAAGACCAGGGCGAGCGAGGAGCGCTGCGTCTCGTTGGAGCCGAGGACCTTCGCGAGCAGCTCGGGTCCGAACGACGAGACCGAGGCGCGCAAGGGGATGCCCTCGCCGAGGCCTCCGAGCGACCAGAAGGTGACGTCGTGTCCTTCGGGGGCGTAGTCGATGCCGAGCGCCTCCACCCGCGCGTCGATCTTCTCGTTGGGCTCCATCGGCTGCATCAGCCCCGACAGGTCCCCCTTCATGTCGGCAGCGAACACCGCGACGCCTGCCGCGGCGAGCTGCTCGGCGAGGATCTGGAGGGTGACGGTCTTCCCGGTCCCGGTCGCCCCGGCGATCAGGCCGTGGCGGTTGGTCATCGCGAGCGGGATCTGCACGACTGCCTCGGGGAACACCTCGCCGTCGTGCATCCCGGCGCCGAGCACGATCGACGGGCCGTCGGTCGCGTACGCCTCGGCGATGCGTAACGAGAAGTCGTCTGTCTTCTCTGCGTTCTCCTTCGTGGCCATCGGCGCATCGTAGGACGGCGCGCGAGCATGGGCCTGATGCGAACGCGACTGCACGTGATCGCGGGCGACGCACGCGGGCGTGTCCTCGAGGTGCCCGAAGGCGCCCGACCGACGGCCGGGCGCGTCCGAGAAGCGCTGTTCGCGTCGCTCGGCGACGTCACCGGCCTGTGTGTCCTGGACCTGTTCGCCGGGAGCGGGGCCGTCGCCATCGAGGCGCTGTCCCGCGGGGCGGGGTCGGCCGTGCTGGTGGAGCGGGATCGTGCCGCGGTCGCGGTGTGCCGGGCGAACCTCGAGACGACCGGCACCGCGACGAATGCGCGTGTCGTCCCGAGCGGGGTCGAGGCCTTCCTCGCCCGGACGCCGCCCCCCGAGGCCCCGTTCGACCTCGTGTGGTGCGACCCGCCGTACGGGGCGGACCCG
>DASUAO010000020.1:0-111957 GCA_035763745.1 Acidimicrobiia bacterium
TCGCGCCGCACTTGGGGCAGTGCGACCCGATCAGGCGCGGCTCGTCCGATGGCCAGGTGAACAGGCCTTCGGCGAAGGGGATCTGCGTCATGTCGGCGAGCGTACCGTCAAGGCTCACACCACGTTTCCGGCACTCGTGTGGAGGAACTGTCCGGTGATCTGCCGGCTCTCGGGCAGGCAGAGACAGAGGATGACGTTCGGGACGTCCTCGGCTTCGGACGGCCGGTGCAGGAGGTTCTCGAGCGGCCCGCCAGCTTTCACCCCCCACGCTAGATCATGTGCTTCCGACCTTGCGGGCTGTAGCCCCGCTCCTCGGGTTCCCGGGTCGGAACGACCTGCCGTGACGACCGCGCGTTCACCGATCGTGAGGACGGCGCGCAGTTCGTGGAGTGGTTCGGCGGGACCTCCGTTGAGCACAGCGACCTCGGGCACTACCTTGAGGCCGTGCCCCTCAGCCGCGTCCATCAGATCGCCGAGGCGCGTCGGCGAGCCGAGTTCTGGAGCGGCTTCGCCGGGGCGGTCGAAGCCCGAGTCCGCCGTCGGGCTTGAGAAAACACGAGGATGAAGCAGATATCCGCTCTCGACACGCGACGACAGGTCCTGATCTCGACGGACGGCCATTGCGGCGTCTCCAACGGTTAGGAGTCCCATGCTCTCTTCCGATGTCCAGCCGATCTCCGTCGATGACCACGTCGTCGAGCCGGCGCACGTGTTCGTCGACCACATCGAAGCGAAGTTCCGGGATCGGGCTCCGCGCATCATCGATGAGGACGGGGTCGAGGGATGGCTCTGGGAGGATCGGTTCTACCCCCTGAGCTTCCAGGGGAACGCCAACACGCGGATCTTCCGAGAGGGCGAGTCGGGACGCGGCGACGATCTCCATGCCCGGCGGTACGAGGACATGATCCCCGCTGTCTACGACGTCCACGCGCGCGTCGAAGCGATGGACGAGGACGGCGTCCGGGCAGAGTTGCTCTTCCCGACGTTCCCGCGCTTCGGGGGGACTCGGTTCCTCGACGCCGAGGACAAGGATCTCGCGCTGGCGATCGTGCGAGCGTGGAACAACTGGATGCTCGACGAGTGGTGCGCCGCCTACCCGGAGCGCTTCATCCCGCAGACCCTCGTGCCGCTGTGGGACGTCCCGGCCGCAGTCGCGGAGATCGAGCGCTGCGCCGAGAAGGGGTCACGGGCCGTCCTCTTCACCGAGAACCCGCACCCGCTCGGTCTTCCTTCGTTCCCGACCGGCCACTGGCAGCCCGTGTTCGAGGCGTGCAACGCGACGGGACTTCCGCTCTCGATGCACATCGGGACGTCGTCGGGACTCATGACGCCGTCGCCGGAGAGCACGCCGTCGGTCGGGATCGCGCTGTGCGGGGTCAACTCGATGAGCGCCCTCGGCGACCTCATCTACAGCGGCGCGTTCAACGGCCTCCCCGACCTCCGGGTCGCGCTCTCCGAGGGTGGGGCCGGCTGGGTGCCCTATGTGCTCGAACGCCTCGACTACACGTGGGAGCGCAGCCGCTACGAGGGGCTCCGCAACACCGAACGGCCCTCGGAGATCTTCGCTCAGCACCTCTGGGTCTGCATCATCTCCGACCAGTACGCGATCAGGAACCGTGACCTGATCGGCGTCGACAAGCTGATGTGGGAGGCCGACTTCCCCCACAACGACGGGAACTGGCCCAACAGCCGCAAGATGCTGGCCGACTCGTTGGTCGACGTCCCCGACGGCGAGGCCGCACGCATCGCAGAGCTCAATGCGCGGGAGCTCTACCGCTTCCCACGTGTCGCCTGACGAGATCGGGGAACCACGGTGAACGTCGACGACATGATCACCTGAGATACACCGTGACCTCGCCCCGCCGAAGGGATCACGCCCCGGCGGTTGCGGACAGGTGCGCCTCGAGCTTGTCGAACGCCATGTTCCAACCGGTGGCGCCGGGGGAGCCGGCAAGGACGCCGACGTGGGTCATCACCATCTTGGTGCGCCCGCCGAGATCCTCGAGCTCGACGCGCACCTCGGTCGTGGTCGGATGTCCCTCCGGCATGCCTGCCTCCTCGGCCGACAGCACGTTGCCATCGGCGTCGGCCATGGACTCGGTGTAGACGAGGCGCTCGCGCTCGACCACCTCGAGGTGCTCGCCGGTGAACCACATCTGCATGGCGCCATTGGGCGTCTGCATCTCCATGCACACCAGGCGGGTCCCGCCGACGCGCGCATCGGTCGTCGCGACAGGGATCGTCGCGCCTTGGGGTCCGTACCAGGCCGCGAAGTGCTCAGGATCGGTCCACATCTGCCAGACGAGGTCGACCGGCGCATCGAAGCTGCGCTCGAGCACCACCGCATCCGGCGTCGCGTTCTTGTCAGCCATCCTGCTCATCCATCCTCGGTCGGCGATCGGAGCTGTGTGAGGTAGTCGGCCATCCGGTCGAAACGTGTCTCCCAGACGGGCCGGTACTGCTCCGCCCACGTCGACACCTCGGCGAGCGGGGCGGCATCGAGCGCGCACGGTCGGTACTGGGCCCTCCGGCCCCGGACCACGAGGCCGGCTCGTTCGAGCACCTTGATGTGCTTCGAGACGGCGGGGAGCTGCATGTCGAACGGTTCAGCGAGCTCGTTGACGGTCGCCGCGCCCTCCGCGAGGCGAGCCAGGATGGCCCGGCGGGTCGAGCTGGCGAGGGCGGCGAAGGTGTCGGACAGCCGCTCCTCGTCGATCACGTTCGGCATCCCGTCGAGCTCCTTCGAGATCGGTACTTAACCAGAACGGAAACTACTGGTCGATGTCGGCGGAGGTCAAGGGCAATGCGATGCGAGACCGTGCCCGGGCGCGCACCGGCGGGGCCGAGTGGAGATTGACGAGAGGGTGACCCACCTGTTGTGCATGACCCGAGATCGCCTGCAGCAGGGGTCGCGGTTTCGTTCGGCGTCAGCCCCGGGAGCGGAGCTGGTACGTGTTGCGGAACTCGTCGGTGACGACCGTCGCGACACCCTCGTCGTCTTCCACGAGGAGGTCCTCGGTGAGAACGCGGGTCATGAAGGTCCATCCACGCGGAAGGTCGAGTCGTGTGCGCAACGACGCGAGGTCGTCCACGGTCTGGGTGGGGACGTCCTGTTGGCTGTACGACTGCATGACGTAGATCGACCCGTCGGGCGCGGTGAGCTCGTAGATCCGGCGTCCCGCGGCGAACGTGAAGACGGTGTCGCGACGCACCGACGTCTCGGTGTAGGCCGCGTCGGATCGCAGCGCGGGGAGCTCGACGAAAGCGACCGAGCGCATCTCCAGTCCGCCGAAGCTCCGCACCTCGAGCGAGCCGTCGAGCGTCCCGGGCTCGATGCCGTCGAGAAGCCAGTAGCGAGGACCGTTGCGCACCGCCGTCGATGCCCCGGTCTGGGCCACCGCGTCGTCGAGGTCGACCGCCTCCCAGGTGTCCTGCGGGCAGTCGTTCAGACCCATCGTGTTCCACACCTCGGCGGTTGCGGAGCCGTCGGGGGTGACGGCAATGGTCAGGATCTCGCAGTAGCGGACGCCATGGAGCGTCGAACCGTTGCGCGGAGGCGATGGCGACACGGTGGTCATCGTCGTGCTCGCGCCCCTGCCCGCCTCGCCGTCTCCGTCCTTCGACGCGTTCCCGGCGCCGTCGTCGGTGCCGTTGCACCCGGCGAACGCGAGGACGAGGACGAGCACGGCGCGCGCTCCGACGCGAGTCACCAGTCCCGGAATCCCTTGCCTTCGCGGATCTTCGGTACGTACTTCTCGACGCGTGCCACGCGGGTCTTCGCCTGTTCGGCGTCGGAGAAGAACAGGCTGTGCTCCCGTTGGCGCCCCGGGGCCATCGGAGAGCCATGCCATGATCGAGTATCGCATCGGCTGTCCCGGTCGCGACGAGAATCGGGCGCGCTGACGAGCTGGTCGGTGCTATGTGGTGCTGACGATCAGCACCGCGCAGGGTGCCTGGTGGGCGACGTCGTTGGGGACGCTGCCGAGGAATCGTCCCTTGCCCTTCATGCCCTTGTTGCCGACGACGATGAGGTCCGCACCGACTTCCTTGGCGACATCGAGGATCGTCTTGGCGGGGTCCCCGGGCAGCACGTGCGTCGTGAAGTTCTGCGCGCCGGCTGCTGGCACCATCGCGTCCAGGTTGCGTTGAGCATCGGCTCGACCGGGGGTGTCCTTGCCGTCGATCGGGCCGCTGTCCTTGGGGTAGGAGCCGACGAGGTGCAGGTGGGCTCCGAGCATGCGGGCGAGCTGGGTGGCCTCGTCGACGGCGCGTCGCGCGGTCTCGGACTTGTGGGCTCCGACGACGATGTTCGTGTACATCTGTGGCCTCCCGTTCTCGCGGTCCGGATCGAGGTAGCAGCTGGTCAAGAACCCTCGGCGACTGCCTTCACTCGTTCCAGTGTGCGGAGCATGTCGCGGCGGTTGCGACGTTCTCGGAGGAACCCTCCGAGGGGGCGCCAGATCTTGGTGAAGAGGTTGTCGCCGAGGTCGAAGGACTCGGTGACGTCGGTGCCGCCGCCGTCCGCAGGAGCGAACTCGTAGCGCCAGACGTTGACCGCACGGTCGCCCATCATCACGGCGAACTCGAAGACCTCGCCGGGGACACACTCGGTGACTTCGCACGTGGTCCAGTAGAGGATGGGCCAGGCCTCATTCCGCTTGACGTGGCCTCGGTACCGCGCGCCGACGGCGGGACCGGTGGCACCGTCGATCCACTCGGCCTCGACCACCTCAGGGCTGTACTCGCCCATCTTGGTGATGTCGCTGATGAGTCCCCAGACCTCATCCGGTGGCGCGTCGATGTGGAGGTTGACAGCAGCACGCATCGGGACAGACCCTAGGTCGTGGCGGCAATGCCGTCAGGTCCTGGGCCTTGCACACAGCCGAGTCGTCAGTCGTCGGGCATCCCGCCGAGGTTCGCGACGGAACAACGGCGTCGAGGGAAGCCATTCGAGCGTCCGCACGCGTGTCCAACCACGACGTTCGATCTTCGCGTCGAGCACGGCGCGCATGGCGGGCGAAGTGTCGACGGCATCGACGCGCGCACAGCGGTCGGCGAGCCGTTCGGTCAGCAGGCCGGTGCCGCACCCGAAATCGCACGCCGTAGTGCCCGTGAGGGCGAATCCGCTCGACGCTGCCAGCGCGTTGAGCGACTCGAAGGCTCCCGCTGCGTACGCCTGCACGGCCGCGTCCTGGTCCCACCCTGCTGCGCGGTCGTCCCAGGTCGTCACGAGACTCCTCTCGTTCGCGCAGCAGCGTGTCAGGACGGGCGAACCCAACCGCGCGGCATCGGCAGGTCGAGATCCGAGTAGGTGACGATGCCCGGTGGAGCGGCGACGACGACGGGAACGGCATTGAGCGCCGGCAGGGCCGTGATGATGTGGCCGATGACCATGAACTCCTCCAGGGTCTGGGCCTCGAAGTCGGGCGGCGGGAGGAAGTCGAGCGTGGTCGTCACGGTGGGAAGCCCGTCGACCGTGATGACCCAGCCGTCCTTCTCGATCACCCAGTCGGGCTCGAGGGTCGTCCCCTTCCTCCACCGGACGTTCAGGTCGATCACGGTGCGGCCGCCGACGCGGCCCTGCCAGCTGGCGGCGACACCGGCGACGCAACCGGCGGGGATCGTCCACGACGCCATCTCGACATCTTCGGTCGTCTGCGCGAACTCGGCCTCGCACACGATCGCGTCCAGCTCGACGTCGAGCGCGTCGGCGACCATCGCCACCGCTTCGCCGAAGACCGCCGTGCCCTCCCGAGCCATCTCGTGGAGGCCAGGGTGGTCGATCGGCTGTCCGAATCCGACCGGCCGCTCGGTCTCGGGCGAGTCGTAGAAGGTGCTGTCTGCCGTCTCGCACACCGTCACCTTGTCGACCCGGCTGCAGATGCCGGCGACGGTGATCGCGACCAGCTCGGCGAACCCGGGGCTGACGCCTGTCCCCATCAACGACGAGCCGCCCCGCTCGCAGGCCTCGATCAGACGGGCGCGGTCGGTGCCGAGTCGGCTTCCGGTGATGAACGCAGCGGTCGTGACGACGTTCACCCCGGCTTCGAGGATGCGGACCAGCTCGTCGATCGACGGCCACTTCGGGTTGTAGACGACGCAGTCGGGCTTCAGCGCGAGCAGGGCGTCGGCGTCGTTCGTGGCCGCGATGCCCAGGGGATCGATGCCGACCAGGTCGCCGACGTCGACGCCGCGCTTGTCGTCGGACCAGGCGAAGCAGCCGACGAGCTCCAAGCCAGGGTTCGCGGCGATCGCCTTCACCGACTCCTTGCCGACGTTCCCCGTCGTCCACTGCACCACTTGCGTCACCACAGTTGCGTCCTCCGACGAGTTGTTGTTCAGAGCAGATGTCATCTCGACCGCACCGTGTAGCTGATGCGCATCTCCTTGATCCCGTTGATGAAGTTCGAGTGGAGGCGGCGCGGAGGGGATTCCAGCTCGATGTTCTCGATCGTCGCGAGGAGCTCTTCGAAGAGCAGCCGTAGCGAGAGGCGGGCGAGGTTGGCGCCCAGGCAGAAGTGCTCGCCGATCCCGAACGACTGGTGCGGGTTGGGGGAGCGGTCGATGCGGAAGGTGTGCGGATCGTCGAAGACGGCCGGATCCCGATTGGAGCCCGGGTACCACATGATGACCTTGTCGCCGTCGGCGATCTGCCGGCCTCCGAGGTCGACGTCCACGGTTGCGGTTCGCCGGAAGTGATGGATCGGGGGTTCCCAGCGAAGGATTTCCTCCACTGCACCGGGCACGAGGCTCGGATCGTCGACCAGTCGCTGGAGCGCGTCTCGATGCTCGAGCAGGGCCAGGAGTCCCTGCGAGCTCGCGGTGCGGGTGGTCTCGTTCCCGGCGACGATCAGGAACACGAAGAAGAGCGTGTACTCCATGTCCGTGAGCGCGCGACCGTCGACCTCGGCGGCCAGCAGCGCGCTCGTCAGGCTACCGCTGGGTCTCGCGCGCTCGCGAGCGGCCATCTCGGCCGCGTACTGGTAGATCTCGGCCGAGGACTGCATCGACGTCTCGGGTGTGGGTGCGACCTCGGGATCCTGGTCGTCGATCAGCGCATGACTGAGCTCGTGCAAGCGCTGCCGATCGGCCTCGGGAACGCCCATCAGCTCGCTGATGGACCACATGGGGATGCGGGCCGCGACCTCGGTGACGAAGTCGACGCTGCTGTGGTCGCGCAGGCCGCCGACCACCCGCCGTGTCTCGGCCCGCAGCGAGTCGCTCATTCGCCCGATCATCTTCGGCGTGAACGCCCGGGCGACGATGCCGCGGAACATGCGGTGCTCCGGTGGGTCCATGCCGATGATCATCATCCGCACCTGTTCGAGACCGTCGGGATCGATGCGACGAATCGGACCGCCGACGTAGCTGGAGAAGTCGCCGGGCGTGACGGAGACCTGACGCACGTCGGCGTGACGGGTGAGCGCCCAGAACCCCTCACCGTCGGACTCCTCGTGCCAGTGGACAGGGTCCTCGGTCCGGAGCCGATCGAGCCACTCGTGGGGTGCCCCCCGCTCCCAGACGGACGCGTCGGTGAGGTCGATCTCGTCGAGCGTCGAGGTGTCCATCATCGATCGATCCCTCTCGAGTGGCGGGTGCAGGTCTCCCAGTGTCGCGCTACGACGGCCCGCCTCAGGTTTGCAGGCTCTCCCCGAGACCCTCGACGGTCTCGATGTACTCCTCGACGAGCTGGAACATGACGTCGCGCACCGGGCGCACCTCGTTCATGCGCCCGACGATCTGGCCGACGGGCGCGAACGCGAGGTCCTTGCGACCCGACCGTGCGATGCGGGCGTTGGCCTCGGAAGTCAGGATGTTCTGCAGCGGCATGCCGAGAGGACCGGGACCCTCGGGGTCGACCCACGCATCGGTCCACGCGTTGCGCAACATCCGGGCGGGCTTCCCGGTATAGCAGCGCGAGCGAACCGTGTCGGCCGACGTCGCGTCGAGGTACGCCTGAGACACGGCAGGGCTGGCATCGCTCTCGGCGGTGGTGAGCCATAGCGACCCGAGCCAGACGCCTTGGGCGCCGAGCGACAGCGCGGCGGCGATCTGACGACCCGTGCCGATGCCGCCGGCCGCGAGGACCGGGGCCGGGGCGACGGCGTCCACCACCTCGGGGACGAGGACCAACGTCGAGATCTCTCCAGTGTGACCACCGGCCTCGTAGCCCTGCGCGACCACGAGGTCGACACCGTTGTTCACGTGTCGCTCGGCGTGCACCGCCTTCCCGGCGAGGGCGGCAACCTTCACCCCGTGCTCGTGCGCGAGGTCGATGACGTCCTTCGGGGGGGAGCCGAGCGCGTTCGCGATGAGCTTGATCGGGTGCGCGAGCGCGATCTCGACGTGCTGGTGCGCGACGTCGTCGGTCCAGCCGAGGACGCCGCCCGCTTGCTCGCCTTCGGGCAACGGCGGCAGGTCGAAGCGTTCCATGAGCTCATCGACGTAGCGCCAGTGGTTCGCGTCGATCATCGATCGGATCTGCTCGAGCATGTCGTCGGCGTTCGCGCCGTGCACATCGACGGCTTTCTGCGGCATCACGGTGTCGACGCCGTATGGCATCCCGTTGATGTGGTCGTCGATCCACTGGAGCTCGATCTCCAGCTGCTCGGGGCTGAAGCCCACCGCACCGAGCACGCCCAGACCCCCGGCCTTGCTCACTGCCGCGACGACGTCGCGGCAGTGCGTGAAGGCGAAGATCGGGTACTCGATCCCGAACATGTCACACACGGGCGTTCGCATCACAGCCTCCAGGGTCGTGGTGGTCGGGGTCAGCGTAGGTCGACCGGGGCGCGTGCGACCGAGGCGGCGGGACCGACGACCGCGCCGAGACGCTGGCGGTTCCTCTAACGTGCGGTGCAGGTCGACGGGCGTCACATGAACGGAAAGTCCGACGACATGGGGATCCCATGAGCCATCCGACGTACCGGGTCGTCCAGTGGGCGACGGGGAACATCGGGGCCAAGTCGCTGCGGGCGGTGATCGAGCACCCGCTCCTCGAGCTGGTCGGGCTCCACGCCCACTCGCCCGACAAGGTCGGCAAGGACGCTGGCGACCTCTGCGGGGTGACGTCGACCGGTGTGCTGGCGACGAGCTCGACCGACGACGTCCTCTCTCTCGGTGCCGACTGCGTCCTCTACATGCCGCAGGGCTGCGACGTCGACGACGTGTGCCGGATCTTGGAGTCCGGGTCCAACATCGTCACCACCCGCGGCGAATTCCACCGGCCCGCGAGCATGGACCTTGCGCTCCGGCAGCGAGTCGAGGCCGCCTGCGCGCAGGGCGCGACGTCGATCCACTCGACCGGGAGCAGCCCCGGGTTCATCTCAGAGGCACTGCCCATCGTGCTGCTCTCGCTGCAACGCAGCCTCGACCTGCTCCAGATCGACGAGTTCGCCGACATGTCGTCTCGTGACTCGCCCGAGCTGCTCTTCGATCTCATGGGATTCGGCCGCGATCCCGCGACGTTCGACCCTCGGCGCTTCGGTCACATGGCCACCGCGTTCGGTCCCTCGCTGTCGTCGCTCGCCGAGGCCGTCGGGCTGTCGATCGACTCGGTCGAGGCCGGGGGGGACGTCGCGGTCGCCACGCACGACGTCGAGATCGCGGCCGGAACGATCCTGGCGGGCACGGTCGCGGCACAGCGTCCGTCGGTGGTCGGCCTGCGCAGCGGCGCGCCGCTCGTGCAGTTCCGCGCCCACTGGTACGTCAGCCGCGACCTCGAGCCGGCCTGGGATCTGCGCGAGACCGGCTGGCGGGTCCAGGTCCTCGGCGACACGCCGCTCGACGTCGGTATCCGGTTCCCGGTCGAGCCCGACCGCTACCCGGAGGTCTCGCCCGGCTTCACCGCCCACCCCGCCGTCAACGCGGTCCCGGTCGTGTGCGACGCATCCCCCGGCATCCGGACCACCTTCGACCTCCCGACGGTCATCCCCTTCTTTGGGGCGGGCGCCTGACATGGGTGGCCGGCTCCAATAGGTTGAGCGCCGTGGCTGACGACAGCGCCGACGAAGGCGTGCTCGACCCGCTCGTGACCGCGCACTTCGAGGCAAACCCGTTCCACGCGCAGACGATCCCACTGCAGGACATGACCCCCGAGATCCTCGCGCTGGCACGCGGACCCGAGATGGAACCGTCCACACGACCGATCGCAACGGTGACCGACGATGTCGTCGACGGTGTCCCGATCCGGATCTACCGCCACGACACCCCGCCGACCGGCGTCGTCGTCTACTTCCACGGGGGTGGGTACTGCATCGGAAGCATCGGCCTCATGGACAACGTCGCCCGCGAGATCGCCCACGCCGCGCACGCGACGGTCGTGTCAGTGGGGTACCGACTGGCTCCTGAAGACCCCTACCCGGCCGGACTCGACGACTGCGAGGCGATCACTCGCTGGGCGCTCGCGCACGCAACGGATCTGGGTGGGGTGCCGGCGCGGGTCGCCGTCGCGGGTGAGAGCGCGGGTGGGAACCTCTCTGCGGCGGTGACGCTGCGCCTCCGTGGCTCCGGCGAGGTTCCCCTCGCTGGTCAGGTGCTGATGTATCCCGGAACCGACGCCGACTCCTGGGACCACGCCTCGCGCCGCGAGTTCGACGGGATCGTGCTGAACCGTTCGGTCATGGAGGGGTACTGGCAGGCCTACTCGGGCGGGCGCGACCTCGCTCGCGACCAGTACGCAGCCCCGTTGCAGGCGGACTCCCTCGCCGACCTGCCACCCGCGCTCGTGATCCTCGGTGGTTGCGACCTCCTGCGCGACGAGGGCCGTGCGTACGCGCGACGGCTCGCCGAGTCCGACGTACCGGTCGACGAGATCTGCTACGCCGGCCAGCCCCACGGATTCGTCAACTTCGGGCTCCCGGCCGCGGACGAGGCGTTCACGCTGATGGGAACGTGGCTCGTGGACGCGTTCGAGCGGGCAGGAGGCGCGCCGTAGCCGGACCGCAGACGCGGTGTACCGGCCGGTCCAATGGGATCCGACCCCAATAGGATCCGATCCATGGACCTCTCGCTCACCGAGGCCGAGCGCGACCTGGTCGACCTCTGCCGCGAGTTCGCGCAGAAGGAGATCGCGCCGCGCGCACCCGTCGCATGGGAGGAGGCGCGGTGCCCCACCGACCTCCTGCGCGAGATGGGCGAGCTCGGCTTGCTCGGAGTGCTCGTCCCGGAGGAGTGGGGCGGCATCGGTATGTCGACGGTCGGCTTCGTGGCCGCGATGGAACAGCTCGGCCTCGCCGACCAGTCGGTGGCCGCCGCGTGGCAGGCCCATGTGACGATCGGCTCGCTGCCTCTGCTCCTCTTCGGCGACGACGCGCAGCGGGATCGCTGGCTGCGGCCCCTGGCCGAGGGACGCGCCCTGGGCGCGTTCGGCCTCACCGAGCCCGACGCCGGGTCGGATGCGCGGGGCATCCGCACCCGGGCCGTGCGTGAAGACGGGGGGTGGAGGATCAACGGTCGCAAGACCTTCATCTCGAACGCCGGGACGGACATGTCGTTCGGGGTGACGCTGCTCGCGCGCACCGGTTCCGACGACGGCGACGCCCAGACGTTCGGGACGTTCGTCGTGGAGAAGGACGCGCCCGGCTTCACGATGGGGCCGAAGATGCGCGGCATCGGTTGGCGAGGGCTCGACACCCGTGAGCTCGCCTTCGACGACGTGTGGGTCTCCGACGAGCACCTTGTCGGCGATCCGGCGTTGGGGCTCGGCCAGTTCCTGCGCACGCTCGAGGTCGGGCGCATCTCGATCGCGGCGCTGTCGCTCAGCCTCACCCAGGCCGTGCTCGACCTCGCGATGCAGTACGCGAGCGAGCGGGTGCAGTTCGGCCAGCCCATCTCGAAGTACCAGGCGATCCAGTTCAAGCTCGCCGACATCGCGACCGAGCTCGAGGCTGCGCGCTGGCTCACCTACCGCGCCGCCTACCTGCGCGACACAGGACAGCCCTTCCTGAAGGAGGCGGCGATGGCGAAGCTGAAGGCGAGCCGGGTCGCCACCTGGGCGGCGTCGGAAGCGGTCCAGATCCACGGCGGCGTCGGCTACATGCTCGAATCGCCCGTCGCCCGCTTCTACTGCGACGCCAAGGTGCTCGAGATCGGTGAGGGCACCAACGAGATCCAGCACCTCGTGATCGCCCGCGCCCTCGGCTGCTGAGCGGCGCGGGAACGCCGAACCGAACGTCCGCGGCGCAGGTCAGACGTGGGCGAGGCGGCGGACCGCCTCGGCGATGTCGTCCCGACCGGGGAGCCAGGCCCGCTCGAGGTCGGGTGCGTAGGGAGGCGGGGTCGCCGCGGCCCCGACGCGCTGGACGGGAGCGTCGAGGTCCCAGAATCCCTCGCGGGCGACGGTGGCGGCCACCTCGGCGCCGATGCCGAAGGGGACGACGGCCTCGTGCGCGATCAGGAGTCGGCTCGTCCGGTGCACCGACTCGAGGACCGGTGCCATGTCCAGGGGCGCGACGGTGCGGAGGTCGATCACCTCGACGGAGATGCCCTCGTCGGCGAGGTGCTCGGCCGCGGCGAGCGCCTCGTGCACCATCCGGGACACGGTGACGACCGTGATGTCATCGCCCGGCCGCACGACGATCGACTTCCCGATCGGGACGAGGTGGTCGGCCGACGGCTGGGGTCCCTTCATGCCGTAGAGCAGGCGGTTCTCGATGAAGACGACCGGGTTCGGGTCCTGGATCGCGGCGCGCAGCAAGCCGTACGTGTCGGCGGGGGTCGACGGCATGACGACGCTCAGTCCCGGGATGTGCGCGAGGAGCACCTCGAGGCTCTGCGAGTGCTGGCTCCCTGACGACCGGCCGGCACCGAACTGCGTCCGAACGGTGAGGCCCATCTGGGCGGCGCCGCCGGTCATGAACGGCAGCTTCGCCGCCTGGTTGAGGAGCTGATCGAGGCAGACGCCGAGGAAGTCGAGGTACATCAGCTCGACCACCGGCCGCATGCCCGCCATCGCCGCGCCGACCCCGAGGCCGACGATCGCGCTCTCGGAGATCGGCGTGTCGCGCACCCGATCGCCGAAGCGACCGTGCAGACCTCGCGTCAGTCCGAACACGTTGCCACCGGCGGCGACGTCGATCCCGGCGACGAACACGCGGTCGTCCCCGGCGAGCTCGGCCTCGAGCGCGTCGTGGATCGCGTCCATCGTGCGGAACACCGGCGCCTCGACCGGCGGTGGTGGCGGCTCGGGGCGCTCGGGTCGCGGTCGGACGACGAAGTCGTGCAGCGTGTCGGCGGCCGGGGCCGTGAGGCCCCGCGCGGCCTCCACCGCGTCGTCGAGCTCCCGGGCGACCTCCGCCTCCAGCTTCGTGAGCACCTCGTCGCTGATGCCGGCCGCTCGCACGCGGCGCGCGTGCACGACCAGCGGGTCGCGTTCCGCCCACTGCTCGACCTCTTCGGTCGATCGGTACCGCTGGGGATCGCCCTCGTAGTGCCCGTGCCACCGGTACGTGGCGGCCTCCACGATCGTCGGTCCCCGCCCGGCTCTCGTCGCCTCGACGATGTCGGTCATCGCACCGGCCGTGGCCACGACGTCGTTCCCGTCGACCACCACGAACTCGACCCCGTAGCCGGCGGCGCGCTGCTCGAGCGGTGCGGCGTGCTGCGTCGACGCGGGGGAGAATTCGGAGTAGCCGTTGTTCTCGCAGAAGAAGATCACCGGCAGCTGCCACACGGCGGCGAGGTTGACCGCCTCGTGGAAGGTGCCGTGGGCGACCGCGCCGTCGCCGAAGAACGCCACCGCGACCGTCCCGTCCTGGCGCAGCGTCCCCGCGGTCGCGGCGCCGACCGCGATCGGCAAGCCCGCGCCGACGATGCCGTTCGCACCGAAGATGCCGAGCGTCGGGTCGGCGATGTGCATCGAGCCACCGCGCCCGCGGTTCGTGCCGTCCGCCTTGGCCATCAGCTCGGCGAACATCGGCCGCGGGTCCAGGCCCTTCGCCAGGCAGTGGCCGTGTCCCCGGTGGGTGGATGTGATCACGTCGGCCGGGAGCAGCGGCCAGCACGCCCCGACCGCAGCCGCCTCCTGGCCGATCGAGAGGTGCACGAACCCCGGAACCTCGCCGTCGCGGTAGAGGGCGGCGACGCGCTCCTCGAAGGCGCGGATCACCGACATGCGTCGGTGCAGGTCGAGGAGGTCGGCGTCGGAGAACATGGGAGGTGTGTATTGTACTGACCGGTACAAAGAGCGCCGGGACGAGCAGGAGCGCGATGCCCGAGCAGATCGACATCCCGACGTCCTTCGCCGGTGGCGCGGATGTCTCGGGGAAGCGTGTGGTGATCACCGGTGCCAGCCGGGGGCTCGGTCGGCTGCTCGCGCACGCCTTCTCGCAGGGCGGGGCACGGGTGGCGCTCGTCGCCCGGACCGAGACCGACCTCAAGACCGTGGCCGCCGAGATCCCGGGACCGTCCCTGGTGCTGAGCGGCGAGGTGACCGACGAGGCGTTCAACGAAGCGGTCGCCGATGCGGCCGTGACCGAGTGGGGCGGGGTCGACGTGTGGATCAGCAACGCGGGGATCTCGCCCATCGTCGCCGGCCCGCGCGCGACGGATCCTTCGGTCTGGCGCCACGTCCTCGAGGTGAATCTCACCGGAGCGTTCCTCGGTGCCCGCGCCGCAGCCCGCGTGATGGGTGAGGGCGGACGGCTGATCTTCACCGGATCGGTCCTGGGAGAGCGGCCGCGCTCGGGGCTCACCGCGTACAGCGCCTCGAAGGCGGGCCTCGTCGGGATGGCCAAAGGCCTCGCGCTCGACCTTGCGGCCGCGGGGATCACGGTCAACGTCGTCGCGCCGGGGTGGTTCGACTCCCCACTCGCCGAGGCCTGGAAGAACAGCCCTGAGCTCGAGGCGGGTGTGCTCGGGCACACCGCGCAGCACCGCTGGGGGGCACCGTCCGATCTGGCGGGTGCCTACCAGTTCCTGGCGTCGGACGCGTCGGCGTTCGTCACCGGCACCGTGATCAATGTCGACGGCGGATACCTCCTCGTATGAGCAGCGTCGACCGATGAGTGGGGAGCGACGTGTCGTCGCCATCACCGGGGCCGGCGGGACGTTGGGCGCGGTGTTGTCATCGCGGTTCGCCGGCGAACCCGATACGGACGTCGTGCTCAGCGACGTCGACGCGACCGCGCTCGACACAAGCGTGCACGGGCTCCCCGAAAGCCGCGGCATCGTCGAGACGCTCACGGCCGACGTCGGTGAGATCACCGACGTGGAGGCCGTCGTGCGCCTGGCGGTCGAGCGGTTCGGGCGCCTCGACGTGTTGATCAGCAACGCTGGGGTCCTCGCCCCGAACGGCCGCATCCACAACCTCACGACCGAGGACTGGGAGCGCTCACTGCGCGTCAACGTTCTCGGTTCCGTCAACGGGATCCGAGCCGCGGTGCCGGTCATGCGGGCGCAGCAGTCGGGGTCGATCATCCTCACTGCTTCGGTGGCCGGGTTCACCGCGTGGTCGCACGCGGCTCCGTACTGCGCGACGAAGGCGGCGGTGATCCAGCTCGCGAAGGTCGCCGCGGTCGAGTACGCACGCGACGGGATCCGGGTCAACTGCGTGTGTCCCGGGACGTTCCTCTCCGGGATCCACGCCGAGCTCCCTTCCGAGGCGATCGATGCGATCGCGGCGAAGCATCCGCTCGGGCTCGGATCGGCCGCCGACCTCGTCGGCGCCTACTCATACCTGGCGAGCGACGCGTCGCGCTGGACGACCGGATCCGCGGTCGTCGTCGACGGCGGCTACTCCGCGCCGTAGGTCTCGCCGTGGAACCCGACATGAGCTGGGTCGGAGTGCTCGAGCACCACGCCATCCGGACGCCGGACAAGGCGCTGGCGATCTTCGGCGACGAGACCGTGACCTACGGCGAGATGGCCGAGCGCGTCACGGCGCTCGCCGCTGGGCTCCGGGATCGGGGACTCGGCGTGGGCGACGTCATCGGGATCCTGTCCTACAACTGCACCGAGTTCCTCGAGACGATCTTCGCCGCGAACTACCTCGGCGCGATCGCGATGCCGATCAACTGGAGGCTCGCCGCTCCGGAGGTCCGGTACATCCTCGACCACTCCGAAGCTGGCGGCCTCGTCTGCGACGAGTCGCTCGTGGGTCTCGGGGCGGCGGCCACGGATGCGATGGACCGAACGCTCGTGCGGGCCGCCATCGGGCGCGGGGCGCCCAACGGGTGGACGACGGTCGCGGATCTTCGCGCCTCGTCTCGCGCCTCGTCTCACGCCTTCGCTCCCGTGCCCGCGTCGGGTGACGACGTCCATCGCCTGATGTACACCTCGGGAACGACCGGACGCCCCAAGGGCGTGATGATCACCCACGCCAACCTCGCGTGGAAGAACCTCGCGCACATCGTCGAGTTCGGATTCACCAACGCCGATCTCGGTCTCGCCTGCGGTCCGCTGTACCACGTCGGCGCGCTCGACCTCACGACGACATCCCTCATCGCCGCGGGAGCGACCACCATCCTCCATCGGACGTTCGAGGCCGCAGACGTCGTCGACGAGATCGAACGGTCGCGCGTGACGACCGTGTGGCTCGCGCCCGCCATGGTCAACGCGATCATGGCGCTGCCCGACGTCGCCCAGCGTGATCTCTCGTCGGTGCGGGTGGTCATCAACGGCGGCGAGAAGATGCCGATCCCGCTCATCGAGCGGATCCAGCGGACCTTCCCCTCGGCCTGGTTCGCCGATGCGTACGGCCTGACCGAGACGGTGTCTGGAGACACGTTCCTCGACCGCGACAGCCTGGTCGCGAAGCTCGGCAGCGTGGGCCGTCCGTGCCTCTACCTCGAGCTCGACGTCTGGGACGAGCAGGGGAGCTCGGTGCCCGTGGGCGAAGCCGGTGAGGTCGTGCTCCGCGGACCCAAGGTCTTCAAGGGCTATTGGCGTGATCCCGACGCCACGAGCGTGGCGTTCGCCGGCGGTTGGTTCCACACGGGCGACATCGGTCGGCGCGACGAGGACGGCTACCTGTACATCGTCGACCGGCTCAAGGACATGATCGTGTCCGGCGGGGAGAACATCGCCAGCTCCGAGATCGAGCGGGTGCTCTACGAGCACGAGTCGGTGGTCGAAGCCGCGGTCGTCGGGTGCCCCGACGACCGGTGGGGGGAGGTGCCCGTCGCGTTCGTCGTCGTCGGTGACACCGCGGCGACACCGGAGGAGCTCGTCGAGCACTGCCGGGTGCAACTCGCGAAGTTCAAGGTGCCGAGGCAGGTCGTGCTCATCGACGCACTGCCGCGGAACCCCTCCGGCAAGGTGCTCAAGCGGGAGCTACGAGCGCATGTGCGCGAGGAAGGTCGCTGACCAGTCCGTGAGGTCCGCCGGGACGGAGTAGCCGGCTTCGTCGTTGATCGTCGCCCAGTGCTCGGCAACGTCTTCGATCGTCGCCTCCGATCCTGGGTGCACGTAGCCCTCCGTCTGCGCGATGAAGATCCGCGCGAAGCGACCCGAGCCGGCCGCGTAGATCTCGCCGCTGACCGGGCAGTCCTCGTGGGCGAGGAACGCGGCCATCGGTGCGACGAGCTCGGGAGCCATCGCCGGCAGGGGTTCGTCGCCAGGTCGGCCTGCCATGCGCGTGAACGCCGCCGGCGCGATGACGTTGATCGTGATGTCGTGGGCGGCGGCGGCAGTCGTGAGGCTCCGGGTGAGCCCCACGACCGCGGCTTTCGCGGTGGCGTACGAGAGGTTCTGGGGGAGCCCGAACATCCCGGCGGACCCGGTCATGACGATTCTCCCGTAGTCCTGGTCGATCATGTGCGGCCATGCGGCGCGCGTGGTGTGGAACGCACCGCCGACGTGCACGGCGAGGTGTCGCGCGAGGTTCTCCGCGTCGGCATCGGGGAGGCCCGCCCATCGGATGATGCCTGCGTTGTTGACGAGGATGTCGAGGCGCCCGAACTGCTCGATGGCCGTGTCGACGAGCGCGGCTCCGCCCTCGGGTGTCGCCACGTCGCTGGTGTCGGCGATCGCCCGGCCACCCGCGTCGACGATCTCGGCAGTGACGGTCGTTGCCGGTCCGGCGTCGCCCCCTTCGCCCTCCGCGGATCCGCCGAGGTCGTTGACGACGAGGGCGGCGCCCCGGGCGGCGAGGAGACGGGCGTACGCGCGCCCGATGCCGCGACCCGCGCCCGTGACCACCGCGACACGTCCCTCGAAGCTGAGTTCACTCACCGACGACCACCCGAGAGTCCCACCTGTCGGTCGTGTACCGACCGGTCACGATACCGTGCGGGCCCGAGCCCCGAACCGGGAGCGTCCTGTGAGCGCCGTCCTGTACTCGACGTCCGACCGCATCGGCATCATCACGCTCAACCGCCCCGAGGCACGGAACGCGGTGAACCGCGAGGTAGCGCTGGGTGTCGAAGGCGCGGTCGACCGCGTGGAGGAGGACGCCGACGTGTGGGTCGGGGTCCTGACTGCGAACGTCGCCGGGCAGGAACGCCCGGTCTTCTGTGCGGGTGCCGATCTCAAGGTCATCCAGGAGACCGGATCGGCTGCGTCGCTCGACACCGAGCGGGGTGGGTTCGCCGGGTTCGTGTACCGGGAGCGCACCAAGCCGATCGTCGTCGCCGTCGACGGTCTGGCGACGGCGGGTGGCCTCGAGATCGTCCTCGCGGCCGACGTGGTCGTGGCGAGCACCCGATCGTCGTTCGGCCTCGCCGAGGTGCGCCGCAACCTGATCGCCGCGGCCGGCGGACTCTTCCGACTTCCGCGCGCGATCGGTCGGGGCGCGGCGATGGACGCCATCCTGACGGGTGAGCCGATCGAGGCTCGCCGCGCGTTCGACCTCGGACTCGTCAGCCGACTCGTCGAGCCGGGAGCGACGCTGGAGGAGGCGATGCGCGTCGCGGGGCTGATCGCGGCGGCGGCGCCGCTCGCGGTGCGAGCCAGCCGGCGCGTGGTCCTCTCGGCGGCCGAGGAGGACGACGAGACGCTGGCGCGGATCTCGAGGGAGCTGCTCGACGAGCTGCTCACCTCGGAGGACGCGACGATCGGACTGCGCGCGTTCTCCGAGAAGCGTGAACCCCGGTGGCAGGGCCGATGACGCGCGCGCGGTCGAAGTACCGTGAATTCGGATGTCGGAGCGTGCGGTGAGCGACGAACGTCAGCGGAGCGCCAAGTGGAAGGCGCGCCGTGACCTGATCGTCGACACGTCGGCGCCGGTCTTCGCTCGGCGGGGCTACCACGCCACGGGGATCGCTGAGCTGTGCACCGTCAACGGTCTCGGCAAGGGCGCCTTCTACCACTACATCCGATCGAAGGAGGAGCTCCTCGCCGCGATCCACGACCGCGTGATGGACGAGGTGATGGTCGGCGCCGATCGTGTCGCCGAGACCGGGGGGACGCCGTCCGCGCAGCTCGCGATGCTGGGCGACGAGCTGCTCGACGTCATCCACCGCTACCCCGATCACGTGTGGGTCTTCCTCCACGAGTTCCCGGCGCTCACCGACGAGCGGGCCGAGCAGTTCCGAGTCCGCCGCCGGGAGTACGAGCGACGGGTCGAGGCGATCCTCCAGAATGGCATCGACTCGGGAGAGTTCCGCGCCGTCGACGCGCGTCTCACCGCGTTCGCGTGGCTCGGTATGCACAACTACACGTACCTCTGGCTGAAGGCGGGCGGCAGGGTGTCGGCACGCGACGTGGCGAAGCCGTTCGCCGAGATCTTCCTGCACGGGATCGCCGCGAACGGCGAGGCCGCGACTGGCTAGGCGGTGATCGGGGCTTCGAACCCCAGGAGCCCGGCGAGGGTGCCGCCCAGGATGGCGGCGCGCTCGTCGGCCGGTACGCCGGCGAACTGCTGCGCGATGAGCTCCTGGCTGCCGCGGAAGGTTCCTTCCGCGTGCGGGTAGTCGTTCCCCCACACGATCGTCGAGACGCCGGTGATGTGGCGGCACGCGACCGCGACCGGATCGTCCTGGAACTGGACGTGGAACTGACGCCGGACGTATTCGCTCGGTTTCAGCGGGTACGGCCACTTCTCGTTCAGCCGGAACAGCTGGGCCATGTGGGGCTGGTCGTGCTGCGGGCGTTCGTCGTCCCAGATCCCGAGCCACCAGTCGGCGTCCTGGCCGATCCCCGTGATCCAGCACTTGTCCATCGCTCCGACCAGGGACGCGAGCCAGTGCGCATTGAACTCGATCAGCGAGAAGTGGAGACCTGGGTAGCGCTCTGCCACACCGCCGCCGATGAGCTCACAGATGACCTGCTGCGGGACGATCGAGCCGTAGATGGACTGCGTGACCATCCGCTTCGACGCCGACCGCTCGGTCATCGGCTGGTTGACCTGCGCGGCCGACTCCATGACGACCTTGAGCGTCGTGGACGCCGGGTCGTTCACCTTCACGCCGCCGGTCTGGGTGTGGACGAACACCTGGACACCGGCGGCCTGGGCGGCGGACCACACAGGGTCGAGGTCGCGTGAGTAGTAGGGAAGTGGCGGGGTCGACGGCAGGAGGATGGCGCGGAACCCGCCGGCCGCGACCCGTTCGATCTCGGCGACTGCGTCCGCGATGTCGGTGAGCGGGATGGGTGCCGTGGGTGCGAGCCGGGAGAAGAACGGCGTGAACCGCTCGACGACGTAGTCGTTGTAGACGCGAGCGTGGGCCATCGACAGCTCGTGGTCGTCCGAGTAGAGCCCGAACAGCGACAGGTTCGGGTGCAACACCTGCGCGTCGACGCCGTCGAGGTCCATGTCCTCGAGGATGTGCTCCGGATCCCCCTCCGGCATCCGACCACCGGTCTGGCGGTAGCGCGAGACCGTCCAGCCCTCGAACCCCGGGGTGTGGAGGCGCCGGAACTTCGTCGCGCCCCCCTCGACGAACGGCTCGATCTCGAAGTCCTCTTCCCAGACCGCGCGTTCGCGTAGGTGCTTCGGCAGTCGGGTGACGAACAGGTCGGTCGGCTCGAGGAGGTGGCCGTCGCCGGAAACGACGAAGTCCTTGTCCGCCATGCGATTGCTCCTGCTCGACGCGCGCGATCCCGCAAATCAGGCTAAACCAACCGGTCGGTACACGCAACGGAGGTAGTCGTGGCGAAGCGATGGAAGCAACGACCGGACGGTTCGACGTGGGGCGACTGGGGTGACGACGACGAGCTCGGTCGCATCAACCTGCTCACGCCCCAGAAGGTGCTCGAGGGAGTGCGTGAGGTCGAGGCGGGACGCAGCTTCTGCCTGAGTCTGCCGCTCGACTACCCGGGCGGCACGTCGTTGAACCAACGGCGCCACCCACCCGTCCTCGCACCGACCGAGGACATGGACGGCAACGCGGCCACCTTCTACAACGTCCACCAGAGCGAGATGGAGAAGTGGGGTCATCCCAAGTACGTCGACGTGTGGGCCGACGACCAGGTGACCCTCTCGCTCCAGTACTCGACGCAGTGGGACTCGCTCGCGCACGCCGGCGCCGAGTTCGACGCCGACGGTGACGGTGTCGAGGAGGCGGTGTTCTACAACGGGTACCGCGCGGGTGTCGACCTCGTCGGACCGAGCACCGACGCCGCGGGGGACGGCCGGGGCCATGCCTGCTTCGCGCACCACCTCGGGTTGGAGCACATGGCGTTCCACGGTGTGCAGGGGCGCGGCGTCCTCATCGACCTGGCGCACCACCTCGGGCACGACTGGCGCGGGGTCGACCGGAAGACGCTCGAGGAGATCATGGCGGCCGATGACGTCGTCGTGGAGCCGGGCGACATGGTCCTGTTCCACACCGGATTCGCCACGAAGGTCCTCGAGTGGAACCGCGACCCCGATCCCGAGCAGATCCACGCGATGTGCGCGTACCTCGACGCCCGTGACGACGCGATGCTCGAGTGGATCACGGAATCACAGCTGTCCGCGCTGGTGGCAGACAACTACGCGGTGGAGGGGATGGTCGGGAGGAACCGCGACGAGAGCCGCCAGTCGCTCCTCCCGATCCACCACCTGTGCCTCTTCAAGCTGGGTGTCCCGCTCGGTGAGCTCTGGTACCTGCACGAGCTCGCGGCCTGGCTGCGCGAGCACGGCCGGAGCAGGTTCCTCCTCACGGCACCACCGTTGCGCATGCCCGGAACGGTGGGGTGCCCGGTGACGCCGATCGCCACCGTCTGATCAGGACGGTGTCGACCGCGAGAGGCGGAACGGCGCGTAGTCGTTGGTGACGACATCCGCGATCACGGAGAAGAGCTTCGGCCGCCCCGCCGCGTTGAGGAGGTATCGCCGGGGCTTCCCGGGGATGTTCGCCCCGAAGTAGTAGCTGTCCGGCCCGAAGGACGGCGGCTTCGTCGCGGCGCGGTCGATCATGCTCGTCCACTTCTCCTCGGCCGCAGGGTCCACCTCGATCGTGTCGTAGCCGTGCTCGCGCAGGTACTCGAGCGTGTCGGCGACGAAATCGACCTGGTCACCGTTGTACCGGGGGTTGTTCCCGGCGGCTGCGTGGGGTCCACCGGGGAAGAAGAGGTTCGGGAAGCCGGCGGTCTGGATACCGAGGAACGTGGTCGGGCCGTCGGCCCAGGCGTCGGTGAGCGCGACCCCGCCCCGGCCTCTGATCCCCATCCGTGCGAGGGCCCCGGTACCGAAGTCGAAGCCGGTCGCCCACACGACGACGTCGAGCTCGCGCAGGCCGTCGGCCGTCTCGATCCCGTGCTCGGTCATGCGGAGGATCGGCGTCGCCGTGAGGTCGACGAGAGAGACGTTCGGCTGGTTGTACGTCTCGTAGTAGCCCGCCACGAACGGGGGACGGTGCTCGCCGTAGCCATGGCTCTTGGGGATCAATCGGTCCGCGGTCTCGGGATCGTCGACGATCGACCGGATCTTGTCGGCGATGAACTCGCACCACTCCTTGTTCGCGGCGGGGTCGAAGAGCAGGTCGGCGTAGTTGCTCGTGAGCTTCGAGAAGCCGGGGCTCGTCCACATCTTCTCGTAGAACGCGAGTCGTTCCTCCCTGGAATCGTCGAAGGTCACGCGATCGTTCGCCTCGTGGAGGAACCCGTGTGCCGAGGCGTTCAGCGTCTCGCGCATCGTCTCGAAGTCGGCTCGCAGCTGCGCCTGCTCCTCTGGCGTGATCGGCGCGTTGTTGAGTGGCGTGCACCAGTTCGCGTTGCGCTGGTACACGGTGAGCGACGCGACGTCGTCGGCGATGACCGGGATGATCTGGACACCGCTCGAGCCGGTGCCGACGACGGCGACGCGCTTGCCCGCGAATTCGACGGGGGTCGAGGGCCATCTCCCGGTGTGGTACTGCTCGCCGCGGAACCGCTCGCGTCCAGGGATGTCCGGATAGCTCGGCACCGACAAGACGCCCGTCGCTGCGACGAGGAACCGCGTGCGGATCTCGGCGCCGCCGCCGATCGTGACCGTCCACGTACCCGACGTCTCGTCGTACACCGCCGCGGTGACCGTTGCGTCGAGCTGGACATGGGGTCGGAGGTCGAACCGGTCGACCACGTGGTTGAGGTAACGCTCGATGTCGGGCTGCTCGGCGAAGTGCTCGTGCCACTCCCACTCGTCGAACAGCTCCTCGGAGAAGAGGTAGCCGTAGGTGTAGCTCTCCGAGTCGAACCGGGCACCCGGGTACCGGTTCCAGTACCACGTGCCCCCGACGCCATCGCCGGCCTCGACCAGCCGGACGGAGAAGCCCGCCTCCCGAGCGCGGTAGAGCTGGTAGATGCCGGTGATCCCCGCGCCGACGATGAGCACGTCGACATCGGTCGGGGGCCGTCGAGCGGCCCGATCGGAGGCGGGTACGGGGGTATCCATGCGGTTCGGTGCGGTTCCCTCGGCGGCGGGAGCGCATTGTACCGACCGGTTAGTCTGCCGATCGGCGACACCGCACTCCAAGAGAGAGGGGCGCTGCGTGGCGGTCGCGGATCGGAAGTCGTCGGCGCGCTCGACGCCCTACGCGATGAATCCGCAGTTCCCCGACCGCGTCCCCAAGGAGCGCTACTTCGACCCGGACTTCTTCCGGATGGAAGCCGAGCTCCTGTGGCCGCGCGTCTGGCAGATGGCGTGTCGCCTCGAGGAGATCCCGCAGCCACGTGACTTCGTCGAGTACGAGTTCCTCGACCAGTCCGTCGTCGTGGTCCGGACCGACGACCTCGGTGTACAGGCGTTCCAGAACTCGTGCCGTCATCGGGGCGTCAAGGTCATCGAGGGTCGGGGGACGTGCGAGCGCGGGTTCACCTGCCCGTTCCACGGTTGGTGCTACGGCGCCGACGGGAAGAACACGGCCGTGCCCCGGCGGCGGGGGTTCTCGGAGCACAACCTCGAGCCGGGGGACATCGACCTCATCCCGGTCCGTTGCGAGGTGTGGGGCGGATGTGCCTGGGTGAACCTCGACGACGACGCGCCGCCGCTGCGTCAGTGCCTCGACCCGGCCGCGACGATGCTCGACGCGTGGAAGGTGGAGTCACTGAGGACCGAGTGGTGGTATGCGTGCCGGCTCCCCGTGAACTGGAAGCTCGCGATCGAGGCGTTCGTCGAGATGTACCACGTGGTCGAGACCCATCCGCAGCTCGCCATCCCCGGGATGCGGCACTCGCTGCACGACGGAGAGGCCTTCGACCCGCGCGCGTTCATCGACGCGGAGCTCCAGTACCTGCAGGTGATGAGCGACGGCATGGCCGGGATGGTGCACGCGAGCGACGTGCGCGTCGCCGAGAGCCTGCGCGACCTCGAGCTACCCGCCGACGACCCGAAGCTCGCGATCACGACCTGGAACCGTGCGCTGAACGACGCGGTGATGAGCGCCCACGAGGCCGCGGGGTCGGACATGCCGGACCTCAACGATCTCGACGAGCGCGGCATCAACCTCTCGTTCTTCTCGTGCTTCCCGCACGCGTTCGTGTTGCCCATGTACAGCAGCGCGTCTGCGTACCGGTTCCGGCCGGTCGGCCCCGAGGAGACGCTCATGGAGATCTGGTCGCTGACGCGGTCGCCCGAAGGCGAGGAACGGCCGAAGCCCACTCCACCCGAGGTCTGGGAGTGCGATGACGATCGGTGGCCACCGATCCCCACCCAGGACTTCTCGAACCTGCCGAGACAGCAGCAGGGCCTGCACGCGCAGGGCTTCGAGTACATGCGGCTGAACGAGAAGCTGGAGGGACACATCTCCAACTTCCAGCGCACCATCGACGGCTTCCTCGACGGCCGCCCCTACGAGCAGCTGCTCAACGCGCTGCAAGCGGTCAACGGGTATCCCTTCGAACAGCCGATCCTCGACCTGGAACTCTGACATGAGCACGAGCTTCGCCGACGTCGCCGAGGGCATCCGCGCCGCGATCGCCGCGTACACCCAGGCCCTCGACGACGGTCGCACCGACGACATCGTCGCCACCTTCTGTCCCGACGGGGCGGTGGACATCCCCGGCATGGGCACCCACGAGGGCCACGACGCGCTCCGCGACGCCTACACGCGTTGGAAGCCGCGTCGGCCCCAGCGACACCTCGTGGTGAACACGCTCGTCACCGAGTGGGACGACCACGAAGCCCGCGCGACGAGCGACGTCGTCTTCCTCCTCCAGGGCGATGCCGGCTGGGCGGTCCAGGTCGTCGGGCGCTACCAGGACACGCTGCACCACGTCGACGGCACCTGGCGCTTCCACCGCCGGGTCGCCGAGTTCGTCACGTAGCGCGCTGCGGTCGACGTCAGGCGCCCGGCCGTCAATGCGGGCGCCCAGAGCCGTTCTCCTTCAGGAGTGAAGAGCGAGATCGCCTCCGTTGCGGGCAGCGGAAGCTCGAACTGGCCCGACGAAGCGTGTCCCACGATTCCGGGACCCTACCGGCTCGCATTCGGGCTTCTCTCCCGCTTCGTCGTTCCTCTACGGTGCTCGCATCATGTCTCCGGAGGCGGCGGTGGAAGTGGAGTACATCCTGCGTGGGGGAGAGCTGTGGCGTGAGCCGTGGGAGGACTATCGACGGTTGCGGGACCACAGCCCGGTGCATCGCGCCGAGGATCCGGAGTACGGCGAGTTCTTCGTGCTCTCGCGTTTCGACCACGTGTTCGACGCGGTCCGTGACACCCAGACGTTCTCCTCGGCCCAGGGACTGACGCTCGATCCCGACGCGATGGCCGCCTTCGCGGGACGCGCCGCACCCATCGTGATGATGGATCCCCCCGACCACACCGCGATGCGCCGGCTGGTGGGGCGACCGATGACCCCGCGGAGCGTCGCCGAGATCGAGCCCGAGGTCGCAGCGGTCATCGAGTCCCACCTCGACCGGATCGCCGACGCGCCGGGCGAGATCGACATCATCGAGGCGCTCTTCAAGCCGCTCCCGAGCTATGTGGTCGCCCACTACCTGGGGGTTCCACCTGGGGACCGAGCTCGCTTCGACGAGTGGACGGCCGCGATCGTGGCTGCGAGCGCGTCGGGGGAGGTGGCGAACGCTGCGGCAGCGTTCGGCGATCTGTTCGAGTACGCGTCCCGACTCATCGAGCTACGTCGTGCCGATCCCGGTGACGACCTCGTGTCCGAGCTGGTGGCGGCGGGCGAGGCGCGCGCCGACGCCTCGTGGATCGTCGGCTTCGTGTTCACGATGGTCACGGGTGGGAACGACACGACGACCGGACTCCTCGGGGGAGCCGCCGAGCTCCTCACTCGGGACCGCGCCCAGCGCCGGCTGCTTCTCGACGAGCCTTCACTCGTGCGCCCCGCCGTCGACGAGTTCCTGCGGCTGACCAGCCCGGTGCAGAACCTGGCCCGCACGACCACGCGTGACGTGATCATCGACGGGGAGACGATCCCGAAGGACCGCAAGGTCATGCTCCTCTACGGCTCCGCGAACCGCGACGAGCGGGAGTTCGGGCCGACTGCCGCCATACTCGACGTGAGGCGTCGAAGCCCGCGCATCGTGAGCTTCGGATACGGAGCACACCACTGCCTCGGCGCCGCGGCAGCCCGGCTTGCCGGCGGGCTCGCACTCGAGGGCCTGCTGCGCCGCTTCCCCGATTTCGAAGTGGACGCGGATCGCGGTCGCTTCGCTCCGGGCCCGTTCGTACGGCGCTACGAGGCGCTGCCCTTCGTGAGGAGCCCATGACGATGCTCGATCGCCGCATCCGTCTCTGCACGGTCGACGTCGAGGCGGCCCCGCGCCGAGCGATGGCAGACTGCGCTGCGTGACCGATGGTGAGCCCACAGGGCTGCGAGAGGAGCGGGTAGGGAGGGTCGGGGTCCTGACCCTCGATCGGCCGGAGGTGCGCAACGCGCTGTCTCCCGCGCTCCTCGGTGCCATGCAGCACGCGCTCGACGACCTCGCATCCGACGACGACGTCGGCGCGGTGGTCCTCACCGGAGCCGGCGATCGGGCCTTCTGCTCCGGCATGGACCTCAAGGCGTTCGCTGCATCCACGCCTGGCGACGAGGTCGGGTTCCGCGTGGAGCCGGGTGACCCGGTGCTCCCCTGGGACTACCCCAAGCCCATGGTCGCGGCGGTGAACGGCGCCGCGGTCGCCGGGGGCTTCGAGCTCGTGCTCGCGTGTGATCTCGTCGTCGCGTCTGTCGACGCGACGTTCGGGCTGGCCGAAGTCCAGCGTGGGCTCATCGCCGCCGGCGGGGGGACCATGCTCGCGACCCGCATCCCACTGGCGGCGGCGCTCGAGATCACGCTCCTCGGCGAGCGGATCACCGCCTCGCGTGCCTACGAGCTGGGGCTCGTGAACCGACTGGTGACAGCCGACGCGGTGCTCGACACCGCACTCGAGCTCGCCGATCGGCTCGCCGGCAACGGTCCGCTCGCGATGCGGCTCACGAAGCGCCTCGTGCGCGGAGCAGTCGATGCAGGGCCCGACCGTGGTCGTCCGAGTCGCGCCGAGATCGAGGAGATCTTCGCGAGTGCCGACGCGCAGGAGGGCGCCCTCGCGTTCGTCGAGAAGCGCGAGCCCCGGTGGACCGGCCGATGAAGGCACGTGCCGTCAGATGCCGGGAGTACGGGCAACTCTCGAACCTGGTCGTCGAGTCGATCGAGCTACCCGACCCCGGCGCAGGCGAGGTCCTCGTGGAGGTGCACGCTGCCGCAGTCAACTTCCCGGATGTCCTCATCGTGGCGAACGAGTACCAGATTCCCGCTCCGCTCCCGTTCACCCCGGGGAGCGAGCTCGCGGGGGTCGTGGCAACCGTCGGCGAGGGAGTCGACGATCTCGCGCCGGGTGACCATGTCTTCGGACAGGTGTTCGTCGGCGCGTTCGCCGAGCGGATCGTCATGCCGGCCGCGTCGCTCCAACGGATCCCGTCGGGAATCGACGCTGCGTCGGCCGCTGCGTTCGGTGTTGCGTACACGACCGCATATCACTCGCTCCGCACGATCGCCGACGTGCAACCGGGGAACTGGGTGCTCGTGCTCGGCGCCGCGGGCGGGGTCGGTCTGGCCGCCGTCGAGGTCGCGGCGGCGCTGGGCGCGCGCGTCATCGCTGCCGCGTCCTCACCGGAGAAGCTCGAGCAGTGCCGGGCCAAGGGCGCGACCGAGGTCATCGACTACGAGCGAGAGGACCTCAAGAACCGGAGCAAGGACATCAGCGGCGGCGGTGTCGACGTGGTGATCGACCCCGTCGGCGGCGCGTACACCGAGCCCGCGCTCCGGGCCACCCGATGGGGCGGGCGCTACGTCATCGTCGGGTTCGCCGCGGGTGACATCCCCAAGATCCCGGCCAACTTGATCCTGCTCAAGGGCCCGATCGTGCGCGGGTTCACCCTTCAGGGCATCGCGCAGTTCGCACCCCGCGAGCGCGAGCGCGACCTGGCCGAGCTGTTCGAGCTGTTGCGAACCGGTGCCGTGCGTCCCCACGTGTCCAAGGTCTTCGGGCTCGATGACGTCGAGCAGGCGATGGCCGAAGTTGCCGAGCGAAAGGTGATCGGCAAGGTCGTGATCGACCCGCGGCGGTAGTGAGGAGGCCCGCTAGCGTCGCCGACCATGCAGGTGTGGCGGGTCGAGCGACACGGTGAGCCGCTCGACGCCCTGCAGCTGGCAGAGGTCGACACGCTCGTACCCGGTGCCGGTGAGCTGCGACTGCGCGTCGGCGCCGCTGCGGTGGGGCTTCCGGACGTGTTGATGTGCCGCGGCACCTACCCGCTGACGCCGCCACTTCCGTTCGTGCCCGGTCAGGAGGTGTGCGGGGTGGTGGATGCCGTCGGCGCGGGTGTCGGCGTTCCGATCGGCACGCGGGTGATGGCGGTCACGAGCTTCATGGACGGACGCGGCGGGTTCGCCGAGTCGACCATCGCCCCTTCCGGGACGGCCTACCGCGTCCCTGACGACATGAGCGATGCCGACGCGGCCGCCTTTCGCATCGGGTACTCGACCGCCTGGATCGGCCTGGTGCGGAGGGGTGCGCTCGCGGCCGGGGAGTCGTTGCTGGTGCTGGGGGCGGCCGGAGGCTCGGGGGCGGCCGCGGTGCAACTCGGTCGTGCGCTCGGCGCGCGCGTGATCGCTGTCGCGAAGGGTGCCGAGCGGTGCGCGTTCTGCACGCGACTCGGTGCCGACGTCGTGATCGACCGCGCCACCGAGTCCGTGACCGGTTCGGTGCTCACCGCCACCGACGGCCGGGGCATCGACCTCGTCTACGACCCGGTGGGGGGAGAGTCGGCCGCGGAGGTGGCGCGCGTCCTGGCGCCGGGCGGCCGGCTCCTCGCCGTCGGGTTCGCGAGCGGGGCGTGGGCCCAACCCCCGACGCACGACCTCGTGCTTCGCAACGCGTCGCTGGTGGGGGTGTACGCAGGAGGTCTCTCCCGCGAGGAGAGCGAGTCCGATCACGAGGCGCTGCTGGCGCTCGCAGCCGACGGCGCGCTCGCCGGGACCCCCACCCCCGTGACGTTCGATCGACTCCCCGAGGCCGTCGAGTCGGTCGCGGAAGGGTCGGCCGTCGGCAAGGTCGTCGTACGCGTGCGAGACGACCGGGGGTAGTCAGTCGGCGTCGATCCGCGGTCCCTCCGCCGCTCGGATGGCGTCGCGATCGGCGCCCCCGGGTTCACCGAGCCCCATTCCCTCCGGGAGCTCGAGGTGGAGCTCGTCAGCACCGTCGATGGCGAGGTCACCCTCGACGAGCGTCGCCGCGAGGACGTGCCCACCCTGGTTCCGATCGTCGGACAGGAAGTGGAGGTGGTAGCCGGGAACGTCGAGTCCGGCCGCCGCGTCCGGGAACCGGAAGCCGACGAGGGTGCCGCGTGCGCTCGCCACGGTCCATTCGGTCTGGTGCCTCGTGACCTCCACGAGCGAGGGGTAGGGCGGCGTCTGGGCATGCACGCTCCGCAGCCGCAGCTCGGTGAACGTGCCATCGACACGCACCGCGACGACGGGCTCGGTCGTCGACGCGAGCGCATCGAGCACGCCATCGATGTCGGCGAGCACCCGGGGTCCGTCCACGTGCACAGCGGTCCGAGGTGAGAAGCGACACAGCACCGCGAACGGTGTGCGGGTCTCGGGCGGGACGGCACGGACGCGACCACTGCCGTCGACCACCCAGCACTCGCCGTCGAGGACGATCAGCTCGCCGCCGAGGTGCTGGACGGTCCCGATCCCGTGGTCGCCGTGTGCGAGCAGCTCGCCGAGGGTCACGTCGCCGTCGTAGCGACCACCGAGCAGCGCGTCGAGCGTCCCGGCCTGCCAGACGACGTGCTCCGCCGTCGGGTCATGGGCGAGCCCGGCGCGACGAAGGGCCCGCACGTGGAGCGCTCCGATGAGTCGGTGATCGATGACATCGACGGCCATGGGACGAGGGTAGGCCCCGCCGATCGCGGTCCGACCCGAGCTTTGCGTCAGGGGACCGCTACAACAGGGCCATGGCCAGATACGTCGTCCACGTCCGCACACCTCGCCCGCCGGCAGACGCCTTCGCCTACATGGCGGACCTCCGGAACTTCGCGGAGTGGGACCCCGGCGTCACCGCCGTGGATCAGACCGAAGGTGATGGGCCGGGCCCGGGGGCCGTCTTCGCCGTGACCGTGAAGGCGTTCCCGAAGCCCCTCGTCCTGCGCTACCGAACGACCAGCTATGAGCCGCCCACCAGCGTCGTCGCCGACGCGCAGTCTCGGAGCCTCCGCTCGCTCGACACCATCACGGTCCGTGCCGACGGCGCCGGCTCGATCGTCACCTATGACGCGAGCCTCACGCTCAGCGGGATCCTCGGCCTCGCGAACCCGCTCCTGGGGCTCGTCTTCTCGCGGATCGGCGACCGCGCCGCCGCCGGGTTGCTCCGCGTGCTCGACGGTGAGCGCGTCGACGAGCCACTCGCATGAAGCTCCGCGACGCGGCCGATGCGGTGCTCGAAGCTCCGATCCTCACCAGCTTCACGAAGGTCGGCTACGCAGCCCGCAAGCGGCTCGACGACTGGACGCCGGTCGACTCCTATGACCTCCACGGCCGGGTCATCGTGCTCACGGGCGCGACGTCCGGACTGGGTCGAGCGGCCGCCGAGCAGCTCGCCCGCGTGGGGGCGACCCTCGTGCTCGTGGGGCGGCGAGCCGACAGGAACGAGAGCGTGGTCTCACAGATCGTCGATGCCACCGGGAACCCACGGGTGACCCAGGTGCCCGCCGACCTCGGCGACCTCGACCAGGTCCGGGAGCTCGCACGGCAGGTCCTCTCGGAGCATGACCGCGTCGACGTCCTGATCCAGAACGCAGGGGCGCTCACGGCCGAACGCCGCGAAGCTCCTGACGGCACGGAAGCGACCGTCGCGAGCCAGGTCGTCGGGCCGTTCCTCCTCACGACCCTGCTCCTCGACCGGCTCGCCACCTCGGCGCCCTCGCGGGTGCTCACGATGTCGTCCGGGGGGATGTACACGGCAGGCCTGACCGTCGCGCGGCTCCAGATGGACGCGGCCGACTACAAGGGCGCTGAGCAGTACGCGCGTGCCAAGCGGGCCCAGGTGACGCTCAACGAGATGTGGGCGGAGCGCGTCGGCGACCGTGGCATCCATTTCCACGCGATGCACCCGGGATGGGCCGACACCCCCGGCGTCGAGGAGTCGCTCCCGACCTTCTCCAGGGTCATGGGCCCACTGCTGCGGAGCCCCGAGCAGGGTGCGGACACGCTCGTGTGGCTTGCTGCGGATCCGGCGCCACTCGAGTCCAACGGCGGGTTCTGGCTCGACCGGCGCCGTCGATCGATCCACAAGCTCCCTCGGACCAAGGCGACCGACACACCGGAGCGGCGGCGCGAGCTGTGGGACTGGGTCGTCGAGACCTGCGGGGAAGATCCCGCGGCCAAGTCCTGACCGCTCCCGCCGAGTGAGGCGTCAGGCCGGGGGATGCGCGGCGCGCGCGGACGCGTCGTCCCGAGCCTGCAATTTCTCGAACTGCGTCAGTCCGAAGAGGAAGACGCCGGTCATCGCGATCACGAACACGACGGCGCCGATGCTGAAGAGCAGGGCCAGACTCATCGCTTGTCCTCCCCCACGAGCATCAGTGCTCCGAGCGAGAGGATCGACGGTACCCACAGGCCGACGAAGATGCCTTGCGACTTGTTCTCGGCGAGGAAGAAGAGACTCACCGAGAGCAGGAACGAGGCGAACGCAGCGAACAACAGCAGCAGCTTGATGGCTGCGAACCGCGAGAGTTGTGGACGGCGTGGCATTGCCGGGCCTCCAGTGGATGTCGGCGATTGGCTGACGAAGCAATAGAACACGTTCTAGTTCTGATCCATTCCCCGGATCCGGAGCCGGGCCGACGCTCGGCTCAGTCCGGTCCGGCCCGCGCCACGTACACCGTGCTCGATGACGTCTCGCCAGTGTAGAAGTTGGGGAACGTCACCGTGTGGGCCACACAGGTGGAGAACACGGACTCGGCGGCGGCGACGAAGCCAGCGTCGGGTGAACCGTCGGACCACAACCCGAAGACGCCGTCCGGCCGCAGACGGGCCGCGAGGCGAGCGAGGCCCCGGGCTTCGTAGAACGGCGCATGGCTCGGATGCAGCAGATGGGTCGGGGTGTGATCGATGTCGACGAGGATTGCGTCGGCCCGCTCGGGCTTGCCGGCCCCGAAAGGCGCACCGCACGCAACCATCGCGAAGAAGTCGCCGTGGATCAGATGGCAGCGATCGTCGGAGACGAGGTCGGCAGCGAAGGGGAGGAGATCCCGCTCCTGCCATTCGATGACCACGTCGAGCGCTTCCACGACGTGCACCGACCGGACGCGGGGATCGGCAAGTGCCGCTCGCGCCGTGTAGCCCAACCCGAGTCCGCCCACGACCACGTCGAGGTCCGCGCCGCCGATCTCCGCGAGCGCGAGCTCGGCCAGCTGGATCTCGGCCACCGTGAACAGGCTCGACATGAGGAACTCGTCGCCGAGCTTCACCTCGTAGACGTCGACCTCGAGCGTCGGCTCGAACCGACGACGTACGGTGATGGTCCCCATCGCTGTCTCGCGCCGGTCGATCTCCTCGAAGCGAGCGCTCATGGGGCGACACTACGACGACATCAACGCGCACCTGGCTCCCGGTTGTCGTAGGGTTCCCCGATGGCTGAACGCAAGGATCTCGAATTCACGTACTCGCTCATCGACCGGATCTTCCGCCTCAGCCTCGGGGAGCTGGCCGACTTCAGCGGCGCCAAGTACGACGGCGACTTCTCCCTCACGCTGGAGGAGGCGCAGCAGCGCAAGCGCGACTACGTCGCCGAGCAGGCGGGGATCGGGCCCGGGCGCCGAGTCCTCGACCTCGGATGTGGATGGGGTCCCATGCTCGACGAGGTGCGGAGCCGGGGTGGTGTCGGTGTCGGGGTGACGTTGTCGTCGGCGCAGGTGGCGGCGTGCCGCCGCAACGGTCTCGATGTGCACCTGGCCGACGCTCGCGAGCTCACCGCAGAGCAGTTCGGGACGTTCGACGCGGTGGTGAGCCTCGGTGCGTTCGAGCACTTCTGCTCGCCCGAGGAGTACGAGGCCGGGCGTCAGGAGGACATCTACCGTGAGCTGTTCGCCCGTGTCGCGAGTGTTCTCCCCGGCGGCGGTCGCTTCTTCCTCCAGACGATGGTGTTCGGTCGGAACATGATCCCCATCGACGAGGTCGACATCGACGCTCCTCGTGACTCCGATGCCTGGTACCTCGCGCTGCTGGGTCACCAGTTCCCCGGGTCCTGCCTCCCGTTCGGGCAGGAGCAGATCATCGAGACGGCAGATCCTCACTTCCGGCTCGTCTCGAGCGTGAGCGGTCGACTCGACTACATCGAGACGATCAGCCAATGGCGCAAGCGGTTCGCCGAGCCGAGCCTGCGGAAGAACCTGCTCAAGCTCCGGCTCGTGCCCCGCTGGCTCACCAGCAAGGACTTCCGCCTCGCGTTCACGTCGGGGGTGAGCCCCAACAGCGTGTGCTTCGAGCGCGAGCTCCTCGACCACTTCCGGCTCGTCCTCGAGAAGCGCTGACGGAGAGCCCCACCCAAGGAGCTCGCCCATGCCCCACGCATGCGACGGTGAGTTCGGCGAACCGCGCCTGCGGAGGTTCGAGATCGGATGGCGCGCGGTCCGGGGCATCCCGGCCGACGTGTCTTGGCGACGACAGGAGCGACGTGTGATGACCAGCGCGACCCGAGAGCTCGGTGACACTCCACTGCGCAACGCGGGGGCAGTGCTGACGCAGTCCTGGTTTGCCCCGCTCGCAGTCCTCCTCGGGGTGTTCGACCTCCTGGCGAGCATCGCCGTTCTCTTCGACGACAGCAGCAAGATGCCGGGTCAGCTCGTCGGGCCGATCGTGATGACCGCACTCGCCCTCGGCTTGTTCACCGGGCTGCGGCTCCGCTGGCGCACCGGACGCGTGGACGCGCCCGGTCCCGAGGTCCTCGCAGACTCCCACCGCGTTCGCATCGGCGTGATCGCCGCGCTGCTGGCGCTCGCGTTCGCGTTGCTCACGGTCGGTGTCTCGACCGGAACCGCGACGGCGTACTTCGTCGCCCTCGGGCTCCTCGTCGGCGTCGCGGTGCTGTTCGGAGAAACCGCGCTCGTGAAAGCGCTGCGTACGAGGGACCTCGCCCATCGGGCGGGGCTCGCCGACGCGCTCATCGTTGCCGGAACCCTGCCCGCGCTTGCGTTCTTCTGGATGATCATCCCGCCGCTGGTGGCACTCGCCGTGATCGGTGGGGTGCTCGGGACGAACCCGCGTCTCCGCGTCGCCTGAACCGATCGACGGAACGGAACGCCGAACTCAGGCGGCGCTCTCGGCTGGCTTGGTTCACCAGGCGCTCCTCGCCGCATGGCGGATCGCGTCGATCGCGGCGTCGGCCGCCCGTTCGGTCGCGAGCTTCGAGCCCTTGGCCAAGCGCGCGAGGTGAGGGATCTTCCACGGCTTGCGGACGAGATACTTGAGGATCCCTTTGAGGTCCCCGCCGCCGTCGGCGCCGGCCATCTCGAGCACCTCTGCGTCGACGGTGTCGTCGTCGCCGCGGTCGCTGATCGCTCGGAACGCGGACCACGGCGCACCACGTGATTCGCAGACCGCGGCGATCGACGCGGTCTCCATGTCGAACCCGACCACACCCGATTCGACGAAGCGCACGATGTCGGCGGGCGCGTAGCCGAACTGGTCGGACGTGATGATCGTTCCGCGCGGGATTCCGGTGCCCAGGAGGGAAGGACGGTAGGCCGCACCACCATCGCCGTCCAGCACGACCTCGGGGATCACGAGGTCCCCGATGTCGACGGTCGGCCCGACTCCGCCGGCGATCCCGACGACGATGACGTGGTCGATCTCGAACGCGTCGAGGACCTGCTCGGTGGAGGCGACAGCGGCGGCGGTCCCGATCCCGGTGATCGTCGCGACCACCTCGACGCCGTCGACGGTTGCCTCGTGGACCCTGAGCGCGCCGTGCTCGCGGCGTTGGAGGTCGAGCTTCCGGACGAGCGGTGCGAGCTCGGGCTTCATCGGCGCCATGAGAGCGATGCGCATGTCGCCTCCGTCAATGCGTCGTGTAGTCGATGACCCCGGCGTCCTTCGTCCCCACTGCGAAGCAAAAGCAGTGGATCGGGTCGTCGCCGATGGTCTCGAGGCTGTGGACCGCGTCCGGGGGGATGTAGACCAGATCGCCGGGCCCGATCTCGCGTCGCTCGTCGGAGACGACCATGGTTCCGGCGCCCCGCATCACGAAGTAGAACTCGTGGGTGGGATGCGTGTGCGGGAAGACCGCCGCACCCGGTGCCACCTCGAACTCGTTGGCGAGCTCCAGGTAACCGCCGTCGGTCAGGTCCTTCATCTCGCGGGGTCGGATCATCCACCAGACCGGCACCGTGCCGTTGTGCTCGACCTCGGGCTCGACCTCGGCGATCGACCGTACGTCCACCTTTGGATCCTCCCCGGGAAGTCCACTCGCTCAGGGGCCGAGCATGCCCCAGAACGCGTTCACTCGGCACCTCCCTTCCACCGCGCCAGGCCGGGTTCAGGTCGGGGAGCGCATGCTCTTCCAAGTGGCGACGATGCCACCGGGCCCCCGATCACCGGACTCGCGCTCGATCGTGCCCGCGCCGCCGCGCTCGACCGCGTCGGTGAAGGGACGGTGACCGGTACCGAGATCGACGACGAGGAGAGCTCCTACGAGATCGAGGTCCGGCGCGCCGACGGTGCTCAGGTCGATGTCCAGCTCGACCGATCGTTCGACGTCGTCGGCGAGAAGGCCGACCGCGAAGGAGGCTGAGTCGATCCGCTGCGCGCTCGGGGCCGACTGTGGTCCTAGCCGTGGGAGATCGGGGGGTCCGTCGGGATCGGCTCGAGACCGAGCGCGGCCCGTCCGGCGTTCATCGCGGCCATCTCCTGGCGCTGGACGCGTGCCATGGCTCGCGCCAGGAGGGCCACGCGTGCGTTCTTCCCGAGCGCGGCCGCCTCGTCGGCCATCGCGACGCCCGCCGCGTGGTGCCGGATCATCAGCTCGGAGAACAGGTCGTCGGCCGACAGCTCGCGCGCTGCCCCGAGCTCGGCGATCTGGTCGGCCCTCGCCATCCCGGGCATCCGCTGCGTCCGGATCGGCCGCCCCATCCACTCCATCGAGACGCCGTCGCCGATCGTCTCGTGCTCGTCGACCTCGGCCAGGAGCGAGTTCATCTGCGCGACCTCCTGGCTCTGCTCGATCACGATCTCCCGCGCGTAGTGGCCCATCGGGCCGTCGCCCCTTGCCTGGAGGTACTCGAAGCCGAGCGTGATCGCACCCGAGTGGTGCTGGACCATGTCGTCGAGGAAGCCGACATCGGCATCGTTGAACGATGGGGCGCCGTCGCGTGCCACGAGCCACCCGCCGACTGCACCCGCGAAGACGAGCACGAACCCGGCGAGCGCGAGCCCCAACCGGCCGGGTCGCCAGGCCGTGGCGTCGGCGTCGGGCTCTGCTCCGCTCGGGTCGTTCACTCGGGGATCACCTTCTGCGGGCTCGTCGGGCGGCGCCGGGGACGGTCATCGGGACTTTCGGGATGTGAGGAGAGCACGCGACGTTACCTTGACGATGTCGTGTGTTCGGCCGCGAGCGAGGCGGCGAGCTCCGCGCCCCACTCGCGCGCGTGCTTCGCCTCGTCAGGCTCGAGCTCGGTCTCCGTGGTGATCAGGAACGAGTGTGGCTCCGCGACCTGGTGGCAGCGGAGCTTCCGGAGCCGACGGGCGATTCCCTTCGACGCGCGGCCGGTGAGCGCGACCGGTAGGTCGATCCGTGTGTCGAACGCCGCCGCGCTCGTGTCGAGTCGGTGGAGTGAGTCGAACCACTCGCGTAGCCCGGGACCCTCCGCGTCGGGATCCAGCGTGAGCCCGCTGTCGGGCTCGTTGGCCTGGCGGACCGCGTCTTCGCGGGTGGACTCCCGGCTCATGCCGTGGGCGTGGGTCGGTCCACCGACCACGAGGAGGTCGGCCCCGGGTGCGAGTGCGGCATCGGCTTCGTGGACGGAGACGACGACGACCTCGTCGATTCCGGTCGCGTCGCGGAGCCCGTCGCCGATCGCGTCGGCGATCAGATGGGTGTTGCCGTACATCGACTCGTAGACCACCACCGCTCGCATGTCGATCTCCTCGCTCGGCGATCCTCGTGGCGAACGTACGTCCGAAGGATCGGAGTTCGTAGGGCCCAAGGTCACCCGCCGGGGTTCCCTCGGACCTTCTGCGGTCCGGTCGGCCGATCCGACGAAGTCGATGCGTCCCTCACCTACCTATGGCAGGGTGAGAGACGCAGGTCGACGGTCACGGGCGCGACCGCACCCACGAAGAGGGGTCACGGACGTGAATCCTGTACCGGGCCGGCGGTCCCGTTCCGGACCGCCCGACCACGAGGTCGCGATCGTCACGGGCGGTGCGTCGGGGATCGGTCGTTCCGTCGCGTCCGAGCTGTTCCGCGGAGGTGCTCACGTATTGCTCGCGGACGTCGACTTCGCCGCCGCGACCGCGACGGCCGACGCACTGCGCGGGGATGCGACCGACGGGGGCGGCTCGGTCGCTGCCACAGCTCTCGACGTGCGCGACCTCGCCGCGGTTCACGCCCTCGTCGATGATGTCATCACGAGGTATGGCCGCCTCGACTACCTGTTCAACAACGCGGGGATCTCGATGGGGGGCCTGTCCCACGAGATGGACGCGGCCGCATGGGGACGCACCATCGACGTGAACCTCGGCGGCGCGGTCAACGGCGTCCTCGCGGCGTACCCGCGCATGATCGATCAGGGCTTCGGGCACATCGTGAACACCGCGTCGGCGGCGGGGCTCGCCCCGACGGTGATGGCGCTCGCCTACGCGACGACGAAGCATGCGGTGGTCGGGCTGAGCACGACCCTTCGACCCGAGGCTGCGCTCCACGGAGTTCGCGTGAGCGCGCTCTGTCCGGGCGCAGTGGACACGCCGATCCTGGACCACGAGGACCTCGCCGATCTCCCGTCCCGACCCAGGAGCCTCACGGGGCGCGAGTACATGGCCATGGTGGGACTGAAGCCCATGTCGCCCGACGTGTTCGCGCGGCGGGCGTTGCGCGGCGTCCGCCGGAACCGGGCCGTGATCGTCGTGCCGGGCAATGTACGGGCGCTCTGGTACTTGCAGAGGATCGCGCCCTGGCTCGTCGAGCGGGTCGGTCGGCGGACCGCGCGCCGGATCATGGAGCGAAGTGGCGAGTTCTCCTGATCAGCGGGCCGAGGCGGGCTGCTGCTGCGTGATGCAGTGGATGCCGCCGCCGCACTCGAACATGGGTCGGGCGTCGACACGCTCGACCGTGCGCCCGGGGAAGACGGTGCCGAGCATCTGGCATGCCGCGTCGTCGTACTCGTCGACGCCGACGGTCCCCACCAGCACGAAGCCGTTGCCCACGGTGAAGTTGACGTAGCTCCAGTCTCCCGGCCGCCCCGGCGACGCGGACACTGGTGGTGCGGTGAGCAGGACCACCTCGAAGCCCGCGGCGCGCAGGATCGCGGCGTTCTCCTCCGCCACGGCGTGGTCCGGCGACGTCGGGTCCGGCTGGCGGTGGGCGACGACGACGCCCGGCCGTACGAAGGCCGCGAGCAGGTCGACGTGACCGCGAGTCCCCATCTCCTCGTAGTCGGCGGCGAGCCCACGGGGCAGCCAGATCGCGCGTGTCGTCCCCAGCATCCGCCCGAGCTCGGCCTCGATGGATGCCTTGGACGCGCCCGGGTTCCGATCGGGGTCGAGCTGCACCGTCTCGGTGAGGATCACGGTGCCTTCGCCGTCGACGTGGATCGCCCCGCCCTCGTTCACGAGCTCGGAGGCGAACCGGCGCGCGCCGGAACGTTCGATGATGGTCCCGGCGATCCGGGAATCGTGTTCCCACGATGCCCAGTGCTGGGCACCCCAGCCGTTGAACACCCAGTCGACGGCTCCGAGTGAGCCCTCCGAGTCGAGGAGGAACGTCGGGCCGCTGTCACGCATCCACGCATCGTCGATCGGGGCGGCGACGATCTCGACCCCCGCATCGAGCGCGGCTCGCGCGGACGTGACCTGGTCGGAGTTCGCCACCACGGTCACCGGCTCGTACCGGACGATCGTGTTCGCGACCTGTGCCCATGCGTGCCGGGCGCGATCGAGATCGGCGAAGTAGTCGGCGCACGGCCACGCCATCCACGTGCGCGCATGGGGCGCCCACTCGGGAGGCATGCGGAATCCAGCCTCCCGCGGCGTCGCCATCGCCGGAGGGTACCGTCTGCCCGAGGTCGACCCGGAGGTGTGTGGTGGCAGGAACTGTGATGCTCGAGCCGCTCGACGACCACGTCGTGCTCATCACGATGAACCGCCCGGACCGACTCAATGCGATGAGCTTCGAGTTCGCCGGAGACCTGCACGACGCCATCGACGAGATCGCGCGGGACGCCGGCTGCAAGGTTGCGATCCTCACCGGCGCCGGACGGGGTTTCTGTGCCGGCCTCGACTTGCGCGACTTCGGCACGCCACCGAGCCCCGGCGAGCATGCCCAGGCCCGGGTCGGCGTCGGCGGTCAGGAGTTCCTCGCCAACTTGATGATCGGGCTCCGGGCGCTTCCCCAGATCGTGATCGCGGCGGTCAACGGACCGGCGTTCGGTGGAGGACTCGCACTCGCGTGTGCGGCCGACATCCGCATCGCGTCCGACGAGGCCCGCTTCTGCTCGGCGTTCATCCGCACCGGCCTCAGCGGGACCGATGTCGGCATCAGCTACCTGCTGCCGCAGATCATCGGAGGCGGTCGAGCGTTCGAGCTGATCGCGACCGGACGGGAGATCGACGCGACGGAGGCCGAACGGATCGGGCTGGTCACCCGCGTGACGGCGCCGAGCGCCCTGCTCGACGGGGCACGCGCCGTTGCCACGACGTTGGCCGGCTACACGACGACCGGACTCACGTTGACCAAGGAGGCGTTCTGGCACAACGTTGCCAGCCCGAGCCTCGCGGGCGCGATCGCGCTCGAGAACCGCAACCAACGCATCGCGGCCGACACCCCCGAAGTACGCGAGTACATGGCCTCGTACGCGCAGCGTCACCGCGCGACGTCCTGAGCGGTCAGTCGAAGTCGATGAGGTGGGTGAGGGCTTCCATCTGCTCCAGGTGGTGGGTGACCGATCGGCTCGGGAACCGGTAGTTCAGGATCGTCGCGCCGGCGGCCCGGTGCGAATCCGCCTGATCGACGACGCGCTGCGGTTCGGTGATCGGATCGACCGCCGGCTCGGGCCAGAGCGCGACATCGAGCGTCGTCGTCCTGGTGGACCACGCCGTCGTGTCGGTCGCCCGGTCGAGCATGCGTCGAACCTCGTCCGGGCCGAGCAGGAACGGGACCCACGCGTCGCCGAGCTCGAGCGCACGGCGCAACGAGCGAGGGGTCCGGCCACCGACCCAGATCGGCAGCCGCTCCTGGACGCCGGTCGGGTCGACCACCACGTCGGTGAACCGGTAGTGCGGGCCCTCGTAGTGCGGCTCGCGGCGCCCCCAGGACGCGCGGATCGCCCGGATCGCGTCGTCGGCGAGTTCGCCCCGCCCGGCGAACGGCTTGCCGAGCAGGGCGAACTCGGCCTCGAGCGAGCCGACCCCGACCCCGAGGACGAGCCGCCCACCGCTCAGCCGGTCGAGGGTGCCGTAGTGCTTCACGATCTCGAGGGGGTGGTGGTAGGGGAGGACCACCATGTTCGTGGCCAGGCGGATCCGCTCCGTGACCCCGGCGAGGTGGCCGAGCGTGGACAGGAGGTCCCAGTAGCGCATCCCCCGGCGAGCCTCGACGTCGACCGGGATGGCGATGTGCTCGCTGGCGGTGAGGTGGTGGTAGCCGAGGCGGTCCGCGGCCCGCGCGACGGCGACCAGGTCCTCGACCGAGGCATCCACCTCCCAGGCGTTGTGGGAGCGGGGGAGCAGGATCACGATCGGCGTGATGATCCCCACCCGCATGGGCCGGACGCTAGCCCTCGCGGCCGGCCACGGGCCGCTGGCTCGAAGCCGATCTCGCCGCGAGCTCCTCGGCGTGCACGCTCGCCGACCGGCACATGCCGTTGTTCTCCTCCGGAGTCGAAGGGACCGACGCCGCGGCGCGATGCAGCACCCTCGAAGGCGCGTTCAGGTCCCCTCGGCGCGGAACACGCGCTCGCCCGCGCGCCAGGTCTCCACGACGGCAGCGACTGGACCCGCGAGGTCCAGCACCACGAGGTCGGCCACCTTCCCGGGAGTGAGCGTGCCCCGCTCGTCCTCCTGTCCACCCGCGTATGCCGCGCCCGCGGTGTACGCGTGCAGCCATGCATCGAGCGGAACGCTCTGCTCCGGCGCGAGCTGCACGCCGGTCGAGGTGGTCCGGGAGTGCCCCTTTGCTGCGCACCACATCGGCGAGACCGGTGCGCAGGGCTCGTCGCTCGAGCCTGCGAGCAGAACTCCGGCCTCGGCCATGCCGCCGAACGCGAGCCAGCGGTGATGGTCGAACTCGACGCCCCCGGACTGGATCCCCACGTGCTCGACGAAACCCGGTTGGACGACCGCGACCGCGCCCAGCGCCGCCATCGCAGACCAGTGGGCGGAGCCGGTGACACCTGCGTGCTCGAGTCGGAACCGGTGATCGCTGTCACCGAGGCGTGCCCGGGCCGATCTGAACAGCGCGAGGGCGGCATCGACACCCGCGTTGCCGATCGCGTGGACGGCGATCCGGAACCCGGCGTCGATCGCCGCGCTGCCACATTCATGGAGATCGTCCATGAGGATCCCGTACCGCAGCGACTCGCCGCCGATCGACGCGTCGAGCGCGATCGCAACGCCACCATCGGCGAAGAGCTTCATCGGCCCGACCCGGAACCGGTCGTCACCGTCACCGGTCGGAGGGCCGTCGAGACGATCGACGTGGTCGTTGCGAAGGAGGGCCGCCGGATGCGGAAGCCCGACGACCGACACGGGGAGGAGCCGGGCTCGGGCCATCGACCGGTACACGGCCTCCGCCTCCGGTGAGCATGCCGCGTCGTGCACCGCAGTGATCCCGTGTCTCCACAGACCCCTGCCGTGGGCGGCGAGATGCTCGGGCCAGCGGTCGGCGTCGGCGTAGGCGGCCATCGAACGTGCGTGCGCGTCGCTCCACGCCCGCTCGACGAGGAGTCCCGACGGGGACCGGTCGTCCTCCCGTCCGATCTCGCCGCCGGACGGGTCGGTGCTGGTTCGTCCGATCCCGAGCTCGTCGAGGGCTGCCGTGCTCGCGATGCACTGGTGCAGGGAGTAGTGGGCGACCACGACCGGTCGCTCCACGCCTGCTGCATCCAGATCGTGACGGGTCGGGAGCCACCCGGTGCGCTGTTCGTCCCAACCGCAGAGACGTACCCAGGGCGCGTCCGCCTCGTCCGCGGCCTGGCGCCTGATCGCGTCGGACAGCTCGTCTCGTGATCTGATGGTCGAGGTGTCGCGCCAGCGCGGGTGAAGGGCGGCGACCGAGAGATGCTGATGGGCGTCGATGAACGCCGGCACCAACGTTCGTCCCGCGAGGTCGACGAGATGACTGTCGGGGTACCGCTGCCGGAGCGCCGCGTCGCCGACGGCCGCGATCCGGTCACCCTCGATGACGACGATCTCGGGATCGGGCGTACGGGGATCCATCGTGCGGATGGGTCCGCCCCCGAAGACGCGCACCGATTGGGCGCTCACGCGTGGCAGGAGCCTTCGGGGCTCGTCGGGGGCACATCGAGCGCCGGGTTGCGGTCGAAGAAGCCGAACGGCGACAGCAGGAACCCGGTGTACTCGACCGGCATGACCGGCCAGTCCTCGGGACGCACGAAGTGCGTGACGCCGAACGTGTACCAGAGCACGACGTCGGTGTCGGTGACGGACCGGTCGGACTCGGTCCACGCGGGGAGCCCGTCACCGCCCTCGTGCTGGTTCGGATAGTCGCCGGCGGCGCGTCGCTCGTCGGGCTCGTACGGCGTCACCCAGAGGTTGTGGCGCGCGAATCCAGCGCGCCGCCCGACGCTCGAGTCGGGTGATGCGTGCATCGTCGGCGTCGACATCGTGGGGACGAGCTTGTACCCGACCGGCGCGCCGACATGGTTCGTGTGCTCCGGGTTGACCACCTTCCAGCTGCGTGCGACCGACGGGTCGACGTTGCGTCGTGCGGCCAGCTCGGAGTCGAGGAGCGTCGCCTTCTGGCGGAACGCGTTCGACCACGGGTTGTCAGGTCCGGGCGCGACCGGCTCGGCCTCGATCTCATACACCCGGTTCGTGGGCCCGTCGACGTCGAGGTCGAGGCGAGCCGAGAACAGGTGCTGATGATTCGGCGCCGCGAGCCCGGGCGCGATGAGGTTCGCGAACTCCGGGTCCTCGCCCGGGGGGACCGCCATCGGAGAGACGATCCCCGTGAGCTTCACCTCGAGCTGGATGTTCCCGTCGAGGTAGAAGTACCAGTAGAAGCCGTACTCGTAGTTGCCGACGGTCGCGATGGAGCTGACCACCAGCCGACGCGAGCGGCGGGTCTCGGTCGTGCCGCCGTGCATGTCCTGGTGCTTCCAGAGGATCCCGTAGTCCTCTTCGTGCATGCAGATGGCGTGCTCGACCGTGTACGGCTCCCCCTCCTCGGTCGCGAGCACCGCGTCGAAGTAGTGGACGACGCCGAGGCAGTCGCAGCCGAGGGTCAGCGAGTTGGCCATCCGACCGAGGCCCCACTCGCCGGCGTCGAAGGCGTTCTTCCAGCCGTGCATCGGGCCCGGGTCCCCGTAGGGGACGACCATCTCGCTGATCGACGCGCGGTGCATCACCGGGCGATCCCGCTCGCCGTCGCAGTAGGTGATGTCGTGCAGCGTGAGCCCCTCGTAGGGGTCGAACCCGACGCGCAAGCGCCACTTCTGCCACTCGACGAGGTTCCCGTCGACGGTGAAGCTCGCGCCTTGCGGCTGGTGGATCTCGATCGGGCGAAGGTCCGTGCGCATCTCCCCGACGTCTTCGGGGAGGTACGAGCCCCGAAGCGGTGGGAACGGGGTGATCCCCAGGTCCACGACCTCGAGGACCTCGTGCGCGCCCATGTCGAAGTAGACGATGAGCCCCTCGATGGGACGGGCATACCCGTTGTCGGTCTTGGACTCGCGGAGGTAGAAGATGCAGCGGCTGATCCGACGCCCCGCTTCGTGCTCGGAACCGAACGACCCCGCCGGCCAGGGGTCGATCTGCACGAGGTCGAAGTCCTCGATCCCACGCCGCCGGAGCGCGGCCTGCCACTCCTCGTTCTCCCGCACCCCGGTGATCGCCGCGAACGCCTCGCCGAACAGCAGCGCGGGACGCATCCCGGCGCGCACCGTCCAGGCGCGTACCGCGTCGGTCGCGAGCGACACGACGACCTCGACCGCCTCGAGTCGGTCGCGCGGGACGAGGAGCGCCTCCATCTCCCGCTCGGGTTCCACGCCGTCACCGCGGCGCGCAAGGGCGTCCTTGTCCGGCTCGTGCAGCCGGAGGTGCGCGAACACCATGTCGGGCTCGAAGCGTGGGTCGGCTCGGACGATCGCCGCGGCGCGCTGGATCTCCTCACCGGTGACCATCGCGAGCGGGTGCGTCGCAGCGCTCATGATCCGGACCGCTGGTCGAAGGCGACCTTGATGGCGCCCGAGTCCCCCTGGGTCGCGAGGACCGTGAACGCGTCACGCCAACGATCGAGTGGGAACGTGTGCGTGAGCAGCGGCCCGAGGTCGACCCGACCCTCGGAGACGAGGTCGAGGTAGTGCTGGATCCCGTGCTTCCGCACGCCGTCGACCTCCTCGACCCCGAAGGCGTTCGACCCCACCCACGAGATCTCCTTGAAGTACAGCGGGGTCCATTCCCACGGTGTGTGCCCGTGCACTCCGGCCTTCACCAGGGTGCCGTGCGCCTTGAGGAGACGAACCGACGCCTCGAGGCTCTCGCGCTTGGAGACAGTGTCGTAGACGACGTCGATGCCACCGGGGTAGGCCATCGGGAGGTCGTGGGTTCCGTGGAGCACGCCGCCGGACCACGCCGCAGCCGCCTCGATGAGCTCCTTCACCGGCTCGTGTGCGAACACCTGGTGCGCGCCGAGCTGGCGGGCGAGCGCGGCCTGCGACTCGAACCGGGCGACGACTCCGACCTCGACCTCGGGGTAGAGCGCACGCAGGATCGCGACGGCGCACGACCCCAGCGCGCCGGCGCCGTAGACGAGCACCTTCCCGCCTGCCGGCGGGCGGTGGCGCGTGATCGCGTGGAGCGAGACCGCGAACGGGTCGGCGAGGACGGCGAGCTCGTCGGGGACCGCGTCGGGCACCCGGAAGAGCATCGAGTCGTGCGCGGGCATCAGTGTCGCCCAGCCGCCCGACGCGTCGGTCGAGGTCCCGGTGTGGATGCCCGGAGCGATGGGTGGCGCGGTGAAGTTCCAGCACAGGCTCAAGTCGCCGGCCTCGCACGCAGGACAGAGCGGTGTGACGCCGCGGGGCTCGCACGAGAGCCACGGGTTGAGCACGACCCGGTCACCGACCTCGAGGCCCTCGGCCTCGGGGCCGAGGGCGGTGACCTCCGCGACGACCTCGTGTCCGAGAACCTGCGGGAACGACGTGAAGTCGATCATGGGGTTGTCGGCCCCCATGTCACCCCAGTCGAAGAACACCTGCTTGGAGTCCGACCCACAGATCCCGGTGAGTCGCGGCTTCGTGACGACCCAGTCGGGGAGCAGGAACCCCGGATCGTCGACCTCGAGCAGGCGCATCGGTGTCTGCGCGAGCGCGAGCAGCAGCGGGTTGTCGGTGTCGGGAGGCGGAACGGGCTCGGGTTCGGTCCCGTAGAGCAGTGCGCGCACGGTGAGTCTCCTCGGTCGCCGCAACGTACGAGCCCGGGCTTCGAACGGTCAACCGGGGTGTCGGGCGCCGGGTGCGTCATACTGGCTCCGAGCCCCGCCGGGCCTCGCGTCCGGCCGTCGAGAACGAGGTTGGCGTGCGTTTCGCCGGGAAGACCGTGGTCGTCACCGGTGCCGGTGGATTCATCGGCAGCCATGTCGTCGAGCGCCTGGTGCGCGAGGGCGCGACGGTGCGAGCCGTCCTCCGCTACACGTCCCGGGGTCAGCGCGGCGCTCTCGACCTCCTGCCGGCCGACGTCATGGAGGCGGTGGAGCTGACCCTGGGCGACGTGCGCGACTTCGACGCCGTGCGGGAGGTGATGCGCGGGGCCGACGCGATGCTGCACCTCGCGGCGCTGGTGGGGATCCCGTACTCCTACGAGCATCCACAAGAGGTGATCGACACCAACGTCGTCGGCACGTCCAACGTCCTCCTCGCGGCCAAGGAGCTCGGGTCGCTCGAGCGGGTCGTGCTCACCTCCACCAGCGAGGTGTACGGATCGGCGCTCCGGGTCCCGATGGACGAAGAGCATCCACTCCAGGCGCAGTCCCCCTACTCGGCCACCAAGATCGCCGGGGACGCGCTCGGCCAGAGCTTCCAGCGCTCGTTCGGGCTCCCGGTCACGATCGTCCGGCCGTTCAACGCGTACGGGCCCCGACAGTCGGCGCGCGCGGTCATCCCGACGATCATCGCCCAGGCCGTCAGCGGATCGGCGTTGAAGCTCGGCTCGGTCGCGACCACTCGCGACTTCACGTTCGTCGAGGACACGGCGCAGGCCTTCCTCCAGATCGGCGCCGCCGAAGCTGCCCTCGGCGAGGTCGTGAACGCGGGCTCCGGCCGCGAGATCGCGATCAGCGACGTCGTCGAGAAGGTGGCGGAGATCACCGGCCGTGAGCTCGATGTCGAGACCGACGCCCAGCGCGTCCGCCCCGAGGCCAGCGAGGTGTCGCGGCTGCTCTCGGACAGCTCGAAGGCCGAGCGCCTCGCCGGATGGCGCGCCGAGACCTCGCTCGACGACGGTCTCCGCCGTACGGTCGACTGGATCCGCGAGCACATCGACCTCTACCGCCCGGACGAGTACGCGGTATGAAGGCCGTCGTCCTCGCGGGGGGCAAGGGTGCCCGGCTGCGGCCGCTGACGTACACGATCCCCAAGCCGTTGCTGCCGATCGGCGAGAAGCCGATCCTCGAGGAGATCATCGACCGCCTCCGTGACGACGGTTTCGACGAGATCATCATCGCGGTCGGCTACCGGGCCGAGCTGATCGAGACGTACTTCCGCGACGGCTCCCATCTCGGTGTCCACATCGAGTACGTGCGCGAGACGACGCCGCTCGGCACTGCCGGACCACTCGCCCTCGTGCGCGACTCGTGCGCGCTGGACCCCGACGAGTCGCTGCTCGTCATGAACGGCGACCTCCTCACCGACCTGAAGATGAGTGAGTTCCTCGCGTCCCACCAGGAGTCCGGAGCCGACTTCACCGTCGCGACGCGCGAGTTCGTGTTGCAGCACCCCTACGGCGTGATCCATCACGACGACGGGAGGATCTCCGACATCGTCGAGAAGCCGACCGTCACCGACACCGTCAGTGCGGGGATCTACGCGCTCCAGCCATCGGCGCTCGAAGGGATCCCCGCCGGAGAGATCTTCGACATCCCGGCCCTGATGAACCAGCTCCTCGCGGCGGGTCGACACGTCGCCGCATACTCGTTCGACGAGGCGTGGCTCGCGATCGACGGTCACGAGCAGCTCGAGGACGCAGGGCGCATCCTCGCGGCGCGCGACGGCTGAACGCACGGCGTTCGCCGGCCTCGAAATTCGAGGGTCGGCGTATACTTCTGCCCGCATGAAGCTGTCGATCGTCATCCCGGTTCGCAACGAGCGAACGACGGTCGCCGAGCTGATCGAACGGGTCCGGGCGGTCGACTGCGGGATGCCGAAGGAGCTGATCGTGGTCGACGGTGCGTCGACCGACGGCACCCGAGAAGCGCTGCTGGCCCTGCCCGAGTCCGACGAGCTCGTGCTCGTGCTCGAGGACGAGGCGCGTGGAAAGGGCCGTGCCGTGCGCACCGGGTTCGCGCGCGCGACGGGCGACATCGTGATGGTGCAAGACGCCGACCTCGAGCTCGATCCGAGCGAGATCCCGATGTTGCTCGCACCCATCCTCGACGGTCGTACCGATGTCGTCTTCGGATCGCGCTTCAAGGCGCGCGGCAAGGGGACCACACCCTGGATCGGCTACATCGGCAACTTCAGCCTGACCTGGGCCGCGAACATCCTGTTCTTCACCCACCTCACCGACATCCTCACCTGCTACAAGGTGCTGCGCACCGAGGTGGCCCGGTCGCTCGATCTGCGCTGCAACGGGTTCGACCTCGACGGCGAGATCACCTGCCGCATCCTTCGCGACGGACACGACATCGTCGAGGTCCCCGTGACGTATGACCCCCGATCGGTCGATGAGGGCAAGAAGCTCAGCCCGTCCGTGGGATGGAGCGTCCTGCGAGCCATCGTTCGCACTCGGTTCTCGGCGCGCTCGTCGCGGCGAATCGCCCGAGGCTCGGGTGCACCGGCCGCGACACCTCCCGCGGTCCCGGTGGCACCCCCCGACGTCGACGCCTGACACGGCTTCCGGGCGCCAGGCCCGATACCGTGCCCGGATGCCGAGGCCCTTCACCGCGGCAGTGATGCTGGTCGCCGGCGCGATGACGCTCCTCGCGGCGGGGTCGGTCGCGGCGGTCCCCGACGGGTTCGTCACTGGCCGCGAGCACGAAGTGCGGCTGCGGCCGGTCCTCGCCGAGGTTCCCGCGCTCCGAGGACGGCTCGGGAAGGCGGCGCGCGCGGCCGCCCAGGAGACCGTTCGGGGGTGCGACCCCGCCGCCGTGCTGGCGCTCGCCGTGATTCCTACGACGCGGCGTGTCGACGACGACGCGTCCGTGTGTGTCGTGGTCGGACGCACCGATCAGGCGCGCCCACCTCGCCTGCTGCTCGGACCCGCGTACCTCTCGGGGAGCGACCTCGGTCGGGCGAACGCGTCGACCGCAGCCTCGGGCGCCGATCGGATCCGAGTGGCGCTGGGTGAACGGGGTCGCTCGCGCTGGGCGTTCCTTGCCGAGCAAGTGGCGGGCGCGCCGCTTGCGTTCACCCTCGACGGCTTGGTCATCGGCGTCGCCCCGATCACGACGACCACCGCGGGCGACGCGTCGATGACGTTGACGCCGCGCCGGGGCTTCGATGACGTGGACGAGGTCGTCGATCACATCGACCAGGCCCGGAGCGAGGAGGTGATCGAGCTGGCGCGGATGTCGGCGATGTCGGCCGACGGCCGCACTGTCTTCGCCGATGCCCGACCGCGCGTCGACGAACGCACTCGCTTCGCGCTCGATTGCCCGGTCGACGAGGCGGCGAGCTCGGTGGTGCTCGGCTGCTACAGCGGGGGCCGCATCTTCGTGCTCCGGGTCGATCGTGCCGACCTTGCCGGGGTCATGACCGTCACCTCGGCGCACGAGATGCTGCACGCCGCGTACGCCGGGCTCGACGTCGCAGAGCGAAGGAGAGTCGACCGCCTCATCGACGACTACCTGATGGCTCCCGATCCGCGTGTCACCGAGGCGCTGGCAGAGTACGAAGCGATCCGCGGAGCCGACCTCGACGACGAGGCGCATTCCCTGGTGGGCACCCTCGTTCGCACACTCCCCCGACCCCTCGAACGCCACTACGCGCGCTACTTCGACCGTCGCGAGGCAGTCATCGACGCCTTCGATGCATACAGCCACGTCTTCGACGAGCTCCAAGCCACCTACGACCGCCTCGCGCTCGAGGTCGAGGCACTGTCGGCGCAGCTCGCGGGACTCGACGGGCAGGTTCGGGCGGCGAGCGCCGAGTCGGATCGGCTCTTCCGAGAGATCGAGTCCTTGCGATCGCAGGGCCGCATCGACGAGTCGAACGCGCTCGTAGGGCCTCAGAACGCAGCGGCCGCCCGCGCCAACAGCCTGGCCGCTCGGTACAACGCGCTCGTGGTCACGCACAACGCCAAGGTCGACGAGCTCAACAACGCTGCGTTCGACGTCAATGCCGCGTACGAGGCGCTGACGCCCATCGAGACGTCGGACTCCTGAGCGCGAGCCGCTGAGGACCTCACGCGGAGGTGTCCTCGAGCTCGAGTCGTTCGGCGATCACCTCGACCGCGCGGAGGTCCGCGGCTCGTAGGCCGCCGCGCCGCAGTCCGTCCACCACCAGCTGCGCCTCGTCGCGGAGCAGGCGGGCGCGCTCGTTCAGGTCGCCGCCCTCGAGGTCGGTGACGAGGTCCTCGATCGACGCGAGGATCGCTGTTCCGACGACGGGCTCCGACGTCGACGCACGCCGCACCTGGTCGAAGGCCAGGCCCACGTAGTCGGCGTGGTCGAAGTCGTGGGGGCGGAAGAGCCGTCGTCCCTCCTCACCGGCCACGATGCGCGGTGGGAGGTCGCGACCGAGCAACTCGCGCAGCAGCGAACCGATGTGTGACACGGACTCGACGGCGGTGGTGGGGTCGTGCACCCCGGGCGACAGCGCCCGCAGGGCGATGTCGACCAGCTGGCGGAAGCCCAGGGCCATGTCCTGGGCCGGGGTGCGGGTCCGCCCGAGGTGCACCGCCCGACGGACCTCGTCCGCCGAGTACGCGGTTCCGTCCTCCGGGCGCGGCCGGATCGTGCACACCCGTTGCCCTTTGGCGACGAACGTCCCGACCCCGGCATCGAGCATCACGACGCCATCCCGTGGCGCGATCGCGATCAGCCGATCGGCATCCACGTGCTGCACCCAGCCGTCGTCCTCGGCCACGACGTCGAGGGAGTCGCCGGCGGGGCGGGATCCCTCGACGGGGATCGGCGGTGCGGTGCCGGCGGCGTGCGGGCAGAGCCGCACGATCTGGGCCCGTGCCTCTTCGGTGATCCTTCGGATGACCTCTCCGGCCTCCATCGAGTGCGCGACGTGGTTGATGAAGGCCAGGATCATCAGGACCGACAGGATGCCGAGCGTCACCGCAACGAGCACCGACACCCTCGGGATCACTGCGGTGCCCCCGGAGTCGATCGGCTGACGGACGCTGCGCAACACCACGAGGCAGTAGGCGAAGGTCCCGGCCGCGGTCCCCATGACGCGCTTCGTGAACGAGTCCCGGTAGAACCAGGCGAGCACCCGGCTCGAGAACTGGGTCGTGGTCTGCTGGAGCATGAGTAGCGAGACCGAGAACACGATCGCGGCGAAGGTGATCGTCGCTCCCGCGATCGTGGCGAGGACGGCGCGGGCGCTGTCGACCGTCGACGTCAGCAGTAGCGGGAATCGCACGGACTGCTCGCCCAGCTCGATGTCGAGCCACACTGTGGCGAACCCGACTCCGACCGCCCCGATGACGAACAGCATGGGGACGAACGCGAGGTTGAGCCGGAAGGATTCGAGTCGTGCGCGCGGCGTGGCTGCGTGGGAGGCGATGCCGGGACCGTACCGCGGCATACGATCCCCGATATGGCCGCGCCGACTCCGACCATCGTCACCGATCCGGCCGAAGTCGGACCCGCGTGGCTCACCCAGGTGCTCCAGGGTGCGGGCCACGACGTCACCGTCGCGGCGGTCGATCGCGAGCCGGTTGGAACCGGGCAGATGGCCCACAACGAGCGGTTCCGGCTGACGTTCGCCGACGACGCCGACACCGACGTCGACGCACCGCGGTCGGTGGTCGGGAAGTTCCCGTCGCCGAGCGACATGAGCCGCGCGGCCGGGGCGGCCGGCGGGTATCGCAACGAGGTCCGCTTCTACACCGACCTCGCCGAGCGTCTCGCGGTGCGTACGCCGCGCTGCCTCTACGGCGCGGTCAACGACACGAGCACCGAGTTCACCTTGATCCTCGAGGACCTGGCCCCGGCTCGTCAGGGCGACCAGATCGAAGGGTGCACCCCCGAGCAGCTCGTCGACGCCGCAGTGAACCTGGCCGGGCTGCACGCGTCCATGTGGTGCGATCCCGGCCTCCGCGACATCGACTGGATCAACAGCGCGGTCGGCGACCAGACCGTGATGATCGTGCAGCTCTTCGTGCCGATGTTCCTCGAGCGCTACGACGATCGGCTGTCGCCCGACGCGAAGCACGTTCTGGAGCGTTTCGGTGCGGGGGTCGAGACCTGGCTCGCGAGCGAGTCCGAGCGCTTCACCGTGGTGCACGGCGACTACCGGCTCGACAACCTCATGTTCACGGAGTCCGGCGCCGAGCATCCCGTCGCGGCGGTCGACTGGCAGACCATCTCCATCGGCTGCGGCGGGCGCGACCTCGCCTACCTCCTCGGGACGAGCGTGGATCCCGCCGTCCGACGGGAGGTCGAGGACGACGCGCGCCGCGCCTACCTCGACCGCCTCTGCGATCTGGGCGTCGACGGCTACTCGGCGGACGATCTCGCGGTCGACGAGCGCCACGGGTCGTTCCAGGGTCCGTTCATCACGATGCTGGGTGCGATCGCGGTCGGTCAGACCGATCGTGGCGACGAGATGTTCATGGCGATGGCCGAGCGCAGCGTCGCCCAGGTCGTGGACCTCGGCGCGCTCGACCTCCTCGGCTGAGCGTCGCGTCCCGGTTCCTGCGCCGGGTCGTCAGGACCGAGCGGCGCGGTACGCGTCGACCACCGGCGCGAGCTCGCTCGGGGTGGCACCGTGGAGGATGACCGCGTCGCACCCCAGGTCGAGCTGACCGAGGGCCGCAGTGGCGCAGTGCTCGGCCGAGCCCACCGCAGCCGGTTCGAGCCACGCCGAAGGGATCAACGTGGCGATGTGCTCGAGCTCCTCGGTGGTCGCAGTCCCGTCGATGCCACCCTGGATGCCGGCGACCACGTCGTCGGCGCGGAAGCGTTCGAGCGGAGCCGGATCCCACCCGTTGGTCGCGACGAGCAGGTCGCCGTAGCCCTGGAGGTACGTCGCGAGGCGGCCGACCGTCTTGCGAAGCTGCGCGTCGGCCGCCAGATGGTCGCCGATCGTGGCGAAGCACGACCACACCCGAACCGACTCGGGGTCGCGCCCGGCTCGTTCCGCAGCCCTCTTGACCGTCGCGACTGCTCGTGTCGTGGTCTCGTCGGTGAAGTAGGTGTGCAGGACGACCTCGTCGAAGCAGCGACCGCCGAGGGCGAGCGAGTTCGGTCCGAACGCGACGAGCGCGAGGGGGATGTCGTCGTCGAACGTCGCGTCCAGGTGGAGTACCGGCCAGGAGCCGGCCGGGCCGTCGTGCCCGAGAATGGCTTCGCCGCGCCACAGCCTTCGCAGGAGGCCGACGAAGTCCTCGATCTGCGCGGTCGTGATGCGACCGAACCCGAAGGCGTCCTGCATCGGCGCGATCCCACGTCCGAGTCCGAGCATGAAGCGACCGCCGGTGAGCCGGTGCATCGTGGTGGCGTGCGAGGCGGTGACCATCGGGTGGCGAAGGTTGTGGTTGGTCGCGGCCGTCGCGATGCGGATCCGTTCCGTGACCGCGCCCGCCGCCCCCGACAGCGTCGCCGACTCCTTGATGTTGAACCGCTCCGAGATGAACGCCGTGCCGAGCCCCATGGCCTCGCCGTCGCGGGCCTCGGCGAGCAGCTCACGAGGGGACTCGGGCGCGCCGGCGAGGAGGTAGTAGCCGAGCTCGTCGCACACCGAGGGGTTCGCCATGTCATCGATCCTCGCACAGGGCCGGTCGCGATGAAGTCCTGCGGAATCGGGGCGAGAGAAGGCGATCACGGCCGGAACCGGGCCCCTCGCACCCGTCGCCGGTAGGGTGAAATCGAAGCGTGCCGCGACCGTTTCATGCCGAAACCCGTTTCCGTCGTTCTTTCGCGCCCATGAGGAGATCACGTATGCGTCGCTCGGCGAAGCTCGCCGGACTCGTCCTGACCGCCACGATGCTGGTCGGCGTGCTCCCGGTGACCGCGGCCGTCGCCGCTCCGATCGACGATCTCCGGACCCAGGCGGCCGCGCTCGAGACGCAGATCGCCGAGACCGGCGCGCGCGTCGCGGCACTCGGGGAGCAGCTCAATGCGGCGCAGCTCGCGCTCGACGAGGCCCAGGGCAAGATCAACGAAGCTGAGGCTCGCATCGCCACTGCGAAGGCGGAGAGCGCGCGACTCGTCGGACTCGTGCGCGACCGGATGGCATCGATCTACCGTCGGCACGGACTGGGCCCGACGGCGTCGCTCGACTTCTCGAGTGCGACCGACGCGAACATCCGCGCGCAGTACGCCGAGGTGACGACGCGCCGCGACAACCGACTCCTCGACCAGCTCGATGCCGCACGCGACGACCTCGCGGTCCAACGTGCCGACGCGAGTCGTGCTCGCGCCGATGCCCAGACGCAGCGCGACGCGCTGGCCGCAACGAAGACCGAGGCCGATGCCGTCGCAGCCGAGCAGCAGGGTCTGCTCGACCAGGTCCAGGGTGAGCTCGGGGCACTCGTCCGCGAGGAGCAGGCTCGCCGGGAGGCCGCTGCGGCGGCCGCCGTTCCGAAGGACAGCGGCAAGGGCTGGTCGGGTCCCGTCCCGAACCCGTCCGGTGGCGCCGGGGCGGCCGTGGCGTTCGCGCTCGCCCAGGTGGGGAAGCCGTACCAGTACGCGGCGTCCGGTCCCGACTCCTACGACTGCTCCGGCCTCACGATGCGGGCCTGGCAGGCCGGCGGGATCTCCATGCCGCACTACTCCGGGGCCCAGGCGAAGATGTTCCCGGAGGTGCCGCTGAGCCAGCTCCAGCCGGGTGACCTCATCACCACCAGCAGCTGGTCGGCCCACATCGGCATCTGGGTCGGCGGCGGGTACGTGCACGCGACCCACACCGGCGACGTGATCCGCCACGTCTCGGGCGCCGGATCGGTCAAGGCCGCCGTCCGGCCCGGCTGATCGGCCCGGCTGCGCCCCGACCCGACTCGGTGAGGCCGGGATCGGCCATGATTGGGCCATGCCTGACGTCACGCCCCCGGAAGCCGAGCTGCCGCTCATCATCTCGGTCGACGACCATGTCCTGGAGCCACGGGACCTCTGGCAGCAGCAGCTCCCGGCCGACGTCCGCGATCGCGGGCCCAAGGTCTCGCGCGAGCGGGTCCGGCTGGTGTTCGAGGGTGGGCATTACGGGTTCGAGCGCGACGACGAGCACGGCCAGTGGTGCGACGTCTGGACGTTCGAGGACCTGGTGATGCCGACCGGGCTGCTCCATGCCCCCGCGGGCATCCCGCGCAAGGAGCAGCGCAACGTCCCGGCCGTGTACGAGGACTTCCGCGCCGGCACCCACGACCAGGCCGCGCGCCTCGCCGACATGACCGAGAACCACGTCGAGGCCGCGATCAACTTCCCCAACATCTTCCCGCGCTTCGCGGGCCAGGGCTTCGCCGAGCGGTCCGACAAGGAGCTCGCGCTGGCGTCGCTGCGCATCTACAACGACTGGATGATCGACGACTGGTGCGGTGGCGACGGCCGCGGCCGGCTCATCCCGCTGACCCTCGTCCCGCTCTGGGATCCCGAGCTCGCAGCCGAAGAGGTCCGTCGCTGCGCCGCGAAGGGGAGCTTCGCGATCGCGTTCAGCGAGAACCCGTCGGCGCTGGGCCTGGCGACGATGTACTCCGGGGACTGGGACGTGCTCTGGCAGGCGTGCGAGGAGACCGAGACCACGGTCTCGATGCACATCGGGTCGTCGTCCAAGATGCCTTCGACCTCCCCCGACGCGCCGCTCGCGACGTCGATGTCGCTCTACGCACAGAATGCGCAGGGGTCGCTCTGCGACTGGGTGTTCTCGGGGACGCTGGATCGCTTCCAGGATCTCAAGATCACCTATGCCGAGAGCCAGGTCGGCTGGATGCCGTTCCAGCTCGAGCGCATGGACAGCGTCTGGCGCGACGGCGTGGGTGGCGTGGACCTCAGGGTCGCTCCGAGCGAGCAGGTGCGGGGTCGCGTGTTCGGCTGCGTCTTCGACGACCTGCATGGCCTCAAGTGCCGTAACGAAGTCGGACTCGAGCAGATCCTGTTCGAGACGGACTACCCGCACTCCGACGGCACGTACCCGCATTCCCGGAAGATCGCGCGCGAGCTGTTCGCGGCGGCCGGCATGAACGCGGAAGAGTGCTACGCAGTGCTGCGGGGCAATGCGATCACCGCATACGGCCTCGGGCGCTTCGGCATCCGTTCCTAGCGTCCAACCCAACACTCGAGCGCGCAGCGCGGGAGGCAGCACGTGGAATTCGGAATCTTCCTCAACGGGTACACGCCCGGGCCGGCTGCCCATGACTCGCAGTCCGAGCACACCGAACTCATGCGCGAGCTCGAGTACGCCGTCGTCGCCGATCGCCACCACTGGAAGTACGCGTGGTTCGGTGAGCACCACGGTCTCACCGAGTACAGCCACATGTCGGCGAGCGACGTGCTCATCGGATACTCGGCCGCACGCACCGAGCGGATCCACCTCGGATCCGCGATCTGCTCCCTGTCACCTCGGAAGGAGCACCCGGTCCGACACGCGGAGCGGGCGGCGATGCTCGATCACATCACCGACCACCGGTACGAGTTCGGGACGGGGCGAGGCGCCGGGAGCCACGAGGTGGCGACGTTCAACATCCTCGATGTCAGCGAGACCAAGGCCGAGTGGAACGAGGTGATCCGCGAGATCCCGCGCATGTGGGAACAGCGCGACTACGACCACCAGGGTGAGCACTTCACGGTCCCGACCCCGCACAACATCCTTCCCAAGCCGTACGGGAAGGGTCACCCGCCGATCTGGGTCGCGTGCGGGAACCCGGGGACGTTCGCGACGGCGGGGCAGATGGGCATCGGTGCCATCGCGTTCAACTTCGAGCCCATCCACAACCTCAAGGGCCGGGTGGATGCCTACAAGGAGGCGATCCAGTCGCCGACCGAGCAGGTGGGTCAGTACAAGAACGACAACGTGATGATGACGAACGCCGTCATCTGCCTCGAGGACCGGGCGCGGGCAAGGGAGATCGCGATGAGCGCCGGCCGCGGCTACCTCGTGACGATGGTGAACATGTACCACGACACGATGCCGAAGTCGCCCGACGCGATCGTCTGGCCGAATGCCCCCGTCTCGCTCCCCTGGACCGAGGAGCTGCTCGACCAACTCATCGAGGGCGGATACATGCTCTGCGGCACGCCGGACGAGGTGTGCGAGCAGGTGGTTCGCTACCAGGAGGTCGGGTGCGACCAGGTCGTGTTCGGGCTTCCGGCCGAGGGGCTCGAGCACGAAGAGGCGCTCGAGATGCTCGAGGTGTTCGGGAGCAAGGTGATCCCCGAGTTCGACAAGGATCCCGTGCACTCCACGACCCGGTACCGCGAGCAGGCACATCGCAACTTCCCCGAGTTCGCACACCCGGTGCCCGAGGTGAAGGTCGAGGTCATCCCGACCACGGCGATCCTGCCGCTCCCGAGCTAGCCGTCGGGGAGACGCACGACTTCGGGGGTGAGATCCTCCACGCTCGTGCATCCGAGGAGCGCCATCGTGCGCCGCACGTCGGCGTGCAACAGGTCGAGGACATGGTCGACCCCGCGCTCCCCGGCGACGCCCAACCCGAACAAGTAGGCGCGGCCGGCCATCGCCGCGTTCGCGCCGAGCGCGACGGCCTTCACGATGTCGCTGCCGCGCCGGACCCCTCCGTCGCAGATGATCTCGAGGCGATCCCCGACCGCGTCGGCGACCGGTGCCACGAGGTCGAGCGTTGCCGGCGCCGTGTCGAGCTGACGGCCGCCGTGGTTGGAGAGGGCGATGGCCGCGACGCCCGAGTCGGCTGCGAGGACCGCGTCCTCGACGGTCTGGATGCCCTTCAGGACGATCGGGCCGTCCCAGAGCGAGGCGATCCACTCGATGTCGTGCCAGGAGAGGTCGGGGTCGAACTGCGCGTTGATGTAGTCGGCCAACGAGACGGGGTCGGACCCATCGCCCACGGATCCACCGCCTGACGACTGCGCGACGTTCGCGAAGCGGATGGGGTCGGAGCGAACGAACTCCCAGGTCCATCGGGGGTGGAGCGCGCCGTCGATCACGGTGCGGAGGCCGATGGTGGGTGGGAGCGCGAAGCCGCGCCGCACGTCTCGTTCGCGTCGCCCGAACACCGCCGTGTCGACGGTGAGCACGAGTGCGTCGTAGCCGGAGGCCTGGGCGCGCTCGACCATCTCCTTCACCAGCCCCCGGTCGCGCCAGACGTACACCTGGAACCACTTGGGTCCGTTGCTGACCGCGGCGACCTCCTCGATCGAACGGGTCGCGAGCGTCGACACGGTGAAGGGGATCCCGGCTCGCGCCGCGGCTCGTGCGACGGCGAGCTCACCGTCGGGGTGCGCGATGCGTCCGAACCCCGTCGGCGCGAGCACGAGCGGGAACGGGAGGTGTCGTCCGAGGATGGTGGTCGACGGCTCGAGATCGCCGACGGGCCGCAGGACGCGGGGACGGAGCTCGATTCGGCGGAAGGCCGCGGTGTTCGCGGCCAACGTGACCTCGTCCTCCGCGCCTCCGTCGATGTAGTCGAAGACGCCGCCCGGGAGTCGGCGACGAGCCATGGTGCGCAGATCGCCCACGCTCGCGGCGCGGCGGAGCCGTCGAGCGACCGGATCTCGCTCGATCGGAGCGAACCGCAGCACCGACCGGAGCGTCTCGACCATCGTCCGAGCACGTGAGTGGTGCGGTGCGGCCATCCCTCCAGCCTAGGGACGGGCATCCCCGCGCACGGTGGGCGCCACCCTGGGATACTGGGACGTCCGTCATCGGAAGGGGTTCGACGCGCATGGAGATGTCCGCTCTGCCCGAGCGCTTCGTCGCGACCCGGTCGGAGATGCAGCGCGTGGCGACGCACATCCTCGCCCGACGCCGATTCGATCTGGTCGGCAAGCTCGGGCTCCGGGCGACACCCGGCGGCGTGGGGACGCCGGCCAGCGGCTCCGAGTACGAGGTCACGCGCATCGCCGGAACCACCCTCGTCCGGGAGGTGACTGGCGTCGAGCCCCGGACGACCACTCTCGATCTCATCGGAGCGACCCTCGCCGACGCGGCGGTGCTCGTCGGCGTCGACCTCACGGAGGAGTTCCGGGCCGGCCACGACACCCCGCCCGTGGGCGATCCGGCCGCTCGCCTCGACGTCGACCCGCCCTCGGCGGGGGCGCTGGCGGCGTGGTTCGACTTCGGGTGGGGCGTCATCGACGCGGTCGTCGCGTCGCTCCGGCCCGAGGCGGAGCCATCGGTCCTCCAGCTCTGGCCCGAGCACTTCGACGCAGGGTGCGACGTCGCGGCAGCACCGGAGGCGCGAGCGAACCTCGGGGCGTCGCCCGGTGACGCCGCGATGCCCGACCCGTACCTCTACGTCGGCCCGTGGGACGACGCGCGTCCGGGGGACGCCGCGTACTGGAACGCTCCGTTCGGTGCGGTGCTCGGCTACGACGAGCTCGTGGCGGCCGACGATCCTCGGGCGACCGGAGTTGCCTTCCTCCGTCGGGGACTCGAGCTCCTCGCAGGATGATGGGTTGCGCATGAGGGTCCAGTTCCACTTCGACGTGATGTGTCCGTGGGCGTACCAGACGTCGTTGTGGATGCGCGAGGTCCGGGACCACTCCGACGTCGAGGTCGACTGGCGGTTCTTCAGCCTCGAGGAGATCAACCGGGCCGAGGGGAAGAAGCATCCGTGGGAGCGGGAGTGGTCGTACGGCTGGTCGATGATGCGCATCGGCGCGTACCTGCGCCGCACCGACATGGTGCTGCTCGACCAGTGGTACCTGGCGGCCGGAACCGCGCTCCACGTCGACGGTCGGAAGCCGCATCGCAAGGAGGTTGCCGAGGCGCTGCTCGGCGAGCTCGGCCTCGACCCGGGGACCGTCGACGCGGCACTCGCCGACGCGACGACCGACGACGAGGTGCGCGTCGAGCACGAGCAGGTCACCGATCTCGGGTTCTTCGGTGTCCCGACGCTGCGGTTCGACGACGGGCAAGCGCTCTTCGGCCCTGTCCTCATCGAACCACCGGTCGGCGACGCGGCATTGCGCCTCTGGGACCACGTGCTCGGTCTCACGGAGTTCCCGCACGTGTACGAGATCAAGCGTCCGAAGCGCCGCGACGACCTTGCAGCGATCGCCCGGACGTTCGAGCCCTACCTCAACGCCCGTGACTGGGAGACGATCCAGAAACCGGCGCCCTGAGGTCGCCGGTCTCAGCGGGGCGCGCGAGGCATGCCGAGACCGACCATCGCGATGATGTCGCGTTGGACCTCGTTGGTGCCGCCACCGAACGTGAAGATCGTCTGTGCGCGGTAGTTGCGTTCGAGCTTGCCCGCCAGCTCCGCGCCGGTGGACCCTTCCTCCAGGTACGCGCGCGGGCCGACGATCTCCATGAGCGCGCGGTAGATCTCGAGTGAGAGCTCGGTGCCGAACACCTTCGTCGCCGACGCGTCGGCCGGGTTGAGGCCGACGGTCGACGCCCACGCGACCTTCCAGTTCATGAGGCGGAGCACTTCGGCTCGGGCATGGGTGCGGGCGAGGGTCGTCTGCACCCACTGGTCGTCGATGACGCGCCGTCCGTCGGGAAGGGTGGCCGCGATCGCCCACTCGCGGACGTCGTGGATGCTGCGGAGGATCCCGGAGGCCGGGCAGATCGCCACCCGCTCGTGGTTGAGCTGGTTCGTGATGAGCTTCCACCCCTCGTTCTCCTCGCCGACGAGGTTCTCGGCAGGGACACGGAGGTCTTCGTAGAAGGTTGCGCTGGTGTACTCGCCGGCCATCGTACGCAGCGGCGTCCACGAGAAGCCCGGGGTGTCGGTCGGGACGAGCAGCACCGACAGCCCCTTGTGCTTCTTGGCCGCAGGATCCGTGCGCACCGCGAGCCAGACGTAGTCGGCGTGCTCGATCGCGCTGGTGAACAGCTTCTGGCCGTTCACCACGTACTCATCGCCGTCGCGGACGGCACGCGTCTGGAGCGATGCGAGATCGGTCCCCGCGTTGGGCTCCGTGTAGCCGATCGCGAAGTGCATGTCGCCCTGGAGGATCCTCGGGAGGATGCGGTGCTTCTGCTCGTCGGTCCCGAGCGCCATCAGGGTGGGTCCGACGCTGTTCAGCGTGAGCAGGGGGAGCGGTACGCCGGCCCAGTGCGACTCCTCGACGAAGATCGTCTGGTCGGCGACGCTGCGGCCCTGGCCGCCGAACTCGGTGGGCCACCCGATCCCGAGCCAGCCGTCCTGGCCCATGCGGCGGACGTAGCGCGTGTACGTCGACTCGTCGGAGTCCTTGCCCTCGATCTCGTCGACGAGGGCGCCGAAGTACGCGCGGAGCTCGGCCTGGAGCGCGAGCTGGTCGTCCGTCAGTGCGAGGCGCATCGAGCGAGGCTAGACGGGACGGTCACCGATGATGCTCGCCCGCTCCATGATGCGGACGTCGGGCCAGTAGTCAGAGGCGGCGTAATGCTGGACGGCGCGGTTGTCCCAGAACGCGACCGAGTCGGGCTCCCATCGGAACCGGCACTGGTACTCGATCGTGTCCGACTGCTTCGCCAGCAGATCGATCAGCGCGGTGCTCTCGTCCGGCTCGAGCCCCTGGATGTGATGAACGAACAGGCGGTTGACGTAGAGCAGCCGGCGGCCGGTCTCGGGATGGGTCCGCACGACCGGGTGCTGGACCGGCGGGAACTTCGCACGCATCTCGGCCGTGGCGGCCTCGTCGACCTGGTGCCCGAAGGCCTGGATGTAGTCGTGCACTGCGACGAGTCCGTCGATCTGCGCCTTGGTCTCGGGCTCCAGGCCTTCGTACGCGGCGTACATGTCACAGAACAACGTGTCACCGCCTGTGCGCGGGACCTCGATGGCGTGGAGCACCGCGCCCATGGACGGCGTCTCCCGCCAGGTGACGTCGTGGTGCCACGCGTTCTCGTAGCCGCCGACGTCCGCGGACTTCTCGAAGCGGACGAGCTCGGGGTGGTCCGGGTTGGGTGGGATGAAGGGGTGGACCTCCAGGTCGCCGAAGCGCCGGGCGAAGGCGAGATGACGGGCCTGGTCGATCGGCTGGTCGCGGAAGAAGACGACCTTGAAGTCGAGGAGTGCCTGGCGGATCTCGGCGATCACCTCGTCCGGGAGGTCCTGGGTCAGGTCGATGCCGCTGAGCTCGGCGCCGAGGGTGGCCCCCACCGGGGTGGCGTCGAAGTGCTCCCAGGTGAGGGCGGCGAGGCGGGCACGTTCCTCGTGCAGATGGCCGACGGGGCCCACGTACACGTCGTACCGGTCGAAGCGCACGCGCTGGGAGCGCAGTCGGGCACCGGGATCCTCCTCGGACGAGGAGACGTCGGTCGCGCTGGTCATGATCGTTGCTCCCTCGTCGCGATGGGGCAAGGACGGAACCTCGACCGGAACCCTAGCGAGAAGTGGGTCCGGCCCGACTCAGCCGACGACCTGCGTGACCCGTCCGGACTCGACGTCGTAGAGGAACCCGGCGACCACCAGGTCGTCGGGGAGCAGTGGGCACGTGCGCACCTTCTCGATGTCGGCCCGCAGGACGGAGTCGGTGTCGGAGACGGTCAGGAACTCCCATCCGGACGCGTCGGCGCCGCGGAGTCCGCCGATCTTCTCGCGCAGCTCGTCGTCGGTGGCGGTGGTCATCGCGCAGTTCGTGTGGTGGATGATCGCGATCCGATCGATCCCGAAGAGGTTCACGCCGAGCACCAGGGTTCGGAGCGCGTCGTCGGTGATGCGGGCACCGGCGTTGCGGAAGATCTTGGCGTCGCCGGGGACGAGCCCCAGCATCTGCAGCGGCTCGATCCTGGAGTCCATGCAGGTCACGACGGCGAGCAGTCGCTTCGGACTCGCCGGGATCCCAGCGAGGGCGAAGGTCTCGGCGTACTCGGCGTTGGCGTCGAGGATGTCTTCGAACATCAGTCGGGGTCCTTCGGGGCGGCATCCACGTGGAGGCGGGGGACGATGCGGTCGAGCCAGCGAGGGAACCACCAGTTCCGGTCGCCGAGCAGCTCCATGGTGGCCGGCACGAGCACGATGCGCACCAGCGTTGCATCGATCAAGATTGCCGATGCAAGTCCGAGGCCGAAGAGCTTCAGCAGGCGTTCGTCGCCCAGCACGAAGCTGGCGAACACCGTGACCATGATCGCTGCGGCCGCGGTGATGACCCGAGCGGTGGCCGCGAGCCCGTCGGCAACGGCCAGCCCGTTGTCGCCGGTGCGGTCGTACTCCTCGCGGATCCTGGACAGGAGGAACACCTCGTAGTCCATCGAGAGCCCGAAGACGATGGCGAACAGCATCATGGGGACGAACGGCTCGATCGGCGCCCCGCCGGCGAGGCCGAGCGCCCCGGCGCCCCAGCCCCACTGGAAGATCGCGACGACAACTCCGTACGCGGCGCCGATCGAGAGCAGGTTCATGATGACGGCCTTCACCGGCACGAACAGCGAGCGGAACACCGCCATCAGGAGGAGGAAGCTGAACGCCAGCACTGCGCCGATGAAGACGGGGAGCCGGGACGCGAGCGCGTCGGAGGTGTCGATCCCCGAGGCGGTGATACCGCCGATCAGCACGCGGGTGTCGGTCCCCCGCACCGCGCGGGGGATGACTTCGTCGCGCAGTCGGTCGACGAGATCGCTGGTCCGCTCGCTCTGGGGGGACGACGTGGGGATGACCTGGATGACGGCGGCATCGCCGGCCGGATTGGGGACGGGCGGAGTGACCTGGGCGACCCCGGACGTGTCGGTGAGCACGGCGGTCAGGCGTGTCAGCGACGCCAGTCCGCCGGGCGCGTCGGCCGCGAGCACGAGCGGGCCGTTGAAGCCGGGGCCGAAGCCCTCCGAGAGGAGGTCATAGGCGCGGCGGGTGGTCTGGTCCGGCGGGTCGTTGCCGGCATCGGAGAAGCCGAGCCGGATCCCGAGCATCGGGATCGCGAGGACGACGAGCAGGAGGAAGCCGGCGAGGAACGCGGGCCATGGGCGAGCCTGGATGATCCGACTCCACCGGAACCACACGCTCGAGCGCGTCGCGCCCTCGCGGTGGTGGAAGGCCGGGATGTGGAATCGGTCGATGCCTCGCCCGGTGAACCCCAGCAGCGCGGGGAGCAGGGTGACGGAGGCGATCATCATGAGCAGCACCGTCACCGCGGCACCCGCGCCCAGACCCCGGATGAACGGCACGCCCATCAGGAAGAGCCCTCCGAGGGAGATGACGACCGTCGCGCCGGCGAAGAGCACCGAGCGCCCGGCCGTGTCGACCGCCAGCAGGACCGCATCGCGCGGTTCCATGCCGTCTTGGAGACCCTGGCGGAACCGGGTGACGATGAACAGCGCGTAGTCGATGCCGACTCCCAGACCGATCATCGCGGCGAGCTGCGTCGTGAAGTCGGGGACGGTCGCGATGTGCGACAGCAGCGAGATCACGGCGAACCCGGCACCGATCCCGAAGAGGGCGATGGCGATCGGGAGGCCCATCGCGAGGATCGAGCCGAACGCCAGCAGCAGAATGACGATCGCGGCGGCGAGCCCGACGAGCTCGGCCGGCCCGGTTCCCTGCATCGTGATGAACATGCGGCCCCCGACCTCGAGCTGCACGGCCTCGGTGCTCGCGTCGGCGACGAGCGCGCGCACCGCGTCGGCGGTCGCCGCGGGGACCTTGGTGGCGCGTTGGGCGAACGCGATCTCGGCGTAGGCGATCGACGGGTCGCTCGATCGGAGCCGTGACCCCTCGGCGTCGAACGGACTCAACGATCCGGCGATGCCCGGCACGCGCTCGATGTTGGACAGGACCGAGTCCAGTGCGGCTCGGACCGCGGGAGTGTCGACCCCGTCCGCAGCCTTGACGACCAGCTCCCCGGTATCGCCGGCACGAGCGGGGAACCGCGCCTCGAGGAGCTGCGTGGCGCGCCCGGAGTCGCCCTCGCCGGCCCCGAAGCCCTCCTCGAACGCGTCGCCGATCGCGCCCGAGGACATGGTCAAGCCGACGACGATCGCGATCCACGCCAGCACGACGAGTCCGCGGCGACGGAAGCAGACATCGGCGAGCGAGCGCAGCATCGGTCCTCGATCGAGTGGCGTAGGGGGTCGGGGAGTGAACAGGGGTAGGGGAGCGGATCCGCACCATGGTCGCCGACCACTCGGGCGGGAGGCGACTCGCAGGTGGGCGGCTAGGGAGCCCGGCGCGGCCTCGGGACGTGGCGCTCGGGGGAGGAGATCGCGGGGCCGCGCCCCGAGGTCCAGCGGACGGAGACGCTGATCCGCGGCCCGGCGCGGGCGGTCTTCGGGACCGCGTGCTCCCAATCGCGTTGACAGGCGCCGCCCATGACGATCAGGTCGCCCGAGCCGGGGCGCAGGTCGCGGGAGCGCCCACCGCCCCGGGGGCGCAGCAGGAAGGGCCGGGCCGCGCCCAGCGTGAGGATCGCGACCCGCGTGTCCTCGATGTGGCGCATCTCGGTGTCGCCGTGCCAGGCGACGCTGTCGCGGCCGTCGCGGTAGTAGTTGAGGAACGGCCCGCCGAACGGCACGCCGTAGACGACGGTGAGCGCGGCGCGGAGGTCGTCGATGACGGGGTGCGGGACGGGGTCGTCGGCGGCGAGCCCGCGGGAGAGACGAGGCTCGTCGACGACTCGCTCGTACATCCAGCGCCGGCCGCGACGCCAGGCGACGGAGTGGGCGAGGTGCTCGAGCAAGGTATCGGCGCCGCGGAGGAACCCCCGCTGCACGTCGATCCACGAAGCCGGATCGAGCACGATGCGCTCGGCGTGGCAGTGCTGGTCGATCGCCGGGTCGTCGGCGCCGAGCAGCGTCCCCTGGAGCGCAACCACGGGCTGATCGTAGCGAACAGGTGTTCGCTACGCCAAGATCTCCTGCGGGCCGAACCCCGACCGGAGCGCTCAGGTGCCGGTCGGGACCTCGACGGCCTCGGTGCCCGTGATCCACGGCCGTCCGGCGGTTCGGACCTCCGCCCACTTGCCGAGGCTCGCCTCGTGCTCGGGGCCGGTCTGTCCGAGCTCCGCCGGCGTCGGGCCGATGCGCTCGACGAGCGGCGCGAGCGCGTCAACGTCGAAGTTGAAGACCTCGGCCGCGCTGAGGCCGAGGATCCGGCGTGACTCGTCGACCGGCATGTCCCAGAACGCGTTGCGCAGCCATTCCTTCGTGTGTGGCCACGTGCCCTCGGGGTGGGGGAAGTCGTTGCCCCAGAGGATGTTGTCGATGCCGATCTCGTACCGACGGGCCAGCTCCCGTCGCCGCGTGTTCGCAGAACCGATGAAGCAGTTGCGGTCGAAGTACGCGCTCGGGCGCATCTTCAGCCTGTCTGTCAGCGCGGATCCGAGCTTCTTCGCGGCGTGCTCACGGTCGTACGCGATGTCGGACGTCCAGAGCAGGTCGGCGGCCCAGAACGAGCCGCACTCGGTGACCCCCATCTTGAGCCGGGGGAACTGCTCGAACTTCCCGGCCCAGAGGAGGAACCACAGCGGCCGGGTCGACCACCACCGGACCTCGGCGACGTAGATGCCGACGTGCTCGCCATAGGACTCGCGGTCGGCGGCCCCCGAGTGCAGGTGCACCGGCATGTCGAGGTCCTGGCACGCGGCCCAGACCTTGTCGTAGCGAGCGTCGTGATAGGGCGGGTACGGCGCCCACATCGACGGGATGAGGATCCCGCCGCGCAGGCCCGACTCGCGCGCGCGTGTGATCTCCGCGACGGCTGCGTCGACGTCGTCGAGGATCGGCACGATCGCGATGCCCGCTCGCCGCTCGGGGCTCGCGGCCACGAGATCGGCCAGCCACCGGTTGTGCGCCCGTGCACCACCCATGAGGAGCGCCGGGGGTACCTCGGTCGACGAGCTGAGCCCGGCACCGAACGGTGCTGATGCGCCGCCGCTCACCGCGTCCGCGTCGGGGAAGATCACCTCGCCCGCCACGCCGTCGGCGTCGAGCTCCTTGTCCCGACGGGCGGCATCCCAGCCGCCGCGCAGTCCCTCCTCGTTCTCGCGCGCCCACTCGTCGGCGAAGTCCTCGTCCATCATGGACCCCGCTTCCTCGATCGCCTTCGCCCGTTCGACCATGAACGCGTCGAACGGCTCACGCAGCTCGGGGTCCAGCCACTCCCGGTACTGCTCGTTGGGGAGGCCGGCGTGGCAGTCGGCCGAGATCACCAGGTACTTGTCGGACATCGTTCGCTCCTCGGGTCAGCCCGCGACGGCGCGCATGTAGGTGGGGTTGGATCGTTCGAGCATCGAGGCGGCCCGGGTGCGGATCGACTCGTCGCTGCGTTCACTCGGGGGGAGGATCCAGAAGTCGTCGGCGCGGATCGCATCGACGACGCGGCCCGCCACCTCCTCGACGGGCGTGTACTGCACCTCGACGCCGGCGTCGGCCATCATCTGCTCGTACTGCTCGAGCGTGACCCCGGGCGCCCGCCGCGGAGTGGGGTTCGCGAGCCCGGCCGGGCGGTGCTTCCAGGCATCGAAGAGCCCGGTGCGCAGCATGTGCGGGCCGGGGAACAGCACCGACGCGCCGATGCCGCGGCCCTCGCGGTCGGCTTGCTCCTCCTCGAGCTGCGCGTACAGGACCTCAGTGAGGGTGACGACCGCGGCTTTCGTGACCGAGTACTCCGGCGTCGTCGAGAGCGGTGAGATCCCGCCGTTGCCCGACGACGTGTTGACGACGTGCCCCTCGTCGCCGTGCTCCAGCATGTGGGGCACGAACGCGTTGATCCCGTGGATCACGCCCCAGAGGTTCACGCCGATGGCCCATCGCCAGTCGTTGACCTGGTGCTCCCAGACTCGTCCTTCCGCGCCTGCGCCGATCCCCGCGTTGTTGCACACCACGTGGATCGGGCCGAAGGCGTCGATCGCTGCATCACGGAGCGCCTCGACGGATGCGCGGTCGGCCACGTCGGTGGGCACACCGAGCACGTCGACACCGTCGGCACGGAGCTCCTCGACGGTCGTGTCGAGCGCGTCGGGTCGCACGTCGGCCAGCACGACGTGCATGCCCTCGCGCGCGAACCGTTCCCCGAGCGCGCGCCCGAGACCGCTCCCCCCGCCGGTGACGACCGCAGTCCGCCCCTCGAACGTCTCCAACATCTCCGTTGCTTCCCCTCGCCCGTCTGTTGATGCGTTGCTCACCCGCCCATTGCGGGGTGAGCCACGCACGTCGATGATCACTCGGTGTCGATCACGCCGATCGGTTGGCCCGCGAATGCCGGGCACTTCACCGCCGCGGGCGGGATGTCCTCCGGTGCGATCGGTGTCGCGATCTCCGCAACCGTCGGGCCGACGCGCGCGCCCACCTCGGTGAGCGCGTCGAAGTCGAAGCCGTAGAGCGCGGCGGCGTTCTTGCCGATCATCGCTTGCACCTCCACCGGGTCGACGTCCGCGTACGCGAGCCGCAAGGCTTCGCGCGAGAACGGGAAGCTCGCCTCCCTGTGCGGGTAGTCGCTACCCCACATGATGCGGTCGAGACCGACGGCGTGCCGCAACGGCACCTCGCTCGGCCGCATGAAGCTCGATCCGACATGGCACTGGCGGGCCCAGTACTCGCTCGGCTGGAGCGAGAGCTTGCGCACCGGCTCGCCCCACTCGACCTCCTGCGACGCCGCGGCCGACTCGCCGCGCATGCGGGAGAAGAAGTAGTCGAGGATCGCGAGACGCTCGGGGATCCAGGCGGTCCCCTGCTCGGTGAACACGAACTGCAGGTTCGGGTGGCGCTCCATGGCGCCTCCGACGATCAGGTGCCACAGCGCACGGTTCGCCCACCACGTGACCTCGAGCAGGAAGATGACCTTGTCCTCGGGTGTGTCCTCGAGCGGGGGAACGGCGCTCCCAGAGTGGTGGTTGAGAGGCATCTCGAGCTCCTCGCACACCGCCCAGATCGGCTCGTAGTACGCCTTGTAGAGGGGAGGGAGCTCGGTCCCCGGAGGTGCGCCGGGGAGCAGCACGCCGCCGGTGAGCCCGGCCTCCTTCGCCCACCGCACCTCGGCCACCGCGGCATCGAGGTCGTGCAGGAGGATCTGTGCGATCCCCGCGCGGCGGCCGGGGGTCGCAGCGCAGAAGTCGGCGAGCCAGCGGTTGTGCGCGCGCAGCCCGGCCCACCGCAGCTCGAGATCGCCGGCGTTCGCCGCAGGTGGCTGCGCGGTGAGCGACCCCTTCGGGTAGAACGGAGGCACCGTGTTCGGGAAGAGGACCTCGGCGACGATGCCGTCGGCCTCCATCTCGGCGAGGCGGCGGTCACTGTCCCAGTTGCGGCTGGCGTCGGGCCCCTCGAGGTCGGGGAACGGCACGACGTAGTCGGCGACCCAGCGGTCGAAGTCGTCGAGCCGCGCCCGCTCGAGGTACTCGCGGTACGCGTGGATCTCGGCGCCGGCGTGACCGTCGGACGAGATGATCGTGTAGCGGTCGGTGTCCGCCAGGGTCGTCATCGTCCTCCTCCTGCTTCGCGCGATCGGTCCGGGGGTGCTCGTCTCGGGCGGGTGCCCGTTCGTTCGGTGCCGGCTCGCTCGGTGCCGACTCGGATCGCGTGCGTCTGTAACCGTGTTCCTGTAACATCGTTCCATGACCGCGACGGCCCGTCAAGCGCCGGTCTCCGCCGACCGCATCGTCGACACTGCGCTGGAGATCGTCGACCGCGATGGTCCCGACGGCCTCACGATGCGAGCGCTCGCCGCAAAGCTCGGGGTCGCGGTGACGGCGATCTACTGGCACGTGGGCGACAAGGACGCGCTGCTCGCCGCGATCGCCGATCGCGTCGCGACCGAGGTCGGCACCGTGCGCGTGTCGGGCGCCGATCCGATCGCCCGCATCGTGTCGCTGGGACGATCGTTGCGACGCAACCTGCTCGAACGCGCCCACCTGGTCGGGGTCGCGCACCGCCAGGGTCGGACGGAAGCCGTCTTCCAGCCGGCGCGTCGCGTGCTCGTGCGCGAGCTCGTCGCCGCGGGCTTGCGCGGTGAGGACGCCGCCTTCGCCGTGCAGTCCGTCCTCTACCTCGTGAGCGGCTCGGTGCTCACCGACCTCCAGGTGGAGCGTGCACCCGAGTCGCGCGACGCACCTGAGGAGCTGTGGACGCCCGCCGACGTCGCCGACGCCCCCGAGCTCCTCGAGTACCTCGCCGAGCCGATCGACACGGAGCAGCTGTTCACCCGCACCCTCGAGACGCTCGTCATGGGGTTCCTCGCCCCGACGGTCCAGCCAACCAGGAGATCCTCATGAGTCACCAGCTCGTCATCCGCGCCGGCACCGTCGTCGACGGGACCGGCACACCGCCGTTCGCCGCCGATGTCGCGATCGACGACGGGCGCATCGCGGCCGTCGGGGACGTCGACGCGAAAGGCGCCGACGAGGTCATCGACGCCACCGGGATGCTCGTCGCGCCCGGATGGGTCGACGTGCACTCGCACTACGACGGCCAGGCCACCTGGGATCAGGAGCTCGCGCCGAGCGCGTGGCACGGCGTGACCACCACCGTGATGGGCAACTGCGGGGTCGGCTTCGCGCCTGTGGCCGCCGATCGCCACGACTGGCTCATCGACCTCATGGCCGGCGTCGAGGACATCCCGAGCGCGGTCCTCGCGGCCGGGATCCCGTGGGGCTGGGAGACGTTCCCCGAGCACCTCGACGTGCTCGAGCAGGGCTCGTGGACGATGGACCTCGGGACCCAGATCGCGCACGGCGCGGTGCGGGGCTACGTGATGGGTGAGCGGGGCGCGCGCAACGAGCCGGCGACTGCCGACGACATCGACAAGATGCGGATCATCGTGCGGGAGGCGATCGAAGCAGGGGCGCTCGGCTTCTCGACGAGCCGCACGCTCGCGCACCTGGCAGTCGACGGTGAGCCCGTCCCGGGGACCTTCGCCGCCGAGGACGAGCTGTTCGGCATCGGGGAAGCCCTGCGCGACGCGGGTGCTGGGGTCTTCGAGGTCGCGCCTCTGGGGTCGGCCGGCGAGGATCCCGACGGCACCAAGCGCGAGGTCGAGTGGATGGCGCGCTTGTCCACGGCCATCGGAAGGCCGGTGTCGTTCGTCCTCATCCAGGTCGACTCCGCCCCCACGCTCTGGCGCGAGATCCTGGCGACGTCGAACGCGGCGATCGCCGACGGCGCCGACCTCCGCGCCCAGGTCGCGGGACGCCCGACGGGCCTGCTCGCCGGACACCAGACGAGTCACAACCTGCTGGATGTGATCCCCGCGTATGTCGAGCTGCGCGACCGTCCGCTCCCCGAGCTGCTCGAGCTGCTTCGCGACCCCGCGGTGCGCGAGCGGATCCTCGGCTGGGAGCCCGACGCCGCGACGCGGGCCCGACTGGAAGGCGCGTACACGAAGACGTTCGTGATGGGGACACCGCCCGACTACGAGCCGGGACCGGAGAAGAGCATCGCCGCGATCGCCGCGCGCGAAGGTCGCACGCCGCTCGAGGTCGCGTACGACGCGATGCTCGAGGACGATGGCCGGGCCATGTTGCTCGTCCCGCTCCTCGGCTACAGCGACGGGTCGAGCGAGCCGGTGCTCGAGATGATCAACGACCCGCGGAGCGTGCTGAGCCTCGCCGACGGGGGCGCGCACCTCGGGATCGTCTGCGACGCGTCGATGCCCACCTACCTGCTCACGCACTGGACCCGCGACCGGACGCGTGGCGATCGGGTCCCGATCGAGACGATCGTGCGCAAGCAGTGCCGGGAGACGGCGGAGCTCTACGGCCTCTTCGACCGCGGCCTGCTCGCGCCGGGGATGCTCGGCGACGTCAACGTCATCGACTACGAGGCGCTCCAGCTCGACAACCCGATCGTCCGCGACGACCTCCCCGGTGGAGGGCGGCGTCTCCTCCAGGGGGCCAAGGGCTACGTCGCCACGATCAAGCGCGGCGTCGTGACCTATCGCAACGGCGCACCGACCGGCGCGTACCCGGGCCGTCTGGTGCGCGGCGCCCAGGCCGCGCCCGCCTGATCGCCTCTGCCCGAGGGCGAGAAGCCGGACGCGCGCATCCGATCATCGGCCAGACTCCTGGCGTGACCGGCCTTCCGATCCCGCTCGACGTCGCCGACGCCACGCCCGAGTGGCTGACCGGGGCACTCGAGCAGGAAGTCGCGTCGGTCGAGGTGCTCGATGCCCACTCCGGGACCACGGGCCGGGCCCGACTCGGCATCACGTACACCGACGACGATGGCGACGGACCCGCCTCGGTGTTCCTCAAGCTCGCGCCGTTCGACGAGCGCCAGCGTCGCTTCGTCGATGCGGTCGGGCTCGGCCTCGCCGAGGCACGCTTCTACCGCGACGTCGCCGCCGAGGTGCCCGTTCGGATCCCCGCCGTGCATCACGCCTCCACCGACGCCGTCGGTCGCTACGTGATGGTCATCGAGGACCTCGAGGCGACCGGATGCCGACTGCTCAGCCCTTCGGCCCCCGACGTCGCCGACGCCGTCGCTTCGATCGTGCACGAGCTGGCGCTCCTGCACGCGCGCTACTGGGGAGACCCGCGGCTCGACACCGATCTGCACTGGGTCACCGAGGGGTTCCGGGTCGCGTTCGGCGGCGGCGGACCCTTCATCGCGAAGGCCGATGAGCGCTTCGGGGCGCAGATGGGGCCGACGTTCCGCCGACTGGCCGCGCTGTACGTCGACCGCGCGGAGGACATCGCGGACCTGCTCGCGGCGGGGCCACCGACACTCATCCACGGCGACCCGCACCTCGGCAACCTGTTCCTGGACGGTGCCCGGGCCGGCTTCTTCGACTGGGGGATGGTCTGGCGCGCGACGGGAATGCGCGATGTCGCCTACGTGCTCTCGAACTCGACGCCCCCCGACGTGCGCCGGGCGCACGAGCGGGACTGGATCCGCCACTATCTCGGCGTGCTCGCCTCGCTGGGGATCGACCTCACCTTCGACGACGCGTGGGAGCAGTACCGGCTGCTCGCGATCTACGGCTGGAGCTCGGCGACGTCGACGGCCGCGATGGGCAGCCGTTGGCAGACCGAAGACGTAGGACAGGGCGGCATGCGCGGCGCGACGACCGCGATCGAGGATCTCGAGAGCGTCGACCTGCTGGAGGCGAAGCTGCGCTGAGCTCGCCGCCCGCTCATCCGGCCGGGATCGCGATCTCGGTCAACGTGATGTAGCCGTTGTTGAACGCCTGGATGTCGGACGCCGGGTTGTCGAGGGTCGAGGCACAGTCCTGCGGCGCGATCGCTCCCTCGGTCGAGGGGTCGAGGGCAGTCTCGAACAACCCGCGGTTCTCGCCCGTCGCGCAGGTCGGGATGTTGAGGTTCTCGAGGATGACGGCGACCTTCTTCCCCTTCTTGGGCGTGAGCGCCTTGCGGTGCTCGGCGAACCAGTCGAGGACCGCCTCGACGCCCGACTCGAAGTCTGGCTCACCGCCGTCGAGGAACCCCTGGCTCACACCCAGCGCGGGGACACCCCGCTGGGCTGCGGCCTTGGCCGCGCCGACGGTGCCTGAGACCTCGTCGGCGAGCTTGCCGAGGTTCTGGCCCTCGTTGATGCCGGAGATCACGAGGTTCGGCGTCCGCTTGGCGCCGCCCTGCTCGAGCGCGTAGATCACCGTGTCGGCGGGGAAGCCCTGGACCGCGACGGCGGGGTACCCGCTCGCGGTGGTCGCGTCGGCAGTGACCAGCTCACCGGGGGTGGTGTTCGAGCCCGATCCGGACTTGTTCACGTCGGGGGCGATGACCGTGACCTTCACGCCCTTCACGGTGCGGAGGCCCTCGACGAGTGCGTCGATGCCCGGCGCGCCCACGCCGTCGTCGTTGGTGACGAGGATCTGGAACGGCGCCGCCTTCTTCTTCTTGGCGTCGACGGTGGAGGACGCGGTGCCGACGAACAACGAGCCGGCGAGCGTGGCGCCGACAACGACGGCGACGAGACGACGGACGGACATGGAGGCTCCTCAGGGTGACGGTCGAGCCGTGAGTCTCACCGCGCGCCTTCGCCGCGCGCAAGGACCGTTCCCGCCGCGTGCGCGGGGTCAGCCGTCCTGACGGAGGCGGATCACGGCGTTCTCGCCGGTTCCCCACGGTGACGCGGCGACCGCGGCCACGACCCGGACCGCCGAGTCGCCCGCCTGGAGCGCGTCCAGGATCGGTTCGTAGAGGCCGTTGGTGAGCGTGCGGACGGTCGCATCGAGGCCGATGTCGTCGGTCGGGTAGCGCTTCACGCCGACCTCGTTCACGTCGGTCGCGCCCGAGGCTCCCATCGTGGTGGCCAGCGGGTTGCGGAACCGGGCATCGTTCGCCTCGGCGCCGATCCAGGCCGCGAGCGCACGGATGTTCTCGATCGTCACCGGTGCGCCGAGACGGTCGAGCAGCGCAACCGACCAGTGCGTCTTCGCGTGGCCGCCCGCGGCCAGCGCCTGGACCAGCTGGATCCGCTGGTCGGTGGCGCTGGTGAGCGTCGCGTGCAGCTCGTCCGAACGAGCCTGCGCGGCGACGACGGCCTCGGCGCTCGCGGCCTGCGCCGACTTCGCGCGTTCAGGCGCCAGGTCGCCGAGGATCGCGCCCGCCGCACTGTCTGCCACCGAGCCCGCGCCGGACTCGACCGGGGCGGCGAGGTGGGCATCGCCGGTCGCACCGCCCTTCGCGGCCTCGGCGGCCTCGGCGGCCGCGGCGGCGGCCAGGAGGTCCGCGTCGGCCTGGGGGAGCGCGCCCTGGGTGGCGCGCAACGTCGCGTCGACGGACACGAGCTGGGCGACGATCTCGGTGGCCGCGCTCGGGCTCGCGTCGCGGAGCGCGTCCGCCTCGGCGCGGTTGGGGCGGAGGCTCGACCCGGCAGTCACGAGGACGACGAGGACGACGAAGACTGCACCGACGCGCGACGCGAACCGGATTGGCTCGCGCCCGCCTTGGTGCTCGTGGTCCACCGTATGCCTCCCAGCTGTACCCGGGAGGCAGATCGGCAGGCCGGAGGCCCTCCTTGAGGGAGATCAGCCCAGAGCGCCCGTCGCCCGGAGGGCTTCGATGGCCGACGCGTCGAGGCCGAGCACGTCGGCGAGGACCTCGTCGACGTGTTGTCCGACCGTGGGAGCCCGCATGGGGACCGGCTGCTCGGCGTCGAGGACCTTCACCGGGTTGGGCAGCTGGTCGGCGCCGAGTCGCTCACGGGAGATCCACGGGAACCGGTCCGCGAACTGGGGATCGGTCGTGATCGTCTGGGGCGTGTTGACCGGAGCGATGGGGGTGTTGACCTCGTTCGACCAGGTGATCCACTCGGCCGACGTCTTGGTGCGGAAGATGTCCCGCAGCTCGGCCTGGAGCTCGCGGTTGTTCCGGGCGTGGTCGGCGAACTTCTCGCCGGGCCACCGCTCGAACAGGTCCATGCGGTCCACGCCGCGGCAGAAGTTCTCCCAGAACTCACGCTCGGAAGCCATGAAGAGGACGTGTCCGTCGGAGGACTCGTACATCTGGTAGCGAACGCCCTCCTTCATCCCGGCGGTGCCGGGCGCGCGGCGCTCGTAGTTGTCGGACGCATTGCCCGTCACCTCCGACTGCGGGCGCTCGTACGCCCGCCAGGACTCGGAGCGGTACCAGTCCATGTACGCAGCGGCGTCGGACTGCGCGATCTCCATCTGGGCCCCGTGGCCCGTCTCGCGTGCCTTCACGATGCCGGCGAGGATGCCGAACGCACCGAAGAGGGGGCCCGCATGGATGCCCATCGACGGGTGCTCTGCGATGTAGCAGAACCCTTCGTCGTCGTACTCGGGGTTCACGAGTCCGGCCCACGTGTCGTAGGCGATGCCGTGGCTCGGCATGTCCTTGTACGGGCCGGTCATCCCGTAGCCGGAGATCGTGATGAAGACGATCTTCGGGTTCACGGCGCGCAGCGTGTCGTAGCCGAGGCCGAGCCGTTCGAGTGCCCCCGGGCGCATCGCCTCGACCACCGCGTCGGCGGTCGCGGCGAGGTCGAGGAAGACCTGCACCGCCTCGGGCTTGCGCAGGTCGAGCGTGAGGCTTCGCTTCCCCCGGTTGATGTGGAGGTGCATCAGCGAGTCGCCTTCGACGATGGGCCACGTCATCTGCCGGACGTAGTCGCCCTTGGGCGGCTCGACCTTGATCACGTCGGCTCCGAAGTCGACGAGGTGCGAGGTGATCGCGGCGGGGCCGAGGAGCGAGACCTCGATCACCCGAACACCGGCGAGGAGCCCTTCCTGCGCGTCCACGGCTCAGGCGCCCTGTCCGGTCGCGGCATCGGCGGCAGTCGTCGTGGTTGCCGGCGGCGCTGGCCTGGCGCGCAGCACCATGTCCATCCCGGGATGGAGCGTGCAGACGATGAGGTACTTCCCGGGCTTCTTGATGGTGCGGGAGTACTGCCCGTCGGTGATCGTCTTGGACTTGAACTTCTGCGGTCCCTTGGTCACCACGACGTTGTGGGCGGCGACCCCACCCCACTCCCAGGTCACCTTGGTGCCGACGGCCACCTTCAGCTTCTTGGGCTTGAAGATGTTGTCGAGGACCTGCACGGTCCGCTCCGGTGCGGGTGTGCTCGCGGCGGTGCTCGTCGTGGTCGTCGGGTCGGTCTGGGCGACGGCGGGCGCGCCCAGCGCGAGCACGACGAGCGCGACGGCGAACCCGGCGGCGCGACCTGGAAGACGGGGCAGGGCCATCTTGATCTGTCCTCTCCTGCGATGTCACGAACGGGGAGCACCGACGGTAGCCAGCCCCGACCCGGGATGGGGAACCGCTCCTTGCCCCCACGGTCCCGGTGCGACAGCCTGGCGAACCGGGACGTCCGCCGTGATCGCGAAGGGGAACGATGGACCGCACGCTCGAGGAGATCGACATCTACGACCCGGCTCGGTACGGGGAAGGCGTGCCGCATGAGGAGTTCGCGCACCTGCGGCGAGAGAGCCCCGTCCACCGTCAGGCGATGCCGGACGGCACGTGGTACTGGGCGCTGCTGAAGCACGCCGACGTGGTCGAGGTGTCGCGTCGGCCGACGCTGTTCTCGGCCGAGCGGGGCGGCGTCGTGCTCGAGGACCAGCCGCCGGAGCAGCTCGAGCAGACGAAGAACATGCTCCTGATGATGGATCCGCCACGGCACACCGCGCTGCGCAGCAGCGTGTACCCGCAGTTCCGACCGCGCCAGATCGGGCGGCTCGAGGAACGCATCCGTGAGATCTGCCGACGCATCCTCGCGATCGGCGCCGAGCGCGATGAGGTGGAGTTCGTCCACGACATCGCCGCGCTCCTCCCCTCGGAGGTCTTCGGCGAGATGATGGGCATCCCGCCGGCCGATCGCCCTCGGATCAACCACTGGGCCGAGCTGATGACAGGTGGACAGGACCCCGAGGTCAACCCTGACGGCTACGCGAGCGGCTCGAACGAGGGCTCGGTCGAGATGGCGATCTACGGAGCGCAGTTCGCGGCCGAGCGGCGAGGTCGGGAGCTCGACGACGATGCCGACCTGGGGGCACTGCTCCTGGCCACTGAGATCGACGGGCGTCCGATGGACGATGTCGAGTTCGCGTACTTCTTCGTGCAGCTCGTCACCGCCGGGAACGACACCACCCGCACGATGCTCTCTTCGGGGTTGTTGGCACTCATCGAGCACCCCGACGAGCTGGCCCGTCTGCGGGCCGATCGCACGCTGATCCCGACCGCGGTCGAGGAGATCCTCCGGTTCGCGAACCCGCTCCACTACTTCCGCCGCACGGTCGCCGAGGCCACCGAGATCCGGGGCCAGGCGATCGCGGCAGGCGACAAGCTGGCGATGATCTACACGTCGGCCAACCGCGACGAGGACGTCTTCGTGGACCCGGACCGCTTCGACGTCGGTCGATCTCCCAATCCGCACCTTGCGTTCGGGATCGGCGAGCACTTCTGTCTCGGCGTGCACCTCGCCCGACTCGAGGGCCGCGTGTTCCTCGAGGAGCTGCTCGACGCCTACTCGGGTTTCGAGCTCGCCGGTCCACCCCGACGTCAGCAGTCGAACCTCAACAACGCATTGAAGTCGCTCCCTGTCAGGATCACGGCCGCATAGGCGCACCGCCGGCCGGCGAGCCGCTACCGTCCGCGCATGACCGCGACGGACTCCGAGCAGACGCCGACGGCGCGCCCCCGATTCTCCGTGGGGCGCATGCTGCTCCTCTTCGTCACCGCGGTCTGCCTCTACGTCTTCGCTCCCAGCATCGCCGAGGTCTTCGAGGCGTGGGACAAGCTCGGCAAGGTCCATCCCATCGCCATCCCTGTGATCCTCGCGCTCGAGGCGGGGAGCTTCTGGTGCATGTGGCTGCTCCAACGGATCGCCCTGCGGACCCACGGCTGGTTCCCGGTGATCACGACCCAGCTCGCTGGCAACGCCTTCAACCGAATCACCCCGGGCGGCGGTGCCACCGGCACCGTGCTCCAGGCGCGGATGCTCGCCGACGCCGGCTTCGACGCCGCCAAGGCCGGGACCGCGGTGACGGCGCAGTCGATCCTCATCACCGCCGCCGTCGTAACCCTGCCGGTCTTCGCGATCCCGGCCATCCTCCTCGGCACCGCGGTCCCCTCCGACCTCGAGAGCGGCATGTGGATCGGGGGAGTGGTCTTCATCACCATGCTCGTGATCGGTGCGCTCCTGCTCGCGACCCGCCGTCCGGTGGACGCAATGGGACGTGGGATCCAGCGGATCGCGAACGTCTTCCGGGTGAAGCGACCCAAGATCGAAGGGCTGGGAGAGCGCCTCCTCGTCGAGCGCGACGAGCTGCGTCGCTCGATGGGGTCACGATGGCTGGAGGCGGTCGGCGCCTCCATCGGCCGGTGGGCGTTCGAGTACTTCGCCCTGCTCGTGATCCTCTTCGCGATCGGGGCGCGTCCCGACATCTGGCTGGTGCTGCTGGCGTTCGTGGCCGCGTCGGTCCTCGCGATGATCCCGTTCTCGCCCGGGGGGCTCGGGTTCGTCGAAGCGGGGCTCACTGCCACGCTCGCCGTCTCGGGCATCAGCGCCGGGGAGGCGCTGCTCGCGACCCTCGTCTTCCGCCTCGTGTCGTTCTGGCTCCCGATCCCGGTCGGGTTGATCGCGGCGTGGCTCTTCCGCCGGCGCTACCCGAGATCGGCCGGCGCGGCCGCCTGATCGCTTCGCGCCGCGTCACGGACCTGCTCCGCGAACACGCGGACGGCCTCGGCCGCGTGGAGGCTCCGGACGGTCGTCAGCGCGTCGAACGCGTGCTGCGCGCCCGGGAGCAGGGCGGAGACCACCGGAGCGTGTGATGCCGCTCGCAGCGCGCGCACGAACGACGCGGCTTCCTCGGGCCAGACCAACGTGTCGTGCGCGCCGTGGACGACGAGGAAGGGCGGCGCGTCGGCGTGAACCCGACAGATCGGCGACGCCGCGTCCCAGCGCTCCCGGTCGTGGTCGGGGGCCGTCTTCATGACCACGTGCTCGAGGAACGAGGGGCGGGTGGAGCCGGGCCGGTCCCCGTGACGGTCGAGGAGGTCGAGCACCGCATACAGCGCGACGCAGGCGCTCACCGACGTGTCGGCGTCCTCGAACCCGGGCTGGAGAGCGGGATCGCCGGGCGTCAACGCGAGCAGCGCCGCGAGATGACCGCCGGCCGACCCTCCCGACACGACGACGAGGTCGGGGTCGGCGCCAAGCTCCCGCGCGTTGGTCCGGACCCACGCGAGGGCACGCTTCACGTCGACGAGGTGGTCGGGGAACGTCGATGCGGGGCTGACGCGGTACCCGGGTGCCACGCTCAGCCAGCCGTGGCGGGCCAGATGCCAGCGGACCGTGCGCGACTGGCGGTGCGGAGTGCCGCCGGTCCAGCTCCCACCGTGGACGTGGAAGAGGACCGGGAGCCGGGCGGACACGCTCGCGGGCGAGGGACGGAGCACCTCCACGATCTGCCGAGGGTGGGCACCGTAGCGGTGCTGCTCGACGGCCACACGCGATCGGGGCGGGTGCCAGGGTCGGAGCGACGCGAGCGGGTTGGCGCGTGCGAGCGAGGTGTCGAGCGCTCGGCCCAGGATGTGCCTCGCCCGGGACTGCTGGGCCTGGAGGTGCACGAGGGCGGCCCACGGGCCGACCATCACCACGAGCCCGAACACACCCGGTGGGTTGTCGAGCGCGCCCGCGTGCACCAGGAGGGCGGTGGCGGCACCCGACCACACGATGTTCCACCACGCGAGGTCGCCCGAGAGCAGCCCGAGCACGAACAGGACGTAGGAGAAGCGGATCGGGCGTCGTACGCCGACGACCCCCACCCCGACGTGGGTTGCGCCCAGCACCGCGAGGACGAGGAGCGCGACGCCGGACACGCGTCGATGGTACCGACGGGTCGCGTCGTGCCCGATTTGCATAGCCTGACGAGATGACTCGCCCGGTCCCGTACGTCATGTTCGGGCACAACCGGATGCTGGGTGATCTGATCCAGCTCGTCGACCTGCTGGGCGGCGTGCTGACGACGGTCGTGCAGAACGTCCCAGAGGATCCGCGATCGGGGAGCCCGGATCTGGCGATGCGGCTGGCGCGGTTCCACGACCCTGCGTGGAACCCGGAGGGCGTGAACCGAGGTGTCTGCGTCGACGTCATCGACCTCGACGCCTTTGAGCCGACTCCGGGAGCGCGCTACGTCGTCGGCTTCACCGGATCGAAGATGGAACCCCTCGTGCGGGACGTCGAAGAGCGGTTCGGGATCCGGTTCGAGACTCTCGTGCACCCGACTGCACTCGTGACCAAGACCGCTCGCCTCGCCCCGGGATGCATCGTCGCCGCGGGCGCGATCGTCGAGTCGGGGGTCAGTGTCGGTGCGCACACGATCGTGAACAAGCTGGCGGTGCTCGGACACGACGCGACCATCGGCGACTTCTGCACCTTCGCGCCGGGCGTGCGTGTGGCCGGTCATGCGGTGGTCGGCAGGGGCGCGTCCGTGGGCATGGGGGCCGTCGTGCTCGAGGACCGCCAGATCGGCGAAGAGGCCGTCGTCGCCGCCGGTTCGGTCGTCACCCGCGACGTCGATCCGTACACCATGGTCGCAGGCGTGCCGGCGGTCGAGAAGAAGTCGCTCGGCAGGACCGGGGGAGATGGCGCCGACCGTCCCCGGATCGATGCTGCTGTCCTCGAGTGCACCGCACTCGACGACCTGTCGGTCGACGCGATCAGGACCTCGATCGACCGGGCGGGATACGCGATCGTGCGAGGCCTCGCCACGGAGGCCGAGGTCGCTGTCGCCGTCGGACGGGCGCGTGCCGCCTTCCTGCCGAGCGACGACCATCCCACGGTCGGACATGCGCCCGCCGATGTTCGGAGGAACTTCCAGAAGTGGTCGGTTGGGACTGGAGGAGGGGGATACCGCACCGAGGACGCGGCTCGGCTCCTGCGCGTCATCTTCACCCCGTTCCTCGATGACGACCGCTACGGAGTCCACGACCTGCTACGACGCGTCGCGGTGGTGCGCAACCGCCTGTTGCAGCTGCCGGATGCCTTCGCCGTCGACGGGATCGAGGACGGCTTCTGGACCGCAGCCCGCCTCCAGCACTATCCGCGAGGGGGAGGGTTCCTCGACGCGCACATCGACCAGGAGACGGTCGACGTCCTGCCGTCGGGCGCCGCCGGCTACGTGCAGGTCCTGATGGTCCTCACTGAACGAGGACGTGACTTCGAGCGTGGCGGTGCGTACCTCGACCGGGTCGATGGCCGTGTCGATCTGGAACCCCACGTCCGGCGCGGCGACCTCCTGATCTATGACGAGCGGACGATCCACGGGGTGTCGGACATCGACAAGCACGAGGTGCTGGACGCGACGACCTTGCGAGGACGGCTCACGGGCTTCGCCAACCTGTATCGGGTGCTCTGAGGGCGTGACGTGACCGGAGCGTGGCGCGACCGGCTACCGGTGGTGGTCGGCAGGCCCAACCTCGGGGGCCGCGACCGGTTGCATCGTCTCCTCGACGAGATCCTCGATCGCGCGTGGCTCACGAACCACGGCCCGATCGAGCGTGAGCTCGAGGAGCGGCTGCGCGAGGTCCTCGGGACCCGCCACTGCATCCCCGTGGCGAGCGCGACGACCGGGCTGATGGTCGCGTTGAAGGCGCTCGTGTCGGAGGGTGAGGTGTTGATGCCGTCGTTCACGTTCCCGGCGGCGGCGCATGCAGCACGGTTCGTCGGCCTCCGCCCCGTGTTCTGCGACATCGAGCCGGATGGCCACCAAGTCGCCCCGGACGACGTGGCGGCATCGGTCGGTGATCGCACCGCGGCGCTGATCGGCGTCCACATCTGGGGTCGTGCCTGCGACACACTCGCGCTCGAGCGCGCGATGGGGGCACGGCCTGTGGTGTACGACGCCGCGCACGCCTTCGGGGCGCAGCATCGCGGCCGGCCGGTGGGTTCGAACGGCCGCTGCGAGGTGTTCAGCTTCCATGCGACCAAGGTGCTCAACGCGTTCGAGGGCGGGTGCATCGCGACCGACGACGACGATCTCGCGGCCGAGCTCCGGCTCCTGATCAACTTCGGCTTCACCGGCCGCGACCAGGTCGAAGGAGTCGGGATCAACGGAAAGCTCAGCGAGATCCATGCGGCGATGGGTCTCGTGTCACTCGACCTGCTCCCCGAGGTCGTGGCGGCGAATACGGCGCACCTCGAGCAGTACCGCGCCGGCCTGGCCGGTCTGCCCGGGGTGCGCCTGGTCACCGAGCTCGGCGACGGGAACCACAGCTACGTGGTGGCCGAGATCGACGGAGAGGACTCGGGCAGCGGACGCGACGCCCTCGCGATGAGGCTCCGCGAGCTCGGGATCGACACGCGCCGGTACTTCTACCCCGGCGTCCATCGCATGGAGCCGTATGCGAGCGACCCGGCGGCTCGGTGCCTGCCGATCACCGAGGCGGTCTGTGAGCGGGTGCTCCAGCTCCCGACCGGGCTCGCGACGACCGATGACGACATCGACCGCGTCTGTCGCGCGGTGTCCGCGTTCGTCGCCGGGTCGTGACGATCTCTCCCGGATCCATCGCGGTCGTCATCCCCACGAAGGACGGTTCGGCCTTCCTGGCCGACACGTTGGGAGCAGTGGCGATCCAGACGCGTCGTGCTCAGGACGTCGTCGTCGTGGACGACGGCTCGACCGACGACACCCGCGTGATCGCGGAGGGCCGCCCTGGCGTGCGCGTGCTGACCAACGTGGGACGGGGCGCGAACCAGGCACGAGCGGCCGGCATCGCCGCGACTTCGTCCGCCTACGTCGCGCTCCTCGATCACGACGATGTCTGGTCCCCCCACCATCTCCAGATCCTCGCCGGATTGCTCGACGACCATCCGAGCGCGGCCGTCGCCTATGGACGACAGCGCCACGTACGGGGTCGCGTCCGATCGCGAGCCGCGACCGACGGGACGGCACGACTGGTCGACCTCTGGGAGTCCTTCCCGATCCGGCCACTCCTCGGAGGGCCGAGTGCGATGGTCGTCCGTCGGTCGGCTCTCGAGGCGATGGGCGGTTGGCCGACCTGGGACCGCGTGCCGTCGGACGTCTTCGTGGCCTTCCGACTGGCCGAGGCCGGGCCGTTCGTGTGCTGGTCCGGGTTCACCGGCGCGTACCGGCTGCACCCGGCGTCGATGAGCCAGCGGGCGGCCCGCGACGACCTCGCACGCCTGACCCGGAGTCGGCTCGACCTGCTCCGCGAGGCGCTCGCGCGGCACTCGGAGCCGAGTCCGCTCGTCGCGCGAAGGCTCCGGTCGCGCCTGGACGAGCTGGAGGAGGTGCTCGAGATCCTGCTCGCGGCCCGGTCGGGGGACGACCCGCGTCTCCGCCGGCTCCTCGACGGCTTCTCCCATCGCGAGGATCACGACGCAGGGATGCTCGCCTGCTTCGCGGGGACCCTCCGTCCGCTGCTCGACTCGGACCCGGGCGCCCGACGTGAATTCCTCCGTTGGTACGCGTCGTGGCCGCGCGAGCACCTCGCTGCGAGGAGGCTGCTCGCCGATCCCGCGGTCGCGATGGCGGTCCTCTCAGGGGTGCGGAGGCACCCGTTCCGTCCACGCCGTTGGGGCGTCCCGATCGTCCCGCAGCTCCGCCATGTCGGACGTCCCCTCGTCGCCGGAGTCGCGCGTTCCCTGCGGATCCGCCACGGAGGGGTCAGGAACGGTGACGTCTCGGGACGGTGACGCCGACGCTCGCTGCTGGCTACTGGCGACGGAGGGCGGAGTCGGCGAGGGCGCCGTAGTCGGCGATCGCCGCCTCCGGCTCGGTCTCGATCACGACGCGGTGCAGCGTGCCCTCGTACTCGAAGGGGCCGCGGTAGCGGCGAGTGACCGGCGACGCGCTGTCGTAGCCCACCGACATCCCCGCCCCCGTGATCGAGAACCGCATCGGGGTGAACCGCTCGATCGCTCCCTCGGCGACGACCGTCCCGTCGACGAGCAGCGACCCATGGCCACCGCCCCAGGCCTCGTCGCAGCGGTACGAGAACGCGACTGAGTGCCGCCCCGGGGTCAGCACGTCGGCGGCCGCGAGGTGATCCTCCGACCTGGCCATGAAGTTGTGCACGTACTGGAGTCGGCCGTCCTGCACGTAGAGGGTGTACCCGCCGAGCGTCGAGCCCATCGCGATCAGGACGCCGTCGGCACCGCCCTCCGGGACGTCGACCTCGGCGGTGATCGTGTGGGAACGACGCTTCACCTCGATCGCCACCGCCTCCGGGATCGGGCCGCCGCCCGGGCGCAGCTCGACCCGGGAGCGGGCCGGGAAGGGTCGGGGCGCCGGGTTCAGGATCGCCTCGCCGGCGCGATTGTCGAGCGGGAGCACCTGGTAGCGCTCGGCTTCCTTCCACCAGAGGTCGACGAGCTCGGCGAGCTTCTCCGGCTCCTCGGTCGCGAGGTCATGGCTCTCCGAGAAGTCCTCCGCGACGTGGTACAGCTCCCACACGTCGTCCTCGAACGGAGCGTCGGGATCGTCCTCGTCGCGGTACATCCGCCCCATGGGCTTGAAGGCCACCGCCTTCCAGCCGTCGTGGTAGATCGCCCGGCACCCGAGCATCTCGAAGTACTGCGTGTCGCGCGTGGGGCTCTCCGGATCGGCGAACGTCCCCGCGAAGCTGCGACCCTCGACCGGCTGCTGCTCGACCCCGGCGATCGATGACGGCGCCTCGATCCCGATGACGTCGAGGATGGTCGGCGCGATGTCGATCGCGTGGACGAACTGACGTCGCTGCTCGCCGCGCTCGCTGATCCCGTTCGGCCAGTGCACGATGCACGGGTCGGCCACGCCGCCCTCGTGCGTCTCGCGCTTCCAGCGTCGGAGGGGCGTGTTACCCGCCATGGTCCAGCCCCACGGGTAGTTGTTGTGGAGGGTCGGCCCGCCGATCTCGTCGATGCGAGCGAGCATCTCCTTCACCCCGGCCGGCGACGCGTTCCAGCTCCGCACGTCGTTGATCGAGCCGTGGGCACCGCCCTCGGAGCTCGCGCCGTTGTCGCTCACCAGCACGAGCAGGGTGTTGTCGAGCTCGCCGATCTCCGCGAGGTGGTCGACGACCCGGCCGATGTGATGGTCGGCGTGCGACAGGAACGCGGCGAAGCACTCCATGAACCGCGCGGCCAGCTTCTGCTCGTCGGACGAGAGCGAGTCCCAGGCCGGGACCCACTCCGGTCGCGGGGGCAGGACCGTGCCCTCCGGGATGACCCCGAGCTCGAGCTGGCGCGCGTACGTCTCGTCCCGCCATGCGTCCCAGCCCTGGTCGAAGTGCCCCTGGTACTTGTCGATCCACTCCTTCGGCGCGTGGTGTGGCGAGTGGCACGCCCCGGTGCAGAAGTAGAGGAAGAAGGGGCGGTCCGGATCGACCGCGCGCAGGTCGGTGACGTACTCGATCGCGTGGTCGGCGAGGTCGGCGGTGAGGTGGTAGCCGTCCTCGTAGGTGCCGGGAGGCTCGACGACGTGGTTGTCGTGGACGAGGTCGGGCTCGAACTGGTGGGTCTCGCCGTGGAAGAAGCCGTAGAAGCGCTCGAACCCGCGCCCGAGCGGCCACCGTGCCCGCGACCCCGCGAGGTGCGACTCCTCGTCGGGTGTGAGGTGCCACTTGCCGATCGCGTACGTGGCGTATCCCTGCTCGAGGAGCATCTCGGAGAGGAACCCGGCCGACTTCGGGATCCGCCCCGAGTAACCGGGGAACCCGCGGGCGAGGTCGGTGATGCGGCCCATCCCCACCGAGTGGTGGTTGCGGCCCGTGAGGACACACGATCGTGTCGGCGAGCAGAGCGCCGTCGTGTGGAAGCCCGTGTACTGGAGGCCGCCCGCGGCGAGGCGGTCGAACGTCGGCGTGTCGAGGTCGGAGCCGTAGCAGCCCAGCTGCGCGAACCCGACGTCGTCGAGCACCACGATCATCACGTTCGGGGCACCGTCGGGCGGGCGCACGGGGTCGGGCCACCACGGCTCGGAGTCGCGCCAGTCGCGCCCGATCGTGCCTCGGAAGGCGTTCGGGTCGATGCTCGGCGACGTCATCAGATCACTCCCGCTGCTCGAAGTCGGGCGATGTCCTCGTCACCGAGCCCGAGGTCGTCGCGCAGGATCTCGTCGGTGTGCTGACCGACGGTGGGAGGGGCGGTCTCCGGGCCCTCGGCGACCTTCGTCATCTTCACGGGATTGCCGGGGATGAGGACGGGGTCGGCGACCCCGTCACTCCGGGGGAGCTCCACGAGCATGTTGCGCGCCGCCACGTGTGGGTCGGCGATCACGTCCTCGGCGTCGTTCACCGGGCCGGCCGCGATCCCCGCAGCGTTCAGCTCATGACAGCACTCGAGCTTGGTCTTGCCCGCGGCCCAGGCGTCGATCGCGGGGCGGATGAGCGACTCGAGCTCGCGACGCCAACCCTCGCGCGTGGCGAAGCGCGGGTCGTCGAGCCAGTCGGGGTGCCCGATCATGGTGGCGAGGCGCTCGAACTGGTGCTCGCGGCCGACCTGCACGACGAACCACCCGTCGGTCGCCTGGAAGCCGTCCATGATGAGCAGTGGCCCCATGCCGTCGGGCCGCAGCCCCATCGACCAGAAGTTCACGATGAGGTCGGCCATCGCGACCATCGAGTCGAGCATCGCGACATCGACGTACTGGCCCTCACCTGTGCGGTCGCGGTGACGGAGTGCCGCGAGGATCCCGATGGTCGCGAACAGCGACGAGGAGATGTCGCCGAGCGCGCCGGCTGGACCGACGAGGGGAGGCTCGCCCGGACGCTGCTTGTAGTCGTAGAGGCCGGACATCGCCTCCGCGATGGGTGCGTACGCGGCCCAGGAGTCGTATGGCGACGCGATCGTGTTACCGAAGCCCGAGACCGACGCATAGATCACCGACGGGTGCACCGCGGCCAGGTCCTCGTACGCGAGGCCGAGCTTCTTCATCGTCCCTGCCCGGAAGTTCTCGGCGACGACGTCGTAGTGGGGGACGAGCGAGAGGAAGAGCTCGCGACCCTCGGCCGCCTTGAGATCGATGCCGATGCTGCGCTTGTCGAGGTTGTTGCGGAGGAAGGTCGCGCCGGCGGGGCGGCCGCTCGCGTCGGTCATCGCCGGGTGGGCCCCGCGTCCGGACTCACCGTCGCGCGGGTGCTCCACCTTCACGACGTCGGCACCCAGTCGGGCGAGCAGCTGGGTGCCGAACGGCAGCGCCTGCATCTGCTCGGCCGCGAGGATGCGCACACCCTCGAGGGGCTTGCCGTACTTGACCGCGTCCGGGTTCCCGACGTCTCCGATCTGCATGGCGGGCATCGTATGGCGCGTCAACGCGACCGTGTGGGCCGTCGCGGATGCTCTCGCTCAGTCGGGCATCGCCTTCATGCGCGTTTCCATGTCCCCGGGCGACACGTCCTCGATGTGCGTCGCGAGGCCCCGGCTGTGGCTGAACGGGTCCTCGATCGTCCCGGACCGGTCCCCGTAGAACTTGTCCGTGATCGGCTGGGAAATCGTCGCCCCCGCGTCGACTGCCTTCACGACCGTCGCGTCGACGTCCTCGACGTAGAGCAGGAGCGACACCGGCGACCCGCCCACCGTCTTCGGCGCGCGAGTGCCCACGTCGGGGAACTCGTCAGCGAGCATGACGACCGAGTCGCCGAGTTGGATCTCGGCGTGGCCGACCTTGCCATCGGAACCGGGCAGCCGCATCCGCTCGGTCCCGCCGAAGACGCTGCAGTAGGAGTCGATGGCTGCCGCGGCGCCGTCGATGTAGAGGTAGGGCGTGACCCGCGGGTATCCGTCGGGGATGGGCTTCACCTTCGCCATGGTGGCTCCTGTCATCCATCGAACATCTGTTCGTCTCGAGGTAGGACGTCGAGGGAGGCCGTCAACCCGCCGACGCCAGGGGCTCGCCTCCGAAGTGCTGCGCCCGGGGCTGGCCGAAGCCGACGCCGCGGGCCTGGCGGCCTACCTGGTGACGGCGACCGAGTCGAACGTCGCGTTCTACGCGCGCCACGGTTTCGGCACGCACGTCGAGGTCGACCTGCGCGACGGTCCGCACATCTGGATGCTGGGTCGACCTCCACGCCGGTGACGACCCGGGTACTCTTCAGGCTCCATGTCGCCGTCAAGGTCGGCGTCGCGCGCAGTCGGAGGCACCATGGCCGGATTCGGGATCACCCACTTCTTCGAGGGCGGGACCAGGGAGCAGTACGAGACGACAGTGGCGGTCGTGCACCCCGACGGGGGCAAGGGGCTCCCGCCGGGCGAGACCTACCACGCCGCCGGCCCGGCCGAGGGTGGCTGGCAGGTCATCGCGATGTGGGACTCGAAGGCGTCCTACGAGTCCTTCCGCGACGGCACGCTCGGTCCGACGCTGGCGACGCTCGACGGAGCGCTCCCGGGGGCGCCCGAGGAGCGTGCGTTCGAGGTCCACAACGAGGTCTCGGGCTGACGCGTCTGCAAGCGCAGGTGCAGCCGCTCGGGGCCAACTGACGCCACCGTCATAGACTCCCCCGAATGCGAGGGATTCTCAGCGCCGCCGGATATGTGCCCTATTGGCGGCTGGACAGGGCACAGATCAGCGCCACGTTCGGGAGCGGGGGAGGCAAGGGCGCTCGCGCCGTGGCCTCGTTCGACGAGGACACGACCACGATGGGCGTCGAAGCCGCGCGGCTCGCGACGCGGGGCCTCCCCGGGGACGTCGCGCTCTCCCAGCTCTGGTTCGCCACGGTCGCACCCGCGTACCTCGACAAGACCAACGCGACGACGATCCACGCCGCGCTGCGTCTGGACCGCGACGTCACGGCGCTCGACTGGGGCGGTGCGATCCGCTCGGGTGTCGGCGCGCTCCTCACCGCGCTGCGCGGGAACGACACCGTGCTCGTGGCGTCCTCCGACCTGCGAGAAGGCCTCCCGACGAGCGCCGACGAGTCAGTCGGCGGTGACGCGGCGTCGGCGATCGTCGTCGGATCCGACGCCGACGGACCGCTCCTCGCAGAGCTCCTCGGGACCGGGAGCGCCACCGAGGAGTTCATCGACCGCTGGCGCTTGCCCGGCGACCACCGCTCGAAGGTGTGGGAGGAGCGCTTCGGCGAGACGAAGTACCTCCCGCTGGGCGAGGAGGCCTGGAACGCCGCGCTGAAGTCGGCCGAGATGTCCGCCGACCAGGTCGATCGCCTGATCGTGACCGGCGCCCACGGGCGTTCGGTGCGGGCGATCCGCGGACGGCTCGGCGTCGACAAGGAGAAGCTCGTCGACGACCTGGCCGCGAACGTCGGGTTCACCGGCGCGGCGCACGTGGCGCTCCTGCTCACCGCCACCCTCGAGACGGCTGCGCCGGGCCAGGTCATCGGGGTCCTGTCGCTCGCCGACGGTGCCGACGCGTTCCTCTTCCGAGTCACCGACGCGATCACGACCTGGGAGCCGGCGCGCACGATCGCCACCCAGATCGATGCGCGGGCCGACGTCGCCTACGGCAAGTACCTGTCGTGGCGCGACTGGGTCACCCTCGAGCCGCCGCGTCGCCCCGAGCCGGGTCGGATCTCGGGCGCGATCTCCGGGCGTCGCGAAGACTGGAAGTACGGATTCGTCGGCTCCCGCGACCGCTCCAGCGGTGCGCTGCACCTCCCGCCGGCGCGCGTGTCGATGGAGGGCGGTGCGCTCGATGACATGGAGCCCGCGCCGATGTCCGATGCCGTAGGGACGATCGCCACGTTCACGATCGACAAGATCGCGTACTCGCCGAGCCCCCCGATCGTGTTCGCGGTCGTCGACTTCGAGGGCGGCGGCCGCACCGCGGTCGAGCTCTGCGACGTGAACGCCGACGACCTCTCCATGGGGGACCGCGTCGAGATGACGTTCCGCCGGTTGTTCACGGCCGACGGCATCCACAACTACTTCTGGAAGGCCCGCCCCGTCAGGGGATGACCTCGAAGCTCGGAGAAGGGACGGCAGCTCATGGCCTCGCACGGGATCAAGGACCAGGTCGCCATCGTCGGGATGGGGTGTACGAAGTTCGGTGAGCACTGGGACAAGGGCACCGACGACCTCTTGATCTGGTCGACCGAGGAGGCGATGACGAGCGCCGGCATCTCGAAGGACGACATCGACGCCTACTGGCTCGGGACCGCGATGTCGGGGAACTCGGGCCAGACGCTCTCACGGCCCCTCGGCATCACGAAGCCGGTCACACGCGTCGAGAACTACTGCGCCACGGGTTCCGAAGCCATGCGCAACGCGGCGTACGCGGTCGCGTCGGGTGCCTACGACGTCGCCATGGCGGTCGGGGTCGAGAAGGTCAAGGACAGCGGGTACCAGGGACTCGTCGGCGCGTCCCACGCACCGACCGACGGCACGGCCCGTGCCCTCTCGGCCGCCGCGATGTTCGCCATGTGCGCGCCCGCGTACGGCAAGAAGTACGGGGTCACCGACGACGAGATGCGCGAGGTGCTCGCGCGGATCTCCTGGAAGAACCACCAGAACGGATCGGTGAACGAGCGAGCGCAGTTCCGCAAGCCCGTCACGATGGACACGATCTGCAGCGCGCCCCTCATGGCCGGCGACCTCCGGGTGTTCGACTGCTCGGGCGTGGCCGACGGATCTGCGGCGGCGGTGGTCGTGCGCGCCGAGGATGCGCACAAGTACACCGACAAGCCGATCTACATCAAGGGCCTGTCGTTCTTCGCGGGTGACGGGACCGGCAACGCGAACCCGGACTACGACTACACGTGGTTCCCCGAGATCAACATGGCGGGGAAGGATGCGTACGCGCAGGCCGGGGTCACCGACCCGCGGACCCAGATCGCGATGGCCGAGGTGCACGACTGCTTCACGCCGGCCGAGCTCCTCATCTACGAGGACCTCGGCTTCGCGGAGCGCGGCACGGCGTGGAAAGAGGTGCTCAACGGCACCTTCGACCTGCTCGGCGACCTGCCGGTGAACCCCGACGGTGGCCTGAAGAGCTTCGGGCACCCGGTCGGGGCGAGCGGGCTCCGGATGTTCTTCGAGAACTGGCTCCAGCTGCGGGGGGAGGCCCCGCCGGAGCGCACGATCAAGACCGCGGAGCGCGGGCTCGGTCTCGTGCACAACCTCGGCGGCTACCCGGGTGAGATGGTCAGCTTCGTCGGCATCGTCGGCAACGAGCTGGGATGACGACGCCGATCCCGACCGACCGAGAGCGAGGAAGCGTGTCCTTGGCACCCGACGACCAGGCCCGGAACCTCATCGTCCGACCGGCAGTGTTCGTGCACCTCGACGACTCGCTGCGCAGGCTCTCGGAGACCCTCGCCGAAGAGCTCATCGGGGCCGCGGTGGTGCGGGACACGCATCCGCCGGCCCTGGTCTCCGAGCGCGACGTCATCCGCGCGATCGCCGAGGGCGGCGATCTCGACGAGACGCGCGTGCGCGACGTCATGACGGAAGACGTCCTGGTCGTCGCGCCGAAGGATCAGGTGCTCGACGTGGCCTACCGCATGCTCGACAACGAGATCCGCCACATCCCCGTCGTCGAGGACGACGTGGTCGTCGGGCTCATCTCGGGGCGGGACGCACTCCGAGTGTTCGCCGACCAGGCACGCGTCAAGGACGGGGAGCGTTCGTGATCGGATTCCTGCTGTACCTGTTGGTCGTCGGCCTCGTTGCCGGCGCCCTCGCACGGCTGCTCGTCCCGGGGAAGGTCCCGCTCAGCATCGGCCAGACGGTCCTCGTCGGGATCATCGGGTCCTTCGTCGGAGGGTTCCTCGGCTACCTCTTGTTCAACGAGGACCTCGATGAAGGCGCCCTCCAGGCGTCGGGGATCTTCGGATCGGTCGTCGGTGCGGTGATCGTCCTGCTCGTCTACCGCAGGTTCTTCACGGGCAAGCGGAGCGCCTGAGAAGGCTCACCCCGCGCCGGTCACGCCGGCGCCGAGGTGCTCGCCGAACCACCGTTCCGCCAGTCGCGCGACTGTCTCCAATGTGCCGGGTTCCTCGAAGAGGTGGGTCGCGCCGGTGACGACGCGGATCTCGCGCGTGCACGACATCCGGGCCGCCGCCTGCTGGTTCAGAGCGAGGACGTCCCGGTCGTCGCTCCCGACGATGAGCAGGGTCGGGGCCTGGACGGCCTCGAGGTATTGACCGGCGAGGTCGGGGCGGCCACCGCGGGACACGACCGCGGCAACCGGCGACTCGGGATCCGCTGCGGCCACGAGGGCGGCGGCAGCGCCCGTGCTCGCGCCGAAGTAGCCGATCGGGATCCCGCTCACCTCGTACTGGTCGGCCAGCCACGAGGTGACCGACCGCAGCCGATCGGCGAGCAACTCGATGTCGAAGACGTTCCTCCGGGCCCGTTCCTCGTCGGTCGTGAGCAGGTCGAACAGCAGGGTCGCGAACCCGGACGCGCCGAGGTGCTCGGCCACGGACCGGTTACGCGGGCTCAGGCGGCTGCTGCCGCTCCCGTGGACGAACACCACGAGCCCCCGCGAGCTCGGCGGGACGTCGAGTCGCCCTGCCAGCGCGACTCGTCCGACAGGGATGGCCACGTCGAGGACCTGCGCCGTGGTGACGCGGCCGGATGGGCTCCCGACCGCGGTGCGCTCGCGGGCACGGGAGAGCAGCGCCACGACGTCCTCGTCCGAGGTCTGGGTGAAGTCGTCGTACCAGTAGCCGATCGCGCGCATGAACTCGGGCGTCTCGAGGGCGATCACGTCGTCGGCGACGCCGGCGAGCTCGCGCACCGCCTCAGGCGCGGCGACGGGCACCGCGAGCACGACACGCGCCGCGCCGTGCGCACGCGCGACCTGGACCGCGGCGCGTGCCGTGCCACCGGTCGCGACCCCGTCGTCGACGATGATCGCCGTGCGCCCCTCGATCGGCACCGCGGGACGATCGCCGCGGAACCGCCGGACCCGACGTTCGAGCTCGGCGCGTTCTCGATGCTCGACCCCTTCGACCGCGCCCGGAGCCACCCCGGCGCGCCGGACCAGCTCGAGGTCGAGCACACGGACGCCACCTTCTCCGATCGCGCCCATCCCGAACTCCGGCTGGGAGGGCACACCGAGCTTGCGGACCACGATCACGTCCAAGGGAGCGCCCAGGGTCTCGGCGACCTCGGCCGCGACGGGCACCCCGCCGCGCGGCAACCCGAGCACCACCACATCCGGACCGGCGTATGGGGCAAGCGCCCCGGCGAGCCGACGCCCCGCCTCCCGGCGGTCACGGAACCGCTGCTCAGTCGCGCGTCTCACGGTTCACATCTCGATGACGTCGATGATCTCGATGGCGCTGGGGCTGCCGTCGTCTCCGATCCCGCTGTCGACCTCGGTCGTCACCTCGACGACGTCATCGATGCCGTCGCCGTCGAGGTCCATGCCCCGGGTCTGGGTCGTCCGGACCGCATCGGGAACCCCGTCGCCGTCCAGGTCCAGGTACTCGGTCGTGACGCGTTCGTCGTCCGTCCGCATGGGCCACCTCCTGTCATCCCCCACGATCGAGGACCTCCCGCCGAGGCACCAGGGCCGGAGGTCCCTCCTCAGCGAGCCCGGGCGCGTAGTGCCGGTGCCAGATCTCCTCGTGGCTGGATCACCACCTCGTCGAGCCCGAGCCACGACGCCATCGTGCGGAGCTCGTCGGCGAGGGGGTGGGAGACCTCGTCGTGGTCGACCCCGGCCTCGGCCCAGGCCGACTGGACGAGCAGCCGTGATCCCGCGCGGTCGGCCTTGAGGTCGACCCGAGCGACGAAGCGATCGCCGAGCAGGAACGGGAGCACGTAGTACCCGAACACCCGCTTGGGCTTCGGGACGTAGATCTCGATCCGGTAGGTGAACCCGAACACTCGCTCGACGCGGGCGCGCTCCCACATGACCGAGTCGAACGGCGAGACCAGCGCACTGGCGCGGACCCAGCGGGGGAGACGGGCGTCGGGGTGCAGGTACGAGGGGTCCTTCCAGCCCTCCACCGTGACGCGCTCGACGAGTCCGTCGGCGGCCATCTCCTCCAGCAGCGTTCGGACCTCCTTGATCGGGAGGCGGAAGTAGTCGCCGAGATCCCTGGCGGTCCCGACGCCGTGCCCGCGGGCGGACCGTTCGAGCAGAGAGACCAGTGCTTCCCGGTCGCTCGGAGTGGGCTGTTCCAACACCTCGACCGGAACGACGCGGGCGGGGTCGCAGTACGCCCGTTCGAAGGTGTTGGGGCGGCGGATGGCGCCGAGCCGGCCGCGGGCGAAGAGGTGCTCCAGCGAGCGCTTCGTGTTCCCCCAACCCCACCACGGCCCCTTCTTGGTGGCTCCGTCGTCGAGGTCGCCCGCACTGGCGGTCCCGCGCTCGAGTACGGCGGCGTGGAGCGCATCGAAGTGGCCGTCCGGCTGCGCCGCGGCGAACTCGCTCATCCCCCAGCGTGCGTAGCTCTCCATGCGCCAACGCAGGAGCGGGTGCAGCTCGGCGTGGACGAGCGATGCTTCGTGGCCCCAGTACTCGAACGCTTCGCGGTCCTTGTAGACGAAGCGGTCGAGGATCGACCGGTCGTACGGACCCAGACGCGAGAACAGAGGCAGGTAGTGGCTGCGGACCAGGACGTTGACGGAGTCGATCTGGATCAGACCCAGTCGGTCGAAGACCGAGCGGAGGTGGCGACGGGTGATGCGTCCACTCGGGCGGGGCTTGGCGAACCCCTGGGCCGCGAGGGTGATCCGCCGTGCCTGGGCCGCACTGAGCGACTCGCGGCGCGCCACCGGACTCAGTCCGGGATCGATGGCGTGGTGTCGTTGCTCGGCCACTCCGGTCGGTAGTAGCCGCGGAAGTGCAGCTCGCCGTCGCGCAGCTCGCGGATGGTGAGGAAGTCTCCTTTGTATCCCCGGTGGTCGTACTCGGCGAAGGTGATGTAGCACGACGGCCCGCCGTTCGTGCAGGGCATCCACTTGATCATCTCGATGCCCTCCTTCACGTGGCGCGGGGTGGGGATCCGAGCGTTGGCGATGCCCTGGATGGCGACGCGCGCGGTGTCGTACGCGAGCGCGACCACCACGTTCCGTGTGCGGCGACCGAACCGGGCTTCGAACCGGTCCATCATCGCGTTGTAGTTCGGGTTGGTTCCGTCGTCACCGAGCTGGTCGCACCCGTGCCAGCCTTCGAGACCTTCGGCCCACTCGTTGGAGTTCGAATAGAACATGAAGGCCGTCCCCATCACACGCGGCGGATCCCAGTCGAGGGCCTTGAACGCGCGCGCGAAGTGGAACGTCGAGTAGCCGTACCCGACGTAGACGACGGCCTCGGTGCCGAGGTCGCGCATGGTGGCGAGGTGCTCCTGGAGGTTCTTCGGGTTCGGGGCGAGGAACACCTCCTTGGTGATCTCGAGCCCCAGCTGGAGCGCCGTGCGCCGGAAGTAGTCCGCGTAGAGGTCACCCGCGGAGCCCCGCTCCCAGAAGAAGCCGACCTTGGAGTGCCCACCCTGCTTGCACCAGTTCGCGCACATCACCGACTCCGTGGGGATGTCGCCGTTCGCGACCGTGAACACGAACTCGCCGAACGCGCGGGTGGTGCCGGTCCACAGGAGCACAGGGACGCCGGCGGCGTTCGCGTATGGCGCGATCGTCTCTGAGTTGTCGGCGATGAACGGGCCGATCACGACCACGCAACCCTCGTCGACGAGTCGGTGGTATCCGGCGATCAGCTTGCGGTAGTTCTCCCTCGGCAGGCCGCGCGCATCGACCGTGAAGATCTCGACGGGCCGGTCGTAGATGCCCTCGTTCATCGCATCCTCGATCGCGAGGATGTAGGGGTCGATGCAGTCTGCGAGCAGCTGGCCGAGATCCATGTCGATGAGGAAGCCGATGCGGACCGGCTCGAACGGGTCGCCCTGGGTCTGCACGCCGCGCGTCGGGGGAGAGATGATGATCCGCTCGACCGCCTTCTCGCCGACCCGACCACCGCCCTGGTACCAACGGTCGCCCTGCCACGATCCGAGCTCGGCGGTGTCGACCCCCGAGACCACGGTGCACGTCGCACGGTCCTCCCGGGCCGCGCCTGGGTCGACGGGGGCCGGGAACATCCGCTCCGCGTAGGGGCCTTCGGTCATGGGGGCGAGTCGACCATGCCATAGGTCCCGACCGCAACCGCGACGATCGCTTACAGAATCCCCGGCCGCGCGTAGTACCGACGATCGATGTGCGCGGACTCGCTCTGGAGCTGCTCGTCGGCGATGAGGACTCCGCCTCCCGCTCCGATCGCCTCGCGAACCTCCGAGAACTCGAGGCCATAGATCTCCATCCGCGGCGCCCACAACGTTCGGAGCGTCGTCACCGCATCCCAGAGCGGGCGCGGTATCCGGTCGCACACCGCTGGGTATGCCGGTTGTGCGAATCGGCCTGGACGACCATCGCTGGCGCGAGGTCGACGCCGACAACCTCGTCGAAGCGCGTCGCGAGCGACTGTGTCAGCCGTCCCACGCCACAACCGAAGTCGAGCGCACGCCCGGTCGGAACGTCGAGACCGAGCGCCTTGGTCATCTCGAAGATGTGGTCAACGTCGCGACGGCCGGTCTCGAAGAACTCGGCCACATTCCACCGGCGGCGCGAGCGTTCAGGTTCGGTGCAGATCGCCCACAACGCGTCCCTGCGAGCGAACCGGTTCCAGTTGCTCTGGAGGAGCCGCAGTCGCATGCCCGCGAACCTACTCAGGCGCCGAGGACCGAGACCGCTCTCCTACGATCGCGCTCGGAGGTGTGGGATGCGCATGATCGTCGACGCACTGGCCGCGCAGCACGCCGAGCTCGGGACCCTGCTGGAAGGCCTCGACGACCTTGGTTGGCGCCGGGACACTCCCTGCGACGGCTGGGACGTCGCTGCCGTCGTGCTGCACCTCGCCCAGTCCGACGAGATCGCGCTCGCGAGCGCGCGGGGGCGGTTCCGCGAACGCATCGACGGGCTCGCAGGCGGCGACACCGCTCGTGCAGCGTCGGTCGAGGACGGCGTCGAGCAGCTGGTCGCAGGAGAACGCGACTCGCCTCCCGCGGAGATCCACGAGCGATGGTTGGTGGGTGCGGCGACGCTCAGGGAAGAGCTGTCTTCGATCGACCCCCACGAGCGGGTCTTGTGGGTCATCGGTGACATGGCTGCGCGCACGCTTGCGACGACACGCCTCGCGGAGACGTGGATACACACTCGGGACGTCGCGGTCGCGCTGGAGGTCGAGCTGCCACCGACCGACCGGCTCTGGCACATCGCCCGGCTCGCCTGGCGGACCCTCCCGTACGCGTTCGCCCGCGAGGGTCGCCCGATGTGTGGACCCGTGGCGTTCCACCTCACCGCTCCCGATGGGGCCGCATGGGACTTCGTGCCCGAAGACGATGCGGTGCACGCGATCACCGGTGATGCACTCGACCTGTGCCTCGTCGCGGCCCGGAGAGTCCGACCCGAGCAGACCTCACTCCGTGGTGAGGGCCCGGACGCCGCTGTCGTCCTCGAGATCGTTCGGACCTGGGCCTAGCGCGGCGGCGTTCTGCTCACGACATCGCGGACTGCGCCAGCTCGGCGCGCAGGACCTTGCCGACCTCGTTGCGCGGGAGACTCGCGACTTCGACGAACCGTGTCGGAATCTTGTATGGCGCGAGATGCTCCCGGCAGTGCGCCTCCAACAGTTCCTGGTCGATCGTGCCGGCGACGAAGGCCACGGGAACCTCCCCGAGCCGTGCGTCCTCGATCCCCACGACCGCGACCTCGCGTACGCCGGTGGCCGTCGCGAGCACTTCCTCGACATCGGCAGGGAAGACCTTCAACCCACCCCGGTTGATGACGTCCGAAACCCGACCCTCGATCCACACGAACCCGTCGTCGTCGATCCGGGCATGGTCGCCGGTCCGCAGCCAGCCCTCGGCGTCCAACCGGTCGCCCAGGCTTGCGGACGAAGCAGACGACGGGGTCCGGACCCACAGCTCGCCCCCGTCGTCGATGCGGACCTCGACGTGCGCGTGTGGTCGGCCGACGGCACCCAGCTTGGTCTCCCCGAATTCGCGCCAGTCGGCCGCGTTCCATCCGATGACCTCGCCACCGAGCTCGGTCTGGCCGTAGCCGTTGAGCACCGCGACGCCGAAGCGGTCGACGAACCTCCGCGCGAGGAACGGAGACAACGGTGCGGTGATGCTGCGCACGTAGCGAAGCGGCGCGAGTGAGGTGAGCCGCGGTTCGTCGCAGCACATCGCCATCGCAGCCGGTGGCAGGACGACGGAGCGGATCTGGTGCTCGGCGACCAGCCGCGCGAGCTCGTTCGGGTCGAAGTGGTCCATGAGGACCACGGGCGCACCGACACGGAACGCGAAGCACACCGTGTAGATCCCTGCCCACAAGGAGAGGGAGACAGGAACGAGGTTCGCCATCGGCGGCCCCGCCGCGTCGGAAGCGGTGGCAGTACGAAACGTGGTGATGACGCCGTCGAGCAGGGCGAGGACCTGCGAGTGCCGGAGCGGGACCGGGCGCGGCGGACCGGTGGTGCCCGACGTCGTCTGCACGAGCGCCACGTCCGGGTCGTGGGCGCGAGCGGGCCCGGAGGCGACACCGATAGCGAAGCCAGCGGCGCTCGTCATCTCGCGCTGGGGGAATCTCTGCGCGGCAGATGCGGTCGTGATGAGGGCCGCTGGGGTGATCGCATCGAGGAGGAGTGTGATCTCTCGGTCGGTGAGCCGGGGGTTGACCGGGACGTAGACCGCGCCGAGGGCCCACACACCGAAGAGCGCGGCGATGGTCTCGGCCCGGTTGCCGAGCATCACCGCGACCGCAGTCCCGCGCGCGACTCCGGCTCGTGCGAGTGCATCGCGCACCTCCAGCGCAGACTCGGTGAGTGCGGCGCGTGTCGTCGTTCCATCCGCGTCGTGGACGACGACGTCCGCGGGAAGCGCGTCTGGTCCCGGCTCCAGGAGGAGGTCGATGAGGGCCTTCATCACCACCACGAGGTCATCGGTTCGGGAGCTCCACGGGTGGGAGCCACTGCGCGTCGCGCTTCTCTGCGAACGCGAGCGGTCCTTCTTCCTGGTCGGGGTGGCCCCACATCGACGTGAGCTCGGCCGCGCCGGCCCGACAGGCGTCGGTGAGCCCCGACTCGAGCGCTCCCCAGAGCGCGCGCTTGGTGGCCGCCATCGCGGCAGGGGAGTTCTTGGCGATCTTCTCGGCCAGCTCCTGCGCGCGGTCTCGGAGCTCCTCCGGCGGATCGACGATCTGGCTGATCATCCCGAGCTCGTAGGCGCGCTCGGCGCCCATGCGCTCGTAGCGACCCACGAAGGCCATCCGCATCACCGCCTCCGCAGGCATCTTGCGGATCAGGCCGATCGCCTCGAGTGAGACGACCTGCCCGATGGAGACGTGCGGGTCGAAGAACTCCGCGTCCGACGCGGCGATCACGATGTCGGCGTCGGCGACCCAATGGAAACCGCCGCCGCAGCAGATGCCGTTGACCGCGGTGATGACCGGCTTCCAGACGTGCTGGTGCCATGCCGTGAAGTGGAGGTCGAACTGCTCGACCGAGTCCCGATATCGCTGCATCCCGACGCCGTCGGACGCGATCTCGGCGACGTCGACGCCGGTCTGGAAGGCGCGGCCCTCACCCGTGTGGACGATCACGCGGACGGCGGGATCGCGGTCGAGCTCGAGCCAGGCGTCGGCGAACTCGTCGCGCATCTTGGCGTTCATCGCGTTGAGTGCATCCGGCCGGTTGTTGATGAGCCAGCCCACCGATCCGTGCCGCTCGACGATCAGGTGCTCGTACTCACCCATGGCTGCTCGCTCCGTTCGTCACTCGACGGCCTTCCAGTGGGCCGCGCGCCGTTCGGCGAACGCGAGCGGTCCTTCTTCCTGGTCGGGGTGGCCCCACATCGACGTGAGCTCGGCCGCGCCCGCTCGACACGCCTCGGTGAGCCCCGACTCGAGCGCACCCCACAGGGCGCGTTTGGTGGCGGCCATCGCGGCGGGGGAGTTCTTCGCGACCAGCTCGGCCAGCTCCTGCGCGCGCGCCCGGAGTTCCGTCGGCGGATCGACGACCTCGCTCGAGATGCCGAGCTGGTGCGCGCGACCTGCGTCGATCCGTTCGAAGCGTCCGACGAGCGCGGCGCGGAGGATCGGTTCCATCGGTGACGTGCGCGCGAGCGCGATCCCCTCGTAGGCGACGACCTGTCCGAGGGACACATGGGGGTCGACGAACGTCGCGTCCGATGCCGCGAGCACGATGTCGGCGTCCGCGACGAAGTGGAGTCCGCCCCCGGCGCACACGCCGTTGACGGCGGCGATGACCGGCTTCCAGACCTGGCACTGCCATGCGGTGAACCGGAGCGCGGCATCCCTCGTACGGCGGGAGTGCGCGTGCAGCGCGTCCTTGTCATTCGCCAGCTGCACCACGTCGACGCCCGTCTGGAACGCGGCACCCTCCCCGGTGTTGACGATGACGCGCACCTCGGGATCGGCGGCGAGCTGGCCCCACGCTCGCTCGAGCTCGTCGAACATGCGCGCGTCCATGGCGTTTCCGGCGTCAGGGCGGTCGAAGACGAGCCAACCGACCGGTCCCTCGCGCCGGACCTGCAGGCGTGTGTAGTCGCCGGTCACGGTCGCCTCGTCATGATCGCCTCGTCATGATCGCCTCGTCATGATCGGGGGACCTCGTCCCACGAGCGTCCGTCCCAGGGATCGGGCTCGCGCGGGAGGCCGAGCACGCGCTCGCCCACGATGTTCTTGTTGACCTCGCTGGTGCCGCCCTCGATCGTGTTCGCCCGGCTCCGCAACATCCCCTGGACCTCGTGGCGGAGGGTGTCGGGGTAGGGCGCCCCCGGGTCGCCGTCCCATGCCATCGCGTCCGGTCCGAGCAGGTCGACGGTGGCCAGCTGGAGGCGCTGGTTGAGGTCGCCCGAGTGCACCTTCCCCACGCTGCTCTCGGGGCCGGGCGGCTTCCCCACTGCCAGCCGGCTGCGGACACGCCGGTTGGTGATCGACCGGATCCGCTCCTCGCCGACGAGCCCGGCGAGGCGCTGTCGAGTGACCGGGTCGGCCGCGACGCCTCGTTCGGCCGCGAGCTCGAGCGCGCGTTCCACCCCCGAGCCACCGATGCGGTCGACGCCGCCCGATCCGGCCCCGGCGACCATCTGTCGCTCCGACGCGAGCGTCGATCCGGCGACCCGCCACCCGTCGTCCACGGCGCCGACCCGCTGGTCGTCGGGAACGATCGCACCGTCGAGGAAGACCTCGTTGAAGTCGATCTCGCCGGTGAGGTGACGCAGCGGTCGCACCTGGACACCAGGTCGATGCAGGTCGAGGAGGAAGTAGGTGATGCCCTTGCGCTTCGGGACGTCGGGATCCGTGCGCGCGAGGAGCACCGCCCAGTCCGAGACGTGCGCCCAGGTCGTCCAGACCTTCTGGCCGGTGATGACCCAGCTGTCGCCGTCGCGCACGGCCCGGGTGGCGAGCGATGCGAGATCGGAGCCCGCGCCCGGCTCGCTGAAGAGCTGGCACCAACGCTCTTCGTTGCGGACGATCGGGCCGAGGTAGCGCACCCGCTGCTCCTCGGTGCCGTGGGCGAAGAGTGCAGGTGCGCAGAGGTTCAAGCCGAGGGGGTTGAGGCGGCCCAAGTTGTACGGCGCGAGCTCGGATTCGATGATGCGCGCCCTCGCCTGGTCGACGCCGAGGCCGCCGTAGGCGACGGGCCAGGTCGGGACGACCATGCCCGACCAGCCGAACGTCGGATACCACTGCTCGTAGTCGGCGCGGCTGCGGACCGACCGGATCGCCGAGACGCCGCCGGCCGCGGCCCGGCGCCACGAGGCGGGTAGGTGGGTCTCGATCCACGCGCGTGTCGATGCGGCGACGTCGGCCTCGGGGGTGGTGTCGTCGACCTGGAGGCGGACGCCGTCCTCTGGTTCAGCGGCCATCGAAGTCCGGGTCGCGGCGCTCGCGTAGCGCCTGCATCCCTTCCCGGAAGTCCGCGCTCCGTGAGGAGAGCTCCATCGCGAACGCCTCGTTGGCGAGATGACGTTCGAGGTCGAGTCCGGCGCCCTCGTGGACGAGCCACTTGGTCAGGCCGAGTGCGACGGTCGGACCGTGGGCGAGGCGTCGGGCGAGCGTCGCCGCGGCCGCGTCGACCTCGGCGGCGGCGACCATCGCGTGGACGATCGCCCACGCCGCGGCCTCCTCTCCCGACACCTCGCGTCCGAGCATGAGGAGCTCCTTGGCCCGGGCGACGCCGACGAGACGGGGAAGCAGCCAGGTCCCGCCGCTGTCGGGCGTGAACCCGCGCGTCGCGAACGGCTCCCACAGGCGGGCGTCGCGTGCCACGACACAGAAGTCAGCTGCGAGCGCGAGGTGGAGCCCGAGGCCGGCTGCCCAGCCCCGCACTGCGGCGACCACCGGGACCTGGGTCGAGAGGAGTAGCGAGACGACCCGATGCGAGAGCACCGGAAGGCGCCGCTGGATGCTCCCCACGCGGGGACGCGGTGCGTCGGCGTCGGCGTTGCGACCGAGGATGTCGAATCCCGAGCAGAAGTCGTCACCGCGCGACCCGAGGAGGATGGCGCGCACCGTCTCGTCGTTGTTCGCGGCCTCCAGGTGCGCGACCATCGCCCGCACGACCGTGTCGTCGATGGCGTTGCGCTTCTCGGGTCGATCGATGGTGAGAACGAGGAGACCGTCGTCGAGCGACGCCAGCAAGCCGGGAACCGTGTCGTAGCTCATCGGGACGTCGGCAGCTCGTCGGCGGCGAAGCGGGCCGCGATCGCGTCGAGCGCCCCCTGGAGGTGCGTCGCACCACCGGGCGGTCGGGGAAGTCGCACAGGCCCATGTTCGCGGCTGGGCAGCAGCACCGTCACAGGGCCCGGAGTCGGGGAGGTGGCGCCGGCAGGACGCGATCTCACGAACGGCGACCCGCTCCGGGGCGGTGCCGTGTGGGGCTCCGGGACACCGTTGCGCGCCCGTAGCCGGCGCAGCCCTCCCTCGGTGATCCGACCACCTTCCGTCACCGGACGGCGTGCCCGTGCCTCGTCATGGCTCGGAACGTACTCGGAACCTCCGGTCGCCCGGGCGCCGGGAAACTGGGGGTTGAGGACGAGACCTGTGGTGCCGAGACAGATGATGCATGAGCATCACCAGCGACCCCGATCCCGCCCCGGCGTACGTGGCGGCGACGGCGACCAAGCCGTTCGACGCCATCCCGGATCCCGTGGTGATCGTCGACGACGGGCTGCGCGTCGTCGACGCCAACCTGGCGGCGGTGCAGTTCTTCGGTGTGGCGCGCGACGAGTGGATCGGCGAAGTGCCTCTCGCGCTCGTGCATCGTGAGGACGTCGCGCTCGTGCTCTCGTCGCTCGAGGAGGTGCAGAAGCGCTCGGGGGTCGGAACGCCGATCGAGCTGCGCGTGCGCGCTGCAGACGGAACATGGCGCCTGGTAGAGCTCGTCGGGCGGACGATGACGACACCCGACGGTCCTCGGACCGTGAACACGCTCCGCGACCTGACCGAGCGCCGACGATGGGAGGTCGCGGCCGACGAGCCGGAACGGTTCCGTCGCCTCGTCGAGAACGCGGCGACGATCATGATGCTGTCCGACTCGAACGGGCGCATCCAGTCGGTCTCCGGTGCCGTCACGCGCCAGCTCGGTCTCGACCCGAGCGCGGTCGTCGGCTCCTGGCTCGTCGACTTCGTCGCCACCTCACAACACGAGCGCGCGAACGCCGAGATCCGCGCGGCTCGCGAGCACCAGGGAACGAGGGTGTTCGAGCTCGAGCTCCGCCATCGAGACGGGCGCGCGATCCCGTATCAGATCTCGGTCGTGAACCTCCTCGACGACCCGGTCGTCTCGGGCCTGGTGATCTCCGCGCACGACATCTCGACCAGACGCGACCTCGAGGATCGGCTCGAGCACCTCGCCGCCCACGACGCACTGACCGGGCTGGCCAACCGAACCCGGCTGATCGATCACCTCCGCCGGTCGCGGATCCGTGCCGCCGCCGATCCCGAGCGCTTGCTCGTCTGCTTCCTCGACCTGGATCGCTTCAAGGCGATCAACGATCTCCACGGCCACGACGCCGGGGATCGGATGCTCACGCACGTGGCTCGGCGGTTGCGCAACGCGGTCCGTCCCGGCGACTTCGTCGCCCGGTTCGGCGGTGACGAGTTCGTCGTCGTGTGTGAAGACCTCGACCCCGGGTCGGCGGAGGTGTTGGCTCATCGACTCGAGACCGTCGTCGGCGACCCGGTCAACATCGATGGTCTGACGCTCCAGGTGTTCGCGAGCGTGGGCTGCGTCGACGGCACCGTCTCCGAGGACCCCGAGGAGCTGCTCGCCGGCGCCGACGACGCGATGTACGCGACGAAGCTCCGGCGTCGTGGTGAGGTCCGGCCTCACCCGCTCCCCATCGCCGAGCGCAGAGAGCTCGCCGACCTGCTGCGGCGCGTGCTCGACGGTGATCCCCGCGGCGGCGCACTCCGGGTCCATTTCCAGCCCTTCGTTCGGATGCCGAGCGCCGAGCCCTGCGGGGTGGAGGCGCTCGTCCGCTGGGAGCACCCCGAGCACGGGTTGATGCTCCCCGCGCGCTTCCTTCCGATGGCCGAGGAAGCGAGGCTCGCGAACCAGCTCGGCGGCTGGGTCCTCGATGCGTCCCTCGCGGCGATCCGGCGATGGGACGATGCCGGGATCGCGACCGGAGTGGTCGCGGTGAACGTCGCGCCGGCCCAGCTCTTCGATCCGTCTCTTCCGGCCGTCGTGACCGGGCTCCTCGACCGCTACGACATCGATGCGGGGCGGCTCTGTCTCGAGATGACCGAGTCGAGCTTGATGGAGCGCGACGAGGCGGGATCGACGTCGCTGGCGGCGACCCGCCTCGGCGCGCTCCGAGCCGTCGGCATCCGGCTCGCGATCGACGACTTCGGGACCGGGTACTCGAGCCTCGTCCACGTCCGCGACCTCCCGTTCGACCTCCTCAAGATCGACCGGTCGTTCGTCGCGGGGGTCGCGGACGGGACGATCGATGCCGGCATCTGCGCCGCCGTGGTGGCGCTCGCCCACGGCACCGGGAAGCGCGTCGTGGCCAAGGGTGTCGAGCGCGCGGACCAGCACGAGCGACTCGCGAGCCTCGGCGTCGACGGCGCACAGGGCTACTGGTACTGCCGTCCGGGACCGGCCGAGGACGTCGAGCACCTCCTGCGAACGCCGGCGCCGCTCGCGCGGACCGGGAACGGCTAACGCTCGCGCGGACCGGGAACGGCTAACGCTCGACCGGTCCGGGGAGCAGGAGCGGGTACGGACGGCGGCGGACGGCTCGCTGCCAGGCCCGGTCGAGGCGCCGGACCCGCTGCATCCATCCCCACAAGCGCGCGTCCCGCCGGTAGTACCTGCGGACCTCGGCTTCGGAGAGGGCCAGGTCGAAGCGCGCGTTGAAGATCGCGATGGCCTCGGGGACCCATCGGTCGAGGTGCTCCTTGTGCAGGTTCCCGACGAGATCGAGGGCGATCGGCTTCGCCGCGAAGTAGGTGTCGAGGATCGAGGACAGCACGAACCGGCGGACGATGGGGCGTAACGCCGCCGGGAGCGAGGCGAGGAAGAGCTCGGTGTCGAGCAGGTCGGCGCCCGCATCGTCACGGAGCAACGGCGTGGTGACGTCGAGGTAGACGAGGGTGTCGTCGACCACGGCCCAGTTCGAGAGCTGCGCGTCGAGGCCGACGCGATCGTCGACGACCGCGCCGATGGTGTCGGCGATCCGTTGGAGCAGCGCTCGACCCTCGTCGATGTCGGACCGCCGCAGCTGCTCGGGGGCCATCGAGGACTGCGGGAGCACCCGCTGCACGCAGTACGCAGCGATGGTCCCGTCGTCGCGGGGGAGGCCGTCGAGCGAAGTCGGGTGCACGTCGAGGCCTCGATCGGCGAGCGTCCGGATCGACGCATCGAACACGGCTCGGTACGCGTCGAAGCGCGCCTCGTCGTCGAAGGTCGGGAGTCGCTTGCACGCGAACGGACCCTCGGGGCCCGGCCACGCGAGGACCGTGCTGATCTCGCCGTACCCGAGGACGTGCAGGGCGGTCTCGTCGCGAGACGCCAGCGCGGCTTCGACCGCGGCGTCGAGCGCCTCGAGGTCGAGGGTCGTGGTCACGATGCGTGCCCACGAGCGGTGTTCACGAGAGCGCCGCCACCACGGTGCTCGCCAGCTCCTCGACCTGCTCGTCGGTCAGGACCAGCGGAGGGAGGAACTGGAGGACCGAGGTGTCGTTGTTCGCGAAGACGGCGAAGACCCCGGCGTCGATGCACGCTTTCGCCCCCAGGATCCCCGCGCCTTCGTCCGGCCAGGCGAGCCCCATGAAGAGCCCGCGGCGCCGGACCGCGAACGGCATCGACGCGAGCTCCTTCTCGAGGAAGAGGCCCACGTCCTCGACGCGGTCCAGGAATCCGGGTTCTTCGATCTGGTCGAGCACCGCGAGCGCGACGACGCACCCGAGGTCGGAGCCGCCGTACGACGACACGTGGACGAAGGGCTCGTCGTCGTAGAAGCGGTGCATCTCCTTCGTCATCACGGTGGCGGAGATGGGGTAGAGGCCCCCGCCGAGGCCCTTGCCGGTGACGATCGCGTCCGGCTCCACGCCGTCGTGCTCATGGCACCAGAGCATCCCGCTGCGCCCGAGGCCGGTCTGCACCTCGTCGAGGACGAACATCGCGCCGCGCTCGCGACACAACGCCTGGACCCCCGCGTGGTATCCCTCGCTCGGCATCGCCATCCCGAGGGTGGCGGGCACCGTCTCCAGGATCACTGCGGCGGTGTGGTCGTCGATCGCGGCATCCATGGCGGCGAGGTCGTCGAACGCGACGTGGTGGAACCCCTCGACGTCGAGGCCGAACGGCTCGTGGTACTTGGCGTCGGCTGCCATCGCGGCGAACGCGGTGTGCCCGTGATACGCACCGTGCACCGACACGACCTTGGTGCGTCCGGTGACGGCGATCGCCGTCTTGAGCGCGACTTCGACCGCCTCTGATCCCGAAGGCGTCAACACGACGCCGGGGCACCGGCCCCCGGTCGTCGCCGCGAGGCGGGCCGCGAGCCGCGCCTTGTACCCCGACACGAGATGGTGGTTCCCGACGTCGATCTCGTCGTCGTCGATCGCCCCGCGCAGTGCGTCGACGATCCGCGGGTTGCGGTGCCCCAGGTTGAACACGCCGCCGTTGCAGTGGCAGTTGGTGAAGCGTCGACCGTCGAACGCGTCCCAGAAGTACGGTCCCTCGCGGCGGCCGAGGACGATGTCGATCCCGAGTGCCTCGAAGGCGTCGACCTTCCCCTGGGAGACGTGTGCGCCGAAGGCGGCCATGGTCGCCGCCCGGGTCTCGTACGGCCCCGCTCCCGAGCTGCTCGGGGCCGGGCTGCTCGAGGCCGGGTTGCGGGAATCCAAGTTGCGGGAAGCCAAATTGCGGGCAGCTGGTTCCATCACGGCTCCTCAGCGGTCGTTCCGGGAACGCCGGCGGCGTCGAGCGTACCGGCCGATCGGGGACCCTCGGGTCGTAGCATCGCCTCGATGGCGCTCGCCGCACGGTTCGACGGGTTCGGGACGACGATCTTCGCCGAGATGACCGCGCTCGCGGCGACCACCGGCGCCGTGAACCTCGGGCAGGGCTTTCCCGACACCGACGGACCGGCGGAGGTGCGCGACGCCGCGATCGACGCGATCCGCGCGGGGCACAACCAGTACCCGCCCGGGAGCGGGATCCCGGAGCTCCGACACGCGATCGCGGCGCACCAGCGACGGTTCTACGACCTCGAGGTCGACCCCGACTCCGAGGTGCTCGTCACGACGGGCGCCACGGAGGCGATCGCGGCCGCGATGCTCGGTCTCTGCGAGCCCGGCGACGAGGTGCTGACCTTCGAGCCGTACTACGACTCCTATGCGGCGTGCATCGCGATGGCCGGAGCCGCGCGGCGGGTCGTGACCCTTCGACCACCGGCGTATGCCTTCTCGATCGCCGAGCTGGAGGCCGCGGTCACGGATCGCACCAGGGTGATGCTGCTCAACTCGCCCCACAACCCGACGGGCAAGGTCTTCACTCGCACGGAGCTCGAGCAGGTCGCCGCTCTCTGCAACGAGCGCGATCTCATCGTGGTGACCGACGAGGTCTACGAGCACCTGGTGTTCGACGGTGAGCACCTCCCGATCGCGACGCTCCCCGGGATGCGGGACCGCACGCTCACGATCTCCTCCGGCGGCAAGACGTTCTCGTTCACGGGATGGAAGGTGGGGTGGGTGAGCGGGCCCCGGTCGCTGCTCGATGCGGTCCGGGTCGCCAAGCAGTATCTCACCTATGCGAGTGGCACGCCGTTCCAACATGCCATCGCCGTAGGTCTCGCGCTCGACGACACCTACTACGCGTCATTCGCCTCCGATCTCCGCGCCAAGCGCGATCGCCTCGCCGCCGGGCTCGCCGACGCAGGGCTCGAGGTGTTCCCGAGCGCAGGCACCTACTTCCTCACGGTGGACATACGATCGATCGGGGAGTCCGACGGAATGGAGTTCTGTCGATCGCTCCCCGGACGCTGCGGGGTCGTCGCGGTTCCCAACGTCGTGTTCTACGACGACGTCGACGCGGGTCGTCCGCTCGTCCGCTTCACCTTCTGCAAGCGCGAGCGCGTGCTCGACGACGCGATCGCCCGCCTCGGGGCGTTGGCGCGATGAAGGTCGCCGCGATCCAGCACGACATCGTCTGGGAGGATCCGCCGGCCAACTTCGCGCGCCTCGCGAGCATGCTCGACGCAGCTGCAGCCGAGGGCGCCCGGCTCGCGGTCCTCGCCGAGATGTACTCGACCGGTTTCTCCATGGACACCGAACGCATCGCGGAGCCCTCGGACGGGCCGTCCACCCGGTTCCTCGTCGAGCAGGCCCGCCAGCACCGGATGTGGGTCTGCGGCTCGCTCCCGGAGCGGCCCGCCGGTCACGCCCTCCCGTACAACAGGCTCGTCCTCGCCGCACCCGAGGGGACCGTGCACCGCTACGCCAAGATCCACCCGTTCACGTATGCCCGCGAGCAGGACCACTTCGCGGCCGGTGCGCAGCACGTCACCGTCGACGTCGACGGCCTTCGCACCAGCCTCTTCGTCTGCTACGACCTCCGCTTCGCCGACGAGTTCTGGGCGCTCGCGCCCGACACCGACTGCTACGTGGTGGTCGCGAACTGGCCGGAGCAGCGCCGGGAGCACTGGCGGGCGCTGCTGCGGGCCCGGGCGATCGAGAACCAGGCATACGTCGTGGGTGTGAACCGCGTCGGTCGTGGCGGCCGCCTCGACTACGCCGGTGACAGCGCCATCGTCGACCCGCTCGGCGAGGTACGCGAAGCCCCTCGAGGTGACGAGCACGTGCTCGTGGCCGAGGTGGATGCCGCCCGGGTGGGCGAGGTCCGTGAGCAGTTCCCGTTCCTGCAGGACCGTCGATAGGTTGGGCCCGATGGCATCGACGCGTTCGTACCCGGACTTCGACGGCACGGTCGGGCGCACGTTCGCCGGCTCGCAGGGCTGGTGGCCCGAACGACCGGCGCCGCCACGGGGCGCGCCCAACGTCGTGGTGATCCTCGCCGACGACCTCGGGTACTCCGACCTCGGGTGCTACGGCTCCGAGATCGAGACACCCAACATCGACGCACTCGCAGGGCGCGGCATGCGCTACACCAACTTCCACGTCGCCCCGATGTGCTCACCGACGCGCGCGGCGCTGCTCACGGGTGTGAATCCGCACCGCGCGGGCGTCGGCACCGTCGCGCACTCCGATGCGGGTTTCCCCGGGTATGCGATGGAGCTCGCGACGGACGTCGCGACCGCGGCAGAGGTGTTCCGCGACCACGGGTACGCCACGATGATGCTCGGGAAGTGGCACCTCACCAAGGACTCCGACTGCTCCGCGGCGGGCCCGAAGCACTCCTGGCCGTGCCAGCGTGGCTTCGAGAGCTTCTACGGGTTCCTGGACGCGTTCACGAACCAGCACCACCCGCATCGACTCGTCGAGGACAACACCCTCGTGGAGGTCGACCAGTACCCCGAGGACTTCTTCCTGACCGACGACCTGACCGACCGCGCGATCTCGATGATCCGGGAGCGCAAGGCGTCGAACCCGGAGCAACCGCTCTTCTGCTACTTCGCTCACGGTTCGGTGCACGCGCCGCTGCACGCGAAGGAGGCGGACCTCGCCAAGTACCGGGACCGGTACCGCGAGGGCTGGGACCGCATCCGGGAGTCGCGCTGGCGGCGGCAACAGGAGCTGGGGGTGATCCCGCAAGGGCTCCCGCTCCCGTCGCGGAACTCCGAGCCCAACAACGAGGTGCTGCCCTGGGACGACCTGAGCGAGACCGAGCAGGAGCTGTTCGCCCGACACATGGCCGTGTACGCCGCGATGGCCGACAACCTCGACCAGAGCGTGGGTCGGATCGTGGGCGCCCTCGACGAGCTCGGTGAGCTCGACAACACGATCATCCTCTTCACGTCGGACAACGGAGCGTCGCGCGAGGGCGAGGTGATCGGCACGAGTGCGTACTACGTGCATTTGCTCCAGGGCGACGACCTCGACGGCGATGTCGCTCGCATCGATGAGCTCGGCGGCCCGACCACCACCCCCCACTACCCGCGCGGGTGGGCGATGGTCGGCAACACGCCGTTCCGGCTCTACAAGATCAACACCCATGCCGGTGGCCACTCGGTCCCGTGCATCCTGTCGTGGCCCGCTGGGGAGATCGGCGACGGCTCGTTCCGCCGTCAGTACCAGCACGTCACGGACGTGCTCCCGACCCTGTTGGAGCTCTGCGGGCTCGACATGCCCTCGACGCGCGGCGGCGTCTCGCTCGCGGCGCCTGCCGGCGCGAGCTTCGTGTCGACGCTCGCCGACGCCGATCGACCGAGCACGCATCCCGAGCAGGTCACCGAGCAGATCGGACACCGCGGCTACTACCGGGACGGCTGGGAGGTCGTCACGCTGCACCAGCCGCTGACGCCGTTCTCCGACGACGAGTGGGAGCTGTACCACGTCGCCGAGGACCCGAAC